>JBMYRW010000018.1:0-24874 GCA_049602735.1 Thermoplasmatota archaeon
CTCATTTGAAAATCCGGCCAAACCATAGACGAAAACCTCTCCGTCCCTAGACAATATTCCTAAGGGTCGAGCACCTGCGTTTCCGTCATAGGCAGAAGTGGAACCTCGAGCCCCGGTTTGAATATCGTAAGAAGTCACCACCGTGTTATATCCCCATTCAAACCCAGGAATCTGGCCAACTGAAAGAATAACAAGATATATTCTATCATCAACTTCAATGGCTTCAACTCCTCTATTGCCAAGGGGCGCGTAGTTTTCAATTGCGACCCAATCGTTTTTCCCGGTCGCCAAATTCATTTTTGCTAGGTAGCTGCAAGATTTGTTGGCAGGGCAACCCACCTCGCTACCGGTATCGCCAAACGTAACGCCCACGGTATAGAACGAATCACCAGCGAAGATGCCGGACATCACAAACACCCGATCATTCTCCGGACCGGGGGGTGGCTCGACTCGCATGCTTCGGAGGAAGCTTCCATCCTGCAACGAATATACATTCATATGTTGAATTGATATTCCGATCAATCCAGAGGGCGTCCATACCAAATCACTGAGCCAAACGTTCAACTCTCTGCTCCATAGTTCGTCGCCGCTCTCTGCGTCAACAGCAAACAAATAACCTCCGCAGTTTCCGGAACTTGAGCAACGCGTGTTGCCATAGATGATTCCGTCATGAAGAGTGAGTGATTGAATATAATGGGCGCCCCAACTACTCTGGCCCAGTATCTTTGTCCGCACTCCTGTATCGGGACTAACTTTATCGAGCCTTAAGAAGCTCAAGCCGTTCGATTCATCGGAAAAAATTGTCGCAAGAACAACATCAGACCCTTGGCTGACCAGCTTAAACCCGTCAGTCCAGGAATGGTCGTTCAGCCGTGCGCCAGCTTCGAGGTATTCTTGCCACTTTTCACACCCAGGCCATTCAAGTATGGCCGATGGGGGGCATTGCGCTGAAACAAGCCTCGATGGTGGGTCATGCAAAAGAGGGAGCAAAGGCCCAATTTGGCATTGGGGCTTGGGCTCGACCGAATCTGGAATAATGTTGAAGTTCAGGCACCCGCTAGTCAAACTGCCCGACCCCGTAAGGGGAGGTGTCGAATGGAGGGCCGAAGTCGATGTTGCCGCGAACACGAAAACGGCAAGCAAGAATATGGCCTGGTTGCGCACCAATGCAGATCATCCCCTCGTCTTAAGAAGATATTCCTGCCGGGTGAAGGATTCTAATCAGCTTTAATCCACTCCCGTTTGTTGCCGAGTTACCGCGTATTGATCAATTCCAATTGGGGTTGACTCAGCTAGTCCCGCTGCTTGAACCGACTCCTCTCGTAGCTCACCATCAGCGTCCAGATGGACAGGACCATGCCGATGGCGAGGAGCCAGTAGTCGCGGACTTCGGTGGTCTCGTGGACCTCCAGGTCGGCGCCTTGGACGGCGAGCACGATGAACGTGAAGGCGGCGGCGAGGGGCGGTGCTGCTGCGCGCCAGGGGAATGGGCCGGCCCGGCGTGGGGCGTCCTCGGGTCGGAGGGCCTGGCTGAGGGCGGCGATGAACAGGCCGACGACGGTGCCGGCGGCGGCGACGCCGAGCCAGATGGCCAGCATCCACCGGGTGGGCGGGATGGCCACCAGGAGGAAGAGGCCGTACAGGAGGGTCGTTGCGCCCAGGAGTTCGCGGGCCTTCATGCGCGCGCCTCTTCGTTGTCCTTCAGGAGGCCGGGGGCAAGGGTCATGGTGAGCAGGTAGGCGTACAGGACGCCGAGGCCCGTCAGGATGGCCAAGTTCTTCGATTGGAGGAAGTAGAGTCCGGCGAGGCTGGCAAAGGCCGCGGTCGTGGTGGCGGTGGTGCCGGTGATGGCGCGGCCGGTGGTAGCGAGCGCCGTGGCGAGGGGGGCGGGGTCGCCGGCGCGGCGGGCTTCCCAGGTGCGGCTGGCGAGGTGGACCATGTCGTCGACGCCGACGGCGACGGTGACGGCGAACGCCAGGAGGAACATGTCGTTGAGGGCGGCGTTGTTGGCGGGGGCGCCGGCCTGGGATGCGAGGCCGTAGAGGGAGTCGAGGACCGGGATGGAGGCGACGAGCCAGAGGCTGGCCAGGAGGACGAGGCCCGCGGTGGCCAGTGCGATGCGAGGGCCGCCGGGCTGGCGGCGCCAGGCGGCAAGGAGCACGAGGCCGACCACGAGCGCGGCGCCGGCGGTGGCGAGGGCGACGTCGATGGGGGTCTGTTGCACGATGGCCGCTCGGTTGGCCGGCGCGCCGGCCGCTTCCACCTGGTAGTCGGGGCCTAGCGCCGCTTGGAGGGCGTCGGCGTGTTCGCGCAGGGCGTCCCGCAGGTCGACGAGCTGCTCCTGGTCATCCCAGGGTTCGACCGTGACGGCGACGACGGCGAGCCGGTCGTCGCTACTGATGGTGAACGGCACCAGGGTGCGCCAGAGCGGGTCGGCGCGGAGGGCGGCCAGGGCCTCTTGGGCCTCCTGGTCGCTCGCGGGGAGGCGGCTGCGGTCATCGGGCGACGTGGCGGCCGTGACGAGGATGTCGAGGGCGCCGTCGTCCGTGGCTGCGTCCGCGATGAGGAAGTCGGTGACGCTGGAGGCCGACAAGGTCCGTGGCAGCTCCTGGGCCCGGACGGTGGCGTCGTAGAGGGCGCCGAGCGCGTCGGCGCGCGCCAGATCCCCCTGCACCACGAGATATCCACGCTGGAACGCGCCGTATTCCTCTTCGATGCGGTGTTGCAGGAGGATCTGGGGGTCGTCCTGGGGGAACTCGTTCTCGGCGCTGCCGCTCTCCACGCGGGTCTGGGTGGCGGCGACGGCGATGGCGGCGACCGTGACGACGGCCACGATGGCCCAGGCAGCAGCGGGGCGGCGGGCGGTGGCGAGGCCGAAGCGGCGCACCCGGGGCCCGATGCGGTCCCGCCGGGGTCGGCGGTGCGTGGTGGGGAGCACGGCGCGCAGAGCGGGGGCGACGGTGAGGGCGGCGATGAAACCGAGCAGGATACCGAGGGCGCCGACGAGGCCTACTTGAGCGAAGAGCGGCGCCGGCACGAGGCCGAGGACCGACAGGCCGAGTACGGTCGTGGTGGCGGCGAGCGCGATGGGCCCGCCGGCGTGGCGCAGGGCGGCCTGGAGGGCTTCGCCGCGCCCTCGGCCGCCGCTGCGCTCCTCTTCGTAGCGGTGCAGAAGGTGGACGGCGTAGTCGACGCCGATGCCGGTCACCAGCGGCGCGAGGAAGACGGTGAGGAAGTGGATGCGGACGCCGGCGAGGCCGAGCAGGCCGAAGGTCCAGGTGGTGGCGACCGCCATGCTGGCGACGGCGATGGCGACGTTGGTGGGGCGGCGCACGACGACCAGGAGCACGAGGGCGACGGCCACGGCGGCGATGGCGCCCCAGGTGGCCAGGTCCGCGCGGTTGCGTTCATCGGTGAGGTGGCTGGCGACCAGGAGGCCGCTCGCCTGGTGGTCATGGGTGGCCACGCCGGTGTCCTCCCGGTTCCACGCCGCGACCAGGTCAAGGCTCTGGGCGGCGAGCTCGCGGGCCTCCGCGGGGTCCTTGGTGGCCAGGAAGACGAGCAGGAGGGCGCTGCTGCCGTCCTCGGCGAGCACATCCCCCGCGTCCTCCAGCACCCGCTCCTTCACCTGGTCATAGGTGACCTGGTCCTGGGGGATGCTGTACGTGGAGGCCGGGGCGTTGCCCGCCGTGGCGACCTTCCAGAACGTGTAGTGGCCTGCCCGCATCGCCTCGTAGACGGAGAGCGTGTGGCTGATCTGGTCCGTCCCCAGTCCGGTGGTGAGGTAGGCGGTCAGCTGCCCCTGTTCGGTGACCAGCGCCTCGAAGCAACCGTCCCGGAGGCTGTCGCCGCAGGGCGCCGCCGGGTCCAGCGGCATGTAGATGGCGACGAAACGCACGCCGTCCAACTCCTGGAGCAGGGCACGGTAGGCCGTGGTCTCGTCGCTCTGGGGGACCGTGTCGACGAAGTCGGCCTCCGGCGTCAACTGGAACGCGCCGGCGACCGCCAGCGCGGTCACAAGGGCGGCCACGGCGAGGACCGGCCAAGGGTGGGTGGCGGGTGCCTGCCACGCCGCAGTCATGGACGGCTACAGGAGGCTCCAGCCGGCGGGGGCCGCTTCCAGGTAGAACGTGGTGACGAACAGGTCGAACTCCAGGTTGCCCGCCGCGCCGATGCCGAGGAAGCACGTGTCGCCGCTGGGGTCGCAGGCCTGGTGGTAACCGTAGCCGTGGGGGTAGACCTCGAAGCGGAACTGGGTCGCATTGGTGGGCAGCATGAGCCCCTCGGAGGTCTCGGTGCCGGCGTCCAGGCGCAGCGTGAACGGTTCCGCGGCGTGGGCGTCCTCGTACTTGTCGTACAGGGTCAACTCGGAGGCGCTGCGGCTGGCAAGCGCGGAGAGCCGCATGCCGTCGAGGCCCGGCGCGGCGCTGGGGTCGAAGGAGAGGTCGGCGACGAGGCTCTTCCAACCAGGGCCCACCGCGTGGTCGAAGCTGTTGTTGCCGGAGAACGGCTGCGGGATCGGCCCGTCGGGGGAACCGGTCGCCTGCTCGTTGGCGAACTGGATGATAAGGTCGCAGCTGCCGGTGATGATGAGCGTCTCGCTGGCGCAGTCCAGGTGGCCCCGGAAGCGCGTCGATTCACTATAAGGAACGGGGATGAAGGGGAGGGTGAAGGCGAGCTCGATGGGGCCTTCCCGGGGGCTCACGAGGAGGGTGGTGTTCTCGTGGCCGGGGTACGCGGCGGAGATGCGGTAGCCGGCCACCGGCATGGAGGGAAGCAGGAAGCGCCCCGCTGCATCGGTGGTGACGTTGGCGCCGGTCTCTTCGACCGTCACCAGAGCGCCGGCGAGGGGCGCGAAGCCGTCGTCCTGGACTAGGCCGCTGACGGTCACGGTCCGCGGTGCGGCCAGGGCATCATCGTCGCGGGCCCCCGTCTCCGTCGTGGGTCCCTCGTCATCGCCGCCCAGGCAACCTGCGAGCAGGGCTGTGACCACCAAGGTGGCCAGCGTCGTCCCCTTCACGGTTTCGGCGAGCCGAAGCCCTACTTAGCCGCTTGGCCCGGGGCCCGTGGATGCGTCAACGAAGCCGGACTTGTCAACCCTTTGCCTCGGCACGTCCACTTTTTAGGCAACCCGCAATCGGCGCGTCGTGGCCGAAGGCGGGGTGCTCACCGAGTACGTGTTCAAGATCCGCAGCGACGACAACCTGCTGTGCCGGTTCACGTCCGAAGAGCCCGATGTCCGCATCGTCCTCAACCTCCTGCGCAGCGGCGCCCGTGAGCCGGTCGAACGTGCCATCGTGACGATCCTGGCACCTGAGCAGGTCCGCCGGCGCTTCCTGACGGGGCAGTTCGCCAAGCGTTACGGCAGCTACGACGTGCTCTCGGAGAACCAGGACTACGCCAGCGTCGAGATCAGCACGTCGATCCTGAGCTACTACCAGCGCCACGACCCGATTCAGCTCACCATTGGCATGCTGGGCCCCGAGACGGTCTTCCATCCCGTCATCGTCGCCGGCGGCTACATCGTCATCAGTGTGGTCAGCCCCAACCCGGCGGGGCTGGCCGCCTTCAACGAGTTCACCAAGCACATGCGCCGTGTCGTGCCCGCCGACGACTTCAAGCTCCTGCACGTGGGCGAATACCAGCCGGACCTGAAGCTCCGCCAAGGCCGCCGCACATTGACGCCGCGCCAGGAGGAGGTGGTGCGTATGGCGATCGCCATGGGGTACTACAACGACCCCCGTGCCTGCACCTTGGAGGACCTGGCGACGGCGTTCGGCATCAGCAAGGCGGCCGTCCACAAGCGCCTCCAGATGGCCGAGAACGCCCTCATCCAGCGCAGCTTCGAAGCATGACCGGCCGCGCCCTGCTCGGCTGCCACGCCGTGGAGAAGCGGTACGGCCGACGACGGATCCTGGGCCCCCTCGACCTCGTGATCGGCGCCGGTGAACAGGTGGCCCTCACAGGAGAGAACGGCAGCGGCAAGACCACCCTGCTCCGCCTCGCCGCCGGCCTCGCAAGGCCGACCAAGGGCACGATCGACCACCCCGCCGCCGACCAGGTCGGCTTCGCCGGCCATGCCCCGGCCCTCTACGATGAACTGACGCCACGCGAGCAGCTCGGCTGGTGGCTGCGGCTCCAGGCGGGGCGCCACGACCCCGACGCCGTCCTCGCTGCCCTGGCCGAGACCGGCCTGGCCCGTCAAGCGGAGCAGCCGCAACGGAGCCTCAGCCGGGGTCAACGACAGCGCGTCGCCCTCCTGCACGCCTTCCTGCCAGAGCCCGCTCTTCTCCTGCTCGACGAACCGGCGACCGCCCTGGACGCGGCCGGCATGGACTGGCTCGAAGGCCACTTGGCCGCGGCGCGTGAACGGGGCGCCGCAGCCCTCCTTGCCTTGCACGACGAGGCCCAAGTGGCCCGCTGGAGCGACCGCCGCATCCACCTCGCCCACGGCTGCCTGCAAGAGCGCGAGGTGGCCCCGTGAGTCTCCGCCTCCTGGCGTGGAAGGACCTACGCCGCGAACTGGCCGGCCGCGAAGCGCTCCAGGCCGGCGCTGTGCTCGTCCTCCTGTTCCTCCTGGTCGACCTTTTCGCCGTGCGCGACCTCGCCTCCGAACCCCGCATCGCGACCCTGGTCCTCTGGATGCCCCTCCTGTACGCCACCGCTGCGGCCGCCCTGCGAGGCCCCGCCGCCGAGGCGGACCGGGGCACCCTCGACCTGCTGCGCCTCGCCGCCGTCGACCCGGTCCTGCACGGTGTCAGCCGCGTCCTCGTGGATCTCCTGGTCGTCGCCGTCCTGGCAGGCCTCACCGTCGCCGCCGCGGCCGCGTTCTTCCTGGTCCCGATCGGATGGCCCCTGGTCGCCGTGCTCGCCCTCGCCGCCGTCGGCATCACCGTCGTGGCTGCCTTGGCAGGTGCCCTGGCCGCCCAGGCCCGCGCCCGCGAGACGCTCCTGCCGATCCTCCTGGTCCCTGTTGCAGCACCTCTTGTGCAGGCCGGCGTCCAAGGCACCCTGGCGGCTCTCGCCGGTGCCACGTGGGCCGACCTCCAGGTGCCGTTGCTGCTCCTGGTGGGGCTCGACCTGGTCTATGCCGGGCTCGCGTGGCTCCTGTGGCCGGTGCTCATGGAGGGGGACTGATGGAGGCGGCCCCAACCGCCAAGAGGGAGACCGAGGTCGCCGGAGCCGGGAGCCCATGAAGCCGGCCACCGTCGCCCGCATCCGCACCGGGAGCCTCTGGGGTGCCATCGGGAGCTGGCTCGTGCTCGGCTACCTCACCTGGTACGTCGCCCCCGACTGGAGCTACCAGCCGGACGTGACGGCACCCCTCACCCGGAAGATCCTCTTCTACCACCCCGCCAGCGCCTGGGCCAGCTTCGCCGCCTACTTCGTCGTCTTCGGCGCCAGCGTCGCCTACCTCTCCGAGCGCGACATGGGCTACGACCTGCCGGCCCGTGCTGCCGCCGAGGTCGGCTTCGTGCTCAACTCGATCGCACTGGCGACCGGCACCGCTTGGGGGGTCGTGGAATGGCAGCGCAGCGGTCAGGCGAGCCTTGCCACCGTCTACTCCGAGCCCAAAGTGCTCGTCGTGGTCGTCCTGTGGCTGGCGTTCGCCGCGTACCTGCTGCTTCGCCGCTTCGTCGACGAACCGGAACGCCGCGCGCGCCTCTCCGCCATCTTCGGCATCCTCGGCTTCATCGGCGTGCCTCTTAGCTTCGCCACGAGCCGCCTGCTCCAGACCAGCCTCCACCCGGACGTGGTGGGGCCCGGCAAGAACCCGGACGCGGCCGTGGGCGACGTGGTCGGCCCCATCCTTCTCTGGAGCCTCGCCGCGTTCCTCCTGCTGTTCGTCCATCTTTGGCTGCAGCGCCTGCGCCTTCTGCGCGCCCGCGAACGCCTCCTCGACCTGGAATTCGCCCTCCTCGACCCCCTGAAAACCCCGCAGCCCCCGGAGTCCCACCATGCCCGCTGATGCCACCACGTTCTTCGTCGCCTTCACCGCCGTCTTCGCCGGCCTCGGCCTCTACCTCTGGCGCCTCAACACGGTCGCCGCCCGCCTGGAACGCCGCATCGACGCCCTGGAAGCGGCCAGCGCGGCGGCCACGCCGTCCATTGGCGGCACCGGCCACAACCGTCAAGACGAGGCCTGAAGTCGAACGCCCATGCAGCGGCGCACCCAACTGCTCATCGGCCTCACCGTGGTGGCCCTGGGCGTCGGCGTCGTCGCCCTCGGCGCACTCGAATCGGAATCGACCGTGCGCTACGTCGAGGACGTCCTCGACACGCCGCAGGCCCACGAACGGGGCACCTACACGCTCCTGGGCGTGCCGCAGCCGGCCGAGCTGCCTGCCCCTGGTGGCACCACCCAGCCCAACCCGGACTACGCCAACCAGACCGTGACGTTGGTCCCTTGGACGACGCAGGACGGTCGCCGCGTGGTCAGCACCCACACCGTCACCGTGGAGATCCGCGATGGCGGCAGCCACTGGCACCTCCAGAACGTCACCCACGAACTGGGCCGACCGGAGCCGATCGCCCCCGCCGTCGAACACTCCTGGACCGTGACGGGGCCGCACCTGGTGGTCCGCATCCAGAACTTCGCCTACGGCGAGACCCCCGCCCGCCACATCTGGGGCGTCTTCGAGGGCAGCCTGCGGGACCCGATCCAACCCAAACCCAGCCAGTTCGAAGGACGCGTGAGCCTGGAGCACGGCACGCCGGTGTACGTCGTGGACGAATACACCGCCGGCTGCAGCAGCAAGTTCCTGCCCCCTGAAGCGATCGAGGCGGAGCAGGCGGCCGCCGAGGCCGGGGAAGCCGACGCCACCGAAGCGGCCTGAACCGAAGCTTTTCATCGGCCCCCTGCTCGCGGCGGCCATGCGCTACACCGCCCTGGCCACCCTCCTGGCCGCCCTGGTGCTCGCGGCGTCCGCCCCCGCGGCCGCCCAGGACGCCATGAACACCGACGCCGCCTACCTCGTGCGCGGCGCCCTCGGCGACATCCCCCTCACCGACGCCACGGAAGCCGCCGGCCTCTGGAACGTCGTCGAGATCCGCACCTTCGCCCACACCGAAGGTAACACCACCGGCATCCTGTTCACCGCCCCCGCAGGCAGCACCGGCGCCAACCTGGGCTGCGACTGCAACGGCCCCGTGAGTGTCGACGGCGTCACCTTCCGCCTCGACGTCCCCGCGGACGAACCCAGCGGCACCTACACCGCCACCTTCAGCCACAGCCGCCCCGTCGACACGGACGCCTGGGGCTTCGTCTTCCCACGCGTCCCTGAAGCGGTCCGCGATGACGCCGCCTTCCGCTTCTACGTCCCCGAAGGCACCCTCGTGGCCGGCCCCATGGACGGCACCAGCCTCCCCTCCACTGCCGCCCACCCCGGCCTGACGATCTTCGCCTTCGAAGGCACTGCCGCTGCCCCCGTGGACGAGACGGTCTGGTTCTCCGCCTACCCCGAGAGCACCCAGGTCGCCGGCCCCAGCGACACCGGCTTCGACTTCATGGCCCTCGCGATGGGCCTCATCCTCGGTGCCGCCCTCTGGGCCGTCCTGGTCGCCCGCGGCATGGTGCAGGCGCGCCAACGCAAGCAGGTCGTCTCTGCGCCCACCCACAAGGAGGTCGCCCAGAAGGAGAGCGCCAAGGTGCTCGAAGGCCGCAAGCGCCTGCTGATGGCCGCCCTGAAGGACCTGGAGCTCGCCAAGGCCAAGGACGAACTCGAGACCGAGGTCTACGATGCCCTCAAGGCCGACTTCAAGAAGCAGACGGTCACGGTCATGCGCGCCCTGGAAGAGGCCCGCAACGCCTAGGCCGTCACCCCTCGCGGCGCTCCGGGCCCGCCTTTCCTCCCCTCCTCCCCCCTCGAACCCTTTTTGAGTCCGGCCCGCCACGTTCCTACTGGCTGCGCCGTGCGCGGCCGCTGGGGATGCCATGGTCACCTGGACACCGGACCTGATCGCCTTTGGCGGAGCAGCGGCCCTGATCTTCCTGGGCTACCTGGGCAACGTCATCTTCGCCCAGACGCGGGTCAACGACACGCTGCTGCTGATCGCCGTGGGCGTCTTCATCGGCCCCGTCTCCTGTAGCGTCCTCTCCACTGGCTGCCTCGTGGAGCCCGCAACACTGGCGAGGATCACGCCCATCGTGGGGCCCCTGGCGCTCATCCTCATCCTGTTCGACGGCGGCCTCGCCCTACGTTTCAAGGAGCTCGCCCATGGTGTCGGCGGCGCCCTCGTGCTGGCCCTCGTCGGTTTCACGCTCACCGCGGCGGCCCTGGGTGCCATCGCTGCGTGGATCCTTGAGATTCCGTTCATGACCGGCGTCATCCTGGGCACGATCCTGGGCGGTACCAGCGCGCTGGTCGTCCTGCCGAGCCTCCAGCACCTGCGGACCGAGCGCAAGACGGCCACCATGCTCTCCTTGGAGTCCGCCATCACGGACGTGCTGGTCGTCGTGGTCGCCTCCGGCCTCATCCTCATCGTCGCCGCCGGCCAAGGCCCCGACCCTCAGAGCCTCGCCGGCACCCTGGTCACGACGTTCATCGTCGCCATCGTCATCGGTGCCGCAGCCGGTGCCGGGTGGCTCGCCGTCAGCCGCCGCATCGTCGACAAGCCGTACGGCTACATGGTGACCCTGGGCGTCATGCTGGCGCTCTACGTCCTCGTCCAGTCGCTGCTGCGTGACGCCCCCGGTGGCGGCCCCCTCGCGGTCCTCGCCTTCGGCGTGACCCTGGGCAACAGTGAGAGCCTGGGGCCGTGGTTCCAGAAGCGCGCCGATGCCACGTTCAGCACCGGCTTCAAGCGCTTCCAGGGCGAACTGGCGTTCCTGGTGCGCACCTTCTTCTTCGTCTACCTCGGCATCCTGGTCGACTTCGACCTGCTGCTCGACCCGATCATCTTCGGCGTCGGCTGCCTGCTCTTCGTCGGCCTCGTCGCCGCCAGGTACGTCGCCGTGGCGCTCGCCTCCCGGAGCCCTCGCCTGAAGGGGGACGCTGGGATCATGCTCGCCATGATGCCCCGTGGTCTGGCCGCCGCCGTGTTGGCCGCAGCACCCATGGAGGCCGGCATCGAAGGGACCGAGAGCTTCGTCGCCCTCGCGTTCCTGCTCCTGGTGCTGACCAATCTGGCCACCACTGTCGGCGCCTTCACCATGGAGCGCCGCCAGAGCGGCACGCCTGGACCCAAGGACGGCGCCGCCTGGAAGGACTCCTGGCGGGGCACCTTCTTCCCTCGGCCGACCACAGCAGGCCCGGCGGAGGAGGATGACAACGCCACCTCCGTGCCCGTGGTCGACGCCCGTCGCACGGCCGGCCGCAAGGACGTGCCCAAGAAGTCGTCCATCAAGGTGGTCGGGCGGGGGCTCGAACGGGACGACCGTCGTCGGCGTTCCCGTTAGCGGGTCGTCCGTTGCACGATGTGCAGGTCATCGACGGCCCAGGCGGGCTGGCCGTCAGGGCCACGCTCCAAGTGGTCCACGGCTTGACCGAGCGCCATGAGCCCGGCTGCCGCGCCGGCGAGGGCGGCCGCTTCCGGCACGGCGCGACCGTGGTACTGCACGGTCATGGTCGCCGAGCCCGTCGCAGCGTCGAAGGCCCACTCCGCGTGCTCAAGGACAACGGCGGGGGCCAGGGGGAGTGCGAGGTGGGCCGACTTGGCGGCCTGCACGGCCGCAAGGGCCGCGCCCGTCACCGCGCCTTCCGGCTGACCGATGCCGAGAAGCTCCAAGGTGCCGGGCCGAAGGCGCAGGGTGCCCCGGGCGACCACGAGGTGGTGCTGCATCCGGCGGCCCGTCACGTCCGGCAGGCTGGCCATGCTTACGCGACCAACGCCTTGTGCATCGCCTGGCTCGCCTTGCGGGCCTGGCCGATCGCCTCGATGATGCTGCTGGGGCCCAGCGCGATGTCGCCGGCGGCGTAGATGCGGGGGTGGCTCGTGCGGCACTGGGTGTCGACGGCGATGTCGCCCCACTTGCTCAGCTCCACCTTGCCGTCCAGGGCCGCCTCGAGGGGGCTGGGGTTCTGGCCGACGGCGAGCACGACCTCATCGGCGGCCAGCAGCAGGTTACTGCCGGGGATCACTTCGGGGCGGCGGCGGCCGGATTCGTCCGGGGGACCGAGTTCCATCTGGGCGCATTCGAGCGCCTTGACGCGGCCGTTGGCCCCTTCGAGGATCTGGAGGGGGTTGGCGAGCAGGAGGAAGCGGACGCGCTCGTCGCGGGCCTGCACCACCTCTTCGGGGCTCGCGGTCATCTGGCGGCGGCCGCGGCGGTAGACGATGTAGACGCTCTTGGCGCCGTGGCGCAGGGCATTGCGGCTGACGTCCATGGCTGTCGAGCCGCCACCGATGACGATGAGGCGCTTGTCCTGGAGGTCCGGGGCGTTGCCCAGTTCCATCTCCCGCAGCCATTCGACGGCGTGGGTGACGCCGGGGAGGTCTTCGCCGGGCACGCGGATGGACTTGGGGCTGTGGCAGCCGACGCCGAGGAACACCAGGTCGAATTCCTCCAGGAGGGCGTCCAGGTTCTTGTCCCCCTCGCCAAGGCGCCAGTCGGTCTCGAACTCGACGCCCCATTCCTCCATCTTGCGGGTCTCGTGCTCCACCACGTCACGGGGGAGGCGGTAGGCGGGGAT
This sequence comes from Thermoplasmatota archaeon, assembly GCA_049602735.1. GTDB lineage: Archaea > Thermoplasmatota > E2 > JACPAO01 > JAHFTW01 > JBMYRW01. The sequence continues at coordinate 12,633 of JBMYRW010000018.1, forward strand.
GCCGACCGTCAGCATGCCGCCGAGCTTGGGCAGCGCTTCGAACACCTTGACACGGTGACCTTGGCGCACCAGGTCGTAGGCGACCTGAAGGCCAGCAGGTCCGGCACCCACCACGGCGGCGCTCTTGCCGCTGGCGGCAGGGCGCTCGATCTCCGGCCACTTGCCGTAGTCGAAGGCGGCGCGCTTGAGGCTGCAGATCGCCACCGGTTCACCCTTGATGCCGACCACGCAGGAGTCTTCACAGGGGTGGAAACAGGTGCGGCCGAGGGTGCCCGGGAGCGGGTAGGTCTCCAGGGCGATGGCGAGGGACTGGTCGAAGTCCTCGTCGGCGATCGCCTGGATGTACTCCGGGGCCTTGGTGAGGGCCGGGCAGGCGTACGTGCAAGGCTTGGTCTTGCAGTCGATGCAGCGTTCGGCCTCTTCTTTGGCGAGCTTGCGGCTGTAGCCGAGGATCGCCTCGTCGTACGTGGTGCGCCGCTCGATGGGGTCCAGTTCCGGCATGGGCACACGGTCGGGGTTGAGCGCCATGGTGAGGGTCCTCTTCTGCGGCGTACCGCGTTTAAAGCAGGAGCCGCCCGGCTTCAAGACCGTAGCGGTCCCACCGTGGCGCCGTTGGAACACGCCCAAGGCCGATGCCGCTCGGGCGGCAACGACCGAAAGAGGGTGCTACGGGCGGGTGTGCGGCGGTCAGGTCAGGCGAACGCCTGGGCGATGCGGAGGCCGAAGATGGGCGGTGACGCGGGGAGCGGCACCGGCTTGACTCGGGTCGAGGGTGCTCAAGCGAAGGCTTGAGCGATCCTTGGCCCGAAGATCTGCAGCAGGAACATGCCGAGCACCAGGAAGCTGATGGCGGCGGCGGCGCTGCCGACGATCTTGGTGCGGCGGTCCGGGTCCATGTTGGGGCGCAGCTTCTGCACGATGCCGCCGACGGCGTCGCGGAAGATGTGGCCGCCGTCCAGGGGCACCATGGGCAGGATGTTGGTGAGGCCCACCATGAGGTTGATCCAGAAGATCCAGAACACCAGGTTGAGCGTGATCCAGTAGGCGTCCTCGGAGAACGGCGTCTCGAAGAACGCCGGCAGGTACGTGGACAGGTACGGGGCGTCGCGGACCTCACCGATCGGGAGGCTGATGAGGAACAGGAAGTTCGCGATGTGGTCGACAGGGCCGGCCAGCGCGCCTTGGACGCCTTCCGTCTGGAAGATGTTGATGCCAACGAAGGCATCGGCCTGGAGCGCCGTGATGCATTCCGCTCGGGTCTCCACGGGCCGGGAGAGGACGGCGTTGCAGGAGGCCACGATCTCCGGTTCGGGCCCTTGCAGGATGCGGGTCTGACTCGCTTCGTCCAGGGCGTCCCATCGGCTGCCCAGTGTCACGGTATGGCTGTCGCCGTCGCGCGCTTCGAAGACCACTTGGTCCCCTGGGCTCTTGTTGTCCAGGTAGGCGCTGAAGGCCGCGGGGGTCGCAAGGGGCACGCCGTCGGCCGCGACGAGGACGTCCAGGGGGGCGATGCCGGCCATGTGGGCCGGTTGGTCGGCGGGCACGGCGCTCACGGGGACGCCTTCCACGGGTACGGCGGCACCCATGAGGGCCGCGAAGACCGCCACGAGCGCGGCGGCCAGCACGATGTTGACCGTGGCGCCGGCGGCATAGACCCGTAACCGTGTCCGTAGCGGGGCCGCCTGGAGGTCTTCTTCGTCCGGCTCCACGAAAGCGCCGACGGGCACGATGGCGTACAGGAGGCCGAGGCTCTTGAGGCGCAGGTTGCCGGCGCGGGCCAGCACACCGTGGCCGCCTTCATGGACGACGAGCGTCACGATGAGGGCGATGATGCCGTACCAGAGGGGCACGAACGGGTTGACGCCCGGGATGACGAGGATCTCACTGGCACCCAAGGGCTCGATGCCGCTCTCCGGGTCCAGGCTCGGCGCCACCAAGAGCAGCATCAGGAGGAACATGGCGACCATGCCCAACAGACTGAGCGCCGTGCCGAAGTCACCAAAGGCGTTCCAGAGGCGTTTGGGCCGTGAGATCTGGTCGATGAGCTTCCGTCCCTTCTGCGTCCGGATCATCAGGATGAAGCCGAGCAGGAGGCTGAGGTTCCACTTCTGCATGCGTCCGCTGGAGACGAGCCAGAAGAGGAGGCCCATGTAGCCGACGACCAGGGCGATGAAGATCAGCCAGCCGTTCACGTGAGCGCGGACCGGCGCGGCGGCAAAAGGGTTGGCCACAGGGGCAGATGGGGCCGGGGCCGACCAAGGCCCGCGACCCGCGCGGGAAAAAGGGTGAGGCCGCGCTACGGGACGCTCAGAAGTCGATGCAGACCACGTGGCCCGGACGCTCAACGGGGGTCGGCTCCGTTTCAAGAAGCGTGCGCGCCGGCACCGTCTGCGTCGGCACCAAGGTCTGCCCGGGAACATGCAGACCCGGGACGGTCACGAGGCCAGCGGGTAGGCCGGGAACGGTCTGACCGGGGATGTGGATCGGCGGCACGCGGATCACGTCCTCGCCATCGAAGGTGATGCCTGGGCCACCTTCATGGTCCACTGGCGGTGTCGATCGGTCCGCCGTCGGGGGGCTGGAGAAGCCGGGGGTATCGGTGTCATCCGTCTCGACCGGAGGCGTCGAGACTGGCGGCGAGCTCAGCTCTTGGCCGGGGATCTCCTCATCGATCGGCGGGCTGGCCTGGCAGACCTGCTGGGGCAGAGGGTCTTCAGGCGGCTCTGCGACGCGATGGTCGATCGCGTCCTGGACTTCGATCGCCTGTGCGGCCGCGGCGGCGTAGGCGGACGAGACGGTACTCGCATCGATGCCGATCGCGTTCGGGGTCGTGGTCAGGAGGGCGGTCGTCGGCGTGGCCGACAACACGAGCAGTGCGGCGATCAGGTTGGCCAACAGCAACATTCGTTTCATGTTCTCACCTTGGGCAAAGCCCGGAGAAAGATCGACATCGACGGTAGAAGTCTTGCTGGCACGTTGTCTGTCGTGCTGGTCGATCGCTTGTCCGCACGCTTGGGCCCGAGCTGGAGCGCCGCGCCTATCAGCCGCCACGCGGTGCGTCGGTCATGCTCCTGATGCGCTCCACCTACGACAGCGAGGAGGCCGCCCGCGGGGCCGCGCGGGCCCTGATCGAGGCCCGGTTGGCCTGCTGCGCGCACGTCCAGGCGCTGGCGGCGTCCGTGTACCGATGGGACGGTGAGGTCTGCGAGGAGCCTGAATGGCTCTTGGAGGCGCGGGTGCCGGCAGCGAAGCAGGAGGCGGCCGCTGCCGCGATCGCGGACGGCCACCCGTATGATACGCCGCTTGTCGAAGCGATCCCCGTGGCTTGGCTGGAGCCCCGTTACGCCGATTGGGCGGCGTCCGTCACCCAGTGAAGCCGCGTCCGGCCCCGTGCGGCGACGTCACCCAGGAGTTGTCCGGCCCAGGCGAGCTTCCGTCGCTTCGTGGCCGGATCCCATTGATAGCTCGCCGTGCCGACCGGGCCGGCCAGGTCGAAGCCGACCAGGTGGACATCGGCGACGCCGAGGCTCTCCAACAGGTGGACGGCCCGGTCGCCGTCCGTGAAGCCCCCAGGTACGCTGAGCCGCGGCGTCCGTAGGGGGTCCACTTGGCACGTGCCCACGGTCCGCTCGGCCGGTAGACGCGGTAACCAGTCGCGGAGGGCCTCCTGGTTGTGGCCGTGGGCATGGACGACGAACCAGGCGCCCGCGTCGGCGGCCCAGGCCAACTCCTCCGGGGGTCCGTCCAGGTCGGTCACGACCACATCCGGCATCCGGCCCCAGCGGCGCAGGTGGCCCACAGCGCCGTCCGCCGCCACGACGAGGCCGTGCAGAGGGGGGCGACCTCTGATGTCGGCGGCGCCGACCACCGTCGCTTCGGCGTGGCGGTTGGCCGCCTCGAACCCAGGCCACGCATCGCGCTGGAGCAGGCTTTGCAGGAGGGCCGCGGCCGCCTCATCATCCTGTCTGGCCCAACCGAACGCCTGGCGGATCGCGTCGTAGACCTCGATGCGGGGCTCCCGGTTCACGTCGCTGCACCCGGGTCGTCCTGGAACTGCCGGACCGCCGCGCGCAGCAACCAGGCAGCCGGGACACTCGCGACCACCGCCGCCAAGGCAGCCAAGGCGGCCACGCGCACCGTGTCATACCCCGCCGCCTCCAAGGGGCCGAGCAACGATAGGAACGTCACGCCGCTACCGACCAGGGCGCCCAACAGGGTCGCGAAGCGGTCCGTCACCGGGTTGAGTTCCGTCAGGCCGTAGGTGAGCGAACCATGCACCAGGATGGCGGCGAACGCGATCCAACGCAGGCCGTAACTGCCAGCGATGGCGAACTCCGGGCCGCCGGCGAACTGCCACAGCCATAGCAGGAGGTTCAACAGGTAGAGGCTGAAGACAAGGAGGCTCGTGTCGCGCAGCATCCTTCGTACGTGCTGCGGCGCCGAGCGCCCGCCGGCCAGGTGGCGGCCCCACGCCAGCCACAAGAGCATCAGGAACGGCGCGCCCACCAACGACGCCCCGTTGCGGATGAAGTTGTCCCACTCGTCGAGCCCAAGGCCGTTGCCCAGGAACCGGAGCCATTGCAGGTCGGCCGGCAGGAGCGCCATCCGGGGGACGACGGCGACGCCAAGCGCCAAGGCGAGCCAACCGGCCCGCACCACGTCGTCCGGGGTGGCATCCCGGTGGGCGGCGACGGCGAGCAGCCAGCTGACGGTGTAGCAGACGGCCAGGTTGACGTTGATGGCGACGGTCACCGGCGACTGCCAGTCCCAACCACCCGCCAACGCTAGGCTCGGGTCGAAGAGCATCAGCACCACGGCGGCAAGTGCCACCGCGCCCGAGGCCCCCATGAGGAACGCGACGCCGGGGTGGTGGGTCTGCCGGGTGCGCAGTGCCGTGAACGTGAGCAGGAAGAACGGATCGAGCGCCAGGGACGCCGCCGCCACCACCGCGCGGGTGGTGCCGTTGAAGCCGGGTAGGCCCCAGGAGAGGAAGTTGACCGTGACGAGGCTCAGGAACGCGGCCAGCCACAACGTGTCGCGGCTGCGGCGGACCCCCGCGATGAGGATGAGCGTCAACGCAGCCAGAACGAACCCGACGAAGAGGTTGATCGAGTGCCCCGTGGTGAGCGCCATCCAAGGCCGCTCACGCCCGGGGGATTCAAGAACCCGGCGTGGGGGGCTCGTCGAAGAACTGGCGCACGTAACGCGCCACGAGCAGGCCGCCCATGGCGACGGAGAGGCCCACCAGGAGTCGCAGCACCAGGTCGAAGCTCAATAGCGCCGTCCAACGCTCCCCCTCGGACATGGCGAGGGCGAGGTCCACGGCGACGCTGCCGATGAAGCCGAACGCGATGAGGCTGAACGCCGCCGTCCAGGTGCGCAGGCTGGCGCTGCCGCGTTGGATGAAGTCGTCGAAGAGCTGGCCGCCCTGACGCACCAGGAGCGCGCTGACGAAGTACGGTAAGAAGGTCTTGAGGAACAGGAGGGCCCGCACGGTCGAGGTGTCGCCGATCGCCTCGCCGTACGCGGAGACGCCGCCCACGGCGAAGAGCAGCAGCATCACCACGTTGGCGGCGACCATGATGGTGCCGCCCCGTAGCCCTTGGACCATCTCCTGATTGAAGTTGGTGACGCGGTCCTCCCAATGCATGGCGTGCACCAGGAGCCAGCCGCCGATGATGCCCAGCGTCGCCGCCAGGGCGTAGATCTCGTAACCGGTGAGGAACGCGAAGCCCCAGACCAGGAAGACCAGCGCCAAGGGGAGGATGAACCGCTTGGCCATCTTCTGGTCGTCGAGCATGCGGCTGAGCAGGTAGATGAAGCCCTCGATGCGGGGGGCCTGTTTGACGATGTTCCGGTGGACGTGGCTGACCCGGCAGCGGCTCGTCAGGATGGGGAGGATCGATTCGTCCTCGGCGCCGTCGGAGACGAGGATTACCTCGTCCGGGCGCACCATCTCGAGCACCTCGTCCAGTTCGCGGGCGATCTTGCGGTCACTGCGCAGCCCCACCAGTTGATGGCCGGCGAGGGTCGCGACCTCCACCTGGTCATCGGCGCCCTGCTTCGCCTCCAGTTCCTGGTCGTGGAGGCGCACGGCGGCCAGCAGCGCGTTGGTGTCGGAGTCCTCCGGGTCGGCGAGGCCGAGCTTGACCGCTGCGTCGAGGTTGCGGCGGCGGCCGACGAGGGGGGTCTTGACGCCCGCTTTGGCGCCCAGGTCGTCGTCGCGGTCCACGCAGAGGATCAGGACCTTCATCCGTGGCCATTCGTCGCTTTCGCGGTATAAGAGCGTGTAGGAATCCGCATGGCCTGTTCGACGGAGGCACGCGGCCGCTTTGACGGCGGTCGTCGAAGGGCCGTCGGCAAGCCTCTTGTCCAAGGGGTAACGTGGACCGCTTATGGCAACGGCCCGGGCGATGTGGCTGGCGGGGATGCTTGGCGCGGCGCTCCTGGCGGGCTGTACGGGCGCGGCGCCGGAGCAGACCGACCTCTTCGTCGGCGAGGAGGCGGGCAGCACCGCCTGCGTCGAAGAGGCGTGCGATGCCAGCAGCCCCCATCGCCTGGTGGTCACGGTGGTGGATGCGGCCTCGGGGACACCCGTTGCCGCTGCACCCCTGGTCCTGTTGGGCTACGAGTTGGTGGATGAAGTGGTGGTGACACCGTTCTGGGTCTTCGAGTCGGAAGGCTCCAGGCTGGGCGGGCCGGTCGCTACTGCGCGAACCGACGGCGACGGCGCGGCGGTCTTCGAGGTGCCTCCCGGTGAGGCGTTCGCCGTGGCGGCCTCGGCGCCCGAGCGGACGACGGAGGTGCTGGCGGGCATCGCGGCTGGAAACGCAGGCTCCGAGACCGATGTCACACTGACCGTGTACGACCTGACCCGGACGTTCCAGGTGGTACGGACCCTGCCGTCCCAGGGGGCGCTGCTGCAGGATGTGGAGGTCGATGCCTTCGAGCTGCCGCTGGACGAGGACGCCGCGCTGGCGGACCGGTACAAGGAGCGCCTGGAGACGGCGAGCTTCGCCATCGCCTGGGAGAACGACCCTGCCCGGCTGCAATGGGCCGACCTGTACGCCACCATGGGCCCCTCCGGTGAGGCCGGCCGTTGGCTCAGCAGCGACGAGGACGACACCTTGGCCATCGGGCCCCACGACGAATCCGGCGCTGTGACGTGGCAGGAGATGTACGAAGCGCGCCCGGTCGTCTCAGATGTGGGGCTCACGGTCACGACCCGCACCGCCCGCATGGACCTCGCCATGGCGCTCGAAGTGGCCCACGAGATCACGCTCACCTTCAGGGGCAGCGACTACCGCATCATCGACGGCGCCGCCTCGTAGCGCCGCCGCCCTGGCGCTTTTGAACGCACGGCAAGTGGCCACGCCGTGACCTCGAGCGCGATGCAACAGGAGAGCGCGCGGCCCCCTGTGGCTGGCCCGGAGACGCCCCTGCGCTGCCGGTCGTGGCGGACGGAGGCGATCCTGCGCATGCTGGAGAACAACCTCCACAACTCCGAGGAGCCCGAGAAGCTCATCGTGTACGGTGGCACCGGCAAGGCCGCGCGCAACGAGGCGAGCCTCGCTGCCATCAAGGACGCCCTCGCGAAGCTCGGCGACGACGAGACGCTCCTCATCCAGTCCGGCAAGCCCGTCGCGGTGTTCCAGACCTGGCCGCAGGCGCCGCGGATCCTCATGGCCAACAGCCACCTAGTGCCCCACTGGAGCAACTGGGAAGAGCACCGCCGCCTGGAAGCGGAAGGGCTCACCATGTACGCCCAGATGACCGCCGGCTCCTGGTGCTACATCGGCACCCAAGGCATCATCCAGGGGACGTACGAGACGTTCGCCGCGGCGGCCAAGAAGCACTGGGGCGACGACGCGACCCTTGCCGGCCGCATCACCCTCACCGGTGGCCTGGGCGGCATGGGCGGTGCGCAGCCCCTCGCTGTCACCATGAACGGTGGCGCCTGCCTCGCCGTGGATGTGGACGAGGCCCGTGCCCGCCGCCGTCTGGAGGCCGGCTTCGTGGACCACGTAGAACACGACCTGGACGTGGCCCGCCGCATGGTGGAAGAGGCGGCCGCCCAGGGCAAGCCGCTCAGCGTGGCCCTCATCGACAACTGCGCCGACGCCTTCCCCGCCCTCCTGGAGGCCGGCTTCGAGCCAGACCTGGTGACCGACCAGACCAGCGCCCACGACCCCGTGGGTGGTTACGTCCCCGGCGGCATGAGCCTTGACGAGGCCCTGAAGCTGCGGGCGGCGGACCCGGAAGCCTACCGTGACGCGTCCTATGCCTCCATGGCGGAGCACGTCAAGGCGATGGTCGGCTTCGCAGCCGCCGGCAGCCACGTCTTCGACTACGGCAACAACCTGCGCGAAGGGGCCCGCCTGGGCGGCATGGCCCGCGAGGAGGCGTTCAGTTTCCCCGGTTTCGTGCCGGCCTACATCCGTGGCCTGTTCTGTGAGGGCCGCGGCCCGTTCCGGTGGCTGAGCCTCCGTGGGGACCCGGTGGACATCAAGCGGACCGGTCAGCTGGTCAAGGAGATGTTCCCCGACAACCAGAGCCTCCTGCACTGGATCGACCTGGCCGACGAGCATCTCCCCGTCGAAGGGCTGCCGGCGCGGGTCTGCTGGCTCGGCATGGGGGAACGGGACCGCTTCGCGCTCGCCATGAACGAACTGGTGGCTGCCGGTGAGATCGGCCCGATCGCCGTCACCCGGGACCACCTGGACTGCGGCAGCGTCGCCTCCCCGTACCGTGAGACGGAGGCGATGAAGGACGGCAGTGACGCGGTGGCCGACTGGCCGCTCCTGAACGCCATGGTCAACATCGCCGCCGGTGCCGACAGCGTCCACCTGCACAACGGCGGTGGCGTCGGCATCGGGTACAGCACCCACGCCGGCCAGGTCGTCGTCCTCGACGGCACGGAGCTGGCGGCCGAGAAGGCCCGCCGCGTCTTCCGCAGCGACCCCGGCATGGGTGTCGTTCGGCACGTGGATGCCGGATACGACGAGGCCCTGGAGACCGCCCGGGCGACGGGCGTGCAGACGCCGCTCATGTAGGCCGCCAGGGCCTACGACGTGGCATAGCCGAGCAGCCGGTCGTACTGCTTGTGGTCACCGATCCACAGGATGATCGTGGCCGCACCGTCGGCCGGGTGGCTGACGATCGTGTAGAGGAGACGCCAGCCGCCAACAAGGGGCAGGCGCCAAAGGTTGGTGAGGGCGTACCGCGTCCGCCAGACCTTGGGGATGCGCTGCTTGTTGAGCTGGTCGCCCACGGTCGGGTCGGCTTCCAGCCGCTCTTTCCAGGCCATCAGTTTGCGGCGCTGGGCGTCATCGAGAGCATCGAATGCCTTCCGGGCGTCCTGGTGCAGCCGGACCTGCACGTTCTGCATGGTCTACAGGGGCGTGCTGTCCTGCCAGAGGGACCGGTCGTCGTGGAGGGTCCAGAGGACGCCTTTGCTCCCTTCGGTGACGAGGCTGAACCGCTTGAGCTCCTCGACGCAGATGCGCACCGTGTCGTGCCGGACGGTCTTGGCCTTCATTCGGCGCTTGATCTCGTTGAGGCTGAGGGGCTCATCGCTGGCGCGGAGGATGGCCTCCACTTCATGCAGCGTGATGAGGGTCGGGCCGCGACCTGTCAACTCGGGTGGTGGGGCGAGGCTCATCTGCATACTCGGTTGGAGTTGGTTCACTTTAAAGGTATGCTACGTTCACGTCACCTACCGTTGGCGTCAAGTGGTTTGCTGTGGGGCCAGTGAATCCACGGCCTGCCTCGTCAGTCCTCTTTCCGCACGAGCCACCCCTGCGCCAACGCATTGCGAAGGGTCACGCTCGCCGCCACGGCCGCGTCGGTCAGCTCGTGTTCCTCTTCGCGGCGGTACCGGGTGCCCGTCGTCCAGTCGGTGAACTTCTTGGCGACCAGGTAGGTGTGGCTGGTCTTGGCCGCCTCCTTCTTGGCGTGCAGGCCCCGCGTCTCGGTGAACGTGCCCTGGTAGGTGTAGAGCAGGCCGTCATCGAGGACCACCGTCGTGTCGGTGACGGCGTCGAGCAGGTGGCGGTCGTGGCTGACGATGAGCAGCGTGCCAGGGTAGGCGTTGAGCGCGCCGATGACGACGTCCTTGGCCCAGAGGTCCAGGTGGTTGGTGGGCTCGTCGAGGATGAGCAGGTTGCTCGGCTTGAGGACCGCCTTCAGGAGCATGAGGCGTTGCCGTTCGCCGCCGCTTAGGGTGGAGACCTTGCGGGGGAGGTCGAGGGCGGGGTCGAAGCGGAAGCGGCCCACGAGCGCCTTGACGTCCGGGTCCTCCAGGGTCGGCCGGGCGTCCAGGACCTCTTCGCGCAGGGTGCGTTCCAGGTCGAGGCCGGTGTGCTCCTGGTCCACGAGGAGCCCCTTGACGCCGGGGCTGGCGTGCAGGTCGCCGGCGTCCTTGGTCTCCTGGCCCGTCAGCAGCTTCAGCAGGGTGGACTTGCCGGCGCCGTTGGCCCCCACGAGTCCGATGCGGTCCCCTTTGCGGACCTCCAGTTCGGCGCCCGTGAGGATCTCCTGTTTGCCGTACGCCTTGGTGAGCCCGGCGGCGCGCAGCATCTCGTGGCTGCTCTTGGCCACCGCGTCGAACGTCAGGCCGAAGCCGAGCTTCTCCAGCACCGGGTCCGGCGTGCGGTCGAGGGCCGCCTGGTACCGCTCCAGGGCCTTCATGCGGCTGGCGTACTGGCCGTCGAAGCGCTTCTGGTGCCGGAACTGCATCACCGTGCCCTTCGCGCCGGCCACCCGGTCCTGTGCCTTGGCGTGCTCGCGGCGGCGGCGCTCCAGGTCCTCGTCGCGGGCGGCCACGTAGTCCTCGTAGTCCCCTTGGTAACAGGTGATCTTGCGCTCGGCCACCTCGAAGACCCGCGTGGCCACGTTGTCGAGGAACACGCGGTCGTGGGCCACCATCAGGACGGTGCCCTCGAAGACGCACAGCCAGTCCTCCAGCCATTCGATGGCATCCACGTCCAGGTGGTTGGTGGGCTCGTCGAGCACGAGGAGGTCCCCTGGCCCGGCCGCGGCGAGGGTGCGGGCGAGGAAGAGGCGGGTCCGCTCGCCACCCGAGAGGCTGGTCGCGGGGCGTTCCAGGTCGGAGGGGGTCAGGCCGAACTCCGCCAAGAGCGCCGTGACGCCGGCATCGACGACCGGCTCCGTGGCGACGGCGATCTCCCGCTCGACGGCAGCATACCGCTCCAGCACCTCCTCGTAGCCGGGCTGCTCGTACAGGGCAGGGTCTGCGATGCGGGCCTCCAGGGCCTCATGTTCCTGGGCGAGGGCCGGCGGAGCCGGGCGCCGAGCACCCAACAGGTCGCTTCCCTTGGCGCCCTTGGGGACCTCGGGATGCTGGTCGAACCAGTGCACCTTCAGCCCGGCGGCCAGGCGGACCGCGCCGTCATCCGGCTTCTCATGGCCGGCCAAGATCCGCAGCAGCGTCGATTTGCCGGCGCCGTTGGGGCCCACCAGCGCCACGCGGTCCCCTTCGTCCACGTAGAACGAGGCGTCCGCGAACAACACGTCCGCGAAACCCTTGGTGAGGCTGGAGGCCTCGATGAGCGGCATCACGCCGGCCACCGGGCCGCCCTGCTTGAGGGCTCCCGTCCCAGTCACCAGCCACGGCAGGGGCGCGGGCAGGTCTCAGTCGACGAAGGCGTGGCCGATCACGAGGAGGGCGATGAGCGCCACGAACAGGGTCTGCTGGGTGTGGAGAAGATAGACGCCCTTGCGCACCTTCGACGGCGTCCACTTCCACTGCAGGAGTGCGCCGCCCACCACGAGGAAACCCATGATGCCCATGCTCACCCAGAGCGTCCAATGGTCCCGCATCAAGACTCCGTGGATGAGTCCCGTCGCCAGTGCCACGACGCCGGCGCCCGCGTGCACCGGCATGATCACCTTCCGGTGCCACTTGGCGATGCGCTTCTTCCAGTCCTTGTGCTGACGCAGCGCCTTCAGGAGCCAGCGGCGCCGAATCAGGTTCCAGATCGCCGTGGCACCGCTCGCGCCGAGCCCCACGGCGGCAACGTAGCCCCACGCCTCGCCCGCGTCGTCGTCCTCCACTTCGTCGCCCGTGGCTTCCGCGGTCGCCCAGGCAAAAGCCCCTGCCGCGATGACACCGGCTGCGAGGAGGAACAGGATCCAGCGTTGCACGCCCTGCCAGAACCGCATCAGGTGGTGAGGGTTCCGGCTTCGTTTCGACACAGCCCAGCCCGGGTTTGATGCTCACG
>JBMYRW010000018.1:24884-36619 GCA_049602735.1 Thermoplasmatota archaeon
AAAAGGTTCAAGCCAGCCGAAAGCCGGCGCTAGGCGTGCGCCGAGCGGCCCTACCCGTCCTGTTGGCCCTGTTGACCGCGACCATCTCCGGGTGCCTTTCCACCAGTGATGGCAGCCCCGCCGTCATGGACGCCGATGCCGCCGTCCAGCGCGCGACCGCCCATGTCCCAGACGGCGCCGTCGTCCGCTACATCTGGGGCCAGGAGGGGCGGTTCTGGGGCCAGACGCCGGCCGACGACCTGGCCCCGCTGGCGGCTGCGACACCAGACGGTGAGCTCGGGGACGGCCTCTTGGGAGCCTGGTACGTCGGCTTCGAGGACCGCTATGGCACCTACGATGTCCTGGTGTTCGCGGACGACCGCGTCCCTGTCATGGACATGGAGCCGTTCGCGGGCGGGCGGGACCGGCGCACGGACGGCGTCGACCCTTCTGGACGGTTGATCAGCTCTGATGATGCCGCGCGCGCCGCGGCCATGCTCCCCGAAATCCAGGAGCATGTCGCTGCCTATCCCTTGGCGGGCATCACCTACCTCTACACCCCCTACGCCATCGAGGCGTACCAAGAGGTCTGGATGGGTGACATCAAGGAGCGGGTCAACGGCAATCGATGGCAGGTCCTGCGCTACGATCCTGGCGTGGCCGTCGGCGAGGATCCACCTGTGTTGGCCACAATCGACATCGATGCCGCAACGGGCAAGGTGATCGAGAGCGAGCTACGTGTGCCGACGCGCCAGGTGGCCGTCCTGGAGCTATCCTTGTCGGAAGGACCTGGTTTCGTGCCGTCCATGGAGCCGGTCACCGTCACGGAGCTGTTCCATGTTCCCCGCTTCGCCGAGCGTCTGGAAGGCTGGGTCACGGCGCAGGCGGGCGGCGGGCTGGCCGGTGCTCGGGTCCATGATGCTTGGTTGCTTGGCCCGGACGGCCGCCGACAAGCGGACCTGCTCGACTCCTGGGGCGGTCCATTGCCCGTCGACATCGAGCGGCCGGAAGAGGGTGGCTGGCTCTTGCAGGTGGAATGGGAAGGTACCCCGAACTCCACGTTGCACATCGGTGCCTACCTGCGGGCCGACGTGGCGACCGACCTCGTAGGGTAGCCTTCAACCACCCGCCGCGGCTCGCCGCGCCATGGAGCAGACGATCACCCTGGACGGCGGCAGCCTGACGCCGGAGCAGGTGGTGTCCGTGGCACGCCGGGGCGCGCAGGTCCGGGTGGCCGAGGAGGCGTGGGAGCGCGTGGCGGTGAGCCGTCAGGTCGTGGACGATCTGGTGGCCAGCGGCGAGGTCGCCTACGGTATCACGACGGGCTTCGGCGAGTTCGCCCATGTGACGATCCAGCCGGATCAGGTGCGGGACCTGCAGAAGAACCTCATCATGAGCCACTCCGTCGGCGTGGGGCAGCCCCTTCCGGACGAGGTGGTGCGCGCCATGCAGCTCATCCGCATCAATACCCTGGTGAAGGGTGTCAGCGGCGTGCGCCGTGAACTGGTGGAGAGGCTGGTGCTGTTCCTCAACGAAGGCATCGTGCCGGTGGTGCCGAGCCGTGGCAGTGTGGGTGCTTCCGGCGATCTGGCCCCACTGGCCCACATGGCGCTCCCGGTGATCGGCCTGGGGCGCGTCCGCATGGCCGGCGGCAAGGAGGTGCCGGCGCTGGAGGCCCATGGCAGCCTCGGCGTGGAGCCCTTGCAACTGGAGGCGAAGGAGGGCCTGGCGCTCATCAACGGCACGCAGCTCATGAGCGGCATCGGCGCCCTCGTGGTCTGCGACGCCGAGGCGTTGCTGGCCGACGCGCAGATCGCGGCGGCCATGTCCTTGGAGGCGCTCATGGGGAGTGTCGCCCCGTTCGCGCCAGAGGTCCATGCGGCCCGCCCGCATCCTGGTCAGGCGGCGGTGGCCGCCAACCTGCGGCTGCTGACGGAGGGCTCGTCGATCCTGCACAGCCACGAGGACTGCGGCCGCGTCCAGGACGCCTACTCGATCCGTTGCCTGCCGCAGGTGCTGGGCGCCTGCCGGGACGTGGTGGCGCAGGCCCGTCGTGTGGTGGAGGTGGAGATCAACAGCGCCACGGACAACCCGCTCGTGTTCCCGGATGGTCGCATCATCAGCCAGGGCAACTTCCACGGCGAGCCCATCGCGTTCCAACTCGACTTCCTCGCCGTGGCGCTGGCCGAGATCGGCTCCATGAGCGAGCGCCGCATCGAACGCCTGGTCAACCCGGACCTCTCGGAGGGGCTCAAGCCGTTCCTGGTGGAAGCGGGCGGACTCAACTCCGGCTTCATGATCGCCCAGTACGTCGCTGCGGCGCTGGTCTCGGAGAACAAGGTGCACGCCCATCCGGCCACCGTCGATTCCATCCCGACCTCGGCGGGCCAGGAGGACCATGTCTCCATGGGCTCCGTGGCGGCGCTCAAGCTCGCGCAGGTCTTGGAGAACGTGCGTAACGTGGTGGCCATCGAGGCGCTCTGTGCCACCCAGGCCCTGGACTTCAAGCAGGACGAGGGCTTGGAGGCGGGGGTGGGGAGCCAAGCGGCCCATGACCGCGTCCGCGCCGACGTGCCGCGCCTGGATGCTGATCGCATCCTGGCCGACGACGTGGAGGCCCTTGCGGCGCTGCTCCAGGAGGGGGCGCTTCGTCAGGCGGTCGCCGCGGCGGGCGTCACGCTGGCCTGAGCTCTAGGTCCCGTTTCGGTGCCCGGTTCGGCGGGCCGTCGGCCGGCCTGCCGCAGGGCCTGGAGGTTGAGGTGCGCAAACAGGGGGCTTGCCAGGGCGGCGGTGGCGCGCCCGCTGCGGGTGAGGTAGTATTCGATGCGCACCGGCTGCTCGTCGAAGACCTCCCGTTCCAGGAGGCCCGCCGCCCGCAGCGCCTTGAGCTTGTTCGAGAGCGTGCGGGTGCTCATGCCGAGCAGGTTGTGGAGTTGGGTGAACCGGGCGCGGCCGGTGGTGGCGACCACGTAGAGGACCTCCATGGTCCAGGGTTGGAAGAGGACGCGGCTCGCTTCGACGCTGGTGGCGATCCACGCCGCCTGTTCACCCTCGTCCTTGGCCTGGAGGAACTCGAGGACGGCGAGGCTGAACGTGTTGGAGGCGGCCAGGGCGTCCTGGTAGGAGGCCTCGGTGGCGGCATCCAGGAGCGGGCAGTCCTCGATGGTGGGGTGCGCGTCGCTTTCCCCTGCGACAGTGACTTTGGTCTTCGACATGGGCTGCAACTCCCGCTGCTACAACCCTTAACTGTCTCCCCCACATAGACTTTCCTTGGTGAAGCAGCTTTGAGCAAGACACTCCCCCGGACCGCGCCCGCCGTGGGCCCGGCCGGCCCCTTGGAGCGGCGCCTGGTGACCGGCCTCGTCCGCATGGTCTGGCGCAATGACCGCCGCGGCGGCCCCTGGGAGGTCCCCGGCCATCTCGACCACGACGACCTGATCGTCCCCGGCAACGGCCGCCTGACGGCGCGGTACTTCCGCCAGAACGCCCAGCCAGAGGGTGCCCGCGGCGTCGCCGTGCTCGTCCACCCGGACAAGCGGTACGGTCAGCACTGGTTCGTCAAGGAAGGATGGGTCGACCTGCTCGTGGCCGCCGGCTTCGACGTGCTGACCGTGGACCTCACCGGCTACGGTGGCAGCGAAAGCCCTTCCAGCTACTACCACGAGGACGTGGTGAGCGCCGTGGAGACCGCCCGCGACCGCAGCGGCGGCCTGCCCGTCCATCTCATCGGGGTCAGCATCGGCAGCTACGCGGCGGCCAACGCCAGCCCCCACGTCGAACTCGCCAGCCTGATGCTCGAAAGTCCCTACCCGACGTTCGCGGCCTGGTACGGCGACCACCCGCTGGCCGCGGTCTCCAACGTGTTCCGCATCTTCCGCAAGAGCTGGCGCTCCATCCACGCCCCGAGCAACGTCGCCGCCGCCCGGGCCGAGCGCATCCTGGTCACGGCAACGCGCGCCGATGCCGTGACGCCGGAACACCTGAGCGCCACCGTCGCCGCAGCAGCCCCCGCCGACCGCAGCCACTACCTCGTGGTGGACGACGCGGCGCACCTGGAGCTCTTCCACGACGCCCGCTACCGGCAGGCGATCCTGGAACACCTCGGCGTCCCCGCCCAGGAGGCACAGGCGCTCGTAGCCGCGCCCGCCGTGGGACTCGTGGAAGCCAAAGGCGAAGCGGCCGTGGCCACCGCATGAACGGTACATCCCTGACGCTGGACGCGGAAGGCTGGCCGATCGCAGCGACCTGGTTCCCCGGCGCCGACGCCGCCCAGCGCAGCATCCTCGTCATCCCCGCCATGGCGACGCCGCAGCGCTTCTACCACGTCTTCGCCGCCGACCTGGCCAAGCGGGGGTGGGGTGTCCTCACCTTCGATCCCCGCGGCACCGGCACCAGCCGCGACGGACCCGACCCCGACGATGCCACCGCCGACGACTGGGCCCAGCGGGACCTGGTGGCCGCCCACCGCTACCTGCGCGAGACCGTCGGCGCCAGGCACGTGGCCGTCGTCGCCCACTCCATCGGTGGCCAGCTCTTCGGCATGAGCCCCATCCGGCATGACACGGACAGCGCGCTCTTCGTGGCGGCCCAGCGGGGCATGCCCCACCTGTTCTCCGGCCTGCGCCGCGCCCAGCTCAGCCTCATCTGGCGCATCATCCCGGCCACCGTCGCCCTCTTCGGCGCCCTGCCGGCCAGTCGGTTCACGCTGCCGCAGCGCGTCCCTGGTCCGGGGGTCAAGCAATGGGCCCGCTGGTGCCGCGACGGAGAGTTCAAGGACGCCGACGGGCGCTCGGTGGAGGCCGGCTTCGCTGACTACAAGGGGCCCCTGACGACGGTGACCATCGAGGACGACCAGGACTTCGCGCCGCCCCGCGCGGTTGAAGCCTTGGCCGCGTGCTACAAAGAGGCCGACGTGCGCCGCCGCACGCTCCGGCCCGCCGACCACGGCGCCAAGCGGCTCGGCCATTTCCTCCCCCTCACCGGCAAGGCACCGCAATCCGTCAAGGACCAGTTCGCAGCCTGGCTTGAGGAAGGGATCGAGGCCGACGTCCAGGTTCAGGTCGGCACGCCGGCCAAGTAGACCTGGGAGGCCGTCATGCGGCCCGGCTCCTGGATCCACTGGTCGAGCCCCGGCACGTCATGGACCAACAGGTCCGCGCGCTTGCCCACCTCGATGGAGCCCACCTCGCCCTCCAGGCCGAGTCCTGCAGCCGCGTTCCAGGTCACTCCGGTCAAGGCCTGGGCCGGTGTGAGCCCCAGGAGGTAGCACCCAAGCTGCGCCACCAGGCCCAGGTTGGTCACCGGGTTGTTGGGGTTATGATCCGTGGCGAGGGCGACCGGCACGCCCGCCTCCAGGAACGCCTTGCCGCTGGGCCATTCCGGCGCGAACAAGGTGAGCGGGACGGTCGGCAGCAGCGTCGCGATCGTGCCGGTATCCGCCATGGCCGCGATGCCCTCCTCCGAGACGCGCAGCAGGTGGTCGGCGCTGACGGCGCCCGCAGCTGCGGCCAGTTCAGCCCCTTTCGTGTTGACGATCTCGTCGGCGTGCAGCCGCAGACCCATGCCGTGGCCCTTGGCCGCCGCGAAGATCGCCTCGCCGTGCTCGTAGGTGAAGACCCCCTCCTCCACGAAGGCATCACAGAAGGTCGCGATGCCCTGGTCCGCCACCGCCGGCAACATGTCTGCCACGACGTGGTCCACGTAGGCATCCGTGCGCCCTTCGTACTCCTTGGGCACCGCGTGGGCTCCCAGGAACGTGTGCGCCATGGTCATGCCGCTGCCCTCCTCCAGGCGCCGCGCGGCCTCCAGCATGCGCAGCTCGCCCGGGAGGTCGAGGGCGTAGCCGGTCTTGGTCTCCGTCGTCGTGGTGCCCGCGGCCAGCATGCGGCGCAGGCGGGGCCAGGTCTCATCGACGAGCCCTTCCACGGAGGCGGCGCGGGTCTGTCCCGTCGTATAGGCGATGCCGCCGCCCGCCGCGAGGATCTCCATGTAGCTCTTGCCGGCGAGCTTCAGGCCCAGCTCGAACGCCCGGTCGCCGGCGTACACAAGGTGGTCGTGGCTGTCCACGAAGCCCGGCGTCACCAGCCCACCCTGGGCATCCACCGTGCGCGCCGCAGCGCCGTCCCACTCCGCAGCAGGGCCCACCCAGGCGATGCGACCATCCTTCACGGCCACCGCGCCGTCCGCCACGAGGCCCACGTCGTCTGCCGCCTCCGCAGGCCGCGGGCCGGCCGGCCCCGCCAGGGTCGCCACGTTGCCGTTGGTGATGAGCAGGTCCACGTCCATGGCGATGCCACGCCAGGGCCCCGACAAAAGCGGCACGAAGCAGACGCACGACCCGTCTGGCGCCATCGTGGCGTGCATTGGATCCTCAACAACCAGCTCAACAACCAGCTGGTTGCAAAACAAGATCGTGCGAACGTGATTCTTTAGCAACATGGCTCCTTTGCGCCGTGCTGTCGCCCTGGGGGCGACGCTCCTGTTCGCCAGCCTGGCTTTGTCCAGTACGACCGCCCACCACGTCGAGCCGTTCGGCGCAGATCTCCCTGGTGTCGGCCCCGTCGGTGGCCGCATGTATGATTTCGAGGAAACTCCCCTGTTCGCGGCCGACCCCTTCGAATCCGGGGAATGGCACCTCGGAAGCAGCGGCGTCAAGCACGTGGCCATCGAAGACGGCCAGCTCCACATGAGCATCGCCGCCGGCGGATGGAACCCCCACCTCAACGCCTACCCCGCCTACAGTCGCGACATGACGAGCTTCTCCCTCGACATGGACCTGACCATCGATGAATTGGGCTCCTACGTCCACCACAAGCTCACGAGCCAGGACGGCATGCTCCGGTTCCTCTTCAACAGCGGCGGCCTTCATTTCTGGAGCGGTGCCGGCCACCAATTCGTACCGATGGACGTGCCCCTGGGTGAGACCCTGCACATCCGGCTCGCCATGCCCGGTGACGGCACCGGGTTCATCCGTGTGACCGATGCGGCCGCAGGCGTTCTCTTCGAGGACGCGTTCGACACCCCCGTGACGCCGGACACCTTCTACGACGTGCTCTTTGGCATGCCCGGCGGCTCCGCGATCCGCGTCGACAACTACCACCTGGCCTGGCCCTACGTCCCCAGTCCGTTCGAGCTCGTGGTCTGAGCCGGATCCCATCTGGCTCCCTCTTCCGTTCCTCTTCCCCCTCCTTCGTCCCCCATCATCCGTCCCCAGTCTTCTTGTGCCGGGGCGCCCCGCCGCCCTTTTGAGCCGCCGCCCTCGTCGCGGGCCGTGGCCCCACCGGTCCCCGCGGATCCGCGGTTCCTCGACCTCCAGACCGACGACCCGGCCCAGGCCGATTGGATCGTCGCAGGGGTCCCCTTCGATGGCAGCGTCATCGGCCGCAAGGGCGCTCGCCACGGCCCGGCCGCCATCCGGGAAGCGATGCGGTTCCTCGCCAGCCTCGACCCGGACACGGGCACGGATCTGGCCGCCCTCCGGTGGCACGACGCCGGCGATGTAGAGGGCCTCGACCCCGATGATACGCTGGCCACGCACGCCACGGTTCGCGCGGCCACCGCGAGGCTGTTCAGCCACGGCAAACCGCTGGTGCTCCTGGGCGGCGACCATGGCCTCACGTTCCCCCATCTCCAAGGGTTCGCCGATGCCCGCCGGGACGCGGGCCACGAGGGCGGACGCATCGGGATCATCGTGATCGATGCCCACTACGATCTACGGGCCTGGGAGGGGCAACCCACCAGCGGCACCCCGTTCCGGCGCCTCCTCGAAGAGCTGGAAGGCCTCGACCTGGAGCCCGGGAACCTCGTCGAGATCGGCATCCGACCCTGGGCCAACACCGCCAGTCTCGCGCGCTACGCCAAGGAGCAGGGCGTCCACGTCGTGACGCCCGCCATGCTGCGCCGCGACGGCCTGGACGCGACCATCCAGGACGCCATCGCCCGCGCCACCGACGGCGTCGACCACCTGTGGCTCTCCATCGACATCGACGGCCTCGATCAGTCGATCGCCGCCGGCTGCAGCAGCCCCGGCGCAGGCGGCCTCACCTTCGACGAAGCGGCCGCCATCACCGCCGCAGCCGCGCGCCATCCGCTGTTCCGCGGGCTCGACATCCTCGAAGTGGCGCCGGAGCTGGACCCGACCGGCAATACCCCGCGCACGGCGGCACAGTTGCTGGCGACGGCGATGGGCGCGCGCGTTGGTTGAGCCGGCCGCGTCACTCCCGTTTCCGGGGCAACCCATAAATCTCGGAAGGCAAATCACGACAAGGCTTGCGCCTGGTCCCGTTTTTGGTTGAGGGTCCAGGTCAGGTTGGTTGATTGGTGAGAATATGCACAAGAGAACCGTCATCGCGGTCACCCTAGCGCTAGCGCTGGTGTTCATGACCCCGGCCTATGCGTTGGGGACCGGACTGCAGAATTCCGTACAAGAGAACGAAGTGGCAGCACAGCTCGCGCGCATCGACGCAGCGCTGATGCGGGCCAAGGACGTCCAAGAGGACGGCGCCAGCTTCGAACCGTTCCGTGACGTGAGCAACGTGCTCCGTACACAACTGGAAGGCATGGGAGCGCCCACAACGGCCCTGCCCGCACTAGAGCTGGAGCTGGAGGTCGCCACCGCGGCGCCCCTGGCCGGCCTTGGAGCTGTCCCCTCCGTGGACGTCGAGGCCCCCACGGGTGACCTGACGGCGGCCCTTTACGAGCTGGCCGAGGCCCGCGGCGACGACGCCAGCGGCCTGGCCGGTTGGGAAGGCTGGGACCTCCCGTCGGAAGTGGAGTCCGCCATGGCCCGTGTGGTCAGCGCCTCCGCCGACATCGAGACCACGATGCGCGCCGCCGTGGAGGGTCTCAGCTTCCAGGATGTCCAGGAGCTCGAGGACTACCTCTCCATGCTCCAGGATGCCCACGACGCCAAGGACGTGACGTCTCTGGTCAACAGCGAAGACTTCCGGGCCAGCCCCGTGCTGCGCGCCCCCGCCGGCAAGGCGCTCTGGAACGCCCTTCTGGACCTCTCCAGCGACGCCCTCGTCCTGACGGAGGCGGCTGAGGACCTCAACGCCCTGCTCATGGACCCCGTGGTGCAGGCCGAGATCCCCACGGCCCTGGTCGGCGAAGACCCCACCGGCAACGTCGCCATCTTCGACGACGCCTCCGACAGCCACGGCTTCGGCGGCGAGCGCACGCTGCTCATCGACATGGGCGGCGACGACTCCTACACCGGCTTCTACGCCTGCGGCACGGCCCTGTTCCTGGCCGGATTCATCACCACCGACCCCGCGCCGGTGCCCCGCGCCGCGCAGACGGTGATCGACCTCGGTGGCAACGACGACCACCTGGGCATCATCTGCGGCCAGGGTGGCGGCGTCCTCGGCGCCGGCGTCCTGATCGACAACGGCGGTGACGACAACTACCTCACCGGTGCCATCGGCCAGGGCGGCGCCCTCGGCGGCGTCGGTGTCCAGATCGACACGGAGGGCGACGACCTGTACGGCTCCCTCGCCCTCGCGCAGGGTGCCGGCATCGTCGGTGCCGGCGTCCAGACCGATGGTGGCGGCGACGACCTCTACATCGGCCTCCTGCTCGCCCAGGGTGCTGGCCTCGGCCTTGATCCCTTCCTGCTGGTGCCTGACATGGAAGCCAGCGACGCGATCGGCGCCGGCCTGCACGCGGACAACGACGGTGAGGACATCTACGGTGCCGTCACCTTCGCGCAGGGCTTCGGTATGCTGACCGGTACGGGCACTGCGGTGCACGTCGCCGGTGACGACCTGTTCATCCTGGCCAACCCGATCGGCCAGATTCTCCCCGCTGTGGGTCAGGGGGCCGGTTCCGACCTTGGTGTTGGCACCCTCGCCGGTGGCGGTGGCGACGATCAGTACGCGCTGGCCAGCCTGGCGGTCCTCTTCGACCCCATCACGGCCACGGCCCTCGGCCAAGGCTACGGTGGTGACGGCGGTTCCGGTACGTTCATCGACCTGGACGGCAGCGACTACAACCTGCTGCTCTCTGGGGCCGGCGACGTCGCCTTCGGCGGCTCCACGAGCGACGCCACGGCCACCGCTGGTGGCCAGGGTCTCGGCGAGCGCGAAGGTCTGGGTGTCTACATCGATGGCAGCCCCGACAACGCCATGGTGGACGGTGTCCCCGACGTGGACCCTGAAGATCCGCCGATGGTGGACCCCGAGGACCCGCCCGAACCGACGCTCAGTGAATCGGAGGACGGCGATGGCCGCTTCCTGGCCGCCATCTCCGCCAATGTGGCCCTGTCCCTTGGCGACACGGCGACCGCCGCTGATGCGCTGGCCCATGCGGCCGGCCAGGGAGCCGGTCGCGAGCGCGGTACGGGTGTCCTGATCTCCGGCCCCGGCAGCGCCGCCAATGGCCTGACCGCCGACGCCATCACCGGCGCCGGTGCGGCGGCCTTCGACGCTGACTTCGGCTTCGACTTCGATGCGGCCTTCGACATCTGCATCGACGTGGACTTCGCCGCCGCCTTCGGCAGCTTCGCGAGCGCCTACGCCTTCTGTGACACTGACGCCCGCGCCTCCGCCAGCAGCGAGGCGACCTCCGTGGCCCACTCCGAGGCCCACGCCGGTGACGCCATCGCCACGACCTTCGGTCAGGGTGCTGGCAGCCAGGGTGGCGTCGGTGTGCTCTCTGACCTTGACGGCAGCGACACCTACGAGCAGGCAGCCAACGCCCTGCCTGTGGCCCTGTCCCTTGGCGTCGCCATCAGTGTGACCCTCTCCGTGGGTCTCGCCGTGGCCAACTCCAACGCCTTGGCGGCCTCCATCGGCCTCGATGCCGATGCTGCCTTCGGTCAGGTGGCCCTCGCTTTCGCTTCTCAGACGGCTTTCGCCCGCGCGATCTCGTTCTCCTACGCGGAGGCGGACGCCGAGGCGCTGTCGTCTGCGGCCGCTGAATCGGTCGCCTCCGTGGGCGACGCCATCTCGAGCAGCACCGGCCAAGGTGCTGGTACCCTCAACGGTGTGGGTGCCCTCATCGACGGCGGTGGTCCTGACACCTTCACGCTGGACAGCATGTCCAAGCCGATCGGTGTCTCCGGTGCCGTGGCTGCTGCTGCGGCTGTGAGCCTGGCCGCTGCTGCGGCCGTGAGCCTGGTCTTCGCGACCGCTGTCGCCACGGCCCTGGCGGTCTCCGTCGGCTTCGACATCTCGGCCGGCTTCGGCGCAAGCGCGGGCTTCGGCTTCGGGGGCGGTGCGTTCCTCGCCATTGCCACAGCCATCGCGGCCGCCGTGGCCACGGCGATCGCGGCCGCGTTCGCCAACGCCTTCGCTCTGGCGGCTGCGGGTGCTGAGGCCGAGGCGATTGCGACGGCGATCGCGGAGGCGCTGGCCTCTGCGACGGCGGCTGGTTCGGCTGCCCTGAGCATGGGCAGCTCCATCGCCGAGAGCATGGGTCAGGGCTACGGTCTGCTCAACGGCGCCGGCCTGATGCTGCGCGCCGGCGAACGCAACCAGGTGGACCCGGTCGGACTGCCCGGCCAGTCCGACGTGGAAGGTGCCCTGGGCATGCCGCTTCCTGCGGCTCTCCCCGTGCTGCCGCCTGAGGTCCAGACGCTGCTCGATGACGCCACCGCGGCGGTCAACGACGAGACGGACCAGGCGCAGGGCGACGTCGTCACGATGGATGCCCGCAGTGACCCCTCGGTGGCCGTGCTCTCCGGTACGATCGCCCTTGCGTTCGCCGAAGCGCTCGCTGCTGCCGTGTCGGCCGGTGTGACCGGTGCCGGTGCCGTT
>JBMYRW010000019.1:0-35434 GCA_049602735.1 Thermoplasmatota archaeon
AGCGGGCCGGCCCGCAAGCGCCTCGTCCAATGCGGCCGCCACCGGCATCGGATCCTCCACGTCGCCGAGGAAACGGAGGGTGACGTGCCAAGATTCCGGCGGCACCGGCCGTGCATCCGGTGCCCGCTCCAGCAACGCTTGGGTCAGCGCTTCGTGGGGGCCGGGCGGCGCCGGGATCCCGACGAAGAGGCGCATACGCTGGCAGCACGGAGCCGTTTCAAAAGGGGGGGAGAGGGAAGGGAAAGAGGGCCAGATTGAACCGGCGCTGCCTCGACGCTACTCTGCGTAGTAAGAGGCAGGGTAGGGCTCGGGCTTGAGGCCCTTGCGCTCGCGGATCTGCTTGGTGACCTGGTCCTGCAGCTGGAAGTCCAGCAGCTCGAAACCAGTGTTCTCCGTGGACCACAGGGCGCGGCCGCCCGTGGCGGACCGGATGGCACCGGCGAAACCGAACATCTCGGCGACCGGGACCTTGGCCTCGATCGTGGTGGAGTCACCCTCGTTCTGCATGTCCACGATGGTGCCGCGGCGCTGCTGGAACTCACGGGTCACAGCGCCCATCACGTCGTCAGGGACCGTCACGACGGCCTTCTGCATGGGCTCGATGAGCATGCTCTGGGCCTCGGTGAGGGCACCGTAGATGGCGTTGCGCACAGCCGGGATGGTCTGGGCGGGGCCACGGTGGATGGCGTCCTCGTGGAGCTTGGCGTCGTGCAGCTTGAAGAGCACGCCCTGCACCGGCTCGCCGGCGCGGGGGCCGGTCTTGACGGCTTCGCGGAAGCTCTCGTTGATCAGCTCGAAGGTCTCGTGGAGGTACTGGATACCCTTGGTGGCGTCGACGAGCATGTTGGTGCCGTCGATGCACTTGACCTTCTTGGCGACGTCCTTCTCCCAGCCGTGGTTGTGCACCAGCGCCTGCTCGACGTCCTTGGCGAACTTCTTGGCGTCCTGGGGGATCTCGTTGTCACGCAGGGCGACGACGACGTCCTCCGGCAGGGGCTCGGCGGTGATGTAGAACCGGTTGTGGCGGTTCGGGGACTTGCCCTCGAAGGCGGCAGGGCTGGGGCCCTTCACCTGTTCACGGTACACCACGATGGGGTTGCCCATGATGATCTCGAGGTTGTAGTCGCGCTCGATGCGGTGCTCGATGATCTCCAGGTGGAGTTCACCCATGCCGCTCATGAGGTGCTCGCCGGTCTCCTGGTTGATGGAGAGCTGCAGGCTGGGGTCACCCTTGGCCACAGAGCGCAGGGTGTCGACCAGCTTGGGGAGGTCCTTCATGTGCTTGGCCTCGACGGCGACGGTCACGACGGGGTCGGACACGTGGATGATGCGCTCGAAGGGCTCCATCTCGGGGTCGCCGGTGAGGGTCATACCGGCCATGGCGTCGCGCAGACCGGTGACGGCGGCGATGTTGCCGGCGCTGACCTTCTCGACGGCGATACGGTCGCTGCCGATCATGACGCCGACCTGCTGGACGCGGTTCTTGGTCTTGGTGCCGGCGATGTGGAGTTCGTCGCCGCGCTGGAGGGTGCCGCTGAAGAGACGTCCGACGGCAATCTCACCGGCGTGGGGGTCCATCATGATCTTGGTGACCATGAAGGTGGCCGGGGCCTTGGCGTCGGCGCTCATCATGGCCTTGCCCATGTCGGACTCGTGGTCACCGTGCCAGATGTGGCGGATACGGTAGTCCTGGGCCTTGGCGGGGGAGGGCAGGGAGCGGACCACCGTGTCGAGCACGACGTCGGCGATGGGGCACTCCTTGGCGAGCTGCTTCTCGTTGTTGGCGTTGCAGAGCTCGAAGATGCGGGGGAAGCCGATCTGGTGCTTCTGCATGTAGGGGACGCTCATGCCCCAGTTGTGGTAGGCACTGCCGAACATGACGGTGCCGTCCTCGATGCGCACACCCCACTTGCCCTTGAACTCCTTGGGCAGGTTGGCGTTGATGAGCTGGTTGACCTTGTTGATGTGCTTGACGAAGCGCTCCTGCATCTGTTCGGGCGTGACCTTCAGCTCGTTGATGAGGCGGTCCACCTTGTTGATGAAGAGCGTCGGCTGCACCTTCTCACGCAGGGCCTGGCGCACCACGGTCTCCGTCTGGGGCATGGGGCCTTCCACGGCGCACACAAGGATGATGCAGCCGTCGACGGCGCGCATGGCGCGGGTCACGTCGCCACCGAAGTCCACGTGGCCAGGGGTGTCGATGAGGTTGATGAGGTAGTCTTCGCCACCGAACTTGTGCACCATCGAGGCGGAGGCCGAGTTGATGGTGATGCCGCGGGCCTGTTCTTCTTCGTCGAAGTCGAGGGCGCGCTGGTCGCCGGCGAGTTCTTCGGACATCATGCCGGCGCCGGCCAGCAGGTTGTCACTGAAGGTGGTCTTGCCGTGGTCGATGTGCGCCGCGATGGCGATGTTGCGGATGCCATCGAGGTTATGCATGATCTCGGTGGCCTTCTTGATGTTGTCTTCCTTGCGTCCCATGACATCACCGTCGTGATTCGGTTAGCGTGGCCGGTCCCGCTGCGCCTTGTGGTGCGGCGTCGCCTGGCTTCGGCTGACTCTGGGTGGCCGGATTCCGCCTCTGATAAAAGCGTATGGTGACCACCTTCGAGAGGTGCAAGGCCTGAGCGGGTCGGCGATACGTTTGCCCGAAACGTCTATACACCCATCAAAGCATGGCAAACCATGCGTCACCGTGTAATACACCCGACGATGCTTGTGGTGGTCCTGTGCATGGCATCCAATGCCTCCGCCCTTGGCGGTCTTGGCGGCTTCGGCACCCAGGTGGACGTCCCCGTGGGCGTCCCCGCCACCGGAACGCCCGCCGACGAGGCACTCCAGGCGGCCGCCCCACTAGTCGACCCCTGCAACCTCGTGGAGGTCAGCATCCCCTTCTGGGAAGGAGAAGGGACCGACACCCGCACGACGGAACTGGAGATCCCCCTCCGTGAAGCGGTCGCCATCGCCGAGGTCGTCGGCTACGACCTCATCGACATCGGCGGACTGCTGGGCGCCACCACCAAGGCGATCCCGATCTGGGAGGACGTGAGCTACCTGGCCGACCTGGTCGTCCACGTGGAATGGACGGAGGAACTGGTCATCTGGCACCCCGCCCCCCTCGAGTTCACCACGTCCGCTGCCCTCGGCCAACCGTTCGTGGCGGCCGGCTTCGGCCAAGAGGTGCGCCGCTGCGGCGAACTGCCTACCCTGTTGGAACCCCCGACGCTGGACAACCTTGCCCAGGAACGCGACGTCGTGATCGCCTTCGACCAGCCTGCCCCGACCTGGTTCCTCGACGTGTTCGACGTCGCCGTCGACGTGCTCTACAAGGCCGGCGCCGACTTCACCCCCGTGAACCTCAACACCGCGTTGAGCCTGGCACCGAGCCGCGTCGTCGATGCCGCCAACGCAGAGGTGGCCGCCGCACTGGCGGAACTGGCCGCGCAGAAGGGCGTCGGATCGCTCCTGCACCGCGCCGATGCCCTCGTGCGCCAGGTGGACGCCAACCAGGCGCCGGTCACCATCCCCACCAGCGTGCCGGGTCTGCCGGTCGAAGTCCCCCAGGTCCGGGGTACGGTCGGCGTGATCGTCGCCTCCGTCCACGAAGGCCGCATGACCGCCGAACAGGCCCTTGGCCTCGTGACCGCCTTGCCCGGCGGGCTCTTGGGGGGAGCGGTCGCCGCAGTCCTGTGGCTCATCGACCAGGTCACGTGCAAGGACGCCAGCGAGCCGGACTGCATCGGCCTCGAAGACGTCCTGCGCATGGTCGGCCGTGGCCTCGGTGGCGGGGCTGTCTGCGCCGTCGTCGAAGCCCTGGATCTCGAAGACGCCGCCCTGGCGCTGCCCCCGGAACTGCGGTGCGACCAGGACCTGCTGGCCGACGAGGAGGCCGAGCAGCCCGCCGAGCCCGTTGCCGCAGTCTTGCCTGAAGACCCCGAGATCCCCACCGGCAAGGGCCTCGGCCATCTGCATGCCCAGTCCATGGGGGCCACGCCGGCCACCGGCATGACCGGCCTGCTTGGACCCCTGGCGGCCGTCGGTGCGGCAGCCCTGCTGCTTGTGGGCTTCGTCCTGCTGCGCCGACGCATGGACGGCATCTGATCCACCATCCTGCAACCTGACCAGCCACTTTGCCTTCTCTTCCCCTTTGGGTCCCGTCTTCCCTCGTTTTGACCGCCGCGACCATGTTCCTTTAGTAAGGGACGAAGCGGCTCTCCTGTGATGGCTCGAACCATCCTTGCTGTGCTGGTGGCCGTGCTCCTTGCACCCACCTCCTTGGCCCTCGGCCAAGGCCTCGACCCCCTCCATGACCTCACCCAGCTGCCGGAGACGCCCGTCGCGCCGGCCGCCGACGACGTACTACGCGGCGACGTGGTGACCAGCGTGACCGCCACGGCCAACGACCTCCTGACCTGCCAGAAGGCCGTGGAGCTGGAGCTGCCCTGGTGGGGCGGCGACATCGTCCGCACCGAAGAGCACGGCCTCGAAGGGCTGCTGCCGCTCCTGCGCACGGTGGACCAAGTACCGGTTCAGGTGCCCGTCTACGAGACCCGGACCACGACCGTCTGGGAGCCGGCCAGCGCCCTTGGTGGCCTGCTCGGTGGCCTCCTGGCGCCGGTCCTGGAGCCGGTGACCAAGGAAGTGACCGTCCTGGCCGGCTACGAGACCGTCCTCCAGGACATCCAGGAGCCCGTCGATTTCGCCGTCGACCTGCGCTGGGACCAACACCTGGTCGAATGGACCGGCTACACCGACATCGTGTACGTCAACCTCCTGGTGGGCGCCCCGCTGGCGGCCAGCGGCGAAGGCACCCTCACCCAGGTCTGCGACGGCGAAGAGATCCTCGGGTACATCCCCGACGCCAACACCCGTGGCCACGACGTCTACGCGCTTCTGAACCCGGGCGCCGCCAAGACGTGGCTCACCGACCTCCTGTCCGTCGACGTGCGCATCGCGACCCCCACGGACCAACAAGCGCTGGATCCCGTCCATGGCAACGGCTGGCTCCTTGCCCCCCGCGACCTCACCACCCAGGCGCGCGGCGAAGCCGTCGGCCTGCCGCTGCTCCCTGAACAGGTGGCTGCCCAGCGAGATGCAGCCGACGGCCAGAGCCACGACGCGATCGGCACGCAGGCCGGCGAAGCGACCGTCCATGTCCCGGCCTCCACTGGGCTGGCCGGAGTTGTTGGGGCGCTTGGTGCTGTGGCTGCGGGCGCCTTCGGCGTGCTGCGCTGGCCTCGTCGCTAGCGCCTCAGTCGGTTTTTCCTTCTTTTTCAAGAGGGCTGGCGCTAGGACGTTCGATCAACAGAAGGGAGAGGGAAGGGAAAGGAAACACGAGCGCTCTTGGCAACCCGCTCATCCGCCGGCACTTGGCCATTGGCCAAGAACCGGCATCTGAACGGTGGCACGTCCACTCTAACGAGCGGACTTGGCCACGCGCTCCATGTCGTCCTTCTTCGCCACGGCGAAGGAGGCCTGGTCCGCCTTGCTCGCCTTGATGATCTCATCAGCGAGGCAGTGGGCGGCGGGCTTCGTGGACTTGTGGCTGCCGGCGAGGCCACCCTTGGCGATGTTGCGCAGGGCGATGTCGAGGCGGCGCTGAGGGGAGACATCGACGGCCTTGGGGACGTTGATGCCACCGTAGCGCAGACGGGTCACCTCTTCACGAGGAGCAGAGTGCTCGATCGCCTGAACGAGGACCTGGATGGGGTTCTCCTTGGTCTTGTCGGCGACGCGCTCGAAGGCGTCCTCGACGACGCGGTACGCCTTGCCCTTCTTGCCATTGTAGACCTCGGAGCGCATGACGTTGTTAATCAGGCGCTCGACGACGTTGGTCTTCTGCTTGGCGAAGCGCTTGTTGGCGTGCCGGGCGCTGCTGTGGGGCAGGCCGACGATGGTCAGCTTGATGTAACGGGCCAGGCCGATGTCACGGACATCGATGCCGTCGGCGCCGTACTTGCCGAACAGGGGCGTGGCGGGAAGCTCGACCTCGGGGACCTCCGGCTCGGGAGTCTCCTCTTCGGCGATCTGGGCCAGCTGGTCGTCGTTCTCCACGACTTCCATTTCAGTGGTAGGTTCGTCAGACATGGCAATCACCGCATCGGCTTCTCGATCTTGCCGCTCACCAGTTCGGAGAGGGCCACGTTGTTCACCTTGATGACCTTGAAGCGGACACCAGGGATGTCACCGTACGAACGGCCCATGCGGCCGCCGATACCTTCGATCATCACTTCGTCGTGCTCGTCGATGTAGTTGATGGCACCGTCGCCGACCGCGAACGCGGTGATCTGGCGACCGTTGCGGATCAGCTGCACCTTCACGCACTTGCGGATGGCGGAGTTGGGTTGCTTGGCTTCGATACCGACCTTCTCGACGACGATGCCGCGGGCCTGCGGCACACCGCCCAAGGGGTCGGACTTTTCCTTCAGGCGAAGGGCGCGGCGCTTGTAGTAGCGGTCAGACCAGCGGAACTTCTGGCGATCCTTCGCCAGCTTCCGGGCTGCATTGATTCCGGTTGCGATGGTGAATCCTCCTTTGATGTGGGTTCGCCTCGCGTCCGTCACCGGGCCAGCCGCCAAGCTTTCCGGGCGTACACGTGGCATGAGCTTCGCGGCAGCGAGGCTCAGAGCAGGCCGGCCGACCCCGGTCGCTTATAGAAGTGTTGCGGCGACCATCAGAGAGGGTCTGCGGCGGCCAGGCGCCAAGAAACGAGGAGTGAGGAAGGGAGAGGGGGAGAGGGAAGGAAGAAGGGCGAACGTAGGCCAGGGCCGGCGCGCGCTTACAGCTGGGTGATGCCGAGGTTGATGTCCGAGCCGCCAAGGTGCACGTGGAACTCTTGGTAGTCCTCGATGTCCTCGCTGGCCTCGTAGACCGTCTCGCCGGGACCCATGGAGAACTGCTCCACGTGGGTCTTCATGCCGGTCTCTTCGTCCACGGTGACCAGCCAGCCGATGAAGCTGGCATCGGGGTGGTCGTACAGGCCGCCGGCGTTGACGGTCAGCGTCTTGCCGCTCCAGGTGCCGGAGACGGAGGCGCCCAGGAGGCCGCTGTTGACGGCGAAGGTCTGGTTGCCGCTCATGTTGGGCGCGGAGGCGACGGGGATGGTGCCCATGCGGATGACCATCTCTTCCCAGTCACCGTAGTAGGTGGACTCGTCGGCGGTGAAGGTGTACATGCCCGCGCCGCCGTCGGCCAGGTTGCCGAGGTTCATCTCATCGCCGGTCGAGTTGACCAGGTAGAGGGTGTAGCCGTTGGCGTCCGGGTTGGGCAGGCTGTGCATGTGCACGCTGATCATGGAGCTGGCAGGGGTGCAGATGGGGCCCTGGCCGACGGTGCCGGTCAGCTGGTCGAGGCTGCAGTCGTAGATCGCTTCCAGCTGCGGGTCGGAACCAGGGTAGGTGCTGGAGGCCTCGACGTATTCGAGCTCGGCGGAGCCGTCGATGCTGATGGAAGGGGAGGTGGACGCGAACTCGCCACTGGCGGGTCCGTCGGAGCAGCCGGCGAGCACGGTGGCGGCCAGCAGGGCGGACAGGAGGATCGACTTGTGCATCATGGAAGCGGCGTTTTCCAAACCGGCTTTTGTTATGACCTTTCTGGAGGGCAGATACAGGTTTCAGACCACCTGTAGACCCCAGCCCCCGGAGGCGTGCCTTGGCTGCCCTCGCCGCAAGCCCTAAGCGGCCGGCCAGGTCGAGAGGCCCCCATGGCCCAGGTGACCATGTACACGACCACGTGGTGCCCCTACTGCGTCCGCGCCAAGGGGCTCCTCTCCCAGCGTGGCGTGACGGACGTCCACGAGATCAACATCGAGGAAGTCGACGGCGCCCGCGACGAGATGGTGGCGCGCAGCGGCGGCCGCATGACGGTGCCGCAGATCTTCATCGGCGACCAGCACGTGGGCGGCTGCGACGACCTGCACGCCCTCGATGCCCAAGGCGGCCTGGAGCCGCTGCTGGCGGCGTAGAACTTCGGTCCTTCAGCCGGTCTGTCAGTCGGCCTGCCGCATTTCTTCGAGGTCCAGGCGACGCCAGTACTCGCGGCGCAGGTCGTAGGCGCGGACCAGCCACAGCGTGGCGGCAAAGAGCAGCAGCAAGAACGGCGTCGGTCGATCGCCCAAGACCCACTCGGACGTGAACAACGCGACGAAGAACAGTGCGGCCATCAGAATGAAGATGGTGTGGGCCCTCTTCGCCGCCGTCTCGACTTGTTGCAGCGTGCGTTGTTGGTCCCGTTCGAGGAACGGCCTGAACATGACCCCGACAGGGCCGCTTCTGTAGCTTAGCCGTATCGACCTGGCCAAGCCCGTTCAACGCTGCTCGAACCGCTTCGGCGCGTTCGCGCTACGACTCGTGCCGACCCTTGATGACGCCCATTTTTCTCTTGAAGGAACGCAGGGTGTTCTGGAGCAGGACGCTGATCGTCATGGGCCCCACACCGCCGGGCACGGGGGTGACCCAGGAGGCCTTGTCCCAGACATCCGGCTCGGCGTCCCCGCGCAGCTTACCCGCCTCCGTGCGCACCATGGAGACGTCCACGACGACGGCGCCCTCTCGGATGTCGGCCGCTTGCAGGGGGCGGTGGCCCCCGGTGCCGGTGACGACCACGTCGGCCATGCGGCTGTGCGCGGCAACGTCCTTGGTGTGGGCGTGGCAGACCGTGACGGTGGCGTCGCGGTTCATGAGCATCGCCGCCAGGGGCTTGCCGACGATGTTGGAGTGGTTGATGATGCAGACCTCGGCGCCTGCCAGCGTGATGCCTGCCTCCTCCAGGAGTTGGACGATGCCTTGGGGCGTGCAGGGCGCCATGCGTTCCAGGCCGATGAGGGCGTCGCCCACGTTCTCCGGATGGAAGGCATCCACGTCCTTGTAAGGGCTGATCGCCAGGATGACCCGGTGCTCATCGATGTGATCCGGCAGCGGCAACTGCACGAGGATGCCGTTCACATCCGCGTCCCGGTTGAGCTTCTCGATGAGCCCCACCAGTTCGTCCTCGCTGGCCGTGGCCGGCAACCGGTGCTCCGTGCTCACGATCCCGACCCGCTCGCACGCCTTCGCTTTGCGACCCACGTAGATCTGGCTCGCCGCATCGTCGCCCACCAGGATGACCGCCAGCCCGGGCGCCTTACCGTAGGTCGCCTTGAGCTCGGCCACTTCCGCGGCCAGCTCCGCTTCCTTGCGCTTGGCCAGGGCACGTCCATCCAGCGACAGGGCTGCCACGGGCGCGGCGACGAGGGTGCCCCTTAAGAGCGCATGGCGGCAGCGGTGGCCATGCGCCCCATCGTCTGCTGGGACCTGGACGGTACAATCCTGGACCCGAACGGCTCCATCCGTGCTTCCATCGACCACGCCGTCGAGAGCCGCGGTCATGAGCCGTTCGACGCGGACGACCAAGGGCTCATCGGGAAGGACCTGCGCACGATCCTCCGCATGAAGGAGCCAGAGGGGGACGACGAGGCGATCCAGGCGATGGTGGACGCGTTCCGCCGCCACTACACCGAGGAGGCGTGGCACGCGGTGCGGTTCTACCCCGGCGTCCGGGAGACCATTGAGGCGCTGCACCAGGAGGGGCGGCAGCAGGCGATCGTCACCACCAAGGGCGAGGAGGAGGCCAAGGAGCTCCTGGCGAACCTGGACTTCGCGCACCCGTTCGGCGCCATCGTGGGCGACGACGACGTACGCCCCATCAAGCCTGACCCGGCACCCGTGTACGCGGCGTGCGGCCGTCTGGGCCAGCAACCGGACGTGGCGGTGATGATCGGGGACACGATCTACGACGTAGCGGCCGGCAAGGCGGCCGGGGCGGCGGCGATCGGGGTCACGTGGGGCCACAGCGGCGCCGAACGGCTCCTGGCGGCCGGGGCGGACAAGGTGGCCGAGGACGCCCAGCAGTTGCGGCGCCTCCTGGTGCTGCCGCGCTGACGACGCAAACCGTATCACGGCGGCCCGCTGCTGCTGCGGCATGAAGCTCAAGCTCCGGCTGCGCGCCGCCACACTCCTGGTGGCGCTCGTGATGGCCCTCCCTGCGGCTCCGGCCGTCCAGGCACAGGTGGACCCCTCGACCGTGTGCGCCATCGCCGGCGGCCAGGCGGCCTTCGGACTGGCGGAGGAGCGCATCTTCTGCGAGGCGATGGACTCGGTCGGATTCGTGCAGTTCGAGCAGTTCGAGGCCGGCCTCCTCCTGTTGGAAGAGACGTTCCCGGACTACCTGCACGTCAAGGTGATCGGGGAATCTGTCCTCGGGCTGCCCCTCTACTTCGTGGAGATCACCAACGAGAACAGCACGGTGCCGCGAGGCGACAAGGTGCAGGTCGGCTATTCCGCGTCCATCCACGCCAACGAGGCGGCGGGGCGGGAAGGCATGATCCGTGTGCTGGAGGACCTGGCGGCGGGGCGCGGCCCCCACGGCGCCGAGCTGCAGCCCCTCCTGGACCATCTCATCGTCAACGTCTGGTTCCCCAACCCCGACTCCTGGGCCAGCGGCGACTACTTCCGCAGCGACGCGACGGGGGTGCTGGACGACCTGGCCCGCTTCGGCTTCCACCGCGAGAACGCCTTGGGCGTCGATCTCAACCGCGAGTTCCCCAACCCTGGCTGGATCGAACCGGACCACACCCCCATGAGCGAACCCGAGTCCAAGGCGGTCGTCAACGAGCTCCGCTTCTCCGGCAACCACAGCAACCTGGCCGCGGCGGCCGACCTGCACGGGATGATCAACAGCCCCAACATGATCCGGATGATCATCCCGAACCAGGACTACGACTTCCGCCGCATGGTGCTCGTGGTCCGTCAACTGGAGACGATCCGCGAGCGCGTGGCGGACGACCCGAGCTTCGCCGAATGGACGACCGTGGATGAAGTGGTGGCCAACGCCGAGGGCATCGAACTGCCTGTGTGCAGCGACATGGACCCGACGGGCCTCGTGGAGGCGTTCGCGTTCTCCGGGTGCCTGGATGCCTCGGACGTCCACGACGAGCCGTTCCTATGGGGCAGCCGCTGGGACCAGATCGGCTACACCGACACCGGCTTCACCAGCGACTACCTGACCCTCAGCCCCCGCAGCCCCACCGGCGGCATGGGCGCCGTGGGCGGCATCACGGAGTTCGCCTACAGCCACATCGTCCCGGACAACCGGTACGTCTCCAAGCTCACCGACATGCACGTGGCCGGCGTGCGGCAGATCGTCCGCACCCAGATGGAGATGGCCCTCGAGCTCTCCACGCCCATCCTCGAGGGCACCGGCCCCGTCGCGTACGCCTGGACGCCGGAGGTGGTCTCTAGCGCCGACGACCCCAACGTCTACAAGAGCGCCAGTGGCCGTGCCTTCGACGCCGACGACCCGGAGGCCCGCTTCGACTTCGACCAGGTGCCCTACGAGGTGACGAACCTCAACTTCTGGCGCGACCTCGGCCGCTTCAGCAGCGACCCCGTGGAGCCCCTGGCCACCGAGCAGGTGAGCGCCGCTGCGCTGGCCGACTACGAGCATTTCATCCTGACCGACCAGGTCATCGAGTCCCTCACGGACGCCCAGGTGGCCGACGTGGCGGCCTGGGTCGAAAGCGGCGGGAATCTGCTGCTGACCGACGGCAGCCTGCGCTTCCTAGGCCGGGCCGGACTGGTGGGCGGAAGCGACGTCAAGAGCCTCTGCGTCTACGTGGGCCACAGCGTCCTCGACCCCGCCGCAGACGACCATCCGCTCCTGGAAGGAGTGACCTGGAACGCCCGCGTCACCGGCGAATCGAGCCCCGTGGGCTTCAAGTCCAACAGTGGACGCGACTGGAACTACCCGCAATGGGGCATCGACCGCGCAGCGTTCGAGGCCGCAGGCGGCGACGTGGTGGGCACCACGACCGGCCATGACGCGCCCAGCGATACCTGCACCAACCAGGCCACGGACCCCGTGGTCACCATGGGGCGCCTCCCCGCCGGCAGTGGCACCATCGACCTCATCGGCGGCGCTCTGCCCCTCCCGACGCAGGCGTACGACCACCGCTACGGCCTGGCCGACTACTCCGTCAGCGCCCTGACCTACTGGATGGTGGCCAACAGCCTCGGCGGCAGCATCGAATGGACACCCATCGACGCGCCGTTCGTGCCCACGTACGACTTCGACCCCCTGTACGGCAAGGGCTCCCAGGCCGCGGTCGACGCTGGCGACGACGAGGATGCCTCCGGCCTCGGCTTCGTGGTCCTTGTGGGCGCCCTCGGCGCCGCGGCCTTCGTCGTCCGCCGTCGCCACGCCTGATGGCCGGGCTTAATCCTCGATCTTTTCCTCTTCCCCATCCTCTCCTTCAGGGTCGTCCCGAAGGCTGAACGTGGCGGCCGGGCGCATCAGCACCAGCGTGAAGAACAGGCCCAGTACGGCCACGCCGACGGCAAAGCTGAGGCGTGAGCCAAGGGGCAGGCCGGTGAACTTGGCGAACGCCAAGCTGACGGCAAGTACAAGAGCGGTCAGAAAAGGAAGAAGGCCCAGTGCGACGCGGCTCCGGGCAGGAGACAAGAGCTCAGAACTCCCAGAACATCCGCATCAGGATGACGCCGGCAATGGAGGCGACGCACAACGCGATGACGGCGAACGGGGGGATCTTGATGTTGTTCTTCTCTTCCGCCTCGAAGTAACGGATCAGACCTGCGGCGGACTGGATGCCGGGGCCTTCGCTCTTCTTCGCCATGGCCGCGCCGACTTGGATGTCGGTCTTAGCTTCTTCGCCGCTGCTCGGTTGCACTGCTGCGCCGTTGCCGCCCTGCGGGGACCACGGCAGTCGTCGTAGAGGGGACAGACGGCTTGAAGAGCCGGGCGGTCAAGTGCAAGCCATGGACCGCCTGGCCCGCCTGGTGCAGCCCCAATGGCCGCCCTTGGCGCACGTGGAACGGGGCTGGAACGCCTTGACGAGGGGCGAACGGGACGAAGTGGATGCCCGCGTGCGCGCCGTTCTGGCGGTGACGCCGGGCGCCGGCAACGGCGAGCCGGAGCTGCTGCGGACGTTCTGGAGCTTCCTGGCACAGGTGGAGACGATCGCCATCGAGATCCCCCTGCGGTTCTTGCCGGACGCGGCCCCGGAACAGGCCCGGCTGCTGCGTCGCCAACTGGTGGACGAGGTGTTCCATTCCACGCTGTTCGCCCGCCTCGCCCATGAGGCCGGCGGCGGATCTCCGGCCGAGCCCTTACCTGCGGCGGAGCGCCTGTTGGACGCGGTGCGGGCCCAGGAGGACCCGGCCACGAGCGCCGTGCTGCTCAACCTGGTCGCAGAGGGTTGGATCGAGACGCTCTTCGACCACGCGGCCACGTGGGGCATCGCCGACGCCGTGTTCCAGACGGTCCTGGCCGACGAGTCGCGCCACGTCCACGAGGCGCTGGAGCACGCCGCCGCGGACGGATTGGACCCCGCAAAGGCCCAGGCGGCGGTCCACCGCTTCGAAGCGGACCTCATGGCGCTCAACCAGGAGCCAACCATCAATGTCGCCCTCCTGGCGCTGGCCGGACCAGAACGCCATCGGGCCCTGGTGCAGGGCCTTCACGACGGCCACCGCCAGCACCTGGCGGAGGTCGGCCTGGAACCGTCGCCGGAGTGGGTGGAACAGGAGGAGGCCTGGACGGCGGCGATGGCCAACGGCCCTGGAGAGGACGGCGCCGACCCGACGGCGGCGCGACCGACCGTCGTGCCGGACAACCATTGGCGCCGCCTCACGCGCCAGGTCTGGGAGACGCCCCGCGACCCGACCATGCAGGGCGGCTTCGACGTGCCGGTCGGCCACATCCCCAAGCGGCTCCTGACGCCCGTCCTGATCGCCGCCATCGGCCGCGCCTGGAAGGAGCACCCGGAGCTCAACCGCGTCGTCGCCCGCGACCGCGTCTGGCAGCTACCCCACGCCAACGTCGGCGTCCGCGTGCTCCTGGACGACGGGGAACTGGCCACTGTAGTGGTCACGGAGGCGGACCGGCGCAGCATCGCTGACATCGCGTTCCTGATCCAGGACGGCCTTGCGCAACTGAAGGCGCTCTGGCAGGACCGTCCGAAGGACGATGCCGCCCGGACGTTCGACCCGGAAGCGGGGCGCTGGCTGGAGCCGGGGCCGTTGCACTTCAGCGTCGCCCTCTCCAATCCTGGCAAGTTCGGCCTCGTGGCAGGCGCGGGCGCCTTCAGCGGCCACCTGGCCCCCAGCAGCGACCTGACCATCGGCGAACGCCGCCGACTGCCCCTGTGGCGGGGCCTCGCGTACCTGCCCGCATGGCATGTCCATGTGGGGTGCCTCCAGGACCACCGCGTCTTCGATGGCCGCGAGGCGGGCCTCGGCATGCGGGCGCTGCGCGAAGGGCTCGGCAAGCGTGGCGTCAAGGAGATCCTGCGCCGCCCGGACACCCTGGCCCACCCTGAACCCGCGGCGGGCGACGGCGCCCGCGACACCTGGACCGCCGCACTGCCGCCCGAACTCCGTGCCATGAGCTACGTCGGACTGGGCAAGTTCGCGCCGTTCGTCATCGGAGGCGCCGCCGTCGGTGCCGCCGCCGTTGGCGGAGGTGTGCTGCTGGCCAAGAAGATGGGGCAGAACCAGCAACAGGAGCAGCAGACGGTGATCGTCATCGAGGATGACGACGAGGAAGAGTAGCTCAGAACGTCAGATGGCGCTCTAGCGCCCCAGACACAGCAGGGTCGCCGACCAGCTTGGCGAAGGCGTCGAAGCTGTCCGGGTTGCCCGCCTTGACCGCGAGCGCCCGCTTCTTGCCGATGCCGGGCAGTGCGCCTAGCTGCTTGAGGGAGGCCGAGGGGACGTGGAACGGCACCGGGACGCCGGTGAGGCTGCGGTAGCCGTGGTCGGTGACGAGGACGTCGACGAAGCGCTCCACCTCTGTCTCGTAGGGGATGCCGACCAGGAGGGCGTAGGTGGCGATCTGGCGGCCGAAGGTGACGCCGGGCTCCGCCTTCTCCAGGTAGACGTCCTTGAGGACCGTGCCAGCGGGGGCGACCTCTTGCAGGATCGGGCGGTCGATCTCCTCCCGCACGGCCTTCTTCTGGTTGAGGAACGTCTTGCGGAGCTTCGGCGACACGGTCTCCTTCTGGCCGCGGATGGGGAGCAGTTGCCGGATGTTGAGGCGGCGGATCTGTAGGCCGCTGCGCCGTAGCTCCTGCAGCCATTCCCAGTT
The DNA here is from genome assembly GCA_049602735.1 of Thermoplasmatota archaeon. GTDB lineage: Archaea > Thermoplasmatota > E2 > JACPAO01 > JAHFTW01 > JBMYRW01. The sequence continues at coordinate 15,136 of JBMYRW010000019.1, forward strand.
GAGCCTGTACGTCTGGGCGGTCTCGCCGGGCAGTCCGTACAGGAGGTTGATGCCGGGCAGGAGGTAGGGCAGACCGCCGGGACCGCGATGGCCGGACGCCTCGTTGAGGATGCGCACCGCTTCCATGGTCTGCTCGGGCGTGGCGTTGAGGTTGTTGGCCTCATGGACCGCTGGGTCGCAGGATTCCAGCCCGAACGCGGCGATGTTGCCATCGGTGCCATGCTCCACCAGGAGCCGGGCGATGTCGGCCGCCTCTTGGGGGTGCTCCGCCAGCACGGCCGGATTGGCATTGTCGATGTGCAGCACGCGGCGCTCCGGGGCGACGTCGGTGACGCCCTGCAGCAGCCGCTCCGTGGCCGGTACGTTGGGCTTGGGTTCGTCGGTCTCGCCGACGCCGATCGCCTTGTACGTCCAGAAGCACGACTGGCCGCCGAGGCGGAAGTGACGCACGCCGCCCTCGTAGAGCGTCTGCACCTCGCGGATGAGGTCCTCTTCGTCCCGGTAGAGGGGCTTGGTCTTGGCGTCCTTGCAGAAGCCGCAGCCACCCGAGACGTAATGGACGCAGCCGATGAACGTCTCGATCTCCGCGAACGTGATGCCCAGCGGCGTGTCCGGGTGCTGGGCCACCACCTCCGCGCCGGCGAGCGCATGGGCCTCCCATTCCTGGGGCGTGCGGAAGCGGTTGACCACCGTGCGGCCGGCCGCCCAGTCCGCGATGGCGGCGTCGCCGTCGCGGGTGATGAGGTGGTCGATGTGGTCGGTGAGGGGCTGCGCGCGGTTGGTGGCATGGCCGCCCCCTTCGTCGGGGAAGCCGAAGGCCGAACAGGCGCCGTACAGGAACCGCTCCCCCTTGAACTCCCGGAAGAGCCCCACCGCTTCCGGGCGCGTGATGGGGCTGCCGCGCAGGTACTTGCCCGGCACCGTCACACTCGCCAATACTGCCAGGGCGTCCCCTTCCAGCGGACGGGGACGACGGCGAAGCTCGTCGATCGTGTGGTACTCCACCTCCGCGCCCGCCGCCAACGCCGCACCGGCCGCGTAGCGCGCAGCTGGCGAAATGTAGGGCGGGACCCCGAAGGCGGACGGCTCGTCCACGTAGCCATCCACCAGGACGAGCTTGGTCACAGGCCTTCCTGCCCGCGCCGTCTCTTGATGGTTGCGGTGGCGCGAGCCTACGCCGTCACACCGACCGTCTTGCCCGGGGGCGTACCGTAGAGGCGGCCCTTGCCGACGGCGTCCATGACCGCCTTGGCGGTGGCGGCGGGGTCGGCAGCGGCGTTGACGACAGTCACTTCGACGCCACGAGCGGCCTTGGCGTGGGCGGTCGCCTGCTCCTGCACCTGGCCCCAGACCTTGTCACCGCCGGCAGGCGCGACGTGGACAAACAGATCCACCATCTCGCGCTCCGCGCCGTAACGGGTGTACAGGGTGCCGCGTTCGATGCGCACGGCAGCGGCGTGCTTGTCCTTCACCTTCTGGTGCAGGACATCCAGGTTGGCCGCGTGGATGAGCACCTCGCGCTGGGAGAGCACCGGTTCGATGCTGCCGCCCACTTCGAGCTGACCAGGGTGCCAGCGGACCTGGCCGCCGAGCCCTTCGAGTCCGTCCAGGTCGCCGGGCTCGCCGCCGAAGAGGCGCACGTCGTGGCCGGCCGACAGCAGCGCTTCGGCGATGGCGCGTCCATGGGGGTTGCTCGCTCCGGTCAGGAGTGCCTTCATGCGGCCCGCGACGGGGGTGCCTCAAAAGGGCTTTGCGAGGCGATGAGGCCGGCGCGCTGGTGGTTGATTCAAGCCGACCACCCAGGCAGGTTAAGTAGGTCTTCGGCGCGGTCTCCTGTCGGTCAACATGATCCCGCGCACGATCGTCGCCTGCATCGCCCTGCTTCTGGCCGCCTCCGGAGCCACCGCCCAGATGGGGCCCGCGCCGGGGTACTCGGACGCCCTCACCTACGCGGCGGACTACGCTGGCTGGCAGGCAGAGAACCTCACGGCCGACCCCGCCGGCTACGCGGCCGACAAGGGGACCGCGGAGAACCTGACCGCGGAGGTCGAACACACGGCGTACGTGGCCTGCTGGGCCTTGGACGACCAGGGTGTGGCGGATCCGACCGGGTCCTGTGAAGCGTTCTACACGCCTCCCGGCGAGGCGGCCCCGCTGCCGCCGGAGCAGGAGGACTCGGGCACCATGGACCCGGTCGACCCTGTCGATGAGACCGTGGACGACCTGGACCGCACGGGCGCCGAAGTGGTGGACGCCGTGCAGGACACCGTGGAGGACCCCGAGTCCGCCCCGGACAACCTGGACCGCATCCTGGACGCGATCACCGGCTTCGTCGGCCGCACGGTCGACACCCTGGTGGGCGGCCTGGTCGGCGGTGTCATCGCCACCGTCGAGGCCCTGGTCGATGGCCTGGGCCTCATGGGCGACGGCCTGGAGGGCCTTGGTGACCTGACGGGCACCGGCATCAATGCGGCCGGGTCCGGGATCGCTGCCGGTGCGACGGCGACCGCCGACTCCGTGGTCGGTGGCCTCTCCGCCGCCGCCACTGGTATCGCCGATGGCTTTGCGTCCGGCGCCCAAGCGACGGGCGATGGCTTCGAGGCCGCTGGCGAAGGCATCAGCGACGCCGCCTCTGCCGTTGGACAGGCCGTCGGCGACGCGTTCGAGGCGGTCGCCGATGCCGTCGGCGACCTCTTTGGCGGCGACGGCAGCAGCGCCGGCAGCGATGACGGTCGCCTGCCTGACGTGGACGCCCCGGTCGACGGCGACGGGCTGCTGGACGGCGCCCTTGACCTGGTTCCTCTTTAGACGCTAAGTCAGTCTCTTCCGACTTCTTCCCCTTTTTTGGGCGCTGATACGATCATCGCCCCAAGGCCCTTGGAACCTCGTGCGCCACAAAGCGCCGCCGGCCAAGAGGTGGACCCGTCCGCCCTGCGCCACCATCGTTGCGCGGTTCTCGCTACAACACTTATGTAACAGGAGAAAACTGACTTCAAGTGGTGTGCAAAATGAACGGTGCCCGAGCCCTTTCCTTCGGCATCCTCGTGACCGTCCTCTTCGTGGCCGGCCAGGCGGCAGCGTCCGCCGGCAGCCTCGGCGACCCCGTGCAGGACCAACTCCCGCCCATGCCCGACGACCCGGTCCAATTGGCCCTGGATGCCGGCAAGGAAGCCGAGGAGGAGACCCGCGAGGAGGCCGACGAGCGCCACGCTGAGGCCGAAGAAGAGGCCCAAGAAGCGGAAGAGACCGCCGAAGACGAAGCGCCGCCGGCGCCCGAGCCCTCCGTTCCCACGCCGACCATCGAAGAGCCGAGCCTGGACCCGGCCGTCGCGGCCGCCAACGCCAAACGCCTGGCCGACCGCTTCGTCCCCGACATCCCTGAAGCACCCGGCCTCGACGACGTCCCCCTCCCCGTGGACGCCAAGACCATCCTGTTCGGCGACGAGCCGGCTCCCGAAGACGAAGAGGCCGCGACCCAGTCGACGGCGACCCAGGCTTCCCGCGAACCTGCCACGCCCTACATCGTGACCGCCGCCGTCGCCGGTGGCCTCCTGCTCGCCTGGGCCGCCAAGACCGGCGGCATCGGCGCCGGTGCTGCCTGGGTCTCCGGATCCAACGCGGCCCACAACGCGGCCATGGGCGGACGCCCCCGCGTCATCCCTGCGCCGCTCTTCACGCGCTTCCAGAAGGACACGGTCCTCGACCACCCGAAGCGCAGTGAGATCTACAGCCTCGTGGCCGAGCGGCCCGGCATCCACCTCCAGTCCCTCTGTGACGAGACCGGACTCAGCCGCACGGCGGTGACCCATCACTTGCGCCTCCTGGAGAAGCAGCACATGATCGTCTCCAAGAAACAGGGTCGCAGCATCCACTTCTACCAGAACGGCGGCCGCTACGGCAGCGAGATGAAGCAGGCGTACGCGGTGCTCCAGAACGAGCGCAGCAACGCCATCGCCCAGTTCATCCAGGAGCACCCTGGAGCCATCCAGAAGAACCTCTGTGGCGCCTTGGGCATCGATGCGAGCGTCGCCCACTGGCACGTGAAGCGCCTCCGTGAAGCGAACCTGGTCGACTCCGTCCGCCAGGGCCGCACGGTCGCCTACTTCCCGTCGGCTGCCCTGCAGGACGCGGTCGCCCAAAGCCCGCAGCTGGCGGCCCCTGTCGCCTGCTCCTGAGGCTCGTCAACGCCGGGTCTCGGCCGCGGCGGCGGAGCCCTCGGCTTCGAGGGAGTCCCGTTCCGGGGGCTGTCGCTTTCCTGGTAGCAGCCGATCCATGGCGCGCAGGACGCCGCCCACGATGCGGTCGATCAAGTGGAACGACAGGGCCCATTCGGCCAGTCGGGCCAACCGGGCGGCCACGGTGCGACCCGTCCGGCCCATCCCCCGTTCGTCCCTCACCGCCACCACCAGGCGGCGCAACGCGCGGATGCTGACCCAGGCGATCCCGAGCCACACGCCGGCCACCAGGTACGCGGTCCGTTGGCTCGCGAGCGACGTGACGGCGGCGGTGCCGGCGGCGTCGTAGAAATGCCACGTGTGACTGACCATGGCGGCACTACCGGCCAGCATGACGGCCAGCCAGGGGAGGCGGTGGCGGCCGCCAAGAAGGAGGTGCGCCCGGTGGATCGTGGTGTAGGAGACGTACAGCCAGGTGCCCACGAGGACCAGGAGGGCGATGACGCTCGGTACGGCCGAGGCGACGTCGTCCAGGTAGCGCGCCCCGTCCGTGAGGGCAGCGGCCAGCAGGACGCCGTAGGCGAGCAGGTTCGCCTCCCGTTGCACGAGGCTGGGAAGTGGCCAGGCCAGCCGGGCCATCCAGAGCAAGAAGAGGAACGCGGTGGCGATGAGGCTGACCGCGAGCGCCGCCGGCAGCCGTGGCCCACCCCAGGCGGGGATGATGGGTAGCAGGAGGTCGAGCAGCAGGAACATGAAGAGCGGCGCGGCGGCTCCGACGCCTTGCCGCGCGGCCACGACCCGGTGCAGGTCGAAGACGATCTCCTCGACGACGAACACGAGGAGCACGCCGGCGAGGGCGAAGAACGCGAAACTGGTGAGGATGGTGAGGATGAACAGGTCCCCGATGGGCACCAGGGGCCGTAGCGGGCCGATCCAGGCGGTGGCACCGTAGATGAGCAGCACGGCCAGCGTGGCCGCGGGGAACGCGCGTCCCCCCATGCGGAGCCGTAGCCCCAGGGCCGCCAGGCCACACACCAGCGAGAGCACGGTGGTGGCACGGACCGCCCATTCCACCGTGTCGGGTCGTAGCAGCGGCACGCCGATGGAGCCCAACAGGACGATGGCAGCGGCCGCTAGGCCCCAGACGGCGCCCCGTGGCGACCGCTCCGCGCCGGGGGCGGAGGCGGGTGCAGGCGGACTGGACCCTTCGTCTCCCGGGCCACCGACCATCGACCAAGCCAGCACGCCATCGGTTATCGCCCTAACCTTGTGCAAGATGGCACCATCCGTGCTCCCCCTATCCTATGACCTTATGTGGCTGGCCGCCGAGGTCTCCTTATGAACGATGCGCGGGCCGCCCCGGAACGAGGGTCCGAGACGGTGGCCAGCGCCAAGGGCTCCTTGGAGGACGTGCTGGCGACGGCACGGCGCCTCGCGGAGACCGTCGTCCGCGACGAGGCGGAGCGTTGCGACCGCGACGCCGTCTGGCCGGAGGCGAGCTTCAAGGCGGTCCAGCAACGGGGCCTGGCAGGGCTCGTGGTGCCCCGCGAGCTCGGGGGCCACGGCCTCGGCCTGGATGCGGTGGCCAAGGTGTGCGAAGTGTTCGGCCGGGAATCGGCCTCCTTCGGCCTGTGTTTCGGCATGCACTGCGTCGGCACCGCTGTGATCGCCGCCAAGGCGACCCCGCAGCAGCAACAGGACTACCTGGTGCCCATCGCCAAAGGCGAGCACATCACCACGTTGGCCCTGTCAGAGCCCGGCACGGGCTCCCATTTCTACTTCCCTCAATCCACCATGAAGGAGACGATCGATGGGTACCTGCTCAACGGCGCCAAGAGCTTCGTGACCAACGGCGGCCACGCGGACAGTTACGTGGTCTCCGCCCTGACCGAAGTGGACCGACCCGAACCCGGACTGTTCTCCTGTGCCCTCGTGCGCGCCGACGCCCCCGGCCTCATCTGGGGCGAACCCTACGAAGGGATGGGCATGCGGGGCAACGCCGCTCGCAGCGCCGCCCTGGAGGACCTGCAACTGCCGCCTGAAGCACTCCTTGGAGGCGTCGGCGACCAGATCTGGTACGTGTTCAACGTGGTCGCGCCCTTCTTCCTGATGGCCATGGCGGGCACCTACCTCGGCGTCGCCAACCGTGCCCTCGACGAGACCATCGACCACCTGCAAGGCCGCGAGTACCACCACGACGGCAGCCGCCTCGGGGACGTGGAGACCCTGCAGCACCACCTGGGCACCATGTGGGCGCAGGTGGACCGCACCCGGGCGCTCATCAGCCGCGCCGCCAACGCCGGCGACGAAGGCGACCCGGACGCCCTGCCGGCCCTGTGCGCCGCCAAGGCCGAGGTGGCCGACTGCGCCGTCGACGTCGTCAACCAGGCGATGACACTCATGGGCGGACGCACGTACCGCGACGGGCACCTGCTGGGCCGTCTCCTACGGGATGCCCGCGCCGCCCACGTGATGGCTCCCACGACCGACCAACTGCGCATCTGGACCGGCCGCGCCCTGCTCCAGGTGCCCCTCCTGGGGAACTAGCATGAAGGTCGCCCTCGTCGGACTGGACGCCACCCTTCTTGGCCGCGCCACCACCGCCCTGGCGCGCCACGAAGGGGCGACGGTCGCCGAGGCGGATGCAGCGGATGCGTTCATCCTGGGGCCACAACTGCAGGCCTGGAAGAGCATCGGCGCCCTGCTCGACCGGGACCGACCACGCGTCGCTGTCCTGGTGCTCCTCGACCAGACGCAGCAGGTGCCCGCCGACCTCATGATCCACCCATTCCTCCCGTCCACCACCCGGTGGGCGCGCGTCGACCACGACCTGGAGGAACGCATCCTGCGCTGGCTCGACCACAGCCAACGCGGCCTCACCACACTCGGCGTGCTCGTGAGCGCCGGGCGTCAGCTCCGCGTCGCCACGCCTCCGACCCGACAGGCGCCAGCGAGCCCGCCGGACCCGGCCACGACCCCCGCCACGGCGCCGCCGATCGGCCCCGGCAGCAGCGAAGACGTTCTGGCCCGGCTCGACGAAGTGCACCAGCGGTTCCTCAACACCCTGGTGCACGAGCTCAACACGCCCCTGACACCAATCAAGATGCAGCTCCACCTCGCCCACCGCCTGTCGGCCGAGATCGGCTCCTCACGGCTGGACCGTGTGCTGGACATCGTCGAACGCAACTTCACCCGCCTGGAACGCCTGGTCCAGGACGTCCTGGCGTCGATCCACATGGCCAACGACGAACTCCCCCTCCAAGAGGAGCCCGTGGACCTGTCCCGGATCTGCCAGGAAGGCGTTGCCGCCATGCAGCCCGTCGGCGAGGACGCCGGCTGCCCGATCCGGCTCCGCATCCAGAGCGGCCAGTACGTCACCCAAGGAGACCCGGGCCGCCTGGCGCAGGTGCTCGACAACCTCCTGAGCAACGCCCTCAAGTACGCCGCCACGCCGGAGGGCATCGACGTCCGCCTCTCGCGGGAGGCCGGAAGCCTCCGCCTGTGCGTCACGGACCACGGCCCCGGCATGGATGCCCGTCAACAGGAAGATCTGTTCCGGCCCTTCGCCCGCGTCCACGACCAACAGGCGGTCACGGTGCCCGGCACCGGGCTCGGCCTCTACCTGTGCCAGCAGATCGTCGGCCGCCACGACGGCAGCCTGACGTGCAACTCCGCGCCGGGCGACGGCGCCACGTTCACCATGGAGATCCCCGTACGGGCCGCCCGCCCCAACGCAGCCTCCCCTCAGGCGCCGTAATCGTAGAATCCACGGCCGGTCTTGCGGCCCAAGTGGCCCGCCTGCACCTTCTGCACCAGGAGGGGGCAGGGGCGGTACTTGGGGTCCTTGAAGCCGTCGTAGAGGACGTTGAGGATCGCCAGGCAGGTGTCCAGACCGATGAAGTCCGCCAGCGTGAGCGGCCCCATGGGGTGGTTCATGCCGAGCTTCATGATGGCGTCGATGTCCTCCGGCGTGCCGACACCTTCGTTGAGGCAGAAGATCGCCTCATTGATCATGGGCATCAGCACGCGGTTGGAGACGAAGCCAGGGAAGTCGTTGCACGGGTGGCACTGCTTGCCCATCTTCTCGCCGGCCGCGATGACCGCCGCGACGGTCTCGTCGCTCGTGTCAGCGCCGCGGATGACCTCGATGAGCTTCATCAACGGCACCGGGTTCATGAAGTGCATGCCAATGAAGCGCCCCGGGCGGCTCGTCCCGGCGGCCAGGAGGGTGATCGGGATGCTGCTGGTGTTGCTGGCCAGGATGCCGTCCGGCTTGACGATGCCATCGAGCGCCTTGAAGAGATCCAGCTTCACCTGGGCGTTCTCCACGATCGCCTCGACGACAAGGTCGCAGTCGGCCAGCGCGGCGTTGTCCGTGGACGTGGTGATGCGGGCGCGGGCGGCGTCCGCCTCCTCCTGGGTCAATTTGCCCTTCTCGGCGAACTTGGCCAGGCTCTTCTCGATGCCCGCGACACCGCGCGCCACGAACTCGTCCTTCAGGTCCACCAGGACCACGTCGTAGCCGGCCTGGGCGGCCACCTGGGCGATGCCGGCACCCATCTGTCCGGCACCCACGACACCCACACGCTCGATCGCCATGGCGCCGCCGACGGAGGCCCGTTTGAAAACTTCGCGGCGACGGATGGCGGCTATCCGACGGCCATCAGTCGTTCGCGCTTGAACAGCGCGAAGGCGGCCAGAGGAGCAGCGATGGCGGCCACGAGCATCACGGCACCCATCAGGATGCCGACCACGAGCAGCACGGCCGTGTTCTCCACGTCGACCAGCGTGAAGCCGGCCGGCAACAGGAGAAGTGGCAGCATCACGTAGGCCATGGTCTGCTGCGCGGCGCGCGCGGTCTTGGCCCGCATGGAGGCCAACACCGCGACGCAGGAGAACATGAAGACCGGCAAGGCCGTGGTGACCAGCGCCGCCGGGGGCAAGAGGAAGCCGATCCAGCCGGGGTCCAGGCCGAAACCCACCAGCATGCCGAGCATGGCTGCGATGGCGATCATCACGGAGCCGGCCAGGCCAAGCGTCACCATGCCCAGCAGCTTGGAGAGGAGGATCTGACTGGACGGCACGGGACCCGCCAACAGCGTCTCCAACGTGTGGCGCTCCCGCTCGCCGGCGATGAGGTCGGCGCCGACCGTGATGGGGTAGAACATGGCGGTGAACGTCGCGATGCCCAGGGAGGCCCCGGCGGCGATCCAAGCCGCGTAGATCGTATCGAGGGAGGGATCCACCGCTGATCTGGTAAGGATCGAGCCGATGAACAGGGGGGTCGCGAACCCGATGACCACGTTCAGTGCAAGCGCGACGATGAACTGGACCCTTTGGCCGCCGCCGGTCCCCATCGCCTCCAGGATCTCCTTCGTGACCATGGCGCGCATCATGTTTCGAGGGCCTCCAGGAAGGAGCGTTCCAGGTCCGGTTTGTCGAGTCGGACCTCCGCGACCGCCACGTCCATGGACGCGAGCGCCTTGACCACCACGGGGGCATCCGCTTCGGCACGGAGGGTCACACGGATGCCACGGGGCGTTCGCTCCACCTCTTGGACAGCTTTGCGGCGGCGCAGACGGGAGAGTTGGGCGTCGGCCACGTCCGTGGCGGAGACATCGAGCACGGGCGGGGCGTCCACGAGCCGACCCGGCGGCCCTTGCAGGAGCTTGCGACCATCGCGGAGGATCGCGACCTGGTCGCACATCTGTTCGGCTTCGCGCAGGTTGTGGCTCGAAAGCAGGACCGTGACGCCGTCCTCCACCTGTTCACGGATGAACGCCCGCAGCTCAACCGCCTTCTGGGGGTCGAGGCCACTGGTGGGTTCGTCGAGGATCACCAGTTCGGGGCGATGCAGGAACGCACGGGCGACGGCAAGCCGCCTCTTCATGCCGCGGCTGTACGTCGCCACCAGGTCCCCGCCACGGCCTGCGAGGCCAGCGCGGTCCAGGGCGTCCTCGATGCGACGCTCCAGCACCTGGCCTTCGAGGCCGTACTGGGCGCCGAAGTAGCTGAGGTTACGGTGGGCGTTCAGGCGCTCGTAGAGGCCATCATGCTCCAAGAGGACGCCGCAGCGCATGCGGACGGCGGGGGCGTCCGTGGCGACGTCGCGGCCGAGCACCCGCAGGCTGCCAGCATCAGGGCGCAGGAGGCCCAGCATCAGGTGCAGCGTCGTCGTCTTGCCAGCGCCGTTCGGGCCCAAGAGGCCGAAGACGCTGCCTTCCTCCACGGTGAGATCGAGGCCATCGACGGCGCGGATGTCGCCGAAGCTCCTCGCGACTCCTTGGAGGTCGACGGCCGCGTCGCCCATGCTCACACCTTGACGGTCATGGAGACGGCGTTGCCGCCGCCGAGGCACAGCGTGGCCAGGCCACGGCCGCCGCCGCGCTGCTTGAGCGCGTGGATGAGGGTCAACAGGACGCGGGCGCCACTGGCGCCGATGGGGTGGCCCAGGGCGACGGCGCCGCCGTGGACGTTGAACTTGTCGTCAGGGACGCCGATCTCTTGCCGGACGGCGCAACTGGCGCTGGCGAACGCCTCGTTGTGCTCGAAGAGGTCGATGTCGTCGATGGTGAGCCCGGTGCGCTCGAACAGGTTGCGCACGGAGACGATGGGGGCCTCCATGACCCATTCGGGGCGGGTGCCGCTGGCGTCGTACGCCTCCACTTCGGCGAGGACGGGCAGGCCGTTCTCTTCTGCGTAGGCTCGGCTGGCGACCGTGAAGGCGGCGGCGCCGTCACTGATCTGGCTGGCATTGCCGGCGGTCACCTGGCCGTCGCGGCGGAAGACCGGCTTGAGGCGGGCGAGCTTGCCCACGTCGTCCATGGGGCGGATGCCTTCGTCGGCGTCCAGGGTGATGGGGTCGGCGCGGCGCTGGGGCACCTGCACGGGGACGATCTCATCCGCGAACGCGCCGGCGGCCTGGGCCGCGGCGGCCTTCTTGTGGCTCTCGAAGGAGAGCAGGTCGGCGGCTTCGCGGGTGGTGTTGTAGCGCTCGGCGACGATCTCGCCGGTCTCGCCCATGTGGAAGTCGTTGTAGTGGTCCCAGAGGCCATCGTGGACCATGTGGTCGACGAACTTGCCATCGCCGAGGCGGATGCCGGCGCGGCTGCCCAGCAGCAGGTGCGGGGCGTTGCTCATGGATTCCATGCCGCCGGCCACCAGGAAGTCCCGGTCGCCGGCCTTGATCGCCTGGGCGCCCAGCATCACCGACTTCAGCGCGCTGCCGCACACCTTGTTGACCGTGAACGCGGGCACACTGTCGGGCAGGCCGGCGCCCAGGGCGGCCGCGCGGGCCGGGTTCTGACCGAGGCCCGCCTGCAGGACGTTGCCCATGATTGCTTCCTGGACCGCCTCGCCGCTGGCGCCGGCGCGGGCGACCGCTTCGCGCACCGCGATGGCGCCGAGTTCTGTCGCCTTGAAGCCGGAAAGACCGCCCATCATCTTGCCGATGGGCGTGCGGGCACCCGAGACCAGTACAACCGAGCTGGACACGTTCGGGCCCACTAAGAGGTGCTACATAAGCCCAGGCGAGGGGGCGCAAAACCGGGTGTCCTCAGGTAAAGACGTAGACGGAGCCCGCCGAGCGCGCCAGGCCGTCGTTCTTGCGGGCGGCCAGCACCAGGTCGTCGCGGCCATCGCCATCCAGGTCGCCGTCCGCTACGACGCTGAAACCAAGCCAGTCGCCCACGTTCTCCGGCGTCCAAGCGCGCCGTACGTCCGCGAGCGAGACGTTCCCCTCCGGCTCGCGGCTGCCATACACGCCATAGATGCGGCCACCCGATTCATGGTCCTCGTTGGGGCTCGGGGCGCCGATGAGCACGCGGTCGTACCGTCGGCCTTCCGAGAAGGCGAGCCCGACGCCGGTGAGGTCCAGCTCTGATGCGCCCAGCCAATGCCACGCCGCATCCGCCAGCGTCGAGGCGGGCGCCAGGTCCGGGCCCCCGAGCAGCAGATGGACGCTTCCCGCCTCGTTGCCGGCCTGATCATCGTAGGGCGCGCCGATGAGGAGATCCTCGAAGCCATCGCCGTTGAAGTCCCCGCCGCCGGCCAGGCTGTATCCCGCCCGCTGGGAGGGCGTATCGCCGTCGACGACGATGCTCGCTGGCGTGTCCGTGGCACGACCCGGCCGCAACGGCGCCAAGTCGACGCCCAGGTAGATGCTGATCCGGCCGAAGCGGTCGTTGTCGTGGTTGGGTTCACCGACGGCAACGTCGGCCAAGCCATCGCCGTCCAGGTCGCTGGCCGCCATGGACCAACCGAAGCGACCACGCGCCGAGTCACCCAGCAAGCGCACGTCGGCCTCGGACAGGTCGAACTCGGAGGGCCACGTGTCCCGGCCAAAGAGCACGTACGCCGCGCCGCGCTCCTGGGCGTTCTCCTCGTAGCGCGCCGCCCCGATGCCAAGGTCGCCGAGGCCGTCACCGTCCACGTCGCCCAGGAATGCGAGCGAGATGCCGGCGTTGTCCCCCGGCCCCTCTCCGAGAAGGATCGTGTCGGCGTTGGTCGCAGCCAGCACAGACGGGAGGTCCGGGGCGCCGAAGAAGATGTGCACAGCGCCCGCGCCGCGCCCGTTCTGGTCCGAGTCTCTGGCACCCAGGATGACGTCGTCGAAGCCGTCGCCGTTGAGGTCCCCGATGCCGACCCGGTTGCCCAGGCGGAGGTTGACCGCGTCGCCGTCGAAGCGGACGTCTGCGTCGGCTGTCCGGAGCTCACCGCTGAAGCCGGGTCGACCGTAGAACAGGTAGGCGACGCCGCCGTCACGCGGCCCCGGATTCTCATTGGGCGCTCCGACCAGCAGGTCGTCGATGCCGTCGCCGTCGACGTCACCCATCGCCACGGAGCGTCCGAAGTTGCCCCGGCGGTCCTGGCCACGAAGGACAAGGTCCGCGTCGGCGACGCTGTCCTCCCGCTGCTCCGTGGCGACATCCGCCCAGGCGACCGACGTGGCCGCCAAGACGGCGACGACGAATGCGAGGAAGCGGGCGGTGGCCACGTGGACGACCCTCTCAGGCGACCCCGATGCCGCGGGCGATCACCATGCGTTGGACCTCGCTGGAGCCTTCGCCGATCTCGCAGAGCTTGTTGTCGCGCAGCATGCGTTCCACGTCGTAGTCCTGGACGTAGCCGTTGCCGCCGTGGATCTGGATCGCCTCACGGCAGACGCGGGTCGCCATCTCGCTGGCGTACAGCTTGGCCATGGAGGCCTCTTGCTTGAAGTCGAGTCCCTGGTCCTTGCGGTTGGCGGCACGCGCCAAGAGCAGCCGGGCCGCGTCGATCTCCGTCGCCATGTCCGCGAGCTTCCACTGCACGGCCTGGAAGGCGCCGATGGGGGCTCCGAACTGTTGGCGCTCCTTGGCGTAGTCGACGCTGCGGTCGAAGGCGCCCTGGGCGAGGCCGAGGCTGAGGCTGCCGATGGCGATGCGGCCCGCGTCGAGCGTCTTGAGGGCCCCGATGAAGCCGTGGCCTTCCTTGCCCAGCATGTTCTCATCGGGCACCCAGAGATCCTCGAAGTAGAGTTGGCTCGTGATGGAGCCGCGCATGCCGAGCTTGTCCTCCTTGGCACCGATGCCGAGGCCCTTGGCGCCCGCTTCGGCGACGAAGGCGGTGATGCCCTTGGTGCCGGCGGCCGGGTCGGTCTTGGCCATGATGGTGAAGACATCGGCGATGTGGCCGTTGGTGATGAACTGCTTCTGGCCGTTGATGAGCCAGCCGTCGCCGTCGCGCTTGGCGGTGGTCTGGAGGCTGGCGGCGTCGCTGCCGGCGGTGGGTTCTGTCAAGGCCCAGGCGCCGATCTTCTTACCGGAGGCGAGGTCGGGCATGTACTTGGCCAACTGCGCCTCGTTCCCCTGGCTGAGGATCTGGCTGATGCCAAGGCCGTTGTGGGCGGCGAGGCTAAGGGAGAGGCTGCCGCTGACGCGGGCGATCTCCTCGATGGCGATGTTGTAGCTCACCGTGTCGAGGCCCGTGCCACCGAGCTCCGTCGGGACGGTCATGCCCATGAGGCCCAGCTCCGCCATGCGCGGCACGAGCTCCGTCGGCCACCAGTCCTCCTGGTCCATGCGGCGCGCGATCGCCGCCACTTCCGTCTCGGCGAACTCGCGCATCGTCTTGCGCACGAGCTGCTGTTCCTCGGTGAACTGGAACTCCATCAGGGCGCGGCAAGCGCGCGGCCCTCTTGAAGCCCCCGCCACGGCAAACCTTTCTCCACGAAGCCGGCTGCGCGCTGGATGCGCGAACCGCCGGCGTGGCTGACCGAGCTTTTCGATCCCCCGCGCCGCGACGTGCAGGTGGGCGCCTGGCGCCAGAGCGTCGTGGACACGGGCCCCGGCCCATCGGGTAAGACCGTGGTGCTGTTGCACGGCAACCCGACGTGGAGCTTCCTGTACCGCCATCTCTGGGAGCCGCTGGCGGCGGCCGGCCATCGGGTCATCATCCCGGACCACATGGGCATGGGTTGCAGCGACCAGCCAACGGACCCGTCCTACTACACGGCGGAGCGGCATGCATCGAACCTGGCCGCGGTGCTGGAGGCGCTTGACGTCGGCAAGGTGACGCTGCTGCTGCACGACTGGGGTGGCCCCATCGGCATGGCATGGGCGGTGCGCAACCCGGAGCGCCTGGAGCGCCTGGTGCTCGCCAACACCGTCTCGTTCGTCCCACGCAGGAAGAAGCCCCTCTCCTTGTTCCATCGGGTCTTCGCCTCCGGGGCCGCGTACACGATCGGCACGAAGGTGAACGTGGTGGGCAGGGTCGCCATGCGGTTCGGTACCCAGAGCAGCCTGCCGCCGGCGGTCCGGAAGGCGTACGCCTGGCCCTTGGAGACCACGGGGGGCCGTGTGTGCGCCCAACGGTTCGTCCAGTTGGTCCCCGACGGCCCCGACCATCCCTCCGTTCCCCTCCTCCAGGAGGTGAAGGACGGCATGGCGGGCCTCGCCAAGGTGCCGGTGCATGTCTGGTGGGCTGACAAGGACCCGGTCTTCCCGCCCCGTTTCGCCGAGTACTGGCTGCGTGGGCTGCCCCACGCCCAGGTGGAGCACGTGAGCCAGGGCGGCCATTTCTGGCAAGAGGACGCAGCGCAACCGGTCCTCGACCGGCTCCTTGTGGCCATGGCCTAGCACGGCGGCTACGCGGCCCGCAGCTCCTCGGAGAGCACCAAGCGGCGATGGGCGCGGTTCACGGCGGCCAGGGCGAAGAGCGTCCCCAGCACGGCGGCACCCACGGCGATGACCCAGGCCCACCAGGGAAGGTGGAAACCCAAGGGAAGCGGCGAGGCCCCCCAGGAGCCCAGCGCCGCAGGGGCGAAGGCGGCGAGCAGGAGGGCCAGGGCGGCCGCGACCATCAGCGCCCCTGCCAAGACCAGGACGGACAGGCGCGCCAAGGCGGACGTGATGGCCCCTGGAGGGATACCGATGGCGTGGCAGACCGCGAACTGGCGCCGTTGCTTGTCCAGTAGTTGCGCCAGGCCGTGCCAGAGGAGGAATACCGGCAATCCGAGGAACAGGGCGGCCACCAGGACCGACAGCCACTGCACGGCCGAGAGGAGTTCGCCTGCGTACCGCTCGGCGAACGCGCCGCTGCCCTCCGACTGCCAGCCTTGCGCGGCGGCGCCCTTGGCGGCCTGGTGGCGATCCCCTTCGACGAGGAGGGCGTTGTAGACTGGTCCGTCCGGGTCATGGCCCAGGAGGGCACGGACATCCTGGATCGGGGCCACTAAGACGAAGCTGTCCAGGGCATCCAGGTCCGTGGCGTACAACCCGGTCACCACGGCCGGGTGCCGGATGATGTCCTTGAACGGGCTGTCCGGGTCGACGCGCGCCGCCGTGATCTCGAAGCGGAACGCCGCCAGTTCGCTCGGAGCCGGGGGCCAGCCAGAGAGGCTCGCCTTCTCTTGGGGGCTCAGGAACGAGGCCAGCCGCTCCTGGGACATGAGCAAGGGGACCAGTTCGTCGTCCGGGTCGTAGCGGGGGAAACTGCCCAGCTCAAGATGGGGGCGCAAGGGGCGCAGGGCCTCCGCGTCGCCCGTGTCCACGCCCACGAGGACGCCGACGCTGTAGAAGTCGCTCGTCTCCGGGTCGCCGCCGGGGAGCGTCACCTCGTACTGCTCATCCTCCAGCAGGTAAGCATCCAGCAGGCTGCGTCGACTGAGCACGAACTGGGACTCCATGTGCCCGACCACGTCCCCGCCCAGCGCCTCCGCCGCCGCGACCAGGTCGCCTTCATCTGTGAACGGGAAGACCGTCGATGGAGCAGCACCCGGCCGTCCCGCCGTGACCCGCAGGTCGCCGGTGAAGAAATCCCCGATGCGCTCCTCCGTCTCCTCCTGGAGCCCTTCGAAGAGACCCACCACCCCCAGCACCAGGCTCAGGACGAGGCCCATGGTAGCGGCCGTGGCGATCCACCAGCGGCGGTGAGCGCGGAGCCACGCACGGGCAAGGAACCAGGAAGGGGAGGCCACGGCGCGGCCAGGCAGACCCAAACCTTGAAGCAAGCGGGCGGCCACAAGAGGCCCATGAGCCAACGTCGCCACCGCCTGTTCTCCGTCGTGCTGCCGCTGCTGCTGGCCAGCACCGCCCTGGCAGGCTGCACGGACCTCCTGGGCGGCGACGGCACACCCGCCTCCACCGGTACCCTCAGCCGCGCGCTGGCGATCGCATGGGACCCCGAAGCGATGGACGAAGCGGAAGGGCCCACCGACGCCATGGCGGCCCTCGTGGACACGGTGTTCACGTACCACCATGACGGCGACGCGCTCTCCACCGACGACATCGAGGTCCGCTACCAGGACGAGACCGGCCGCACCCAGGTCCACTCCCTTGGCCGCTTCACCACCCTCTCTGAAGTCCAACAGGGCGACACGGTCGAACTGGACGGCGCCCTGGCCACCAGCGGCATCGAGCTCCTGCGCGGCGACCGCGTCCTGGCCGCCCGTGCCGGTGCCCAGACGCCGTGGCTGGAGGCCGGCATCCCCTTGCCCGTGGCCAGCACCGACGGGGGCTCGGCCTCCTGGGACCTGGATGTCACCGGTGCCATCGACGTCGCGTTCGACCGGTTCGCCATGAGCTCCGAAGAGGTCGATGGCGAGTACGTGTGCGACGGCGACCAGTGCACCTACGAGGAGACCCGCCGGACCATCCACCAAAGCTGGGACGACGCGACCGGCGAAGCCGACTGGGCCATCGATGCCCGACTGCGCCTGGATGCCGTGCCCGCTGGCGAAGAGATGCTCCTGACGGCCGCCGCCGAAGGCACCATGGGCCTCGACGTGCTGGGGACCACGACCGTCACCCGGACGACGACGCCCGAAGACGGCGAACCCGAGACCAAGACGTTCCCCCAGGGTTTCGACCTGGCCATCGATGGCACCTTCGAGGCCGAAGCCGACGGCCGCTTCGACGCCTCGCGGCAACTACGCTCCATGACCGGCGACTACGATGCCCGCGCCGACGGCCACCTCTTCGTCTGGAACGAGACGATCGCCCGCGAAGACGACCACCAACCCGACTGGGTCCCTAGTCCCCTGCTCGATGCGCAAGGCACCTGGAGCGAGTCCGGCATCCCCGCGGCGCCCTTCGAGATGGCCCAGTTCTTCGCCGCCCTCTGGGGCATGGACCTCCAGGAGGGTGACGCCCTGTCAATCGGCCACGACGACGGCGACCTCTCCTTCACCTACGAGGTCCGCGTCCTCTCGCGGGGACCCGTGGAGATCGCCGGGACCACCCGCGACGCCTTCCGGCTCGCCACCACCATCGAGGTGGGCTTCGAGGCCCTCGGCGGCCTCAGTGAATCCTACCGCCTCGCCTCCGATTCCTACTGGATCGACGCCGAGAGCCACCTGCCCCTGCGGCTGGTCGGCCAGGCCCAGGCCTCCGTGGACGAGGACGACCTGGAGACGCTCTTCGACGGCATCGGCACCTTCGCGGCGTTCTTCATCGACGATCTGGAACTGCCCGAGGAGGTCACGATCGGGGCCCGCTCCGACGTCCGCCTGGAACTGGTGGACCTCGACGGCGACCTGCAGACCGCGCCCCTGCTGACCGGGAGCGGCGCCCTCACCGCGCCCCTGCTGGTCCCGTTCTACGTGGTCGCCTTGCTCGCTGAGCTTTGAGACCCGCGTTGCCGCGGCGGCTTCCAGTTGACGTGCCCCAGGTCCCCGCCGGCCTTGACGTAGTCCCGGGCCTTCTGCAACGTCTTGTGGAGATGGCCGATGTGGACGACGGCGTTGCCGGGGTGCGTGAGTGGCACCGTCGCCACGGAGAGCACGACCCCCGACCGGGGTGCCGTGATGACGTCCACGTGGCGCCCGAACGGATCGTGGACGATGCCGATGCGCTGCTTTGTGCGCACCAGGTCGCCCGGCTCCACATCCAGGTCCAGGAGTCCGCCGTGGTCCGTGCGCACCCATTCGCTCTTGCGCACCAGCACCTGCAACGCCGGCTTCGTGAGGCGACGCTTGATCATCCCGAGCTTCGCCATGGTGCGCAGGACGCCCCGGGCGCCGATGGCGACGACGTGGTGCTGGAAGCGGTTGGGCTCCCCGGCCTCGAAGATGATGGACGGGATGCCCGCATCCAGGGCTGCCCGCCGAAGGCTACCCTCTGGCCCCGCGCCGTCGAGCATCACAGGGACACCGAACGCCCGCATCAGCTCCTTCACCTCCGGCCGGTCCGCGTCGCCGCGCACATGGCACAGGTTAGCCCGGCCACCCGCGGCCGTATGGAGGTCGAGGACCACGTCCGCGGCCCGGACGACCTTCTCGAAGACCACGTGGGCAACACGGTTGGCCATCGAGCCGTCCGGCGCGCCAGGGAAGAACCGGTTGAGGTCACGACGGTCCGGCAGGTACCGGTCGCCGGTCGGGAAGCCGAAACGGTTGACCACGGGGACGCCGACGAACGTGCCGGCAAGCGCCTCTGGTTCCAACTTGTCAAGGACGGCGCGCACCACGGCCGTGCCGTTGATCTCATCGCCGTGCACCGCCGCCGTCACGACCAGGGTCGGTCCGGGGCGCACGCCCCGCACCACCGTGATCGGGATGCTGGCGGGCTGATGGGTGACGGTCTCGCCCACCTTGAGGTTCATCTCCCGCACCTGGCCGGCGGCGACGAGGCGGCCGGCGATGCGCTGCTTTTTGCTCCAGTCACGCGCGGCGGCCTCCGCCAACCGTTCCTTGAGCGGGTCGACGGGCGGCTTCTGCTTCTTAGCCGCCGGGCGCTTGGCTGGAGGCGTCATGCCCGCACCCGCCGCCCGTACTCCGCCGCGAACCGGATGACCTCGCCGGCCACGTTGGCCCCGGTCGCCTGCTCCAGGCCTTGGAAGCCAGGACTCGCGTTCACTTCGAGGATCTTGGGCCCGTCGCGGCTTTCGAGATAGTCCACGCCGGCCACTTGCAGGCCCATGGCGTGGGCCGCCTCCACGACCGTCAATTGGGCCTCAGCGTCCAGCTCGATGGGGCTGCCGGCGCCGCCGCGATGGATGTTGGAACGGAACTCGCCCATCTTGGCCTCGCGGCGCATGGCACCCACGACGCGGTCGCCCACGACGAACGCCCGCACGTCGCGCCCCTTGGATTCTTGGATGAACTCCTGGAGCAGGATCACCTGCCCGAGGCTCCAGAACGTCTGCAGGATGCTCTCGATGGCGCCGCGACTGTCCGCCAGCATCACGCCGACGCCGTGGGTTCCCTTGAGGAGCTTCAGGATGCAAGGCACGCCGCCGACGAGGTCCAACGCCTCGTCCAGGTCGTCCACGTTCCGGATGACCACCGTCTTCGGGATGTCCACGTTGCAACGGGAGAGCACCTGGAAACTGCGCAGCTTGTCCCTGGCCCGCAGGATCGACTGGCTGTTGTTGACCACCGGGACGCCCATCATCTCCAAGTGGTTCACGACGGCGCAGCCGGCCTCCGTGACACTGGCACCGATGCGCGGCAACACCACATCCACCTCGCCCGGACGCACAGGGCGGCCCCGTGCCGACAGCTGCGGGTTGCGCGCGTGCAGGACGAGTTGCGTCTTGAGCACGTCCAGCGTCCGGACCTGATGGCCTTGTTTCCTGGCCTCCTCCTGGAAGCGACGGATCGAGTACAGTCGCGGTTCACGGGTCAGCACAAGGAGGCGCACGAG
>JBMYRW010000020.1:0-22166 GCA_049602735.1 Thermoplasmatota archaeon
AGGTGGCCTTCCACGACCACGAGATCGCCGTCCGGAAGCTCCTGTTCCAGGAGACGGTCCACGTCGATGACGTCCGAGCCGTCCCGTTCGTCATGACCGACGACGCAGCCGGTCTTCTTGGCCCACGCCTTGAGGTCCACGACGACGGCGCCTGCGCCCGCCGGGCTGGCCAGCAAGGCGGCGAGGGTCGTCTTGCCGACGCCGGGCGTACCGGTCAGGGCAACGATCACGAAGCCACGCTACGGGGCCATGCGGCCGCCGCCCAGAAGGTCGATCCAGTCGTGGCCGCCCAGCCCTTCATCGTTGAAGCAGTAGTGGACCCGCTGATGGTCCGCGCGCAGGGCCGCAACATCCGCCTTCACGGCGGCCGGGGCCTCGCCCTTGGCGAGCACCCGCTCGTAGAAGCCCGCCACCTGGTCCATCTCGTCCTTGCCCATGCCGACGCGGGTCAGCTCCTGGACGCCGAGGCGCAGGCCGCTCGGGTGCAGGGGCTTGGTGTCGCCGGGGAGCATGTTCATGTTGGTGATGATGCCGGCCTCTTCCAGGAGCGCGGCCGCCTTGGCGCCGCTGGAGTCGTCCGGTTCGCCGTGGCGGGTGACCACCTGGTGGCTGGCCGTGTAACCGCGGGCTTCACCGAGAACGTCGAAGCCCCGCTCCGCCAGGGCCGCCGCAAGGGCGCGGGCGTTGGCGACCGTGTCGCGGGCATAGGAAGCCCCGAACGCCTGGAACTCCGCCAGCGCGACGACCTTGCCGGCCACATGGTGCAGGTGGTAACTGCTGCACACGCCGGGGAAGACGCCGCTGTTGAGGCGCCGCTGGAACTTGGCATCCTCGCTGCTCGACAGGACGAAGCCGCCCTGAGGCCCAGGGAACGTCTTGTGGCTGCTGCCGGTCATGACGTCCGCGCCTTCACGCAGGGGGTCCTGGAACTCGCCGCCGGCGATGAGGCCCAGCACGTGGGCGCCGTCGTACATCACCGTCGCGCCTTCCTCCTTGGCCGCCGCGGCGACCTCGTCCATGGGCGTCGGGAAGAGGATCATGGACTGGCCAAAGAGCGCCAGCTTGGGCTTCACGTCGTGGATCATGGCGACAGCAGCGTCCACGTCAAGGGTCATCTGCTCCTCGTCCCAGGGGTAGGTGTGCAGGTCGAGGCCGCGCATGCCGACGGCGCCCATGGGGGCGTGGCTGATGTGGCCGCCGTCCGCCGTGGAGACCGCCGTGATGCGGTCGCCCGGCTTGGTGAGTGCCTTGAGCGCGGCCAGGTTGCTGTTGGTGCCGGAGGTGCTCTGGATGTTGGCAAAGGTGGCGCCGAAGACGCTCTTGGCCATCTCGATGCCCATCGCCTCGATGTCATCGAACGCCTCGCAGCCCTGGTAGTAGCGCTTGCCGGGCAGGCCTTCGGCGTAGCGGCCGTGGAAGTCGGTCACGAGCATCTCGGCCACGCGGGGGCTCACGATGTTCTCGCTGGCGATCATCGGCAGGCCGGTACCGAAGTGGCGGGTGCTGCGGCGG
The DNA here is from genome assembly GCA_049602735.1 of Thermoplasmatota archaeon. Classification (GTDB taxonomy): domain Archaea; phylum Thermoplasmatota; class E2; order JACPAO01; family JAHFTW01; genus JBMYRW01. Next base: position 1,513 of record JBMYRW010000020.1, read on the forward strand.
GCGGCCTCGCGGACGGCGTCGACGGCGGCTCGGGGGTCCACGCCGCGGCGACACGACGGCCCTTCAAGAGGCCACCGAAGGCAGGACCTCAGGAACCGGAAGGAATCCGGAGGGTTCCGGGCACGAGTTGGGAAAACGATTGAATAGGAAGTCCGGCGCGTGACCTCCCATGACCGAGTCTCCCAAGAGCCGTGTCCGCCCGAAGACGATCGCCCTCGCCGCCGGTGTCGCGGTGGTCCTCGTGGTGGGCGGCGTGCACGCCTTCGATTTCCTTGCCCCCAAGGACACCACCACCGTGAACGAAGCCCTCGACACCAGCGACCCCGACCTGCGGCAGCTCACCATGGGCAGCTTCAGCGGCGCCGACCGGGCCCACAGCGTCAGCGGCACCGCCACCCTGTACAAAGACAGCGACGGCCTGTTCATCCGCTTCGAGGACTACCAGGCCACCAGCGGCCCCGACGTCTACTTCTTCGTGAGCAGCGCCGGCGACGGCGAGTACCGCGACTCCCAGGTGACGCGCCTGCTCGTGCCCGGCGGCGCCGAGGATGGCCAAGCGACCCTCCGCGGCGACTTCAACGTCCGCCTGCCCGCCGGTCTCACGGCCAGCGACGTGGGCAGCCTCATCGTCTGGTGTGACGACTTCAACGTCAAGTTCGGGCACGCCAGCCTCAACTGAAGGGCAACACCTCCTGGAGTGGCCCCCTCGACCAGTCGAGCTGGCGCTGCCGCGAAGGTCGCGGGGGTCGGCCCTGCGCGGCCAGACCATAACCGGCCAAGCTCCGTTGGGCCGGCGTCTGACGAAGCCCCTGTAGACGGATGCCGACCAAACGGACGGGTCGCCCATCGAGAAGCGGCGCCAGCAGGTCCAGGATCGCCAGGCGGGCCTGCTCCGCCACGCCCTCGTCGGACGGATCCATCGGGGTCGCAAACGAGCGGCTCCGGCTGAGCGTCGTGAAGTCGCCGTAGCGGAACTTCAGGTTGAGCGTCGTGAACGCCTGGCCACGCTTGGCCGCCGACGCGAGGACCTCCGAAAGCAGTCCCTCCACCTTCTCCTGCACCTGCGCCAGGTCCGTCACGTCGCGACCAAACGTCCTCTCCGAGCCCAGGCTCTTGGCCGGCCCTCGTTGGGACTCGACGGGGCGCAGGTCGTTGCCCGTGGCGACCTGATGGAGCCATGCCCCGTGTTGGCCAAAGAGCCGCTCCAGCTGCTCGCGGCCGGCGGAAGCCAGGTCGCCGATGGTCAGCAGTCCCTCCTCGCGGAGGCGCCGTTGGCTCTTGGGCCCGCAGCCGGGGATGAGTCCGACAGGTAACAGCGCCATGAACGAGGATTCATCCGCCTTCGGGACACAGGTGATGCCGTACGGCTTGTTCTGGTCGCTGGCGATCTTGGCCACCGACTTGCCGGCGGCGATGCCGATGCTGCATGTCAACCGGGTCGCGCGCCGGACGGCCGCCTGCAGGGACCTGGCCAGGCTGCGGGCGCGCGTGAACGAACCTCCGGACGCCTCCGTCATGTCGAGGTACGCCTCGTCGATGCCGACAACCTGGAGCACGTCGGCGTAGTCCTCCAGGATCGCCATCACCTGCCGGCTCGCCTCTTTGTAACGGGGGAAGTCCGGTGGCAGGAAGGTGGCATCGGGGCAGCGCCGGTAGGCCTCGGAGATCGCCATGGCGCTATGGATGCCGAACCGTCGGGCCTCGTAGTTGGCCGTGCTGACCACACCGCGCCCCTTGCCGCCTCGGGGATCGGCGCCGATGACGACAGGTCGGCCCCGCAACGAGGGGTCGTCGCGCTCTTCGACGGAGGCGTAGAACGCATCCATGTCGACGTGGAACAGGACCCGGGCCACGCTCGTGCATGGTCGTCTCACCTTAGGCCAAGGCGTGGGGGCGGGTGAACGTACGTGGCGGCGTTGCGGCAGCTTGTCGGAGGTCGTACGAATGGACGATCAGAACAGGAGAACCGGGGGAGGAAGAGTGGATCAGAAGGAAAGGGGAAGGGCGGGGGGGGGGCGCTCAGTAGCGGTCGATGTAGAACACGTCCACGTTGAGGTCATGGCCGTAATAGGTGGTCACTTCCACCGTGGCGGAGCCCGGCTGCACGTGGCAGCGGCCCTTGATATCGCCGCTGGCGCGAGCACAGCCGCCCAGGTAGCTACCGTCGTCGGCAAAGAAGTAGAGGCCGATGGCGTAACCGAGGCCACCGTTGTCGACCGTGCTGGTACGGATGGGCTGCCAGTCGAGGCCCAGGCCTGCGATGTCGATGAAGTAGCCGTCGACGCCGTCCACGAGCGTCCCGAAGATGGGGCCCACCGGGGTGCCCACAAGGATGTTGCCGCTGCCAAGGGCAACGGCGTCACCGGTGCCGGCCGCGGAGGCGGAGCCGAGCAGGAACAGGCTAGCAACAAGACAGGTCAGAACACGCATGGTCATCACCGTTGACCCAAGGCCAACAGCGTAACCAACCTATCCAGGCTTATGGGCCTTTGCCTTGTGCGGGCCGAAGGCGCGCGAAGACGGGCTTGCGCTGGGTCAATCAGATCCAAAAGAACAGGGGTGGGGGAAGGGAAGAGGGAGAGTTGAGCAACTCCGAGGGGCTTAGTAGATAGCGCCGTCGGGGTTGGTCTCGTCGGCGTCGTAGCAGCCGTTGTTGAAGTACTGGGCTTCGTAGGCAGCGTCGCGCTGCAGGCCAGCTTCACCGTTGCTCTCTTCGTAGATGTAGTCGTCAGCCGTGATGTACAGGAGACCAGCGACGTCGAGGACATCACAGTCGGAACCGGCGACAACACCGAACTGAGCCGTGGCGGGCACGGCGAGCATCAGGGCAGCAGCGCCCAGAATAGCCAGCTTGTTCATTTCAATCAATCCTTGCTACCCGAGGGAAGCAGACCGTCGATTCCAGCTTCGCCATATAACCTTTGCTCGCTTGTGCTAGAGCGTCTCACGGCGTCGGACGGGGGTCCATAGCCCCTCTGGTCCTTTACGAGACTGTTCTGGGCCGTCTTGACGTGGCCTGTGTAGGGATGGGGCACGACCAAAGCCCTCAAGCCGCCGACCCAGTGGCGCCGCTGTGGGACGGCGCATGCAGGAACTGGAGCGGGGCGTAGGGCGCAAGCTCGACGACGCCGCCAAGGCCCTGCTGCGCTACCGCGCGGTCCGTGGCCCTGCGGCCCGGTTGGCCAACAGTGGCCTCGCCTGGAGCTTTGTCAGCCGCCTGGACCGTGTCCGGGCCCGCCGTCTCCTGGGGCGCATCCAGCAGCAGCCCGTTCCCCATCACGTGGGCATCATCATGGATGGCAACCGGCGCTTCGCCCAGGTCCTGGGGCTCCAGGACGTGGGGTTGGGGCACGTGGCCGGCCAGGAGCGGTTGGAGAACGTGCTGGACTGGTGCCTGGAGGCGGATGTCCGTGTCCTGACCGTGTATGCCTTCTCGACGGAGAACTTCCAACGGGCGGACCCGGAGCGGGAGCTGCTCATGGAGCTCTTCGAGCACAACTTCCGCAAGATGGGCGACGACCCCCGCGTGCACAAGAACGGCATCCGGGTCCGCGTCATCGGTCAACTCGACCTCCTACCAGAGAGCGTCCAGGAGGCAGCGGCCCATGTCATGCAGGCGACGGCCGGCTACGACGCCTACCACTTCAACGTCGCCGTGGCGTACGGCGGCCGGCAGGAGATCGTCGACGCGGTGCAACAGATCGCCCGCGAGGTGCGTGCCGGCGAGCTGCGGGCCGCCGACATCACCGACGAGACCATCGCCAAGCGGCTCTACACCGGCGACCTGCCGGATCCGGACTTCATCATCCGGACCAGCGGCGAGGAGCGCGTGAGCAACTTCCTCCTGTGGCAGCTCGCGTACGCGGAGCTGTACTTCGCGGATGTCAACTGGCCCAGCCTCGACAAGCTGGAGTTCCTTCGGGCCATCGACGAGTACCAGCGTCGCCGGCGCCGCTACGGCAAGTGACGGAGGGCCAATCGGCACGCAGCGTCCATCGTCTGGGCACGCACCGTGTCCCGGTCGCCGTCGAACCGATGCACCTCGGCCCACGAACCCTCGGGGGTCGCCACGCCGATCCACACCGTCCCCACGGGCTTCTCCGGGGTGCCTCCGTCGGGGCCGGCGATGCCGGTCGTCGAGAGCCCCACATCGACGCCCAGGCGCCGCCGGACGCCCTGGGCCATCTCCTGTGCCACGACTTCGCTCACGGCGCCGCACTCTGCGAGGCTGCGCGGCTGGACGCCCACCAGGCCGACCTTGACGCTGTTGTCATAGGCGACGACCCCTCCTGCGAACGTCCGGCTGGCTCCAGGGGGATCCGTCAACGCCGCCGCCAGCAGGCCGCCGGTACAGCTCTCCGCCACCGCCACGCGCAGATGGCGCGCCGCCAGGGCGTCAAGAAGGGCGACGGCGGGCTCTCTCAGGCCCGTGCCTCCAGGAGGCGGAGGCGCTTCTCCACGTCCCAGCCGTCCAGGAGGGCGACCACGGATGCGGGTACGGCGCGGCGCCACGCAGGGTCCCCTTCCGCCATCTGCATACGGATGGTCGAAGCCTCGTAGCGTTCCCGTTCCACCAGGCCCGTGCGGCGCACGGCGATGCCCAGGTCCTCGAACAGGTCCAGGGTGCGGTCGTCGTTGCCGAAGACGCGGTCCACGGGCCCCACCAGGTCGAGGACGTGGTCGGCCCAACGAGGCGGGTCATGGAGGTCCGGCACAGGGACGACGCGGGCGTCCGGTGCCACGGCGGCCAGCATGGCGGTCCGTTCGTCCACAGTGAACGGGTTGCGCACCGCCTGCTTCGCGTTGCTGCTCCCCAAGGCCACCGTGACGTGGACGCAGTCCTCGGCGGCCGCCTTGAGCAGCGCCGCATGGCCGTTGTGAAGAGGTTGGAACCGGCCGACCACCAGCCCTTGCATGTCAGCTCGCAGCAGGCGGTCGCCCTGAAGAGCTTCCGATACCGACCGGCGCCGGCGTGGGGCCGCCTTTGAGGCTCTCTTCCAGGATGCTCAGCTTGTCCAGCAGCTCCGTCTTCTCGGGGCCGTCGACCAGGGCGTGGGCGATGACGTCGTGGAGGGTGTCACAGAGGACCACTTCGACCTTGTCGGCGTAGTCGTCCTCGATGAGCACGTCCACTTCGCACGCCTTGGGGATCAGGACCTTCTTCATGCCGATCTTGGCCGCCGCCTCGATCTTGGCGGTGACACCGCCGACGGGGAGCACGAGGCCGTGGACGCTGAGGCTGCCGGTCATGGCGACATCCTGGCGCACGCGCACCTGGGTCAACGCGGAGAGGACAGCGGTGGCGATGGATACGGAGGCCGAGTCGCCCTCGACGCCTTCGTGGGTCAGGACGAACTGGACGTGCACATCATGGTTCGACACGTCCTCGCCCAGGAAACGCTTGACGATGGCGCTGATGTTGAGCACCGACTCCTTGGCGATGTCGCCGAGCTTGCCCGTTGCGATGATGCGCCCTTCACCGCGGCTGGCGGCGGGGGTCATCTGGGCATCGATCTCCATCACCAGACCAGAGAACTCGCTCATGGACGGGTCGGCGCTGAAGACCGCGAGGCCGTTGACGACACCGATGAGGGCGCCCTCGGTGCGGATGAGGCTGTGCTGCTGCTTGTGGGCGATGGCGCGGTCGGCGATCTGCTGCTCCAGGGAACGGGCGATCGACTTGGCACGCAGGACGTGGTCCTGGGTCGCCACTTCGGCCCCTTCCTCCTGGGCCAGGTCGCCGGCGACGCGCACCAGGCCACCCAGTTCACGCAGGCGGAGGGTCAACTTGCCCTTGCGGCCGGCGCGGCGCTGGGCTTCGTGGATGATCTCGGCGACGCCGGTCTTGTCGAAGTGGGGGATCTTCTTGTCCTTCACGACTTCTTGGGCGACGAACCGGATGAGCTTGCGGCGGTTCTCGTGGGTGTCGTCCATGGAGTCCATGACGTACACCTCGTAACCGTAGCCACGGATGCGGCTGCGCAGAGCGGGGTGCATGCCCTGGAGGGCGTCCAGATTGCCCGCCGCGACGAGGATGAAGTCGCAGGGCACCGCTTCCGTCTTGACCATGGCGCCGGAGCTGCGCTCCGACTGGCCGGTGATCTGGAACCGCTTGTCCTGGATGGCCGTGAGCAGGTGCTGTTGGCTCTGCAGGCTCAGGGTGTTGATCTCGTCGATGTAAAGGACGCCGCGGTGGGCTTTGTGGATGGCGCCGGCCTCCACGCGGTCGTGGGCCGGGGTCTCCAGGCCGCCCGCCTGGAAGGGGTCGTGGCGCACGTCGCCCAGGAGGGCGCCGCTGTGGGCCGCCGTGGCATCGATGAACGGCGGCACGTCGTCCTGGTCATGGGCGACGAGCAGTTTGGGCACCATCTGTTGTGCCCGGTTCATGTTGCTGTTGCGGAAGATGAGGAAGATGAGGAACGCGGCGATCAGGCCGAAGAAGATGAACTCGTACGCGCCTTGGGTGATGGCGACGAAGACGGCCAGGCCGAAGAGGGAGAGGCCGAGGATCATCAGCAGCATGGTGCGTTGCTCCTGGCGCTTGCGGGCCTCGAAGCGCTGGGCGTCGACGATCTCCTTGCCCTTGGGGCTGGGGACGACGCGGATGCGGGGGACGTTCTGGTCCTCCGCGTTGGGGTAGGCGATGATGTCCTCCATCTCCTCCTTGGCCAGGAACTCCGTCATGGCCCGCGCCAGCATCGACTTGCCCGTGCCGGGCTCGCCGATCATCATGACGTGGCGCTTCTGTTGGGCCGCCTTGGCGACCACCGTGACCGCATGGTCCTGCCCGATCACCTGGTCCAGGAGCTTGTCCGGGACCTCGATGTCGGCCGTGGTCTCGAAGCCACGGTCAACGATCCATTCGTTGACGCCCACCAGGGGCCCTTCGTCCTTGGGCTCCGCCGCCGCTTCCGGCGGTGTTCCGGCCGTCCCAGGGGCCTCGGCCGTGGTGTCGTGGCCGTTGGTCGGCGCTTCGCTGGTGGACGGGTCCTCCGAGGGGTCGCTCATCGGGATAGTCCTTCGAGGCCTGACAGGCTTTTAAGCCACGGGATTGGGGAGGTGCGCCGGCCAGGCTAAGGGCCCCGGCCCCCAGGGGCGGGCCCCGTGGAGGGACCTGGCCCGCCTGGATGCTTCATTTTACTCTTTTACCACTCAGGCTAAATACTCACGAGTCGCGAGGAAGAGGTTGGTGAGCCGCTCTGGCCCGCAATGTCCTGCAACTGATGCACGCGCCCCTTGACCTCGATTACGTCGAGAGCTTCCAGACGTTGGCCTCTGTCAACCTGGAACTGGAGAAGCTGGGAAACAGCCCCGAACGCCTCCTTCGCAAGGCGGTCCTTGAACTGGCCGTCGGCAACTTCCAGGCCGGCCTCCGCGCCGCCCAACAGGCAATCGTCGGCCGCCACGACAACAGTGAAGCCCACTACCAGCTCGGCCTTGCCCAGCTGCTCCTGGCGTTCGTGGAGGCCGAAGCGATCCCGGCCGGCCCCAGTTGGAAGGAGCGCCCCAGCCGCATCGGTGTCCGCAGCCGCCTCCAGGCCGCCGCCGACGCCTTCGCCGACGCCGTGCGCCTCAACGCCGACGACGGTGATGCTGTCGCGGGCCTCGAGCACATGGGCCGCCTGCTCCTGCGTGACGAAGGCGAGGCCGCCTTGGCCGAACGCCTTCGCGACCTCAGCCAGAGCCGCAACTAGGACGCCGGCGCGCCGCGCACGCTCCACGCCCGCGAGGCCCCTTCGGTGTCGTCGTTGAACGCCACGACCACCTCGTCGCCATGGAACAGGACGTCCAACGCCTGGCCTGCGAACGTCGCCACCTCCGGCGCGGTGACGCAGTCGGCTGCGGACCGCGTGCACAGGGGCCCGTCATGGACGCCGCGCAGCACCCGTTGCTCCACCCAACCTGGTAGGGGCCCGGGGACGATGCGTGCCACGTAGACGTCCCAGGAGCCGCCGTTGGTCTCTGGTGAACCGGGGCGGTCCGTGCCGTAGTAGGCGATCGCCACGTCGCCGCCCTGCACCGCCACCGCCGGGCCTGCCACCGCTGCGGCCTGGGACGGCACCGTCTCGATCGCCCACGTGAGCGCGTCGTTGTCCGTCCGGACCGCTTGGATCCGGTCGCCGGATGCCAGGGCACTCCAGAGGCGGTCGTCGTCGACGGCCAGGTCCGGCGCGTGGTCGGCCTTCAACGGCACGTCACGGGTGAACACACGGGTCGGAAGGCCATCCAGTCGCACGAGTTCCAGGCGGCCATCCGGGTGCGCCTGCAGTTGCCATGCCCCGCCGTCGCGGGCGGCCACGAGAGGGCTCACGGCCAGGTCGCGGGGCAGCTTCTCGGCCCCTTGGAGGAGCCACGGAGAGCCGGCGAACCATTGCCGGTCGCCCTGTTCGCCGGCCACGTACAGCCACGGCATCTCACGGGCATCCAGGCGCACGGTGACCCCGGCGCCGATCGCCTCGCAGGCCCAGTCCTCCTCCTGTTGGCATACGTCGACCTGTCCACCGGCTGCGCGGGCCCACCAGGCCTGGCCGGCTGCGTCGACGGCGACGGCGCCATCGGTGACCTCATCGACCAGGAGCTCCCTGGCCGGCGTCGCAGTGGTCTCGATCGCCTTCCACGCCTGGCCCTGCCACGCATAGAGGCTGCCGCCGGCGGTGACGTACAGGGGTGATCCCGCGGTGCCTTCGGGGGACGTCGCCAGGCGAGGGCCGGCGCCTCGTCCGACCAACGACGGGGCGCTCCAGGTGGTGCCCAGGAGCACGGCGGTGATGTTGTGGGTCTCCGGCGCCAGTTCAGGGGCGTCGGCGGCCGGATCGAGCCGGTAGCCGCCCTCACGGGGAGCCAGCGGCTCCAGCGCCAGATGGACGGCGGTCCCTTCCGTGGCGTGGATCGCGACGGCGCGCAGGAACCGGCCCGGCGCTGCGGCCTCGACCACGGCGGGGGCATCGAGGGCGACCCGGCCGCTGGCCCATCCGTCCCGGTCGGTCTCGGAGGAGGCGACGCCCAGGGACGACTTGAAGCGGCAGAGGCCCGCCAAGGGCTCGCCCTGTTCATCGGTGAGACGACAACGCACCAACGTCGTGGCGGCCTCCACCAGGTCGTCCACCTGGTCCAAGGGGTCCTCCTCGACGCAGCCGGCGGCGGCCACGGTGGCCAGCGCCAACAAGGCCAGGACGGCCGGCGCGCGGATCAGTCGTCTTCGCCCAGGCGCTTGGCGACCTTCTTCTCCGCCTTGCCGACCTGGTCCGAGACCCACGAGTCGACGGTATCCATGAGGTTATGGAAGGATTTTGGCGACTTGGCCTTGATGAACGCCTTGGTGGCGTCGGCGGGGTCCTTGTAGCGCCCCTTGAGGTCCTGGTACTGGCCGAAGGCCTGCCGCATCTGGTTGTGGACCGCCTTCTCCACTTCGTGGACGTAGTCCTTGGCCTCCATCTGGATGCGGGGCTCGCGGGGCCCGGGGTAGATGATGAGCACCTCTTCGCCGGCGTACTCCGACAGGCCGCTCACCTGACCGTTGGGGCTGACGCGCTTAGTCCCGAGGATCTTGCCCTCGGATCCGATGTCGATTTTCATGGTGATCCTTTCTCCTTGGCGTGGGTCCGCGCACAGCGCGGCACCCACCCGGCGTGTCGACGGAGCCAGCCGTCGGTTCCGAGGGTCTTGCCCCTGGTTCCGACATCGGCCTTCATGTGGACCCCTGTGCGAACAAGGCTCCACGTGTGGGGGCGTAGATAAGCGTGTGTGGAACGGGCCCGAGGCCGTGGGCAAACGTCAACCACCCCCGGCGGGTGGCGCGGCCGTGCCCGACCCGAACGCACCCGTCCACCGTGGACGCATCGGCTCCTGTGACCTGCTGCTCCTGGGGACCATCGCCGGCTTCGAGCCGGACGCCGACCGGGTGAAGGAGGCGTTCGAAGGGCACGATCCGGAGGCGGTGGCGCTGGGCGTGCCGCCGGAGGACCTGGAAGGGCTTGAGACCCTGGCTGCGCCGGACGCGGACCTGAAGGAGCTGCTGCCGGAGCCGGCCCGTGAGGACGAGCGCCTGTTCTCCCTGCTGGAGCGCTGGGGCCCCAGCCGCATCCCGAGCCCCGACCTGGAGGTCGCCTACGCTGCCGCCACGGGCGCCGAAGTGCCCCTTGTGGCCCTCGACATGGACGACAACACCCACTCGACCCTCTACATCAAGACGGTCGGGTTCCGGACGGTGGTGCGCAGCGGCCGCATCAACAAGAAGCTCCTGAAGCAGGAGTTCACGGAGGCCACGGACGCCTGGGACCTGGTGCGTCGCTGGGACGCCTTCCAGAACAAGCTGAAACAGCTGGCCACCGTCGAAGCGGCCCGCGAGGCCCACATGGCCCAGCGGCTCGTCGAGGAGGCCAAGGAGCGGTCGCGGCTGCTGGCCATCGTGCCGGCCGCCAGGTTCGACGGCGTCGTGGCGGCCCTCGCGGACGCCTTATGACGTGACGTCGATACCCAGGGGTGCGTGGTCAGCCTCAGGTCTGGGGGGCCGTGGTGGCGTTGTTGTTGCTGGCAGGTCCCGTCCAGGCAGCGCCCTTGGAACTCCAGCTGTCCGGTGACCTGCGCCTGGCGGACGCCACCTTCGCCGCCGGCAACCTGGAAGCGGCGGGCCTGGGACTGGACGATCCGCTCCTGACGGGCGTGGCGGCCATGACGGCCGAGGGCGAGCTCACCGTCTGCCCGATCGACACGCGACCAGGCCTCGTCCCGGAGGTGGTGCGCTTGCTCACCAGTGACTGCGACGGCGGCCAGACCTTCGAGCAGGCGGAGCTGCGCGGATCGCCAGGGACCGACGTCCGGTTCCCCCACGCCTTCAGCGACGTGGCCCTCTCCGAGGCGACGCTGACGTTCTGGACATCCGACCGGATGCTCGTCTCCCTGTCGCGCGGGCTCTCCTTCGGCGGCGACGAGGACGTGCGATGGTCCGCCGTCAACGACGAAGCGAGCCACACGGTCGTGGATGACGAGGGCGAACTGCACCACTTCAACGGCACCGACTTCGCGTTCCTCTGGGAGACGGACCGGGTCACCGTGGACGCCGACGCCGTCTCGGGGCAGCCCGACGTGCGCTCGTTCGTCCTGCGCGCCGCGGACGCAAGGGCCATGGACGTGGCCTTCGACCCCTTCCGTTTCCTGCGCCAAGAACGGTACCTGCTGGGTCCAGCGGAGGTGGAGCCCCGTGCCAACGTCACGCCGCTGCTCCTGGAGTTCGGGCGCCTGACGAGCCTGGTCAACGGGGGCTTCGTGGGCCAGTTGCAGGGCATGGCGGGCGACCTGGAGCTTCGGGGGGAGCCGGCCCTGGTGCGTGGTGGCGTCACGACGTTCACCGTCGGCCAGGCGATCGCGGGCGACCTGGAGGTCCAGGCGGCCGTCGTGGGACGCGACGTGGCGATCCGTGACGGCGACGCCTCAGGACCGCCGTTCACGCTCATCGCGGCGCTGTGGATCGTGGCGTTGGCCGTGGCGCTGCTGCGGCGTACGCCAGGGGTCCATCATGGTGCCACGCGGTGGATCCGCCTCGCGAGCCTCGTGGCCGCATGGGTCGTGGTCGAGTTCTGGCTGCTGGCACGGGTGTTCGGCTCCGGGCTCGTCGCGGAGGCCCAGGCCGGCGCGCCCCTCTCGACGATGGTGGCCGTGGCGGCGCTGGAGGGCCTGGTGGTCGTGCTCGCCTACCTGGGCTTCGCGGTGCCCCTCAACATCCTGGCCACCCGCCTCTTTCCAGGTGCAGGCCCGGATCCGGACGCCGAGCCCGCGGTGGACGAACAAGGACGGAGGCTGCGACGCCGCGCCCGACCCGAGGTGGCCAAGGGGCGCACGGTGCAATGGATCGCTCAACTGGCCGCCGGCGGGTCGTGGATCGTGGTGATCATGGCCTGCTCGGCGCCGCTCTTGAGCCTGGCACTCCGCTTCGTCCGGTTGTGAACCCCGTCCGCCCAGCGAAGGCGCCCCGCTACGGGATCTTGCGCTCCCGCTTGAGCAGGACCGACAGGACCCCCACCTCCAAGGGGACACGGATGAGGGTCCCCACGAGCAGCACGGCGCCAAAGAGCACGCTGGTCACCAGGAAGCGGTTGGAGAGCGTCACGATGCCCGCGGGCGCGTCCTCGTCGCCGGGCGCGGCATCCAACGTATAACCGGCGTTGGCCCGCTTCTGCCCCACCACGAAGACATCCGTGGCGTCCTCCACCGTGAACCCCTTGGGGGTCTCCAGGTTGAGCTCGATGCGCCAGCCAGGTGGGATCTCGAACTGCAGAAGCTGCCCGTACCCCAGGAGCGCGAACGCCGTGGAGTCCCTGAAGCGGGGTTGATGCTGCGCCCGCAGCTGCTCTTCCACGGGGTCCTCCTGGGAGGCGCTGGCGTTGCCGGCCAAGGATTCCCGGATGATGTCGTAGAGCGCCAGGCGGTCCAGGTAACGCGCCGCGGTCTCCACCGACAACACGAGCGGCGGCTCACGGATGTCCGGGACGGCCGCATCAGCCACATGGCCTGGGCCATCCGGGTCCGTGAGCGTGTCGGGCGTCATGAGGTCCCGCAGCTCTTGGGCCGGCAGCGTGTTGCTCCAGGCGAACCGGATCGACTGCACCAGCATGCCCGGCACGGTCGTCTCGATGAAATCACGGGCGAACGTCTCCAGGTAGCTCTGGAGGATGGACAGCACCACGCCGGCGCCCAGGATGCGCAGCTCCTCCGCCGTGATGGCGATGCGGTCGGAGGGAACGCCAAGGACGGATGCCGCCGTGAGGTTCGCCTCGCCGGTCGCGGCGCGCAGAGCCTCGTCGATGCGTTCCAGGCTGATCGCCCGCACCTCGATCTGCACGGTCGCCGTCGCGTCGGCCTGCACCTTGCCGCCGCCGAACAGGATGCCGATGATCTGATAGTCCACGTTCACCACGTCGAGGCCCAGCACGATGCGGATGTCCTCGTAGACGATGTTCTCGCCGGTGACGTTCTCGAAGGCGGACGCCGTGGTGTTGACAGCGGGCGTCAGGATGGGGCGCAGGGCATCCCCGATCTCCGGTGGGATCTCCTGGGCCTGGGCAGCGTGGGGCGCCAACAGCAGCAACGCCATCAGGCCGGCGGCCCGCAGGCGCGTCAGGCCCACGGCGGTACCCCCGTACTGAAGACCACCATCCAGGCGAGGGCCGCGAAGACCGTCACCAGGAGGTACAGCTGGCCCAACCGGCCCCGCAGCGCCAAGCGGACATCGAAGTCCCCGTCGTCGTCCAGGCGATGCCTTCGGGCCATGCGGCGGGCCAAGAGCGGCCCCGCGAACGCGAAGACCAACACCGCCAGCAGGGCGCCCACGAGGTAGCTGGGGAACCGCACCAGGCGCAGGTCATCCAGGCTCATGCCGATCATGAACACCCAGAGGGCATGGGAGACCGTCTCCAACCGGGTGCCTCGCAGCGCCGCGGCAAAGCGCCGAGGGTCCGTGGCCACCCCGGGCGTATGGACGATGCGCCATGTGCCACTGGCGCCGCGCCGCACGATGCCTCGCCAGCCCTCCTTCGTGCCGGTGGACGCCATGGGGAGCCATCAGGCGCCCGCCTCTTCAAGCCATGCCCAGCGTCCGGCCGTTCGCGCGGCCCGTGGCGCGGGCGACAAGGGGCCCCTTCATCAAGTCCTCCCAGGTGGCGGCAGCAATGAAGGACGTCTGGGTGGAGAAGTACCGTCCGCAGAGCCTCGGCGACGTGGTGGGGCAACAGGAGGCGATCGAGCGCCTGCGGGCCTACGTGGCCAGCGGCAGCGTGCCCCACCTCATGTTCGCCGGCCCCCCCGGCACCGGCAAGACCACCAGCGCCATCGCCATGGCCAAGGACCTCTGGGGCGACGATTGGCGCGGACGCTTCCTGGAGCTCAACGCCTCTGACGAGCGCGGCATCGGTGTCGTGCGTGGCAAGATCAAGGAGTTCGCCCGCGTCGGCACCGCCGGCGACCCCGACGGCTTCAAGATCGTCTTCCTGGACGAAGCGGACGCGCTGACCCATGATGCCCAGTCGGCCCTGCGCCGCACCATGGAGAAGTACACGGCCACCACCCGGTTCGTCCTGAGCTGCAACTACAGCTCCAAGATCATCGACCCCATCCAGAGCCGCTGCGCCGTCTTCCGGTTCCGCCCGCTGTCCACGGACCAGGTGAAGAAGTTCGTGCGCCGCATCGCCAAGGAGGAAGGGGTCGAGGTGACCCAGGACGGCGTGGACGCCCTCGTCTTCGTCGCCAAGGGTGACCTCAGGAAGACGGTCAACACGCTGCAGGTGGCCGCCGCCCTCGGTGAGACCGTGGACGCGGACGCCATCTACCGCACCACCAGCACAGCCCGCCCGGACGAAGTGCAGCGCCTGCTGGAGACCGCCCTGCAAGGGGAGTTCATGGCGGCCCGCAACGTCCTGGACGACCTGCTCATCGAATACGGCCTGTCCGGCGAGGACGTCATCCGACAGATCCACCGCACCGTCTTCGACCTCACCATCCCCGACGCCGTCAAGGTGCAACTCATCGACAAGGTGGGTGAGATCGAGTTCCGCCTCGTGGAAGGCTCCAACGAACGCATCCAGATCGAAGCGCTGCTGGCGCACTTCGTGCTCGCGGGCCAATCCCTGTAGGCAAAGGCCAACGAGCGTGCGAGTCCCCTTATAGCCCGAAAGACGCTTGCTGGGGGCATGCTGCGATGGTTGCTGGTAGCCGGGCTCCTGATGGTGCCGGCGGGGTGTCTGGACGATGGTTCTGGGGCGGAGGAGAGCGCCGTCGCGGCCCTCCAAGAGCGGCCCTGGGCGACCTCGGCCACCGGCCCTGTGGAGATCCAGACCGATTGCCAGAGGCTCCCCTGTCAACTGTCCATCAAGGATGGCCTCACACCAATGGACGTACGGGTCGCCCACGCGGCGCCCGACGAACCCGGGAGCCTCACCGTGGTCGGTCAACGGGGCGGCATGGGCCCCGTCGGTAGTCCGATTGGTCCCGTCTCTCCTGTTGCGTTGGTGCGCGAGCCGTTGGCCGCCTGGTCGCATGACCATGGCCACACCTGGACCTCCAGCGTTGTGCCCATGGGCGTTGGCCGCTTTGGTTGGCTGGAGGGCTGGGGCCTCCATGTGGATCAAGTAGGACGTACCCACGCTGTGGCCTCCTTCATCGATTCCGCGTTCTCCATGGCCGGCGAACCCGTGGGGGCCGTGCAAGAACCGCACTCCGTCCATGCCTGGACCGATGACGAGGGAGCGAACTGGCAGAACGTGACGCCCATTGAAGACGACCCCTACGTCCATGCCACCGGAGTCGCGTCCAACGACGGAAATCCGTTCTATGCCTTCATTCGCGACGAGCGCATCTGGTTCGGGCCGGCCGACAGCGTTGCCGAAGCAGGCGATCCCCTGACTTGTCCCCGCACGTCGGTGGCCCACCCGACGGTCGACGGCCTTCTGGTCTCATGCACCGGCACCCGAACGGGAGAAGACGTCTCAGGCAGGGTCGTCTACAGTGACGGCACCGAAACCAAGACGATCCGATCGGATGGTCGGTGCTTCACGTCCGCGGCCGCGACCGAGGGTGAGCGGTGGGTCGCCGTGTTCTCGGATTGCGACCGCGGCGGCGCAGAACTGGTGCTTGGCCAGGCGAACGCAACATGGGCTCGGACAGTCGTGGAACGTCCACCTTCGTCCCTGGACATCGACGTATGGAGGGTCGAGGCGGTAGCGTTGGATGCCCAAGGCCGCCTTCACCTTGTATCGGTCATGAGCCAAGTGGAGGACCCACCCGTTGACTATGCCGTTTTCATCGAGTTCGTTTATTCCGTGCATGACACGGAGGGGACGATGCTGGACTCGGTCTCCGTGCTCGAGGGTATCCAGGGGCTCAGCCCCGCCACGGCTGCGCACGGGCTCCTTTATCCCGCCACAATAGCGGCGACGCCCGAGCACGCCTACGTCTTTCTGCGCAACGCCGGGGCGACCGACGAGACCATTCTGACGGCCTACCACTTGGTGACAGACTGAGCGTCAGTAGCTCCCCGCTTCTCCCTTCATCACTTCCCGCATGACCACGGTGGCATACGCGCCCCGCCCCAGCGCGAACGACAGCTCGGGGTCGCCGTCCACCCAGGAGGCTGCCAGGTCTCCGACGGGCTGCAGGAGGCCTCGCCTGCGTCCGGCACTGGCTTGTTCCGGCATCTCCCGGAGGCGGTAGTCTCGGGGTTCGACGCCGTGGGCCTCCAGGACCTTGGCCTCGATCTCGCCAGGCTCGCCTGCGGCGGCGGGGCAGTCCATGCCGACGAGCGGTGCCGTGAGGACGGCACGACCGCGGTCCAGTTCCTTCTGGATGCGGGCCTGGTTCGCCGCCGTGACCGCGTGGGTCTGGGTGCCGTCCGCGTCGACCGGCATGACCTGGTCGCCGATGTGGGCCTCGTTGAGGCCGAGGCCGGCGTCGAGGCGCGCGGTGATGATGTGGTTGAAGTGGAACGACTGGTCGGCGTGGATGAAGAGTTGCAGGAGGTTGCGGGGCAGGGCGTGGAGGGCGTACCGCCATTCGTCTGGCCGCTTGACGAGCCGTTGCAGGATGCCCCGCTCAGGGTCAAGAGCTTCGGGGAACGCCGCGAGGGCGGCCTCGGGGTCGCGGGTCTCTTCGTAGATCATGCGCGCCGCGTGGGTGTCCTCGCGTTCGCCTTCCATGGGGTGGCCGACGTAGAGCCGGACTGCCTCTTCCAGGTCGCCGCGGACCATGGCGGCGCCGACGAGGTGGGTGATGGGGCGGAAGCCGCCACCGAAGCGCTGGGGGCCGAAGTAGTTGGGCACGCCGCCGGCCTGGCGGATCTCGTCAAGGGTCGCTTCAACGGTAGCGGCATCGGGCGCCGTGTCGTGGCCGCGGACTCGGAGGATGAACCGGTTGCCGTCGTGGGCGCCGGCGAACTGGCCTTGCGCCGCCCGGTAGGACTCCAGGACCTCCACGTCTTGGAGGTCGGCCAATCGGTCCAGGCGGTCAGCGGGGCACTTGAACGTGAACCATTGCTCCGTGACGGCCCGCTTGTCCTTGAGGCCGGCGAAACCGACACTGCCACGGCGGAGCTTCATGCGCCGTGTGGCCTGGCCGGCGAACCGGTTGGTCTCCCAGTTGCGCAGCCGGATGCGCGCCGCGGTGAAGCGCCCGTCCTCCTTGGGGCGGGGGCCGTCGCCCAACTCGATGACGCGGAAGTCCTCCGGCTCGTGGCGCAAGTGGCCGCCGATGCCGGCGGTGGAGGTGAGGTAGGCGCCCAGACCCAGGGCCTGCTCGGCCGCGGGGGGCTGCGGCTTCTGGGTGGCCGGCGCGGGCGCGCTGGCCATCTCAGCTGTGCTTCTTGAGCTGCTTGAGGAAGTCCGTCTCGAAGGCGTCGTACTCTTCGATGACGTGCTTGATCGTGCGCTTGAGGACGGTCTCAGGCTTCACGGAGCCCTTCGTGCGCAGGTACACCTTGGGGATGCTGAGCATGGGGTGCTCGATGATGTATTCCGCGAACGCGACGTCCTTGTCGGCCAGGAGCGCCTGCTTGATCGGGTTGAGGAGCGTCTCGTTCTCGCCGAGCACCTCGACCTCGAGTTCGTTCGCGCCCCGGCTGACCAGGCGTAGTTCCATGGGGCCGCCGACCTGGGTCGGTTATTAGGGCTTTGTGCCCCGCATCAGGAGCAGGCGGGGGCGGTTCTGCGGTTCAGATGTGGCCGCTGCCGTAGTCGTTGGCGATCTTGCCGGTGCGGCTGCGGTTGCACTCGGGGCACTTGAGCCGCTTGCCGTCCTTCTCCATGCGCACGCCGCAGCCGCAGCGGGCGGAGACGATGCCGAAGTCGGGGCTGTCCGTGACCAGGTTGGGGCCGCCCTTGAGCTTGAGGACCTTGGCGCGGATGAGGTCGCCGGCCTGGAACTCTTCGCTGACCTCCTTGATGTAGCGGCGGTCGATGCCGCTGACGAAGAGGGTCGCCTCGACGGCCTGGTGGATACTGCGGCCTTCCTTGCCCCGCACGGCGACCACGTTGACGCTGGCGAGCTGCGGGCGCACGACGGTGACCTCGCCGACGACGATGTCGCCGCGGTCGATCTTGGCGACGCCGCGGCCGGTCGGCTTGATGCCGATGGCCATCTCCTTGGTGTCGATGGACTCGGTCCCGTACACGGCAGCGCGGACGTCCGTGCCGTCGTCGTAGGTATTGGGTCCCGGCAACAGCTCCTCACTGGTGGCAAGGGGGGTGCCGGGTTCGATCAGTTTCTCCATGGGTCGCCCACCGCGCCTGCTGCTTAAACCCAAGGGTCCCGGGCGGCAGGGTGGGTGGGGACAGCCAGCCAGGCGGATTCTGGCCTGAATCTGTCCTGGGATAAGAAATCACTTTAACGATGAGCGACGATTTGAATCTCGAACCACCATGACCCAGACCGCCACCGCCTCACCAGCGGAACTGCAGGCGGCGCTCCAGACGCTGGGCGCTACGCGCGTCGAAGCCACCTTGTTGGCCTATCTTCAGAGCCATGGAGCTGCCGGAACGAAGGATATTGTGAGTGCCACCGGACTGCGCCAACCGGAAGTCTCCGTGGGCATGCGGACGTTCCGTGACCGTGGCTGGGTGGACGCGGAGAGCGTCGCTGGCCAGGGCAAGGGCCGCCCGATGCACCGTTACCGACTGACCGTGCCGCCCAAGGAGATCCGTAGCCACTACCAACAGATCGGTGAAGAGAACGTGGCGATGCAGAAGGCCGCCATCCAGGCGCTCAAGGCGCTGGGCTAGGACCCGGCAGCCTCGGTCGATCCCGCTGCTGCCGCTAGCGGATGTGTTCGATGCCGGCGGCGCCGGCCATCACCACTTCGTCGCAGAGGCCCAGGAAGAGGCCGCATTCGACGATGCCCGGGAAGAGGCACAGCGTCCGTTCCAAGCCGGCCGGATCGTCGATCTGGCCCCACTTGGCATCCAGGATCGGGTGGCCGTTGTCTGTGAGGTAGAGGCCGCTGCCATCGTGGGCCGGCCGGGCGGTCACGTCGGCGCCCAGGGAAACGAGCAGGCGGCGCGTCGGTTCCAGGGCGAGCCGGACCACTTCGACTGGGAGGGCGAAGGTGCTGCCGAGGTGTTGCACGCGCTTCGACTCGTCCGCCACGACCACCATGCGTTTGGAGGCCTTGGCGACGATCTTCTCACGGGTCAGCGCGCCGCCGCCGCCTTTGATGAGGTTGAGGCTGGGGTCGAACTCGTCGGCGCCGTCGATCGTGAGGTCGACGACCGGATGGTCATCGAGGGTGGTGAGCGGGATGCCGCCGTCGCGGGCGAGGATCTCGCTGGCGTCACTGGTGGGGATGCCGACGATCTGGAGCCCTTCTTCGCGGACGCGGCGCGCCAGCTCCAGGATGGTGTACTTGACCGTCGAGCCGGTGCCGAGCCCGACCACCATGCCGTCCTGCACCTGCGCTGCCGCCGCTTCGCCGCATTGACGCTTCAGGCTCTCCTGGTCCACGGTCGCCGCCAGCCGCCGCCTGCTTAAGAGGCCCGGTGACACAAGCCTTGAACGGGCCGGCGCAGGTCGACGCGCATGACCTGGAAGCTGCTCCTCGTGACCCTCCCCCTCCTGGCAGTGGGCCTGGCCGGTTGCCTTGGCGACGACGACGCGGACGACGTGGACGCGGGACCGGAAGGGGCCGGAGCGCAGGCCGCCTACGTGCTCGACTGTTCCATCGGCGGTAACGGCTGGGCGGAGCCCTGCCTGGCCTGGGCGAGCCCCAACGAATCCCCCTCCAAGACGGAGATCGACCTCGTGGTCAACCCCACGGACCCGCTCAACGTCGTCGTGGCGTCGAAGGACCTGGACCGCGCGGCCACCAATGACTGCGTGTGGAGCGTCGCCCAGGTCACGTACGACGGCGGCCACACCTGGAACACGAGCTACGTCGGCGGCACCATCGCCGACCGGCAGCCCGGCGATCCCCTGTATGGGTGGGACTGTGTCACGGATCCCATCATGACGTTCAACCGGGACGGCGACCTGTTCTACAACCTGCAAGCGTACCGCCTCGACGGCGAACCCCCCAACCCTGCCGGCCTGCCGGGCCCAGACGCCGCCATGATGGGGCTCTTCATCAGCCGGGACGGCGGCACCACATGGCCCGACTTCGTCCTCCAACAGCCCGGCGACGACCTGACCGTCTTCCCCGACTACATGCACATGGGCACCAACCCGGCCACGGGCAGCGTGTTCACCGCCTGGAACAACATCGTCGGCCTCGCCACCAGCACGCCGACCGTCGCTGCGTACCGGGGCGACCCGCTGCCCATCGCCACGCTGCATCCGCTGGTCACCCCGGACAGCCCCACCGGCACCGGCGAGAGCAGCATCGTGGGCGCCAATGACGGCACCGTGTACGCCTGGCTCGGCGGCTTCAACAGCCCCGATGTGGCCTACTACAGCATCAGTACCGACGACGGGCTGACCTGGAGCCTCCCCGCCGAAGCGTTCCCGTTCACTCCGATGGCCGGCCTGCAAGGCGTGGAGTTCCGTGACGGCACCGCCATTGAGCTGGCCGTGGACAACAGCGGCGGCGAACGGGACGGTTGCCTGTATGCCGCCTGGGGCGGCCAAGAAGCAGGTGTCGCGGGCGGCACGGTGGACGGGAGCGACATCTACGTCCGTCGCAGCTG
>JBMYRW010000020.1:22176-35125 GCA_049602735.1 Thermoplasmatota archaeon
GACGGCGCGGCGGCCGGCACCTGGACCGACCCGGTCCTTGTCAACACGGCCCCCGAGACGCGGGTGGCCGGCCAATGGATGCCCCGCGTCGCGGTCGATGGCCTCGGCGGCGTCCACGTCGTCTACTTGACCCAAGCCTACGACCTGGTCCACGGCAACTCGTGGGTGGACGCCGAATGGGCCTACAGCACCGACGGCGGCGGCAACTGGACCACTCAGCGCCTGACGACGGTCAGCTTCGACGGCGACCTGGGCATCCACCAGAACGGCGGCCCCTTCCTGGGTGACTACATCGGCATCGGCGCCGTCGGCGGCGACGTCTACATGGGCTTCCCCACCACACTCACCGGCGTGGCCGAGATCGCCGTGGCGCACGCGGTGGCCACGGCAGGCGTTGACGCGGGTGCCACAACCACCGCGTGAGACCCACGCTCCTCCAGTGGCGGCGCTCCTCAACGTTCAAAGAGGGGTCCCTTGTGCGACGGCCCAGGAAGGGCCGTGAGGCCGGGCCGCCATGTGGTGGAGCCGGGCCCCGGACCAGGTATCAGGGGCGCTACCATGCAGTTGAACATGCAGGCCGAGAACGACATCCTGTCCGGCATCGGCGGGATCACCGACGTGGCCGAGGCTCGCCGCCTCGTCGAGGCCAAGTGCGACGACGACAACAAGGCGAAGTTCGCCACCATCACGAACCCGGACGCGGTCCTGAAGATCGCCAACGCGGTCGCCATGATGCAGCCGGACGCCGTCTGGTTCAACAGCGGCTCCGAACAGGACAACCAGACCGTCCGTGAGGGCGCCCTGGCCCGTGGTGAGGAGTTCGAGCTTGCCCTGCCCGGCCACACGTGCCACTACGACCTGCCGGAGGACCAGGGTCGCCTGGTCAACCAGACCTACTACATCGTCGACGAGGACGAGAAGGTCAGTGTCCTCGCCAAGAAGCAGCTGCGCGGCGAGGCCCACGCGTACATCGCCGACAACATGGCTGGTGTCATGGCCGGCAAGACCATGCTCGTCTCCTTCTGGAACCGTGGCCCCGTCGGTGCTGCCCCCGCCGTCCCGGCCATCATGATCACGGACTCCTACTACGTGGTCCACTCCGGCAACATCCTCTACCCCCAGGTGTTCCACGCCTTCGATCAGGAAGCGGACCGTGCCGGCCTCTTCTTCACCAACTGCCACACCATGGGCGATTTCCGCTCCGAGGACATCCCCCGCGCCCGTGTCTACATGGACCGCCGTGGCCGCACCACGTACAGCATGTTCTGCACGTACGCCGGCAACACGCTGCTGCTCAAGAAGGGCAACCACCGCTTCACCGTCGACCTGTGCACCTACGAACGCACCGGCGAGCAGCTCTCCGAGCACATGTTCATCACCGGCATGACGGGGCCCCGTGGCCGCAAGACGTTCTTCGCCGGCGCCGCCCCCAGTGGCTGCGGCAAGACCACGACCGCCATGGTGGGCAGCGACTTCATCGGTGACGACCTGGCCCAGATGTGGATCGGCGACGACGGCACCGTGCGCGCTGTGACCCCCGAGATCGGCATCTTCGGCATCGTGCGCGACTGCAACGAAGAGAGCGACCCGTACCTCATGCAGTGCCTCCGCGGCGACATCGAAGAGGAGGTCATCTTCTCCAACGTGCTCGTGGACGGCCTGGGCAAGCCCCGCTGGGAAGGCGACGGCTGGTCCACCCCCCGCGCCGGCAAGCACTACACCGGCACCTGGGAGCCCGGCAAGGTGGACGCGGACGGCAACCCCGTTCCGTTCAGCAACAAGAACGCCCGCTGCACGCTCCCCTGTGACAACATCAAGAACTACAACATGGAGCTCGCCCGCAGCACCGAAGGCGTTCCCCTGAAGGTCATCACGTACAGCGGCCGCGACAGCGACACCATGCCCCCGGTGTGGGTCGCCACCAGCAGCGACGAAGGCGTCGTCATCGGCGCCTCCATCCAGTCCGCCGCCACCGCCACCGAGATCGGCGCCAGCGGCGTCCGCCGCCAACCCTGGGCCAACGCCCCGTTCGTCCCCGGCCCCTTGGCCGACTACATGGCCGCCCAGTTCCAGTTCTTCAACAACCAGAAGGTCGAGGACCGCCCCATCATGGCCGGCCTCAACTACTTCCTCACCCACGCTGCCCGCGGCGGCGACGCCGACAACACGGCGCTCCTGGGCGAGAAGCGGGACGTGCGCGCCTGGCTCTCCTGGCTGGAGCGCCGCGCCCACGGCGACGTCAAGGCGATCTCCACGCCCATCGGCTACCTGCCCCTGTACGAAGACCTGCAGCGGCTCTTCGACCAGATCATCGGCAAGGACTACGCCAAGGAGCTCTACGACCGCCACTTCAGCCTCTACGTGGACAACATCGTCGCCCGCATCGAGTTGCAGGAAGAGGCGTACGGCAAGGAAGAGGACTGCCCCAAGCGCCTGTTCGAGATCTACGCCACCCAGAAGAAGGGCCTCCTGGCCCTCAAGGAGCGCTACGGCCCCATCGTGACGCCCGAGCAGCTCATCGAGGCCGGCGGCATCGCGTAAGGGCGCCTCGCTCTCCCCCCCCCTCCATGCGGCTCTGGCCGCCTGCCGCCACGCAAGTCTCAAGTCCAGCTGACCCGCTGGCCCCGTATGTTGCGTCAGCTCTCGTTCCTGGCCGCTTCGCTCATCCTGCTTGCCGGCTGCCTCGGGGACTCCGAGCCAGCCACCACGGACAACGTGTCCCGTGACGGCGGCCCGGATCTTCCCATGGTGGCCGTGCAGGATGCCTACTATGACGTGGTCCCGGGTGGCGAGACGACCCTGCAGCGCAACGTCGAGAACGTGGCCGCGAGCGCCCTGGGGGGCGACGTCCGTTTCCACACGTACGAGGAGATGACGGCGAAACTGGAAGCGTGGAACGCCACCTACCCCGACCTGGTGGAACTGGATGCCATCGGCGAGAGCCACCAGGGCCGCCCGGTCTGGCGCGTCGTCGTCACCGACGAATCCCTGCCCTCGGAAGGCAAGGTGGCGCCGCTTCTGGACGGCGGCCACCATGGCAACGAGTACGGCGGCTCGGAGATCATGACGTATGCCGTCGACCTGCTCCTCGAGAACCATGCCACCAACGCGACGGTGCGCCAGCTGCTGCGCGACCTGGAGATCCACGTCATCCCCGTGGTGAACCCGGACGGCTACGCGGCCGGTACGCGCCACAACGGCTTCGGCGTCAACCTGAACCGCAACTACGACGTGGACTGGGGCAACCCTGCCGGCACCTCCAACCCCGTGATGGGCGCCGTGGGCGCGGCCACGGGCATGGCGTTCAGCGGCCTGGCCCTGGTGGCAGAGAACTGCGGCGCTTCGGCCTTCTCCGAACCGGAGAGCCAAGCGGTCGCCGCGGTCATGGAGGAACTGGGGGGCCGTGCCGCCTTCTACCTGAGTGGCCACACGCCGACGCATGCGGTCATCGCACCGCCGGCGGCCTTCGATCCTCCCTTCGATGTGCCGGCGGACCACCGCGCTGTCCTCGACGAGGAGCTGCAATGGATCCGTGACCACACGGAGTACGAAGCCGGCCGCGCCCAGTGGGGCGACCTGTCGGCCGGGCTGCCGTACGCCGCCAGCGGCTCTAGCATGGACTACTTCTACCACACCGTGGGCAAGCCGGCCTTCACCGTCGAAGTGGAGTACTTCCCGACGGCGGTCACCGCGGAGGACTATCCGTTCCGGTTGGCCCAGGAGTTCGAAGGGCTCCGTTACTGGATGGACGCCACGGTACCCCTTCCTATGCACCTGCTGGCCAACGCTGTCGCCCTCCATGCTTGGGAGGCCCCCACGGCGCCGGCGCTCCTGCCGCCAGACCATGTGGCCCCGGCGTTGCCGGAACGACCCCACCAGGAGTGGCCGTACCTCCATTAGGGGCATGGTGGCCTCGGCAAGCCTCAAGAGCCGGCCCGGCTCGCGCCGCCCATGCGCCGTGCCCTTCTGACCACGTTCCTGTTCGCCAGCCTGGCCCTGGCCGGCTGCCTCGGCGATGACGAGGCGACCTCAGATGCGCCGGCCGGGACCGACGCGGGCTCCACGCAGGACATCGACGGCATCTTCCACTTCGCCCCCGACGGCGCCATGGAAACGGTCCGGCACGAAGGCGACGGCCGCACCCCCATCGGCTGGTCCTGGCTGCAATGGATGGAAGGCGTCCAGGCGCCCACCTGGACCTCGCCGGCCTTCGAGGAACCCACCGTCCTGACCCAGGTGAACGTCACGATCACCTACTACGCCGAAGCGGCCGCGGTCTTCCCGGACACGCTGCGCCCCCAGTTCACCATCTGGTTCGGCGTCGGCGCCCCCGACCAGACCCCTGCCTTCTTCGACCACGGCTTCCAGCCGGGCCCCCTCGCCCTTGTGGCCGGCGAGACCTACGAAGTGACCTTCCCCGTGCGCCTCGCCCTGGGCGGCCTCGCCATCGACGCGGGCCAGTCCCTGGTCATCCCGGTCGCCAGTTACTACCCGGACGGCCTAGGCGCCGGCAACGTCGGCCTGGTCTTCGCCGGTTCCCAGGTGGAATGGCAGGGCCAGACCCGCATGGCCGACGCGTTCGGCACGGCTGCCACGACGGAGCATCCCGTCAGCCTCAACGGCGGCCGCTGCGTCGCGCCCCTCAACCCCAACGACAGCGCCCACGCCCGCTTCCCCTTCGAGGTCGACGCCAATGTCACCGCCATCGACGTCCACCTGGAGCGCGTCATGGGACTCGGCATGGGCCCCGACCTGGACATGTTCCTCCAGGACGGCGCCGGCGACACGGTCGTCTACGCGGCCGGCAGCGGCACCCCCGAACGCATCCAGGTCCGTGGCGTCAACCTGGCCGAAGCGGCGCCCGGCACGTGGACGCTCAACGTCTACAACTGCCAACCCCAGGCGAGCCAAGCGGTGGCCGAGCTGACCGTCTGGACCGCCTAGTCGCAGCCGAAGCGACTCAAGCTTCAAGTGGCAGGCGACCCGCTCCCCGCCATGACATGGAAGCTCCTGGCCCTGGTGGCCGTGCTCCTTCTCGTGCATGCGCCTGCCGCCAGCGCCGAGGTGCAGGTCGTCCACCACGGTGACGGACCGGTCACGTCCCTCGTCGCCGTCCTCGACGACGCAGGCGCCCTCCAGACCCACCAGGACCTCCGGCTGAGCGCCACCGCCGGCAACACCCGCGTCGAGAGCGCGACGCTGCACGACCACGACGGCTTCTTCTGGATGCTGAGCCAAGGCGCCGGAGACCTCGACCTACGCGCCCAGAGTGGCAGCGGTAACGGCGACGGTGCCGCCACCACCACGTACCGCGCCAGCCAAGGCTTCGGTGCCTCCTACACCACGGAAGGGCGCACGATCAGCTTCGAGCCCGGCGATGACGGACCCCTGGCGGCCTTCTGGCGCATCAGCCAGGACGGCCACCTTGTCGCCTGGGGCACCACCCGCGCCAGCGAACCCACCCTCCTGGCGCAGGTCGCCGACTCCTGGGGCGACGTCGACGTGGAGATCCTCTTCCTGGACGGCGACCTCGGCGTCCGCCAAGGCTTCACCTTGCAGACCCTCGACGAACCGGCCGGCCCCCTGGACCCCGTGCTGGCCCTCCTGGACGACCCGGAAGAGAACACGCCGCCCGCCCAGGCCTGCACCCGGCTCGCCCAGGAACCCGCCAACGACTGGTTCGAGGACACCCACGTCCGCCTCACGTGGGACCCCATGGCCAACCTGGCCGCAACAACACCGGTCGACATCACCTACCGCCTCCTTGGAAGCACCAACGAAGAGCTGCTGGTCCTCCACGTCATCGACCCCGTCGGCCACGCCCTGCTGCGCGCCCCCGCCCCTGGCGCCTACACCCTGGTGGCCGAGACCGAGGGCCAGGCCTGCAGCGTCCCCATCACCGTCAAGGCCAGCAACGGCGACGCGGACGCCGTCTGGAGCGCCACGGCCCGCCCCGGCGGCTTCGACCTCTCGTTCGACCTGGACAGCGCCACCCACTACGACGTGGAAGCGGTCCTCTGGGACGAGACCAACAGCCGCCTCCTCTACGCCGGCAAACTCCACAGCCACAGCCAAGGGACCAACGCCGCCATCGACGTCCCGCCGGGTACCTACCGGGTCGACCTCTACCCCGTCGCCCAGGGCGAAGGGCCGACGATCCGAGGGGCCTTGTCCACGCGCGTTGACGTCATGGATGGCGCCGTGGAAGCGGTCGCCACTCCAGCCGTGGGCCCATGGCTCCTCCTTTTGTCGGCACTCCTTGTGGCTCGATCACGGCGCCACTAGCTTGGCGCGGCCGTTGACTGCGCATCGATCCAGATGTGCAGCTCATGTCGCGGCTCCATGGAGGCAGGTGCATCAAAGAGCTGGAAACGCAATTGTTGCAACCCCTCAAAGGGCGGAGGCGGCAAGGCAAACGATCGCTCATGTTGGACCACGGTCTCGCCGCGCCCCAACGGCGCCGGCACATGCGGCAACGTGACATTCCATTCGTCCGCGACCAGGAGGGTCCCGTCCCCTTCACCGCCTCGGTCCCATGTGGTCCTGATGACGTACGACGATGAATGGCCCTCATGGTTGACGAGGCCCACAGTCACATTTCCCACGTTGTCTGAGCATCCGGCCTGCGTGGAGGACTCGCTAAGGACGTATCGTCCGTCCCAAGCATCGGGGTAGCAGTCGGCGTTTCCGTCGGCGCCCAGGACGTAGAACTGGACGAACGGCTCAGGCTCGCGCGGGATGAGGATCGTGCTCAGCAACAATCCTGTCACCAGGAGCGCGAGGGCAGCGACCACCAAGACCTGGGCCCGCCCTTCCCGCTCCAGGCCGGCCCATCTCTCCTGGAACCCGGGAGCGGGCGGTGTGCGGACGGGAGCAGCAACACGACGCCTTGCGACGTGCCGGGCACGGATGAAGAGCGCGAAGATCACAAGCAGCAAGGCAGCGACCAGCGAACCTTGGGAGATGCCAGGCCCGATCAGGTCCAGCGTCAAGCCGACCCCGACGGTGATGGCGATCGAGAGGATGACGCGAAGAAGCCACAGACCACTGGTCCCGTCCCCTTGGGGCGAGCCCGGGCCCGACATGCCCCGGGCACCTTGTCCGGCGGCGGCGACCAGGAGATAGCCCGGGATCACCAAGGTGGTCCCGAACCCAAGCAACGTGGAAAGCCACAGTGGCCCCTGCAACCAGACCGTCACCGCGGAGGCCACACCCCAGCCCAGACACACCCATAGGGGCCTCTGGCCAGGCGCGGTCTCCCGGTCGGTCACGCGCGGTGACTGGACCTCCGGTATATCCCCCTGACGAGGCGACGAGCCTTGCTGGTTCCAAGGCCCTTTATCAAGGAGCGGGGGTCCCGGCGCCGTGGAGCGCCTCGTGGTCGTCGGCATGGGCTATGTCGGCATCCCCGTCGCCGCGTTGTTCGCCCAATCGGGGCTCCAGGCGACCGGCCTGGACATCGATGAAGCCAAGGTGGAGGCGTTGGCCCAGGGGCGTTATCCGTTGTCGGCCGCTGAGCCGGAGCTGCCGGAATTGATCGCGGCCAATGTGGCCGCCGGGCGTCTCCGGGCGACGACCGACTATGACGTGGTCAAGGAGGCGGACGCGGTGCTGGTGTGCGTCGACACGCCCTTCGACACGGCCGCCGGCCGGCCCGACTACCGGGGCCTGGAAGCCGTCTGCCGGGGCATCGCGTCCCGGCTGCGGTCCGGTATGCTCGTGGTGATCGAATCGACCATCGCACCGACCACCATGGACCAGGTGGTGCGGCCTCTCCTTGAGGACGGCTCCGGGCTGGTGGCGGGCAAGGACTTCCATCTGGGCCATTGCCCTGAACGGGTGATGCCGGGCAAGCTCTTGCACAACCTGCGTCACTACGACCGCGTGCTGGGTGGCATCGACACTGCGACCCAGGAAGCGATGCGGGGGCTCTACAGCCGCATCGTCTCCGGGCCCTTGACGCCCGTGGACCTCCTGACGGCCGAAGTGACCAAGAGCTTCGAGAACACCTACCGGGATGTGGAGATCGCCCTGGCCAATGAGTTCGCCCGCTACTGCGACGGCGTCGGCGTGGACTTCTTCCAGGTGCGCGAACTGGTCAACAAGGTCGAATCCCGCAACCTCCACCTGCCCGGCACCGGTGTGGGCGGCCACTGCATCCCCAAAGACACCTACCTCCTGGCGTACGGCAGCCGCGGCCGCTTCGAGCCGACCATGATGCTGATGGCACGCCAGATCAACGACGCCATGCCCCATGTGCTGGCCGCCCGGGTCCTGGAGGCCCTGGGCCCGGAGCCGGCCGGGCGCCGCGTCGCCGTGCTGGGCTACGCTTACCTTCCCGAATCCTCCGACGCGCGCCACTCCCCCTCTGAGCCGTTGGCGCAGGCCTTGGAGGCCGCCGGCGTCCACGTCGTGGTCCACGACCCCTACGTGACCGAAGAGGTGGGACGCACCCTCGAGCGCGACCTGGCGACCGTGCTCCAAGGCGCCCACGCCGCCGTGGTCGCCACCGCGCACCCTGAATACGCCGAACTGGGCCTGGACAGGATCCAAGAGAAGATGGCCGGGAGCCTCCTGGCCGATGGACGCCACATGTTCGAACGCACCGCCGCCGAAGCGGCCGGATTCACCTACATCGGCATCGGCCACTAAGGACCATCATGTACCGAGGACGCAGGGTCGCCATCGCCATTCCCGCCCACAACGAGGAGCTGCTCATCGGCGACACGCTCGACGGACTACCGGCGCTCGTCGATGGCGCCTACGTCACGGACGACTGCTCCAGCGACCGCACCAGCGAAGTGGTCAAGGGGCGCCAGGCCCGCGACGACCGCATCCACCTCAACCGTCACGCCACCAACGGCGGCGTCGGCGCAGCGATCAAGACCGCCTACGCGGCCGCCCTTGCTGACGGCCACGACCTCATCGTGGTGATGGCGGGCGACGACCAGATGGACCCCGCGGCCCTGCCCGCCCTGCTGGACCCGCTGGTCGATGGCACGGCCGATTTCACGAAGGCGGACCGCCTCGTGGCGGGTCACCATGAGAGCATGAGCGCCTGGCGGCTCACGGGCAACCACCTGCTCAGCATCCTCAGCCGTTTCGCCTCCGGGTACTGGTTCGTCCGCGACCCCCAGAACGGCTACGTCGCGATCACCGCCGACGCCCTCGACCGGATGGGGCTCGACCGCCTCGCGGACGGCTACGTCTTCGAGAACGACATGATGCTGGAGGCCCGCATCGCCGGCCTCCGGTTGGCCAACGTGCCGGTCCAGGCGCGTTACGGCCAGGAGACGAGCGGCATCCAGTACCTGCGCTTCATCCCCCGCACGTCGTGGCACCTCCTGCGTTCGTACCTTGGCCGTATCGCGCGTCAGTTCCTGCGCCGGCCCAGCGCGGCCGGCCTGGGGTACGCTGCGGCGGCCCTCCTGTTGCTCTCGGCGCTCGTCACCCTGTTCGTCATCGCCGACCTCGCCCTGCCCCTAGTGGCTGGCGGCATCCTCGCGTTCCTGGCCGGCATCGGCCTGGACGTGCGCGCCGACCGCCGCGAAGGCGCCAGCGTCCACCTGGAGGACCGACCATGAAGGCAGCCCTCATCGCCAACACCCCCGCCCAACTCCATTTCTACGAGGCCGTCGCCAACGTGCTCGCCGAACGGGGCCACGAGAGCGTCCTGCTGGTGCGCGACTACGGTGAGACCGGCGCCTTGCTCCAGGAAAAGGGGTTGGCTCACCGACAGTTCGCCGCCGCGCCCCGCTCCAAGTGGGGCAAGGTGCTGGCCCTTCCAGGCGACGTGCGGCGCGCGGCCCGCATCATGCGCCAAGAGAAGGCGGACGTGGTCTCAGGCTTCGGGACCTACGACGCCTACGCGAGCACGCTGGCGCGCCTGCCCTGCGTGGTCTTCACGGACTCCGAGCCCCGCTGCAACACCCGCACCTTCGCCATCCAGGTGAAGATGTTCATGCCGTTCGTGGACGAGGTCGTGACCCCTTCCTTCTTCCGCGACGACCTGGGCAAGAAGCAGCGTCGCGTCGAGAGCATCAAGGAATGGGCGTACCTGTGGCCCACCCGCCGCAACCCCGCGCCTCGCCCGGATTTCCTTGGCATCCCCGACGACCGACCCTACGCGCTCGTGCGCCTCAACGCGTTCGATGCCGTCCATGACGCCGGTGTCCGTGGCTTCGATGACAGGCGGCTCGCCGACCTGGTGGGGCGCCTGCAGGAGCACATGGCGGTCTTCATCAGTCCTGAAGCCCAACCGCCCAAAGGCCTGGAGCACCTGGTGCTACCCGGCCCTCGCAACGCGATCCACGCGGTCCTCGAGCACGCCAGTCTCCTGGTCACCGACACGCAGACGATGGCCTCCGAGGCGGCCCTGCTGGGCACGCCGACCGTCCGCTCCAACGATTTCGTGGGGCCCAATGACATGGGGAATTTCATCATGCTGGAAGAGCGCGGCATGATGGTCAACCACGCCGACCCCGAAGCCGCGATCGAAGCTGCCGGCGTCTATGCCGCTAAGGGTGCAGAGGCGAAGGCGAAGGCGCGCGAGCTCGCCGCGGCGTACCAGTCGGATTCCGAGGACGTGGCCGCCTTCATGGCCGACCGCCTGGAAGCCCACGCCCGTCAGTAGGGCGCCTCGTCAGGCCGCCGCGTCAAGGGTCTTGCCACAGGAGGGGCACCGGTGGCCGCCGTCCGTCTCGGGGGCCATCTTGTTGCCACACCAGCAGGCAACACCGACCACGCGGGCCGGGTTGCCCACCACGATGTGATGGGGGGCCACGTCCTTGGTGACCACGGAGCCGGCCCCGACCAGGGCAAAGCTGCCGATCGTGATGCCACAGATGACCGTCGCGTTGGCACCGATGCTTGCGCCGTCCTCGACGCGTGTCTCCACCAAGCGCCCAGCATCCCAGAGCGTGGCGCGGGGGTTCAGGTCGTTGGTGAACTGCACGTTGGGGCCGATGAAGACCTCGTC
Source organism: Thermoplasmatota archaeon (assembly GCA_049602735.1). Lineage (GTDB taxonomy): Archaea > Thermoplasmatota > E2 > JACPAO01 > JAHFTW01 > JBMYRW01. The sequence goes on from JBMYRW010000020.1 coordinate 33,155, forward strand.
GCCGACGGTGAGCCCTTGGTACAGGTTGGCGCTGTTCTGCACCTTGCAGCGGTCGCCCAGCCGGACGCCCGCGTCCACGTAGACGCCCTTGCCGATGATGCAGTCCTTGCCAACGGTCGACCCGGCGCGCACATGGGCGAAATGCCAGACCTTGGTACCATCCCCCACCTCGGCGCCTTCTTCGACGATGGCGGTCTCGTGATGCCAGGCGGGTCGCGTCATCCGATGCGGTCCAAGGCCCACTCCTGGATGACCTTGGCGATACGGTGGCTTGCTTGGCCGTCGCCGTAGGCATCCCTGGGCCCGTCTGGGCGCTGGCAGGCTTCAAGCGCCGCCAGGATGGCCGCTTCCTCGGGTGGGCACAGCCGGTTCCATCCCGCCTCGATCGTCTCCGGCCATTCGGTGGTCCCCCGGACCGTGACGCACGGGGTGCCGATGACGTACGCCTCCTTCTGGAGGCCGCCTGAATCGGTCACGACCGCCTGGGCGCCTTGCACCAGGCGGAGCATCTCGCCGTAGCCGAGCGGCGGCAGGATCTCCAGGCCGTCCGCTTCGAGAAGTGGTTCCAGGCCCCAACGCGCCACGGCCGCTTGGGTGCGCGGGTGCAACGGCAATCGGACCGGCAAGGGTGCCTTGGCGAGGGCTGTGAGGATGGCCCGCAGGCGCGCCGGGTCGTCCGTGTTCTCCGCACGGTGCAGCGTCGCGGCCACGTAGGCGTCGCCGCCGGTCTTCTGGCCCGGTCCTTGCCCGAGGGCAGCGTGGACGGCGTCCACCATGACGTCGCCCACCACGTGGACGCCCTTCGTGATGCCTTCTTTTTCCAGGTGGCCCCGTGCGACCTCCGTGGGCGCAAAGAGCAGCTCGCTCACATGGTCGGTGAGGACCCGGTTCACTTCCTCCGGCATCGCCCGGTCGAAGGAACGCAGCCCCGCTTCGACGTGGAAGATCGGCACGTGGAGTTTGCTGGCGGCGATCGCCGCGCCTAGCGTCGTGTTCGTGTCGCCGTAGACCAGCAGCGCGTCCGGCGACTCTTCTTGGATCACCCGTTCCACGCCTTCTAGGATGCGGGCGGTCTGGACGCCGTGGCCGGCGCTGCCGACGCGCAGGTGATGGTCGGGTTGCGGGAGTCCCAGCTCCTCGAAGAAGATGGCATCCAGCTTCTCGTCGTAATGCTGGCCGGAATGGACCAGGACCTCGTCGGCCACCGCGGCCAACGCCTTGGCGACGGGGGCGAGCTTGATGAACTGCGGACGAGCGCCGACGACCGTGACGATGCGCGGTCGGCTCATGCCACCGCCAACACCGCGTCCCGGACCGCCTGGCTGATGGTCACGACCTCTTCAGGGGACAGACCAGGGTGAACGGGGAGCGACAGGACGTCCCGGCAGGCCTCCTGGGCCTCCGGGCAGGCCTTGGCAAAGCGTGCCAGGTGAGGATACTCGAAGGCCGGCTTGGGGTAGTAGATGCCCGAACCGACGCCTCGTTCCTTCAGGGCAGCCTGCAGGCGGTCGCGGTCACCGGCGCGGATGCTGTACTGATGGTACGCGTGCACGCAATGCTCCGCCTCCACGGGGGTCACGATGCCCGGCACGTCGGCAAAGGCCTCATCCAGAGCTTCGGCGTTGGCGCGGCGGGCCTCGACCCAGCCGTCCAGCCGCCCCAGTTGAACGCGCCCGATGGCGCTGCCCAGGTCGGTCAAGCGGTAGTTGTAACCGAAGCGGACGTGATCATAGGTGCCCAAGGTGCTCAGGCCGCGTCCATGGTTGCGGAAGGACCGGGCCACCTCGGCCAGCTGGTCGTCGTCGGTGGTCACCATGCCACCTTCGCCGCTGGTCATGTTCTTTGTGGGGTACAGGGAGAAGGCGCCGGCGTCGCCGAAGCCCCCTACGTGGCGATCCTTGTAGCGGGCGCCGTGCGCCTGCGCGGCGTCCTCCACCAGCACGAGATCCTTCGAGTCGCAGAGGTCGCGGA
>JBMYRW010000021.1:0-33908 GCA_049602735.1 Thermoplasmatota archaeon
GCGGGTCACCTTCCGTCACCTGCACCCGTAGCCAGGCGTTGGGTCCCTCCAGGCGCGCCTCTTGGACCACGGCGGTCACGGTGGCCTCGTCGGCGTTCTTCTGGGCCTCCATGATCTCCTGTTGCAGGCAGCGCAGGTGGTCCCGGTACGTCGGCGTCCGGAGACTGACCGCCCAGTCCGCCTCGGCCTTGTGGCACGCCTGGCAGGTGGTCACGTGGCGGTGCGCGAAGGTCACCATCCGTTGCTGCGCCCCGCAGGTGCACGCCACGCGCCGCGCCACGCCGCCGCCGTCTTGACGGTTGCCTTACACGGTGGCTTCAAAGGGGCCCCGCGTGCTGGCCCCACGATGGCCAAGACCCTTGCAGCCGGAGCACCCCTGCCCGACGTGACGCTCCCGGATGCCCAAGGAGAACCGGTGCGCCTCCACGACGTCCCTCGGCCCTTCGTGGTCTACTTCTACCCCGCCGACGACACGCCCGGCTGCACCACGGAAGCGTGCACGTTCCGCGACCAGTACGAGGAGTTCACGGACGCCGGGGCCACCGTCGTCGGCATCAGCCCCGACTCCCAGGAGAAGCACGCCGCCTTCGCCGCCAAACACGATCTGCCCTTCACGCTGCTCTCCGACAGCCGGCACGAGGCCCGCAAGGCGTTCGGCGTCCCCAAGCTGCTGGGCCTGCTCACCGGCCGCGTCAGCTTCGTGATCGGCCGCGACGGCACCGTCATCCATGTCTTCAACAGCCTCCGGCAGGCCTCCCGCCATGTCGAAGAGGCCCTGGAAGCGGTCCGCCAAGAGCAGGCCCGCGCCCCTGCGGCATGAACCGCCCCGCCGCACCAGCCCCGCCCGGCCGCCACCTCCTGCGCCCCATACCAGAGGTGCGCCGCTGCTTCGGCTGCGGCCCCGACAACCCCGACGGCCTCCGCCTGGATTTCTACCTGGAAGCCGACCGCGTCGAAGGCCGCTGGACCCCCACCGGTGCCAGCGAAGGCTGGCAAGGGCTCCTGCACGGCGGCATCACGGCCGCCCTGCACGATGATGCGGCCCACTGGGCCATGGTCGCCCTCGCCTGCGCCACCGGGTTCACGACCCGCATGGACGTCCGGTACACCGCCCCGATCCGCCTCGGCCACGAGGTGCTCGCCACGGGACGCATCCAGGAACTCGGCCCCCGCCGCGGCCACTTCGCCACCACCATCCACCAGGACGGCGTGCTCGCCTCGTCCGCCGTGGTCGAATACGCCCTCATGGACGCCGCCCGGTCCCGGGCCATGATGGGTGGCGTCGTCTCCGATGACTTCGCGCGCTGGCTCGACGCCGACGCGGCGGGAAGGCTCGCGCTGCTGTTGGAAAGGGGTCGCCTCGAAGGCGAGAAGAGAAGTGGCCCCCCCCGGATTTGAACCGGAGTCTACGCGTCCCGAACGCGCAAGTATACCAAACTAACCCAGGGGGCCGGGCTGTCTCGGGTAGGCGGCGCCACCTTGGTCCCCTCTATAAGGGCTACGAGGAGGGCGGCGCGTCGGGGATCTGTTCGAGGAAGCCGCGCAGGGTGGCCAGGTAACGCCGGAAGGCGTCGTTGCCGGCCTTGGTGATGCGGTACCGGAGTTCGAAGCCGTCGCGCGTGAGGACACGGCGGGCCTCCAGCAGACCGGCGTCGGCGAGGCGTTTGGCGTGGGTGGCGAGGTTGCCGTCGGTGACGCCCAGGAGGTCGCGGGTGCCGGTGAACGTGACGTCGCGTTGCCGGTAGAGGAGCCCCATGAGGCGCAGCCGCACCGGCTGGTGGATGAGTGCCAGTTCGTCGTCGAGCTCCATCCGGGACTACCCTCGCAGGTACGTGGCCAGGCCACTGCCGAACCAGCCCAGGGCGCAGGCGGAGGCTCCGGCGAGGGCGGCCGGTTCGTGGCCAAGGCCGGCGACACCGATGGTGACCCCCAAGAGGGCCATCCAGAGGCCTGCAAGGACCGTATTGGTGCTGCACGTGGTGCTGTGGCGACGCAGGCTCGTGCCGAGGATGAGGGCGAAGAGGCCGTTGACCAGCGTCATGACAGCGCTGGTGTCCCAGGCCAGGCCGAGGCCCAGCACCAGGAGGCCGAACGTGGCCGCCACGAGGGTGCCAAAGAGGAGGAACGACAACCCGGACGCCTTCATGCCGTCCCGCATGGCGGGGCTGCGCTGCAGGCTGACGGCGTGGGTGACCCACGTCGTCCAGGTGAGGCCGGTGCCCATGGCGACCCAGGGGATCCAGAGCAGCGCGAAGAGCCATTCCAGCTCCGGCCACGACGAGAGCCACCCGCCGGCGGTGCCGTAGGTGAGGAAGATGCCCGCGGCAGCCATGCCCCAGACCATGTTGGTGGTGCCGGCGGCGCGGTTGGAGAGGGTCTCTTCGTACCCTTCCAGTTCGCCGAGGGCGGCGGCGGCCCGGGCGGCGTCGGTGGGTGTGAGCTGCTCCATGGAACCCCTTAGGCGGGCGACGGTCATGAAGCCGGGCGCTTCTTTGGCCTTCAAAGCCCGCGGGCGCGCAGCGACGTGACCAGGCCGCTGCCTCCCCAGGCGACGGCGGCAGCGAGGGCAGCCAACAGGTGGGTGGCGCCGTGGCTTGCCTCCGCGGCGGTGAGTGCCATGGCGATGGCGGCGAGGCCTGCGCCGGCGATGGTGCAGGAGGCCGTGTAGGTGCGGCTGCCCATCTCGGTGCTGCCCAGGATGAACAGGAAGACGCCGTTGGCCAGCACCATCACGGTGGCGGCGGGCCATTCGGGGCCGACGGAGCCGCCAAGGAGGACGGCGAGGAAGGCGACGACGCCGGCGAACGCGGCGAAGAGGGCGATCCAACCGACGGGGCTGCGCTTGGGGCGTTCAGGGGCGCGGCGGGCGATGCCGTGGGTGCGCCACAGGAGGTTGCTCGCTAGGACGCCAAGCGCGATGCCGGGCCCCCAGAGGAGCCCATACAGCCAGCTGGCGTCCACGTCGTCCATCCAAGGGAGGGCGGTGCCGTAGGTGAGGAAGATCCCGGACGAGGCGATGGCCCAGATGATGTTGTTGAGGCCGTGCAGGCGCGCCCGCAGCGCATCGTCCCCCATCACGTCGTCCAGGGCGGCCGGTTTCTAAGCCTGCCCGGTCCGCCGGTCGGCCCAGAGCCAGGCGGCGAGCCCGGCGACGTGGAACGGCAACACGGCGGCGGTCGCCCAGGTGGTCTGATCGAGGCTGTAGTGCAGGAAGAAGAGGTCCATCCAGGGCTGGTGGGGCCAAGCGTCGCCAGTGGCGAGCAGGCCGCCGAGCCACAGCAGGTCAGGGACGACCATCCAGGCGTAGGCGGCCAGGGGCCACAAGAGGGGGCGACGCAACGGCGCCCGGCGCTGGAATGCCCACACCGCGCCCGCCAGGTAGCCGATGGCGGTGCCGTAGCCCCAGTGCCAGAGGAAATGCTCCATGCTGCGGTAGGCGGCGTAGAACGGCACGCTCGCCGCCAGGGCCACTAGGAACAGCAAGGCCGAGGTCGGGGCGCGTCGTCCCATCAGTCGCGGCGGCGGCGCACGAAGGCGGCCACGGCCAGTAGCGCAAGGGCCACGAGGACCGGCGCGGGTCCGGGCGTGAAGCGCTCCGGGGGCTCCATGATGGGGTCGGCGACGCGGGGCGTGTACTCGCCCAGGGGTGCCGTGACGTTCACAAGGCAGGTGCCGCCGCAGTCATGGACGATGGTGCCGCCGTCGACGCGGGTGGTGCCGACGAAGCTGTTCTGCTCCTGGGCCTTGATGACGAAGTGGTTCTCGCCGCTGGACCAGCCGAAGAAGTTGCTGCGGGCGATCCAACCGGTCAGGCCGTCCTCGTCTACGAACTCCAGTTCGATGCGGCGGTCCAGGGCGTCCGTGCGCTCCAGGTACACCGTGCGGAACTTGATCCCGTCAGGGGTCTGGACGAGCAGGCTGTCCTGGGGTGCGTCGAGGAGGTCGCCGTCCGGGGGGAAGTAGGCGAGGGCCTGGATGCGGCCGCGGAAGGTGCCGTTCTTCTCGGTGACGAGCCCCTTGGCGTCGGTGGCTTCGACGACCCAACGGTACGTCCACGGCTCGGCGGTGAAGGTGGCGGTGTAGTGGCGGCCGCTCACCTTGGTGAAGTCTTCGGTCTCCAGGAGCGGCGTGGCGTCGTTGCCCTGGAAGACGGTGATCGTGATGTCGGCGAGGGCGTCGTTGTCGGTGGCGAACACGTCGAGCCGGATGTCGTCGCCGGCCTGCTGCTCACCGGGGCTCACCAGCACTTCCACCTGGGGCGGGCTGAAGTCGCTCACCGGCGGGTTGACGAGCAGGATGAACACCGCGAGCCAACTGAAGAAGAACAAGAAGCCGGTGCCGAACCATTCGCGGCGGCCGAACTTGCTGATATCGGCGCCCACCTTGGGGAAGATGAACTTGAGGGCGTAGCCGGCGGCGGCGCAGATGGCCAGGCCGGCGTACCAGGCGGTCTTGGCGCCGTCCATGGCGGTGAACAGGGCCCAGGAGGCGACGGCGGCCACGATGCCCCAGCCGAAGAGAGTGAGGGTGGTGCGGACGCTGGTCATCTCCTTGTGGATGAACTCGTCTTCGTCGAAGTCCGGGGGGATGAACTCGTACTCCCCTTCCTCCGGTTCGTCCGGCTTGTTCCGCTTGGCCACGGCGCGGCGACGGAGGCGGCGTTTTAAGAGGTGTGGAGGGTGGCGAAGGCTCCGTGTCCGGCCCCGCTGCGCGAGCGTCCCACAAGCCGAAGGCGGCTCTGACCAACGTGGACGTGGCCGCCCTGGCGGCGGAGCTGTCCCAGCGCCTCGTCGGAGGCCGCTTCGACAAGGCGTTCCAGCCGGCCAAGGACCAGGTGCTGCTGCGCTTCCGCGTCAAGGGTCTTGGGCGCCAGGACCTCCTCGTGCAGATGGGGAGCTACGCGACCGTCACGCGGCGGCCGCCCGAGAACCCGGACAAGCCGAGCATGGTTGCCCGCATCCTTCGCAACACCTTCGAGAACGCCCGCCTGGTCGCCGTGCGGCAGGTCGGCTTCGACCGCGTGCTGCGCCTGGAATTGGAGCGCGGCGACGGCCGCCGGGCGATCATCCTGGAGCTGTTTGGCGACGGTAACCTGCTGATCCTGGAGCCCGACGATACGATCCTGCTCCCCATGCGGGGCGCCGACCATGGTGTCCGCCGGCTGCGCAAGGGCGAACCGTACCTGCCGCCGCCGGGCAGCAACCGCCCGTTCGAGATGTCGGAGGAGCAACTGCGCCTGGCGGGTGCCGCGGCGAAGCGGGACGTGGTCCGGCTGCTCGCCCTCGACCTGGGCTTCGGCCCACTGTGGGCGGAGGAGCTCTGCCTGCGCGCCGACGTGGCCAAGAACACCAAGCCGAGCGACCTGGTGAGCGGCCAATGGGCCGCCCTCCACGCCGCGATCCAAGAAGTGGGGGCCGCCGTGGCCGCCAATGACCTGGAGCCGGCGGTCGTCTTCGCCGGCGAGGAGCCCGTGGATGCGGTGCCGTTTGTCCTGGAGCGCCTGCCGCGCCCCGAGTTCGCCTACGAAGAGGCGAGCAGTTTCATCGAGGCCCTCGACACCTACTTCCTGGGAGCCGGTGGGGACGAGGACGACGACGGCGAGGCCTCCGACGACCCGCGCCGCAAGCGCTTCGAGGAGGCGAAGGGCAAACTGGAGCGCCAGGTGGCCCAGATGGAGGGCGCCATCGGTGGCTTCGAGGAGGACGAGGAGCGCCGCCGCACGGACGGCGACACCCTGTACGCCAGTTACCAACAGGCGGAGGCCCTGCTCGCGCAGCTGAACGGAGCCCGTGAGCGGATGAGCTGGCAACAGGTGGAAGCCACGCTGGCCCAGGCCCGCCAGGCCGGCGACGAGGCGGCCCGCAAGGCGGCCGAACCGGTGGTGGAACTACGCCCCCACACGGGCGAAGCGGTGCTGGCCCTGGCCGACATGGCAGGCGAGCGCCGCGAGGTCCTTGTCGACTTGCGCCTGACGGTGCAGCAGAACGCCGACGCGCACTACGCCGCTGCCAAGAAGGCCAAAGGACGCCGGGCGGGCGCCTTGACTGCGCTGGAAGAGGCACGCAAGCGCGTGACGGACCTGGAAACGGCCGGCCTGGACGCCTTCGGCGCCGCGCCGGAGAAGAAACGGGACGCCAGCCGCCACTTCTGGTTCGAACACTATCGTTGGACGATCACGCCAGGCGGCCTCGTGGCCGTGGGCGGGCGCAGTGCGGCGCAGAACGACGCCGTGGTCAAGAAGTACCTGCGCGACGGCGACCGGTACGTCCACGCGGAGATCCACGGCGCCCCCAGCGTCGTCGTGCGCAGCCCCGGCGGCAGCCCCCTGGAGCCCGACGAAGCGGACCTGCGCGCCGCGTGCCAGTTCGCCGCGTGCAGCAGCCGTGCCTGGCGCCAGTTCTCCGAGGCGAGCGCCTACTGGGTGACGCCCCAACAGGTGAGCAAGACCCCCCGCAGCGGCGAGTTCGTGCCCCGTGGCGCCTGGATCGTCCAGGGCAAGCGCAACGTGGAGGCCCACCTGCCGATGCAATGGGCCGTCGCCGCCGTGACGTTCAACATGGGCGGCGAGCCCCTCGCTCCCGACGCCGCCGACGAGGCTGAGGCGAAGGGGCAGAAGACCGTCCTGAAACTGGTGGGCGGCGTGCCGGACGTGCTGCGCCGCTACGCTCGCCACGGCGACCTTGTGGAGCTGGCCCCAGGTGACATCGGACCGAACGACGCCGCCGCAGCGCTCGCGGACCGCTTCCAGTTCGACCAGGAGGCAGCCCAGGCGGTGCTTCCCGCGGGTCCCGTCACACTCCCTCAAGGGCTCACGGGGGCCGGCCAAGGATGAAGCTCACCAAGAAGGACCTGGCCACCGGCATGCTGGAGGTCCGCCTCGACAGCCTCGACGACCTCTGGACCCTGCGCAACCTCATCCAGGAAGGAGATCTGGTCACCGCCGACACGGTTCGCACCGGTGAACAGGCGACCGACCAGGTGCGCGCCGGCAAGGCCGAGAAGAAACCCATGCGCCTCGGCATCCGCGTCAAGGAGGTCTCCTGGCACGACTTCGCCGACCATCTGCGCGTCCTGGGCGTCATCGAAGAAGGGCCCCAGGACCATGGCAGCCACCACACCCTCGCCTTCACGGACGAACCCGGCACGTGGCTCCGCATCCACAAGAAGGGCGGACGCCTCGCAGGCTGGCAGACGAAGCTCATCGAAGAGGCGGAAGCGGCCGCCAAGCGCCCCCAAGTGGTCCTGGTCGCGATCGATGACACGGAGGCGCAGTTCGGGCTCCTCAAGAGCTACGGCCTGCAATTGCTGGGCAGCCTCCCCGCCGGCGGCCAGGGCAAGCGCTACAGCAACAAGGGCGCCAAGTCCGGCTTCTACGACGAAGTGGTGCGCAGCCTCAAAGTGATCCGCCAGGAACCGGACACGCCGCTCCTGATCGTCGGCCCCGGTTGGTGGCGCGAGGAGTTCATTGAGCACGCCCAGAAGAAGGAGCCCGCCGCGGTGGCGGGCGCCCAGACGGACGGTACCAGCCAAGGCGGACGCGGCGGCCTCCAGGAAGCCCTCCGCCGGGGCCTGGTCACCGCCGTCGCCCGCGACAGCCGCGTCGCCCAAGAGACGGACCTCGTCGAACGGCTCATGGCCAGCATCGCCAAAGGGGACGGCCTGTGCGCCTACGGCCCCGCCGACGTCGCCGCCGCCGTCCAGGCAGGTGCTGCCGAAGAGGTGCTGGTCACCGATGACGCCGTGCGCAGCGGCAAACACGACGCCGTCCTCCAGGACGCCGACCGCAACCGCGCCCACGTCCGCGTCGTCGCCACCAGCCACGACGCCGGCGAAAGGCTCGGGCAGCTCGGCGGGCTCGCCGCTCTTCTGAGATTCGGAATATAGAATCAAAAGGCCTTTCGACACAGGGTCGTACACGTACTAGGTATGCACTTGCGTGGTGGGATGCGGGGAAACGGAGATTCACCAAGCTCCCGGCCCAAGGCTTTGGAATTGGCCATGGCGGACGTGAGTTTACTTCGCCAAGCAAACCTGGTTGGAATTACAATTCTAGCATCAAGTCTATTTTTCATGCTGCCGCATGCCATTAAGAATCTGAACCATTTTCCCGCAAGAAACCTCGAGGAAGTAGGAGTTACTCTGATTGTGTTGGGTACTATTGCTTCCCTAATGGCTCGTGTAGCAGTACGAACGATCGTTGCAACAACCACTCGCAAGTTGGACGGTTCAACGATGTGGATGGCAAATCTCGACGTGCGGTTCAGATGGCTCGAGCACGCCACTTTCAAGAATTTTCTCTTGCCATTGAGCCTGGAAATGCTTCAACTTATTTCCGTAGCTTCTCTTCTAATTCTGTCAGTACTCGACATTGTAGAAATCCCAAGGCTCCTCGTAATCGCCTTGGTCATTTTTTTCTTCCTGGGGGTGGCTTCAATTGTCTACTATGCTAAGGGGCGTCCCGGCGCCTTCCTTTCGCAGATGAATTTAGCGACGCTAACTGCCCAATCTGGACCAGCACCCGGAGTCACTGCCCTCGTGACCAAAGCTAGATCGGCTGAAGACCTGCCCTGGCTCGCAATAATTCAAAGGAAACTGCTTGCTGGCATTGGACGATTGTCTAGAATCGGCCACCTTGCTATTGAAGCGTTCGTTGTCCTTGCAGCGGCCTATTCAATCGCGTCGATATCTGGTATTAATTCCACGTCACGGCTGCCGTGGGCAACGTTTGAATTTCTTCTTTGGGCACTTGCACTGGCCGCGATTCTAGCCGTTGGCTTTGCGCTCTTCATCACCTCGCGTCTGGATACCATTCGGTGCCTTGACTGGCTAGTTGTCGAAGGTTTGAGCGGCCATTTGAACGATGAAGAGTTCGAGCGCGTTTATGTTGCGGTTATCCTGGCGCGATGGATGAATATTGCCCATCCTTTGAGCATCATCCCGCTTGCCGTGGCCAAAGATTGAGTCTAGGTTGAGTCCGGGGATATGGGCTTCGCCGAATCCAGGATCTTTCCGGGATAATGGATAGGTCCGCCCCGCCACGGCAGTCCTAAGCCCCACGCGGCCGCTCGCCAAGCATGGATTCCCGTGCCGTCCTGCGCGCCGTGACCCTCGGCCTCCTGGCCGCCAGCCTGATCGCCATCGAAGCGCCGCAAGAGGAGACCACCGTCGCCGCCTGCGGCTTCAACGGCACCCTCCTGGATGTCGGCACCGTGCACGTGTACCTGGAATGCACGCGGCCTACGGTCGATGTGCACCCGGACCGCCGCCCGCACCCTCCTGAAGACCCGTAGGCCGGCCCCCCAGGCTCTACATCGCGCGCAGGCGCTCCGCCAATTCCATCCCGAACGGCAGGCTGCCCGTGAGGCCGGGGCTGGCGCCGGAGAGGATGTGGACGCCGCGTTCGCTCTCGGTGTTCATCAGGTCCATCACCAGGTCGCCGTCGGGGCTCACCAGTTGCGCCCGGATGCCGCTGAAGCTGCGCACCATGTCGCCGCGCCCCAGCACCGGCACGAGCTTCTGCGCCTCTTCGCGGAACCGCCGGGGGCTCAGGCTCTTGTGGATCTCCGACGGGACGTGCTTGCGCATCTGCGGCTTCGCCATCAGCCGCCGGAACCCCTTATACGCGGTCGTGCGGGCCAGGTCCTTCGGGTTGAGTCCCCAGGGGCTGTACACGAAGCGGCCACCGGCCAGCGCCGCGTTGGGTCCGACGATCACCTTGCCGGCCGCCGTGCGGGACAAGTGGACGCCCAGGAAAGGCAGGTCGAGGCGCGGGGCCGGGTAGATGTGGCCGCGACACAAGTGATCCGCCTTGGGTGTCAGTTCATGGTAGTCGCCCCGGAACGGCACGATGCGGTGGCCGTCGTCGGCGCCCACCTGGGCCGCCAAGCGGTCCACGTTGACGCCCGCCGCGTTGAGGTACCGCTCGGCGTGGACATCCGTGCCATCCGTCGTGGTGAGTGTGGCGCCGCTCGTCGTCTCCTTGATCCGCTTCACCGGTGACCGGTAGCGGACCGTGGCACCACGCGCTTGTACGTCCTTGCCGAGCGCCGCCACGTAGCCGGCGCTGTCGATGGACCGCGTGGCCGGGACATGGAGCGCCTCCAGGAGGGGACCGACGTGGGGCTCCACTTCGCGCGCCGCTTCCTCGTCCACGAGGTGGACACCGACACCGTTGGCCTGGCCGCGTTCGTGGTACGTCCGGACGCCGGCCACTTCCTCTTCATCGGTGGCGACGACGAGCAGGCCGCGCAGGGGCGTCGGGACGCCATGTTCCGCGCAGAACGCCGTCGCCAGCGCCGTGCCCTTGGTGGCGTAACGGGCCTTGTTGCTGCCGGGGACGTACTCGAAGCCGTCGTGAAGGACGCCGCTGTTGTGCGTCGACTGCTCCGGCCCCAGGCGGTCGCCTCGTTCCAGGAGGAGCACGTGTGCCTCCGGCTCCGCCTGCAAGTACGCGCGCGCGGTGCAGAGGCCAGCAACACCGCCACCGATGACGGCGAGGTCGGCTTCGATGCGGGACACGGGATCCCGTCAGGCGTCGTAGTGGGACAGGCCTTCGGCGCTGTAACTGACGGCGGGGGTCAGGGGAGCACCGCCGGTGCTGACAGTCACGCGGACCGTGTAGTCACCGGGGCCCACGTCGGTCGTGTCGATGACCAGCGTCACCGTCGAGCCGTCGGTCGTGCCGGTACCGGTGGCCACGGAGCCGCCCTCGGGGTCCAGCAGGCTCACGGAGAGGCCGGGGGCGGTGGGCGCGGGGGCGGGCAGCAGCGCATCGTAGGTGATGTTGAGCATGAAGTGGGCCACGCCTTCTTCGAAGGTGACGGGGTGGTCGTTGCTGGCGGCGGGGCCAGCGGCGAAGGAGCCGGTGAAGCTCACGGCCGCGGCGGTCTTGTCATCGTCCGCGTTCGCGATGCCGTCGCCGTCCACGTCGTCGTCCTCGCCGTTGGGGGTGCCGTCGCCGTCGATGTCGCCGTCGGCATCCAGGAAGGCAGGGACACCCATGGCGCCGTTGCCGCCGTTGTTGTCCAGGTCGCCGTCATCGACGTTGTTGAACTCGTAGATGTACACGCCGGCCATGACGCCGACCAAGAGGATGGCTCCGACGATGCCGACGACTGTATCTGTTGCGACCATGGTGGTTCCCTACGGTTGCAGCGCAGCCACGCTTACTTCATAATGGCTGTAGGTGAAGAGTTGCACGGAGAAGGTGTTGCCGGGGTCGTTGTCGCCGGCGCCGTCACCGGTCGGGGCGGACGGATCGCCGCACAACGGGATGCCAAGGGGCAGGGGTCCCGGGTTGAACTCGCAGTCGCCGGCCGCCAGAAGGGTCACCTCGACGCTCCAGGTGCCTTCGGCGTCGCCGGCGTAGTCGGGCGCGATGCGCCGTTGGGCCTCTTCCGGGGTCTCGCTGGTGCTCACGGCTTCCACAATGGTGCTGCCGGGGCGGCTGGTGGGGGCGTAGCCGATGCGCTCACTGAACGGCAGCGCCTCGAAGAGCGGCCGGTTGGGATCCGGGTTGGGCCCGGCCGGGTCGTTGTAGCGGGGCGCGGCGTTCTCCAGGATCTTCTCCGCCACCTGTTCCCCTTCAGGGTTGAGCAGCCGCACCCGGAAACGGTCCGGATCGCTGGCGGCCACGTCATCCGTCCACCCGACCACGACGGTGAGGGTGTGGACGTTGGCGTGCTCCACGGGGAACTCGAAGACCTGGGTCTCCCCTTCGGCGAAGGGCACGAGGCTCGCCGAGGCAGGCGGGCCGACCTCGTCAGGGAACGTGACCTGGAACTGGGGCAACACGACGGGGTCCTGGGGGAGGGCCTCCACGAGCAGCACCGACGCCAACAGGAGCAGGGCGCCCAGGACGCCGATCACCCGGTCACGCCACACGGCGCCGCCGCCTTTGGGCTTGGGCCCGCCGGCCCGCAGGACCACCGTCTTGCGGGGGGCATCCGGAGGCGGCTGCAGCACCACGGTGCGCCGTGCCATGTTATCTGTTGGACGAACCCGGTCTTGAAAACCTCTGTGTGATGTCCTGCAAGCCTGGCGGCACGCGAGGTGCTTCGGGAGCCGGGACTAGAGGTGCTGCTGGAGGGAGCCCACGAGGTGCTCCTTCGGGACGGCGCCGACGATCTGGTCGACCTTCTGGCCGTCCTTGTAGATCATGAGGGTCGGGATGCTCATGACGCCTTGACCAGCGGCGGTGCTCTGGTTCTCGTCCGTGTTGAGCTTGCCGAACTTGACGCCGTCCATCTCCGTGGAGAGCTGTTCGATGATGGGGCCGATGCGCTTGCAGGGGCCGCACCAGGGGGCCCAGAAGTCCACGAGGACGACGCCCTCTTGGCCGGTGAACTGCGTGAAGTCGGCGTCGGTCACGTTGGTGACGTTGCTCATGGCTCCGCCTTGAGTGGCCGTCGTTGAAAACCCGTTGCATGAGGGCGCGCAGGCGGGGCGCCGGAGCCCGCCCACGCTGCGGCCGCAGCGTCGTTGTCCCCGTTGCAAACGGTCAAGGGGCCCCTCCAGGTCGGCCGCTTGTTGGCGATCCAGTACCTGAGTGACGCGTGGGGCGAAGAGGCCCGCAAGGTGATGGCGACGGACCCGGTCGTGCAGCGGGCGCTCGGCGGACTCGACCTGAGCCTCCTGGTGATCATCCTGGACGTGCCCGCGGGCGCCAACGGCTTCATCTACGCGGCGTTCGAGGGCGGCGAGCTGGTGGATGAGGCGATCGGCACCGACTATGATGCCATCACGCGCGGGCGACCCAAGCCCACGTTCGTCTCCTCCGGCAGCTACGACACCTTCGTGGCCATGCAGGAAGGCCGTCTCTCGGAACGGCGGGCGCTCCTGAAGGGCGAGCTGCACCTGACCGGTTCCATGTTCAAGGCGCTGCGGCACATGAAGGCCCTGGAGACGCTCACGGCCGCGCTGCGTCGCATCGACTGCCAATGGGCCACGCCGTCGCCGGAGATGTGACTCCGGGTCTCCAGAGCCGACGATGGAACCGACCTAGCCAGAACCTTGAAACCGGCCCGTCCGGCTTGACGCCTGACCGGTCGGCTGGCCGGTCGGTGATCGACATGAAGACAATGGTTCTGTTGGCCGGTATGGCTCTGCTCGCGATGGCTCTCCCTGTGGAGGCCGGCGTCGACGGTGACCCCGCCGAGTGCGTAGGTTTCGTGACCGAAGGTGACTACATCTTCGTCGAGGACCCCACGGTCGCCCCTGGCGCTGGCTGTGGCGATGATGACAACGGTTGCGATGGCTTCCAGAACACGGAAGAGGAAGCCGCTGCCGCTGGCTGCGATGAGACGGACACCACCACGTTCTCCGTCACGGTCCCGTAGACCGTCGACGTTCCTTGCTACGCTTCTTCCCTCTCGTCCCCTGTTCTGTTCCTGTTACGATGTCGAAGCCGTCCAGGGTGGCCCATGGCACGGGGTCGCCACGCCGTGACACGACACGCTGTAGCATGATTTCTTTTGGAGACTCCACATCGCTTATATGCACGTTACCGAATCGTCCACGTAGCTGCCCTGGTGGGTGGCTGGTGAAACAACATGAAGACCATCGCGATTCTGTCCGCTCTGGCCCTCGCCGCCTTCGCGGTCCCCGCTGCCAACGCTGAGACCGTCGAATGCTCCGTCGAGCTCGGCAACCCCGCCGTGAACATCAACTTCAAGGCTCTCGACCCGAGCCTCCCCAGCATCGGTGGCTGTGCCACCCAGCCCGCCGCCGGCGCCGGCGCCGTGCCCAAGTCCACCACCGCCAGCTCCGGCTGCGCCTGGGATGACGCTGTCCGCGACAACGGCACCTTCTGGTTCGCCTGCCCCGAGCTCGGTGGCTCCGGCTACGGCACCGCCACCTTCTAAGCTCACTTCCGAGCACTCCTCGTCCCTTCCCCCTCCCGTTTCTGTTCCATCGACCC
Source organism: Thermoplasmatota archaeon (assembly GCA_049602735.1). GTDB lineage: Archaea > Thermoplasmatota > E2 > JACPAO01 > JAHFTW01 > JBMYRW01. The sequence goes on from JBMYRW010000021.1 coordinate 13,919, forward strand.
TTTTGTTTCTTCAGGCCGACAGGCCTGGGCGCCGCATGGACCATGACCGAACACCTGGACACGCTGCCAGCAAGCGCGCGTTCACCGTTGCTGCGACCCTTCTCGCGCTCCTTTTTGCCGGCTGCACGACGCCCGCTGCGACCGGCGAGTCGTGGGAACCTTGGCTGATCGAGCTCGGCGTCGAACCCCTCGAAGCGCCAGCCGAACCATGGACCGCCCTGGGATGGCGCGTCGGCGACCACTGGCTCCGCGAGACCGTGATCGAGGCGGCCACCCAAGGCGTCACCTCGGTCACCGAAGAGCGGGTGGCAGCCCAGGCCGCCAGCGCGCCAGGCACCTCGGGGCCCGCCTGGCTGGTGGAGCGGGTCACCAACGTCACCTACGGCTCCTTCACCTCCTTCACGGACACCAAGGAATGGCTCGACCAGGAGACCGGCGCCGTGGTGGCCACCGATCAACAATGGGCGATCTTAGGCACGGGCAACAGTGTCCACGGCAACGCCACCCACGTCTACGAATCGCCGTGCCTGCGCATGCGGTTCCCCATTGACGTCGGTAGCGTCTGGACGGCCACGTGCCGATGGCGCGTCGATCAGCACGACACGAACACCTCGAAGGTGGTCGGGCTCTACGAGAACGTGGAGGTCGCCGGCTACGACCGCATCACGGTGCCGGCGGGGACCTTCGAGGCGTACCGGTTGGAGATCGACCGGGAGGACGACGGCGTCGCGCAGCGGGTGCTCTCCTGGTGGTCTCCTGAAGCATGTGGGCCGGTGATGCAACTGGTGCTCTCCGACGGTGATCCGGCCGTGACGCGCCTCCTTGGTGGCGCCTGCGGCGCCGGTGGCTGGTCGTCCTAGTCGCTTCCGCTGCCCAAGCGCGCCAGGCGGCCCTTGGACGTGACGTTCACGGTGCCCTCCACGCCGAGCCGCGCCCGGGCGTCCTGGCTGCTATGTCCCATGACCAGGCGAAGGTCTGCTGACGAGAGCTCCGTCAAGGCCCGCGCGACGTCCCGCCCGTCATGGTGGAGGGCGACGACGCTGGCGACATCGAAGTCGCCGTCCACGCCGGTGACCCCTGCGGGAAGCAGGTGCCGGCCGGCCGCGAGCGCCGCGGCTGCCCCGGCGTCGATGTGGATGGTGCCTTGGCTGGGCGCGATGAGGAGCCAGCGTTCGCGACCGCTGCGATGGCCTGCGGGGAGGAACCGGGTGCCCACATCGTCGCCATGGGCCGCCGCCGCGACGACGTCCGGTTGTCGCCCATCTGCGAGGACGACGGGCACCCCCATCTCGGTGGCCATCTTGGCGCTCTGGAGCTTGCTCGTCATGCCGCCGCGTCCCCGTCCGCCGGCCTTGGCGGGGGCTGCCAGGGCCAGGACGGCGTCGTCGATCACCTCGACCAGAGGGAGGCGGCGGGCGCCTGGTTCGCCGGGCGGGCGATCATACAGGCCGCCCACGTCGGAGAGGAGGACGAGCAGGTCCGCTTCCAACTTGGCCGCCACGAGGGCCGCGAGCCGGTCGTTGTCGCCGAAGCTGGCGTCGATCTCGTCGATGCTGACCGTGTCGTTCTCGTTGAGCACCGGCACCACGCCGTGGGCCAGCAGCCGCTCCAGGCAGTTGCGCAGGTTGAGGTAGCTGCGGCGGCGCCCGAACGTGTGGTACGTGAGCAGCACCTGGGCGACGCGTCGGTCGTGCGGGGCGAAGGCATCGTCCCAGGCCTGGATGAGGTGATGCTGCCCGGCCGCGGCGAGCGCCTGGCGCTCCACGATGTCGGCCGGATGCTCCTGGATGCCGAGTTCGGCGCGGCCGGCCCCGATGGCTCCCGATGAGACGAGCACCACATGGATGCCCTCGGCCATGAGGTCTGCCATCTGTGCCGCAAGGGCGCCGAGGACAGCGGGGTCGGGGCGGCCGTCGGGGGAGGCGAGCGTGTTGGTGCCGACCTTGACGACGATGCGCCTCATGCCCAGCGTTCCATCTGGTCGGCCCACGCCTTGTTGCTCGCCTCGTGCTTGAACGCCCTGTCGTGGTAGGTGGCGGCCAGATGCGGGGCCTCGCCTTCGCCGACGAGCATCCACTTGTGGCTCACCAGGCCGTCGAGGCCGACCGGGCCGCGGGCGTGCAAGCGTCCCGTGCTGATGCCGACCTCGGCGCCCAGGCCGTACCGGTAACCGTCGGCGAACCGGGTGCTGGCGTTCACATAGACGCCCGCGGAGTCGACCATGGCCGCGAAGCGCCGCGCGGCGTCGGGGTCTTCGGTGACGATGCCGTCGGTGTGGCCGCTGCCGTGTTGGGCTGCGAAGGCGACCGCCTCCTCCAGGCTGGCCACCAGGTGGAGGTTGACGGTCATGGCGTTGTATTCGCGGCCTACATCCGCCTCTGCCAGGGGCTCGATGCCGGGCGCCATCGCCTGCACATCAGGGGGTCCGCGCACGGCCACGCCGGCCTCTTCGAGCGCCTTGGCGACCGCTTGGAGCAGGTCTGGGCGGTCCGCGTGGACGAGCACCGCTTCGACGGCGTTGCAGGCGGCCGGGTAGTCGGTCTTGGCATCCACGACGATCGCCTTCGCTTTGCGCTCGTCGGCGGCTGCATCGATGTAGAGGTGGCACACACCGTCGGCGTGGCCCATCACCGGGATGCTGGTGCCCTGTTGGATCGCGCGGACGAGCTCGTTGCTGCCGCGGGGGACGATGAGGTCGACCAGGTCGTCCATGGCAAGCAGCTCCTGCACCTCGTCGCGGCTCTCCAGGAGCCCCACCGCTTCAGGGGGAACGGCGCTGTCGTCGCCGGCCAGGGAGCTCGTGATGAGGCTGGCAAGGCAGGCGTTGGTGTGGGCCGCCTCGCTGCCACCCTTGAGCAGGACCGCGTTGCCGCTGCGCAGGGCGAGGGCGCTGATCTGGATGACCACGTCGGGACGGCTCTCGAAGATGCAGGCGACCACACCGAGAGGGCACGTGACCTGGTACAGGTGCAGACCGTCGTCCAGGACGGTGCTACGGAGGGTGCGGCCCACCGGGTCCGGGAGTGCGGCGACTTGGCGCACGCCGTCGATGGCCGTGGCGAGCTTGGCATCGTCGAGCTTGAGGCGGTCGAGGAGCGGCTTGGCCAGGCCATCTTCCCGCGCTGCGGCCAGGTCGGCCTCGTTGGCCTCACGGATGCGCGCGGCGCCCGCTTCCAGGGCCTTGGCGACCGCTTCGAGGGCCGCTTGCCGCTCGGCGTCGGTGGTCGCCATGAGCCGCCGGGCCGCCTGCCGGGCCGCTTCAGCCCTCGCGCGCGTCGTCTGTGCCATGGAGGGCGGGGACCTCTGGCGCGGCTTCAACGGTTCCGGCCCGACCCATAGTCTGCCAGGCCCCGGCGATCACCATGGCAGCACCCACGGCCGTCACCGGATGGGGCACCTCGCCCAGGATCGGCCATGCCAGGAGCGCCGCGCCGACCGGTTCCAGGAGGATCCACGTGGCGATCGTGTGGGCGGGGAGGTACTTGAGGCACCAGTTGGCCAGGGTGTGGCCACCCAGCATCGGCACGGCCGCGAGCAGGACGAAGAAGACGAAACCGGCCCCGCCGACGCCCGCCGTCACCGGCTGGCCGACGATCGGCAGCACCGCCAAGACGGTCAGCGCCGCGATGCCGTACACGGGGACCACGTAGGTGACCGTGTCCAGGTCCCGGCGGGCCACGCGACCGATGAGCATGTACGCCGCCGAACCCAGGCCACCGGCCAGGGCGAGGGCGTCACCCAGGAGGGCCCGCCTGCTGTCCGGTGCGAGGCTGCCGTCCGCTGCGGCGATCGTCACGGCGCCCGCGAAGGCGGCCAGGACACCCAGCCAGCCCCGGCTCGTGAGCTTGTCACCGAGGAGAAGATGGCCACCGATGGCGACGAAGACCGCCTGAAGCGTCACCAATGCCACGCTGGCCGCGACCGTGGTGAGGAAGAGACTGCTGACCCAGAGGGCAAAATGGGCACCGAGGGCCACGCCGGCCGCCGTGGTGAGCTGCCAGGTGCGCACGTCGTAGCCCCGCCAGAGCCGCCAGGAGTGGCGGGCGAACGGCAACAGGAGAAGGACGGCGAAGGCGAGGCGCCAGAAGCTTGCGGTCAACGCCGCCGCTTCGGCCAGGCGGAACAGCACCGCGGCGAAGCTCACCGATGCGACCGCCACGGCCAGCACCAGGCCGGGGGGCACCGGCGGACGCTCCTGCACGTCGCCGGCGAGTCAAGGCCGGGACTTAGCCAGGGCGCCTTTGCGGAATCCTTTCATATCGCCTTTTGGATGCTTACGGCGGTGGATTGTCGATGCAAAAGACCACGACCCTGCTGGTAGCCCTGTTCCTGGCCGCGACCGCGATGCCCTTGGCCCAAGCCGAGAGCGCTCAGGTCTCGACCCACACCTGCACGGTGCTGGTCGGATTTCCCGTACTGTTCGCGACGACGCCCACGGAAGGCGTGGGTCGCTGCTACGTCGACTTCGCCGACGACGATGGCTCCTTCGACCTGGATCCCGCACCGGCCGACGGCTGCAGCGTGGAACATGTCCAGACGGACCGCGTCCATTTCCGTTGCATCGCAGGCGTGGTCAACGCCGTCAACACGCTACGCGTCCTCCACGACGAGGTCCAAGCCGGCACGAGTGAACTGGCATGCGACGTGGACGCACCCGGCAGCGGTCTGGCGGCTGCCCAGGCGTTCTGGGACGGCGATCAGGTGCCCCACGTCGGCGGCTGTGACACCCATTTCTATGACCTCGACGGGGATTTCCAGGTGGATGTCACGCCGGCTCCGGGTTGCCGCGAAGGCGCTTCCAGTGCCACTCCGGTCGCCCCCAACCACGTGGTCAGCTTCGTCTGCGACGCAGGCGTCGTTGGGGTCACCAACACCATCCTTGTCCACCACTGAGGTTGCAGCCCCTGCGGACGTGCGGCTCGCAAGCTGGCCCTTTAGAAGCCGCCGTCGGCTGCGGCGCCCATGAGCAGTCAGGAAGCGGTCATCATCGACGCCGTGCGCACCCCGATCGGCAAGGCGTTCAAGGGCGCCTTTGCCAAGACCCGCAGCGACGACCTGGGCGCCGCCGCCATCCGGGGGCTCCTTCAGCGCACGGGCGTACCGGCTGCGGACGTGGCCGACCTCTTGGTGGGCTGCGCCATGACGGAAGGGCCCCAGGGTTCCAACGTCAGCCGCCAAGTGGGCCTCCTGGCAGGCCTGCCGGACAGCAGCGCCGCCGCCACGATCAACCGCTTCTGCTCCTCGAGTGCCTACACCCTCGCCCTGGCCGATGCGCACATCCGCAGCGGCTGGGACGATGTGGTCGTGGCGGGCGGTGTCGAGACCATGAGCATGATCCCCATGGTCGGCATGACGCCCGAGATGTACGTCAACCCCAAGATGTGGGACGCCCGCCGCACCTACTACAACAACATGGGCCAGACCGCCGAAGAGGTCGCCCGCCGCTTCAAGGTCAGCCGCGAGGACCAGGACCACTGGGGTGTCCGCAGCCACAACCTGGCGGAGAAGGCCCGCGACGCCGGCGCCTTTGCCGACGAGATCGTGCCCTTCACCGTCAACGACCCCGAATCCAGCACCCTGACGACGGTCACCAGCGATGAAGGCATCCGCCGCGGTGCCACCTACGAGGCGACCAGCCAGCTCAAGCCGGTCTTCGCCGCCGACGGCACCGTCACCGCCGGCAACGCGAGCCAGATGAGCGACGGCGCCGCCTTCGCCATGATGACCAGCCGCGCCTACGCCGAAGAGCACAGCCTGACGCCCAAGGCCCGCATCGTCGGCAGCGCCGTCGTCGGCCTGGAAGCGGAGATCATGGGCATGGGCCCCGTCCCGGCCGTCCAGAAGCTCCTGAAGTCCACCGGCGTCGGCCTGGACGAGGTGAAGCAGTTCGAGATCAACGAGGCGTTCGCCAGCCAGGCCCTCGCCTCCATCCGCGAGCTGGGTGTCCCAGAGGAGATCGTCAACCCCCACGGCGGCGCGATCGCCTTGGGCCACCCCCTGGGCGCCACTGGCGGCCGCATCGCCGCCCACCTCGTCCACAGCCTCGCCGCCAAGGGCGGCGGCTACGGCATCGAGACCATGTGCGTCGGCGGCGGCCAGGGCTACGCGCTCCTCTTCGAGGTCTATTGACCACGCCCACGGGCGGCCGGCACTTCCCGTACCGGTTCGACGACCGCTGGAAAGGGCTCTTCGCCCTGCTCGGGGTCAAGCGCACCGATGGGGTGACGGTCACCGAGGACGGGCGCCTGGTGGCCACCTATGGTCGCTGGCGCATCGACACGCCGCTTGCCAACGTCGCGGCCACGGAAGTGACGGGCCCCCACCGCTGGTACACCGCGGTCGGTCTGCGCCTGAGCTTCACCGACACCAGCATCACCTTCGGCACCAACCACAAGCTCGGGCTCTCCATCACGTTCAAGGAGAAGCTGCCGAAGGTGATCGGCCGCAAGGACCACCGGTTCCTCTGGGTGAGCGTGGAGCAGCCGGAAGCCCTGGCCGCTGCCCTGGCGACGGCTAGAGCCACTCGTAGAACTGACTGAAGCGCACCTCGTCCACGCGGAACGCCGCGTCGTCGGTGACGAAGGTCGAGTACGCCTGCATGAACAGCTCCCATTCCAGGGCCGCGGGGCCCCACAGGGTGGCCACGCTGTCGGTCCAGAGGACGTTGCCGCCCGCGTCCGTGATGGTGCCGGTGGCGCCGGCGTCGGTGAGCTCCACGCGCGCTGTGATGCCTCCTGCGGGCCAACTGGTGGGGCCGACGGCCGAGTCGATGATGATGCCGCCGTAGCTGGTGCTGAACAGGTTGGCGCTGTCGTCCGTGATGACCAGGCTGATCGCGCCTTCCGAGGCATCGAAGCCGACCACGAAGACGCCGAAGCTGTCGCCGTCCACGTCCGCTTCAACGGTGGCGCCACCGGGGCCGAAGAGGCCCACCTGGTGGACGCGCACGTAGGGGACGAAGGGGCCGGCCGTGGTGGTCAGGTGCAGTTCACCGTCCGCGACCACGGCGTCGCCGCTGTCGGCGTCCACGAGCCAGCCGAGGGTCGTGATGGAGTCCTCGTCGAAGGAGTCGGTCTCTTCGTAGACGGCGACGGGCACCGCCGCGGCGGGTAGGACGAAGGCAAACAGGAGGGCGGCGACCAGCAGACGCATCGCCGTGCGATGGCCTGGCACCTGGAAGGAGCTTGCGGCGCACATCTGTACAACGGACGGGGGTGGGTGCCTCAACGCCCAAGTAGCCGCACCGGCGCTGGTGGCTCGATGGTGGCACGGGGCCTGGTGGCTGTCCTCCTGTTGATGGGCGGCCTGGCTGGATGTTTGAACACGGACGAAGGCGGCGACGCGGCCGCAACAGGCGACGGCGATGCCGGTGCCCAGGCGTTGGCGCTGCCTCCGCGTGAGCACGGCGAGGTCGCCACACCTCCGGGTGAATACAACTTCACGGGCCCCTATGGCCAGCTCCTTGAGCCGGGCATCCTGGAGATCCTGCCTCCTGTGCGTCACTACGAACCGTCCTCCAACGGCGGCGTGGACATGGAGATGGGTATCTGGCGCCCTGACACGGATGGACCGGTCCCCGTGATCGTCCAGGCCAGCCCCTACTACGGTTGGCAGATGTCCGATGGACGCTCCGTGGTCGACAAGGCCGGCTACTTCGGCAGCCTCATCGACACCTTCGTGCCCATGGGCTACGCCGTCGTCGGCCTGTCCATCCGTGGCACCGGCGACAGCGGCGGCTGCAACGACCTCATGGGGCCAGAGGAGCGCGCCGACCTGGACGAAGCGGTCACCTGGCTCGGCACCCAGGAATGGAGCAACGGCAACGTCGCCATGATCGGCCTCAGCTACGACGGCTCGACCCCCTGGACGACCGCCGCCACCGGCAACCCCCACCTGAAGACCATCGTGCCCATCAGTGGCGTGCCCGACATGTACAGCCTCATGTACCGCAACGGCAGCAGCGAGTCCCGCGGCCCGGTCATCCTCAACACGCTCTACTTCGTCGGCGACGCCATCCCTGGCGACGCCCAACCGCAACGGACGCCGGAACGGCTGCTGTGCCCCCAGTCCGCCGAAGGCGTCGGTTGGAGCCTGTACAGCGCGGCCACCGGCGCCCCGGACCCGCTCGGGTTCTGGGAGGCCCGCAACCAGAAGCCCCTGGTGGAGGCCCACTACAACGGGAGCATCTTCAGCATCCAAGGCCTCCAGGACTGGAACGTGGACCCGAGCCAATCGGTGCCCTGGGGCGACGACCTGGAACGTCAGGGACTCCACGTCAAGCAGCTTCTGGGTCAATGGGGTCACGACTACCCCGACCGCATGGGAGACGACGACGGCTGGCACATCCACCGGGCCGACTTCAAGGAGATCCTCCTCGCCTGGTTCGACCAGGAACTCAAGGGCATCGCCCAGGACACGGGCCCCGCCGTGCAGGTGATGGACGACCTAGGCCGCTGGCGCAACGAGGAGCATTACCCGCCCCGCGACACCGACTGGCAGACCTACCACTTGACGCCGGCCAAGCGGCTGGCCACGGAACCCGGCGACGACGGCAGCATCATCCTGCTCCCCTCCACGGGCATCGTCGTCCAGCCACCCGCTGCCATCCCTCTTGAGACCGCCGCCGTCGCCGTGGACTTCGAACTGCCGCCTGCCGACGAGGAGCGCCTCATCGTGGGGCTCCCCAAGGTCCACGTCACGGTCACACCGCACGGCCCCGGCGGCTACATGGCCGCCTACCTGTACGACCACGACCCGGCCGGCAACGCCGACGACCGCATCATCGGATGGACCAGCATGAACCTGGCCTTCGCCCACGGCGGCACCGACCGCCAAGAAGTGGTCCCCGGCCAGCCGCTGCGCGTCAACATGGAGATCCAACCCATGGACAGCGTCATCCAGGAAGGCCATCAGCTCGTCCTGCGGCTGTGGGTCTTCACGGACGGCGACCGGCTGCCGACGTTGCCGCCCAGCAGCGTCGCCCTCGAGATGGGCGAAGCGGCCGACAGCGTACTGAAGCTGCCGACCGTCGTGCGCGGCCCGGAGGCCTACTTCGAGCCGCCGCGTCCGGCACCCTGACGGTCCAGCAGCGTCTGGACCACGGCGATGCAGTGATGCCCGTGGTACCAGGCCTCCCCTAGGCTGAAGCGCCCGGCAGCCCCCTCCGCCAGCAGCGCCGTCTCTTCTTCGGTGAAGGGTCGGTGGTCGCTGAGCACGAACGTCCCAGCCGCGGGGAGCGCCGTCTTGAGCGCATCGTCACCGGCCGCGTCCAGGAGGAACAAGGGCCCCTCGAGCTCGCCCAGCACCTCGGCGAGGGCGAACGGCGCCACGTGAAGGCCAGCCTGCACCTCGTCCCACCACGGATCCTCCGGCCGGGCGCGCAGCGCCTGCTGGATTCGCGCCGCCGTGGAGCGCTCGTCCGGGTTGAGGTGACGGATCTGGGCACCATCGAAGCGCACCGCGGTCGCGCGCTGCGGATCGGACGCGAAGACCAGGAGCACCTCCGTGTCGTCCCGTAGGCCATGGCTCGTGCAGAGCGCCGACGTGACCGCCCGGCACAGCACGTCCACGCGCCCCGCGCCGCCGGCCAGGTCCTCCAGGGACCAGTCGCCGTCAGGCGGCGTCGTGTGGCTGACGACCAGGAAGCGCCGGGTCACGGCTTGAGCCTCCGGCGTCGCTCGTCATCCTCGCCGCCCGCGTTCCAGCGGCGCCGGCGGGGCAGGAGCCACAGAAGCAGCATGGCGACGACGATGGCGCCGATCACCAGCGCGGCCTCCCAGGCCTCCGTCATGGCCGCACCCAGGTCTCCAGCAGCCGGAACTGTTCGAGGATAGTCCCCCAAGCGTCTCCTTCGTGGTGGAACGGGTTCAGGTACGCGGTCGGCCGGTCCGGGCCGATGACGTAGGTACCGCCGCAGTCGAGGCAGTCGTTAAAGTCTGGTTCACCGGGGGGAGCCGCGTGGCGAAGGCTCGTCACCAGCACCCGGCGGGCGTCCGCGCGGTCGTCGCCGCCAAGGGTCCCGGTGGCCACGTCGTGGACATGGGCCACTCGGCCGTCGCCAAGGCCGGGCGCATCGACGGCCGCGAAGACCGCCTCCAGCACCGGCATCAAGGCAGGGTGGTCGGGCGCCTGGACGCCCTGGGCCGTCCCGTTCGTGCCGTACGCCACCCAAAGGACTTCGCCGCCCTCGTAGAGGAGCGTCATCCAGTAGCGCGCCACTTCAGGAGGGCCAACGCAGAACCCGCACTCCTGGACGACCGCGAGCCACGGCTCGGAGCCTTCTCTGGGGGCTGTCCAAGGTTCCGGCTCGCCGCTCGGGGCGACCGGCGTCGTGCTGATGCAGCCGGACAGCAGAAGGGCCGCGACGATGCACCCGAATAGCCCGCGCACGTGCCCTGCCGGGGCGTCTCGTCACTTAGCCGTTCGGATGGAACCGGCCGCGAGGGGCGCCTCATGAGGCCATGAGTCGGGCCCGCAGGTCGACCAGTTCACCCCTGATGAGCCTCCAGTCGCCCTCCGGTGGGCGGTCCGAGCATTGCCCCGACGGGTGCGGGATCCATTGGTCCAAGCGTCCGCTCGGTCGTTGAATCTGGATCAAGGGCTGGGTACAATCATGGCCCGTGAGCAGGAATTCCTCCGCCTCGACCTGGGATGCCGGGGTTGCCAGTGCCCATCGGAACGCCGAGTCTTCGCCGACGGTCCAAGCGTGCCGGTGCCAGGCGGTCACGTTGATCGCGCCGGTCTCGTTGATTACTGGTTCGGCGCCGGCAAGCATGGCGAGCGCCTCGTTGACGAGTGGCTCAACATCGGTCGACGTGGTCTGGTCCCAGTGGATGGGGGCATCGAAGATGCCCGATCCGTTCCAGCCACGGGCTTCGAAACTGAACCAGATCGGAGGCCCTTCGAACGGAACGAGGAGTGTATCCAACTTGGCCGTGAGGCCACACCGGCCGCAGCCGTTCGTGTAGGTCAGCCAGACGGCCGGTTCCCGAGACCCGGGACCCTCGGAGATCGCCTCGGCATCAGGTGGCTGGCCCAGACAGCCGGCCACCATGAGGGCCACCATGGCGCCTGCGAAGCAGAATCGCATCGTCACGTCGGGCAACCCTCCGCGGGGCCTTTAGTGGCCGTGGTCCGTTTCCTGCAACGTCACTGGAACTTGAGCTGCTTCATGAGCTGCCGCTGCATCTTGCGGTTGCTGCTGAAGCCCTTCATCATGGACCGGGTGGAGTCGTAGTACTTCATCAACTCACGGACCTCCTTGAGCTCCCGGCCGCTGCCGTGGGCGATGCGCTTCAGGCGGCTGCTCTTGATGAGGTTCGGGTTCTCGCGCTCCTCGTCGGTCATGGAGTTGAGGATGACGCGGTACTGCCCCATCTTCTCCTGCGTCGCCTCCATGTTGCGCCCTTGGAGGGACTGGCCGAGGCCGCCGGGCAGCATCTGGGCCACCTTGCCCAGGGGCCCCATGCCGGAAAGCATGTCCATCTGGGCCATCATGTCGTTGAGGGTGAACTTGCCCGTGAGCATCTTGCGGGCCATCTGGTCCGCGTTGGTGCCGGCGGTCGCTTCCTGGGCCTTCTCGAGAAGGGCCTCCAGGTCGCCCATGCCGAGCAGGCGCCCGATGAACCGCTTGGGGTCCAGGGGCTCCAGTTCGTCGATGTGCTCACCGGTACCGATGAAGACGACGGGGGCGCCGGTCGCTGCGACGGCGGAGAGGGCACCGCCACCCTTGGCCGTACCGTCTAGCTTGGTGATGACCGTGCCCGTGAGGCCCACGGCTTCGTGGAAGGCGGTCGCCTGGGTGGCGGCCTGCTGGCCCACCTGGGCGTCCATGACGAGGAACTTCTCGTCCGGGTCGGCCGCCTTGAAGATCGCCTCCATCTCATGGATGAGGCCGTCCTCCAGCTTGTCGCGGCCGGCCGTGTCGACAATAATCACATCGTGCTTCTTCTTCAGCTCCGCCATGCCGCGCTCGACGATGCCGACGGCGCGGTCGCTGCCGTGCTCTTCGCCATCCTCGGGCCGTTCGCCGTAGAACGTCACCTGGACCTTGTCGGCCAGGGTCTTGAGCTGGTCGTGGGCAGCGGGACGGTGGACGTCGGCGGCGATGACGCCGACGCGCAGCCCTTTCTTCTTGAAGTAGTGGCTGAGCTTGCCCGTGGTGGTGGTCTTACCTTGACCGTACAGGCCCACCATCATGATGACCTGCTTCTTCAGGGGGACCTTGCGGGGTTCGCCCAGCAGCTTGACCAGTTCGTCGTGGACGATGCGCACCACGTGTTCGCGGTTGGTCATGCCGGCCGGCGGCTTCTCCTCCAGGGCCCGCTTCTCGATCACCTTCGACAGGGCGAGCACCTGCCGGACGTTCATGTCCGACTGGATGAGCGCCCGCTGGATGTCGCGGGTGACCTCCTTGATCAGGGTCGCGTCGATGTGGCCCGCGTTGGCGACCTTGCGCAGGGTACTGCGCAGACTGTCGCCGAGGCCTTCCATCACCATGGCGGCCGCCACTCCTTGGTGCTATAAGAGGGGTGACGCAGGGGACGAGGCCCGTACAGGTCCGGCTACGGTTCCTGCGAGAGCTCCACCACCTCGAACCAGTGGTGCAGCAAGGCGGCGATGTCGGCCTCGAACGCCTCCACGTCCAGTTTCTTGGTGAGGAACGCGTTGCCGTGCAGATCGTAGACCAGGCGGACGTCCGACGGCGACGCCGACGTGGTGAGCACGACGACGGGGATGCGGCGCAGGGACGCGTCGTCCTTCATGGTCCGAAGCACTTCGCGGCCGTCGAGACGCGGCAGGTTCAGGTCCAGGAGGACCAGGTCCGGCCGGAGCATTTTGCCGGGCCCGTCCGTCCCTTGCAGGAAGCCCAAGGCCTCCTCGCCGTCGGCCACGTGGTGCAGGTCGACCGGGAGCCCTGCAAGGTCGATAGCCTCCTTCATGAGCCTTGCATCGGCTGGATTGTCCTCCACGAGCAGGACGATCCACGGACGCATACCGGAAGCGATGGCGCCTGGCGACTTGGACCTTGGGGTGACGAGGGCCATGCTCTGGACCTAGCGGCCCACGCTGGCACAACGGAAGTCCCGCAGCTCCAGGTGCTGGGTCGGCCCGGCCCCCGTGGTCTGGCTCTTGACGACGCCACAGGCCCGCGGCGCGTACCATTCCACGCCGATGCCGGGCGACGCTTCGTCGCGCACCTCCACGCTCCACGCATGGAACGTCCCGGCGCCCACGGCGACCCGGCGCTGCTCCGTGACATTGTAGTGGCGGGTCTGGGAGACGTCGGTGGTCTCGTTGCCCGTCGTGCGGGTCCCTGAACAGGTGGAACTCCACGAAGCGCCAACTTCCAGGGGCCACTCGTAGACCTTGCAGGGGGCATCGAAGACCACGCTGCGGTCCAGTTCGCCGTTGGGGGACGACGTGTAGAGGTCCGAGCGCAGGAGCGCGTGGTCGGAGGTGCGCAGCCACTGGGTATGGCGGCTGACGAACTCGTGGCCTTCCGCCTCGATGACGTGCAGCACTTCGATCACGAACGCCTCGTACGTGGCGCCGGCCAGCTCCACGGACTCCGTGCGGAGGACCCGCCGCTGCTGGTCACTCTCCACCTGTCCCTCCTGGTCGATGCCGACCGTCTCCGTCCAGCGGTCCCCGGCTGCCAGCTGGGCGGGGCCTTCAGGGGCCTCGGGGGGCGGGGAGCTACAACCGGCGACGAGCAGGGCAAGGGGCAGAAGAAGGGCCAGACCACGCACGGGCCGCCATCCGGGTGGGCGGCTTAAGGGAGTCGAGGCGGCGCGATGGCTCGGAGGCAGACGGCCAGCGTCAAGCCAGGGGTGCGGCAAGGTTCAAGCGGGCCGTGGCGCATGAGTCGCCCGTGAGCCCTTGCTGCGTTCCCTGTTGGTCCTAGTCCTGCTTCTGCCCACGGCCGCCGCCGCCCCGGAGGAGCCCGAACCGGTGTCCTGCCTGTTGGGGCCCCATTTCCCTGAGACGTTCGTCTACGACATCCTCTACGGATGCACGGCCGGCCACCTCCTGCCGGAGCCGGTGCACGCCTTGACCGGTTGTGGCGTCGTGTTCCCCGGACAGATCGTGTGCGACTTCGATGACAACTTCATCGTCTGTATCATGGGCCCACACTACCCGGAGGCCTTCCCGTACTACATCGCGTGGGACTGCTACGCCGACGACCGGGAGCAGGAGCCGGTCCAACGGTTTGCGGGTTGCACCTGGTCCTGGTACCCTTGGCACATGACCTGTTGAAACGGACGCCCTAGCGGCAGCTATTCGTCCAGGATGCGCTGGAGAACGATGCGCAGCCCCGCCCCGGTCGGCCCCTCACCGAAGTAGTCCAGCGACTTCACCCAGGCCTTGGACGCGATGTCCAGGTGGGCGAACGTGGTGTCCTTGGCGAAGTGGCCGACGAAGGCGCCACCGATCGAGGTGCCGGCCTTGACGCTGAGGCTGATGTTCTGCAGGTCGGCGTAGGTGCCCTTGTTGCCGTCGTCGAACTCTTCACCCTGGGGCAGGCGCCAGCCCTTGTCACCGGCTCGCTTGGCGGCGTCCAGGAGGCTTTCGGCGAAGTCGTCATCCTTCGACATGATGGCGACGTGGGTCTTGCCGACGGCGATCTCACAGGCGCCGGTGAGGGTCGCCATGTCGACCATCCAGTCCGGCTTGAAGGTCTCCCGAGCGTAGGTGATGGCGTCGGCGAGGATGAGGCGTCCTTCGGCGTCCGTGTTGAGCACCTCGATGGTGGTGCCGTCCTTGGCGGTCACGATGTCGCCGGGGCGCTGGGCGTTGCCGCCGGGCATGTTCTCGACGGCGGCCACGACGCCGATGACCCGGTGCTTGACGCCCAGATCCTTGAGCGTCGTCATGAGGGCGACGACGTTGCAGGCGCCGCACTTGTCGTACTTCATGTCCCACATGAGGTTGCCCGGCTTCAGGCTGATGCCGCCGGAGTCGAAGCAGACGCCCTTGCCCACCACGACGAGCGTCTTGGTGCTCTTGGTGACCTTCTCGGGCTCGTAGGTCATGGTGATCAGTTGCTCTTCGTTGGCCGAGCCCTGCGCGACGCCGCACAGCGCGTTGAACCCTTCCTTCCGGAGCGCCGAGCGTCCCTTCACCGAGACCTTGAAGCCGTGCTTGCGGCCGCGGCTGCGGGCCTCCGTCGCCATGCGCTTGGGCGTCATGATGTTGGCAGGCATGTTGGCCAAGAGCCGGGCGTCGTTGACCGCGTGGGCGATCGTGGCCGCGTCCTTGGCCGCCTTACGGACCGCCGCCGGCTTGTCGTGAAGGAGCTGGAGGCTGTCGATGCGGGGCTTGTCCTTCTTGGCGTCCTTGCCCGTCGGCTTGGACTTGTACTGGTCGAAGGCGAGGTCGCCGCAGATGGCGCCCGTCACCACGCCCCGGGTGGCAGTGGCAGCGTCCAGCCCGTCCGCGTGGATCGCGTCAGCTACCAGGGTCGTGGAGACATCGTGGGCGCCGGTGCGCTTGGCGAGGGCCAGACCGTTCGCCATCGCCTTGCCGAGCTTCTCCTGGGTCAGCTTGGCCGGGTCACCGAGGCCCACCAGCACGAGGAGCGCCTTCTTGCCGGGCGTCGCGTGCGCCTGGCCCAGGCCGAGCCCCACGGCCTCCGTCTTGAGGTACATGGGGATGAACTCGTGGTCCGCTTCACCGATGGCGGCCGCACTTGGGCAGAGGCGCTCGTCATCCTGGGTGGTGACGCCGAGGACGATGCAGTGGTTGGTCGCCTTGGCGGGCGTGACGCAGCTGATCTTCACAAGGCATGATTTCGAGGCGCCTCCAAAGGCGTATCGAACGGGCTCGTGGCGTGCCGTGCCGCGGAGGGGAGCATGGGCCGCCATCTGCGGCGCACCAGCAGAGGCATCGGAAGCCCCGCTATGGCGCAGCCGGCAGCGTCGATGGCAGGTATTCGGTCAAGAACGGGACCAGGCGCTCCATGAATTCATCCCAATCGGAGGCTGTCTCAAGCCGCCCGTAGGTATAGATGGGCTCCCAGCCGATGATGTCAGGGTCGAGACCATCGTCATAATGTTCCATGATGACCTTCCGGTCCGCGAAAACAGTCAAAGTCGCCAAACAATGAGGCCCCATCACGTCAGGGTTGCAGGGTTCGTTGATGCAGTCCAAGGATTCAGGCACGGTTCCTACATTACACCAGTATTCGCCGTGGGACACGTAATGGAGACAAGGGTTGAGCGCCCGCGTGAACGGGGACACCGATACGTAGATGGTGCCCACATCGTAGTAGCGTGGATCGGAATAAGGGTCAAAGTCGAACCACACGTTGGCAGGCGAACTACACGTCTCGTCAGGGCTCTCCGGCGTCGCTGGATCATCACGGTGCCCATCGATCCACGCCAGCGACCGCCACGATTGCGATTCCTCGTACCAGGGTTCATCGGCATCCACGGCGGTCGCGGGCGACAGGAGGGCCGCCCCGATCAGCAACAGCGCCAGGATCGTAGGCCGGAGCATCGGAAGGAATGTGGACGGTATGGCTCAAGTTTTTCCTGACGTGGCTTGGCGCGTGGACCCGTTGACGTGGACAAGAGAGCTCGTCAGCAGTTTGTCGCAGCAAGGGGGCTCCCTTCCAGTGGCCGACGGTTTCCAGGGGACCCTGCCGCCGCGAGGCAACTACGAGCTGCTGGACGCGGTCATGAAGCGGAACCTGGTCTTCGCCAGTTGGCGCCGCGCGGCGGACGGGGCGACCGGGACGTGGGTCCTTTCCTGGGATCGGGAAGGCAGGCTCGCAGCGTGCACATCCGCGTAGAGCCCTGCGGGCAACGTTACAGCAATGCATCGCCGGCGTCGATGCTGACCTGCCAGGACCAACCCGACGAGCCGGCGTAGTCACCGTTGAGGTCGTACTCCTCGAAGTAGTCGTAGCCGAACGCGTCGATGCTGCCGTCTGGATGGATGGTGGCTTGGCCGTAGCAGGAATGGCCGTCCTGGAAGGCATAGGAGCAGTAGTCGGAGCGGTCGCAGCGCACCAGGTCCCCGGAGATGGTGCACGAGTCGAACGTCAGGCTGGCGAACACCACGCCCAAGGAGCCCGACGCCCAGCCGCAGAGCCCGAGCGGACCCGAGAGCTCCAGGATGCCAAAGAGGCTGGAATAGTCCACGCTGATGAGGTCCAAGGCCTCGCAATCGGTCCCTGCGCCGACGCTGTTGATGTAGGTGCCTTCCACCGCCGCGAGGGCGGTATACTGTTGGTCGCCGGAGGGGGCTGCGGTAGCCGGAAACGAGGTGGCCAGGAGCATGATCGTCATCGTGAGCACGAACGGATGCATGTACGAGCAAGTCCAGTGGCCCAAAAAAAGGCTGGCCGGCAACAGCGGCCATCCAATCGGCAGGTCTTCTATCCGGGGCCTGGCCGGGCCGCCCGAGGGCAACCGCACGGTCGTCTTGGGGCTTCCGAGCGGCACCCGACGATCAGTTGTCGCCCGGCATCAGCTGCGCCCCTCAACAGATAGGTGGTCGTCCAGAACCCTGATATCCAAGGCTCCGCCACGGGCCGGCATGCGCAAGATGATTCCGACCCTGTTCGTGGTCGCCTCCGTCGTGGCCGGCTGTGCAGGTCCAGAGCCAGCTGGAGAGGCCTTGCCCGAGCCGCCGAGCCTGGCGCCGACGGCGATCCAGACCGATCCGGCGTGTGCGTCAGCCTGTGTAGCCCCGCTCGGCACTGGACCCGCCAGGGCGTTGGTCTTGCCCTTGGGGTACGACTGTTCAGGTAGTTGCTTCGAACCCAGCGTGGCGATCGATGGGGACGGGCGGATCCTTGCTAGCCGCGGCTATACACCAAGCGGTCTGGCGGTCAGCGAAGACGGTGGCGCGACGTGGCAATCACGCGACCGGCCCCCGGTGCCGGAAGGGCGGGGACCCACGCTCCTTAACCAAGGAGACATCACGCTACAATCGGCCCCAGACGGTAGCGTGTACTACACGTTATTGTACATCGATCTTTTCGAGCCGGTCGCGGGGAGCCTGCTGGTGCTTGATGGCATGCAGGTCGCAGCGACGCGAGACGGCGGTCTGACCTGGCACGTGAACAAGTATCTCAGCTTCCGGGACGGGCCTGGAAACCTCCAGGCCATCAATCCCGATCGACAATGGCTGGCCTTCGGGCCCGGATCGACGGTCTACGTGTCGGTCAATTTCTTCAGCCCGGTGGTCCTTGCCTCCGGCCTCAGCCCTTTCGGGATCTATGTGGCCCGTAGCGATGATGGCGGAGCGGTCTGGGGTGATTTTGTCCCGGTGGCCATGAACCTGGACCGCGGGATCATGGTCGCTGGGGGTGCCGGCCGTGCTGCTGTAAGCGACGACGGGACCGTGTTCCTGCCCCTTCGCGACGACGGTGACAGCACGCCTTTTCTTGGCATCCAAGGCGACCACGTAAGCGGTCTTGCGGTGGCGGTCTCCAAAGATCAGGGCGCGACATGGGAGCGGCGGCTGGTGGACGCAGCCGGTGTGGGTGACCGCATGGCCTGGCTGCCGCAGATTTCATGGGACCAGGACGCCCTTCATCTGGCCTGGATCGACGTGGAAGGAGGGATCTGGGCGGCACGAAGCCTGGATGGGGGGGAGACCTGGGGGCCAGGGGTCCGCTTGGCGCAAGATGCAGTGGTCGGCCCGTGGATCGAGTCAGGCCCCCTTGGCTCCTATGTGGCCTGGAGCACCGGCACGCAGGATCGGTTTGACGTGCACATCGGCCGCATCGACTGGGCGACGAATCGCACGTTCTCCCTGACCTTAGCGCAGCAGCAGCACGGCAATCACGGGAACACGGATTTCAGTCACTTCGACCTCACAAGCGCGGGCCAACCTGTGGTGGTGTGGGCCAACAATGAAGATGATCTCTACGTCGGCACGTGGTCGTGACCCAACACGAGAGGCAGGATCTGCGTGAGGGGACCGTCCTCGATGGTCCAGGTGGCGTGGTCGCGGGTGTAGTCGTCCTCCGGGTGGAAGGCGATCGAGCGGCCGGTCACTTCGAACATGGACACGTCGGGGAGGCTGTTGCCGATGGAGAGCACGCGGTCGAGGGGGACGTCCAGTTCACGGGCGAACTCCAGCACCGGGAGCGCCTTGTCGTTGAGCGGCGTCTTGACCACACCTTCGCCCGTCATGTGTCCCTCGTCGTCGTAGACGAACCCATTGGCGGCCACGTGGGGGATGCGGAGCTTCTTGGCCACGTTCTCCGCCATGACGTCGACGCCGCCGCTGACGATGGCGCATTCGATGCCGGCCGCCTGGATCGCCTCGACGGTGCCTCGCACGCCGTCCATGAAGGGAGGGATGCGCAGAATCTCCCGGAAGTCGTCACGGGTGAGCTTCGGCTGCTTGGCCAGCCACAACGCGGCGTCGCGGCGGATGAACTCCGCGTCATCGAACTCGCCGTTCAGGTAGGCACGCAGGCTCACCTCGTTCTCCACGCCGAAGTGCCGGTGGACCATGACCCAGGAGCTGCCCACGTCGATGAGCACGCCGTCCATGTCGAAGCAGACCAGCTCCACGGGGACGTCCCGCAGCGGCGCCGGGGTGGCCGGTCGCACGACGCGGTGGTTGCGGTAGAAGTTGGCCAGGGCCTCCTGCACGCGCCGCGCGAGCCGCACCGCCGCTTAGCCGTTGCGTGGCGCCGCCCTCGAAGCGCTTAAGCCGCCGCCGGAGTCGGCCGCATCGACCCCCTCGCCCCAGCGTGGCCAACGGTTGCCCGCGCTTGCGCAGGGTCTCAACTGAGGAAGGTCCCCACACCGCGAATGAGAGCCCCACCAGGGGTGGCCGGGAGACTGGTCGCGCGGGCGCAGAAACGACACAGCCAGGGCAAGGGAATGAAGCGGGTTGCCGCGGACGTCGCTCCTGGATCTGCTGAAACGTGCCACGTGCCTCTGGTGCAAGTCAAGTGACGCATAGTCGAATGCCACAAGCCCGCCGCCTGCGAAGGTGTCGGGGGAACAGAATGGGGCCT
>JBMYRW010000022.1:0-33579 GCA_049602735.1 Thermoplasmatota archaeon
GGGTGGCCAGGTAGTCGGGGGTCGCCTCTCCCGTGAGGCGTCGCGGTTCGCCGGCGAGGGCCCGCTTGGTGGGGAAGAAGCTCTGGTACCACAACAGGGATCGGCCCGGGTTGCGGTCGAGCCAGTGCAGCTCCTTCACCCAGGGTCCGACCACCAGGGGGTGCTGGACCAGGTTGTAGAAGAGAGACGTCGTGGCCGCCTTCTGGGCGCCGACGATGAGGAAGTCGGGGGATGCGTGCCAGCGGCCGGTGAAGCTGCGCCAGCCGTTGCGGATCAAGCGGTAGGCGCGCAGGTTGCCGCGCTTGCCCCGGTTGGTCCGCGTGCGTTTGCGGTAGTCGCGCCGGAGCTTGGCCAGTTCGTCGGGCAGGTCCGGCTCGATCAGGCGCGGCGCACGGTCCGTCACGGGTGTTCGACCCCCCTTGGTCCCTTAACCCTGGTGAACGGCCCGATCGGGCTCCACGCGAAGCGGGGGTCTGCGGCCATCATTTCCCCCAAGTACGATGAATACGCGAAGATTCCATGATAACGGCAATCATAGAATCAGTGTATTGATGATAGATGATTGGCGAGCGATCCGCCACCATGCAAATCATCCATGCCTATCGCTTCTCCTCAATGATTCCGGTTTCATCGTTAGGGCTCGCGACGGGCAGTTGGACGACGCTGCGCAGCTTCTTGCGCCCACGGCGGTAGAACCGCTGCTGCACCGCGTTCCAGTCGGCCGCCGTCACCAGTGCCTCGTGGTCGCCGCGGTAGACGTGCTCCTTCTCGTTCCAATGCAGGAAGCCGGCATAGACCGGGTTCTGCAGGATCCGGCGCACGGCCCACAGCGTCCACGGTTTGCCGGTGTTGGTGGTGTGGCCTTCATCGTTCGCCTGGTCGGCCAGCTCCTTGGGTCCGTCGCCGGCCAAGTACCCCGCGTAGAAGCGCCGCACGAGCGCCGCCTGCTCCGGCACCACCTCAAGGCGCTGCTCCACGTTGCGGTACCCGTAGGGCACGCGGAAGCCCAGGTGGCCGGCGCCGGTCTTGGCCTTCTGGGTCATGCCCACGTGGACGCGTTCGCCGATCTGCTCCGACTCCAGCTGCGCGATGCGCTGGATGATATCCATGACGAAGCGCCCCATGGCCGTCGAGGTGTCGAGGGCCTCGGTGACGGACGCGAACCCCTTGTTCTCGCGGGTGAGGTCATCCATCATGCCCATGAAGTTGCGGCTGTTGCGGTGAATGCGGTCCATCTTGAGCACCAGAAGCGTGTCCCAGTCGTCCCGGTCGGCGAGCATCCGTTGGTATTGGGGGCGCTTGGTGGTGCGGCCGCTGTGGCCATCGTCCACGTATTCGCCGGCGACCTCCCAGCCCTGCGCCGCCGCGTAGAGCCGCAGGCGCTCCAATTGGGCATCGAGGCTGAAGCCTTCCTTCGCCTGATCCTCCGTGCTCACACGGGTGTAGAGGGCGACGCGCGTGGACACGAAATGAAGGTGCGTCAGGGAGCCTTTAGGTGCAACGGTCGGCGGCCGCGAAGTTCTCGGATTCCGTCATGAAACCGGCTCTTGCGCGGAGACCGGAACATTCTGGGTTGAGTGGAAGGCGGCGAGATGATCGGCCGCGTGCTGGAGGACCCATGCCTTCGCCGATGACATGTCCACGTCGGCGCCTTCCTTGACCATCGTCGTCATGACGCTGGCACCGAGGCCGCACGGGTTGATGCGATCGAATTCCCGCAGGTCCATGTCCACGTTGAGGCTGACTCCATGGAAGCTCACCCACCGCTGGATGGCGATGCCGATGGAGGCGACCTTCTTGCCCGTGGCCTTCGTCCAGACGCCCGGTGCGTCGCGGCGGCCGCTCGCCTCGATGCCGAAGTCCGCCAGCAGCCGCACGAGGAGCCCTTCCAGGTGCTCCACCCACGCGCGCACGCCGCGGCTGTTCTCGCCCAAGTGAACGATGGGGTAGAGGACCAGTTGGCCGGGGCCGTGGTAGGTCGCCTCGCCGCCCCGTTCGATCTCGAAGACGGGCAGACTCTGGTCGAACACCTGGTCGCGGGTGCCCCGGCGGCCGAGGGTCGCCACGGCGGGGTGCTCGACGACCAGGAGCGTGTCCTCGCCCTGGCCCTGTTGGCGCTCGTCGCGAAGGCGGCGCTGGAGCTCGAGGCACTCCCCGTACTCCATGCGGCCCAGGTCGAGCACCTTCACAGGGCCGCCGACACGGGCCTTCCTGTTGAGGCTAACGCCGCCGGCCATCCTGGACGATCTGGGTGAGCAGGTCCCGGTAGCGCGCTGCGATGGATGCAGGACCGTAACGCGCCGCCACCGTGGCGCACGCAGCGCGGGCGGTCTCCCAGCGACCGTCGTCCTCGAAGAACGCCTCCACAGCCTCCTTGAGGGCCACCGTGTCCCCTTCCGCGCAGAAGCCGGCACCGTCCTTGGAGAGGATGCGGTCGGGGTCATGGTTGAGGCTGAGGGTCGGCACGCCGCAGCTGGCCGCCTCCAGGAACGCGTTGCAGAAGCCCTCGACGTCGCTCGTGTTGACCAGCACCCGCGCCCGGCCGTACACCTCCGGCATGCGGATGTGCTCCACGTCCCCCAGCAGCTCCACGTTGGGCAGCTCGGCCAGGCGGTCGCGGATGCCCTTCTCGAAGGCCGGTGAGCCGAAGATGGCGCCGGCCATGACGAACCGCCGATGGGGCAATGCCGCGGCCAGGTCAAGGAACACGTGCGGCTGCTTGTAGTGCTCCTTGATGCGCGCCACCCAGACCACCGCGTCACGAGGCCCCGCCTTCGGCGACGGATCCCAAGCGGGGGCATCATCGATGAGGTCCGGCAACCGAT
The DNA here is from genome assembly GCA_049602735.1 of Thermoplasmatota archaeon. Classification (GTDB taxonomy): domain Archaea; phylum Thermoplasmatota; class E2; order JACPAO01; family JAHFTW01; genus JBMYRW01. The sequence continues at coordinate 2,826 of JBMYRW010000022.1, forward strand.
GGGCAGGCGGCCGCGCGTCGGTGCCGCCGGCAGCCTCCAGTTGGTCCTCGGTGATGACGATCTGCGCCTTGGCCATGAGGCGGCCGCGCCGGAAACCACGAGGGCCGAGCCACTTGGGGCTCAGGTGGAGTTCCCGGATGTCGCCGTCGTGGTCGCTGGCCCAATGGTACACGAAGGGCACGCGGGCGAGGCGGCAGGCGATGGCCCAGTTGAGCGTCTGCCAGCTGGCGATGCGCTGCACCACCACGTCCACCCCTGACGCCGCAATCGCCCGCTTGTATCCCAGGATGCGCCGCAGCACCCGCACGGGCGCCGGGCCGGTCCAGTCGGCCTCCGGGACGTCGTGGATCGTGGCCGGACCTGCATCCCGTTGATCGTCGTAGAGGTGAGGACCCCGCTCCGACAGGAGAAGCACCGTCGTCGGGGTCAACCGGCCTAGGTGCCGCGACAGCACCGCCACCTGGCGCTCGGCGCCGCCGATGAGCAGGCTCCCCTGCCCCACGAGGCCGATGTGCACCTGGTCGCCGCGGTCCCCTGCCACGCCGCTTCGACTCCGCCCCGTCTCTTGACGGTTTTGAAGCACCGCGCCGCTCGCCGGTCGTGGACGTACTCCTGGCCAGCCTGCCGCGCTCGGAGCGCGAACTGGCGCGTCGTCACCTCCCGGACGCCCGCCTTGAACCCCGGAACCTCACGGAGCTGGCCGCTGCAGGACCCTGGCCCGGCGTCCGGACCTTGTCCGTCATGATCCACGACCAACTGACCCTCGAAGCCCTGGAGGCGTTCCCCGACCTGGAACAGGTGATTACCCGGTCCGCCGGCTACGACCACCTGCCTCTCGACAGGCTCCGCGAGCGGGGCGCAGGCGCCTACCACCTGGGAGACTACGCCTCCACCAGCGTCGCCCACGTTGCCACGGGCATGATCGTCAGCCTGCTCCACCGTTTCCCGGAAGCCAACGCCGCGACACGGAACGGCGTCTGGGACCGAAGCGGGCTCGTCGGCCGCAGCCTCCAGGAGGTCACCGTGGGCCTGGTCGGCGTCGGACGCATCGGTCAAGCAACGGCTGAGGTCCTGGGCGCCTTTGGCTGCCCTCGCCTCCTGGGCCACGACCCTGCCCGACCGGCCTGGCAGGCGCCCGATTCCTTCTCGTGGGTGACCAGCCTGGAGGAATTGCTGGGCCAGATCGACGTGGTGAGCCTGCACGCCCCGCTCACGGCCGGCACCCGCCATCTCCTGGACGCCGACGCCATCGCTCGGATGAAGCCAGGCAGCCTCCTCGTCAACACCGCCCGCGGCGCCATCGTCGACCAAGAGGCCGTCGCTGCCGCCCTGGACGGTGGCCACCTGGCCGGCTACGCCGCTGATGTGCTACCCGGCGAACCCACCCCAACCGACCTGGTCCGCTTCCAGGACCACCCCAACGTCCTCCTGACACCCCACCTGGGGGCCCACAACACGGCCACACAGGCCCGCCGGTACGAAACGCTGGCGCGTATCCTCGAAGCCATCCGGCGCCGCGACACGGCCTTCCTGGCGCCCTACGCGGCGATCTGAAGCCCCTCGCCACGGTTGGCGACGTGACGGGCCCCGTCCACACGGCCTCGTTGCAGGGCCGCGTTCAGGAGGTCCTGGTCCCGGGTCATGCGTGAGACCCCCGTGTCCGTCGTCGGCTGCACCACCTGCACCGTGACGCCCTCCGGCGGGTGCCGCGCCAAAGCTGCCGCATCCTGCTTGAGCTTCTGATGATCCAGCAACCCCTGGCGGAGCCGCGGGTAGCGCCTGGATGCCAGCTCCAACAGGAGGCGGCTGTCCTTCTTCACCACCCCGTCCGGCTTGTTCCGGATGAGCGTCACCTCCGTGGCACCCTGCGCCAGCACCCACCGCAACGGGATCGGATCCAGGATGCCGCCGTCCAGGTACGCCCGGCCACCGATCTCCACCGGATCCCCAGCGGCGAACGGCAAGCGCCCCGTCGCACGCAACCAATCGATCACAGCGCCCTGGCGGATGTCCGGGTAATGGCAGCGCCCCTCATGGATGTCGGCCACGGTGACATGGACCGGCGTAGGGCACGACGCCACGGCCGCCACATCCAGGGGATGCTCGTCCTCATACACCAGCCGGAACAGGGCATCATGGTCCAGAGCGGGTCCTTGCCGACGCAGCCAGCGGCCGTAGCTCAGGATGCGGGGATCACTGGCATACGCCCATGTCCCCTCCGCGAACTCCGCTTGGCCTGCCGCCGCCCAAGCCGCAAGCGCCCCGCCCGCGCTCGTGCCGACCACCAGGTCCCAGGGCCAGTACCCGGCCTGCTCGAACGCCGTCAGCACGCCGCTGGCATAGGCCGCCTTCATGCCGCCTCCCTCGATGATGAGCGCCCGCCGAGGCTTTGCCACGATGTGGGAGCCTGTGCGAGAAGGCAAAAAGGTTGGGGATGGAACGGAAACGGAGCCCGTCAGATCCAACGCGACGTGCTGTTGGTGTTCTCGTAGACCCGGACGTTGTCGAATTCGATGCCGGTGGCGTATTGCCAGTCATCGTGGAAGGTCATGCCCGGAAGGATACTCGTGGCCTCCATGGTCACCCGTAGGGTGATGTTCACCGGCCCGGAGCCATAAGGTTCGATCTCGAACGGCAGCACGATGGCCGGCGTTGGCGCAAAGTAGTGCACAAAGAAGGGATTGACGTAGCCGATCTCACGTTGTTCGACTTCGGCCACAACGGCCCCGTCAGCCACCAGTTGAGCGGCCACATCGACCAAGGGCGCGGCATCGGTGCTGGGGGCGATCTGGATCTGACCGGTCGTCCCGTTCATCAGGCCGATGCGCCCTTCCCTCCAATGAAACAGCCACTCGCAACTGAACACCAGCCCACAGTTGACGATGTAGCCGCTGCTGCCACCACCCGGGGCCCCTTCCGCCATCACGTCGCTGTGGTCTGCAAAGAGACGCAGCGACCGCTCCTCGAAGGCCGGACCGTCTTGCACGGCGACGACCCCGTAAACTTCCTGCGGGGCCGGCGTTTGGTCAAGACATCCGGCAAGCCCGGGGGCGACCAGTAGGAGGAGGACCATCCGCGAGAGCATGCTTCACCTGTTCATGGCATGAACGGCCTTGCCGTGCAAAGCTTCTGCGGCTTCCATGAGCCCTTCGCCCAGGGTCGGGTGGGGGTGGACGGTGAGTCCGATGTCCTCGACGGTGGCGCCCATCTCGAGGGCCAGGGCGGCCTCGCTGATCAGGTCGCTGGCGTGGGGGCCGATGATGTGGATGCCGAGGACCTCGTCGGTCTTGGCGTCGCCGATCACCTTGTAGAAGCCCTCCGCCTCGCCGTCCGCGAGGGCCTTGCCGAGGGCGCCGACGTTGAACTTGCCCACCTTGACGGTGTGGCCGGCTTCCTTGGCCTGTTCCTCCGAGAGGCCGGCGGTGGCGATCTCGGGGTCGGTGAAGATGACGCCGGGAATGGTCTTCCAGTCCTTGGCGGCCCCCTTCTGCCCGGCGATCGCTTCGGCGGCCACGATGCCTTCCTTGCTGGCCTTGTGGGCGAGCATGGGGCCGTGGGTGATGTCACCGATGGCGTAGATGTGGGACACGTTGGTGCGGCCCTGGGCGTCGGTGGGGACGAAGCCGCGCTCGTCGAGCTTGACGCCCGCCTTCTCGAGGCCGAGGTCCTTGGTGTTGGGGCGGCGGCCGACGCTAACGAGCACGTGGCTGGCATCCAGGGTCGTGGCGTTGCCCTTCTTGTCCTCGAAGGTCACCTTCACGCCCGTCTTGGAGGCCTTGGCCTCCTTGGCCCGAGCGCCGAAGTTCAGCTTGAACTTCTTCTTCTTGAGGCTGCGTTCAAGCGCCTTGGCGATCTCTTTGTCCGTGCCGGGGACGAGTTGGTCCATCATCTCGATGACGGTGACGGCCTTGGTGCCGAGGTTTCTGTAGGCGCCGGCGAGTTCGAGGCCGATGACACCGCCGCCGATGACGACGAGGTGCTCAGGGACCTCTTGGAGGTCGAGGGCGCCGGTGCTGGACAGGATGCGCTTCTCGTCGAACTTGAAGCCCGGGATCTCGATGGTCGAGCTGCCGGTGGCGACGATGAACTGCTTCGCCTTCAGGCTCTTGGCGCCGACCTTGATGGTGTTCTTGTCGGTGAACGTGGCGCGGCCTTGGATGTGTTCGACCTTGTTGCCTTTCAACAGGCCGCTGACACCGCCCGTGAGCTGCTTGACGACGCCGTTCTTGTGTTCGATGACCGCGGGCATGTCCACGGCGATCTTGCCGAAGCTGATGCCGCGGCCACCCTTCTGGGCCGCCTTGACCTGCTTGCCGGTGCTGATGATCGCCTTGGAGGGGATGCAGCCCCAGTTGAGGCAGACGCCGCCCACTTCGGAGTCGTTGACGACGGCGGTCTTGAGGCCGAGCTGGCCGGCGCGGATGGCGGCCACGTAGCCGCCAGGGCCTGCTCCGATCACGATGACGTCGTAGTCGGCCATGGTCAGGCGCTCTCCAACATGAGCAGGCTCGGGTTCTCCAGGTACTTGATCAGCGTGTTCGCAAAGAGCGCGCCGTTGTACCCATCGATGATGCGGTGGTCGAAGCTGAAGCTCAGGTTCATGCGCCAACCGATGGCCACCGCGCCGTCCTTGACGACGGGGACCTGCTTGAGCTCATGGACGCCCATGATCGCCACTTCGGGGTAGTTGAGGATCGGCGTGGCCAGCACGCCGCCCACACGGCCCAGGCTCGTGATCGTGAACGTGGAACCGGAGAGCTCGTCGGCCTTCGCCTTCATGGCGCGAGTGCGCTCCGACAGGTCAGCGATCTCGTCACTGATCTGGAACATGGACTTCTGGTCCGCGTCCTTGACGACCGGCACGATGAGGCCAGCGTCCGTGGCAACGGCGATGCCCATGTGGTAGTAGTGCTTCTTGACCAGTTCACCGGTCGTCTCGTCGAAGGCGACGTTGATCTCCGGGTGGTGCTTGAGCGCCGCGACCGCCGCCTTGGCGATGATCGGCAGGTAACTGAAGGAGGCGCCGCCGCGCTCGGCGGCCAGACCCTTCGCCTTGGAACGGAACGCCACGAGTTCGTCAGCCTCCACTTCCGCCACGTACGTGAAGTGGGGCGCCGTGAACTTGCTGCGCGCCATCGCCTGACTGATGGTCCGGCGGAGGCCCTTGACCTTCTCACGGGTCTCGCGCTCCGGCTCCACGCTGTACTTGACACCGGAGTAGTCGAATGCAGACGCACCGACGGGGGCCGCGGCCGGCGAGGCGGCAGCCGAGCCAGTGGAGAAGGAATCGATGTCTTCGCGGGTGACGCGGCCGTTGGGGCCAGTGCCGAGGACCTGGTTGATGTCGATGTCCTTCTCGCGGGCGTACTTGCGCACAGCAGGGGCGGCGGTCGCCTTGTAGCCGTCGGGGACCTGCGTAACGGTGGCCGCCGTGGCGGAGGCAACGCCCTTGCGGGCCAGGGTCTTCGTGGCGGCGGCGCCTTCCTTGGGTAGTTCGAAGAGCGTCTTCTCTTCGACTTCCTCCGCGGCTGGCGCCGATTCGGCCTCCGGTTCGGAGACGGCGGCCGCCGCAGGAGCAGCGCCGTCGGCTTCCACGATGTCGGCGATGACGTCGCCCACGTTGGCCATGTCGCCCTCGGCGAAGTAGAGCTTCCCGATGGTGCCCTTGCGGGGGCTGGTGAGCTCCACGGTCGCCTTGTCGGTCATGACCTCGACGAAGGGTTCGTCCTCTTCGACGGCGTCCCCTTCGTTCTTGAGCCAGGAGACGATCTCGCCTTCCTGGATGCCTTCCCCGATGTCGGGTAGCTTGAAACTGAACATTCCATTCTCTCCTTGTTTGTGGATCAGTAGTTGATGACGCGCTCGATGGCGTTCATGATCTTGTTGGGGTTGGGCATGTAGAGCCCTTCGAGACTGTAGGGGAAGGGGGTGTCGTAGCCGGTCACGCGGGCGATGGGGGCCTCCAGGACCTCGATCGCCTCTTCGGCCACGGTGGCGCTGATCTCGCTGGCGAAGCCGGCCGTGAGGGGGGCTTCGTTGACGACGATGAGGCGCCCGGTCTTGCGCACGGAGTCGAGGACCGTGCGCTTGTCCCAGGGGTAGATGGTGCGCAGGTCCACGACGTCGCAGGTGACGCCCTGGTCGCGGGCGGCGGCGGCCGCCTTGAGGGTCATGGGCATGGTGCTGCCGTAGCTCACCAACGTGATGTCATCGCCCTCTTCACGCACGACCGCCTTGGACAGGGGTTCCGTGTAGTACTCTTCCGGGACGTCGCCCTTGGCGGCGCGGTAGAGCGCCTTGGGCTCCATGAAGATGACCGGGTCGTCCAGTTCAATGGAGGCGTGCAGGAGCCCCTTGGCATCGTAGGCCGTGCTGGGCGCCACGACGGTGAGGCCCGGCGTGTGGGCGAAGGGAGCTTCGCCGCTCTGGGAGTGGTAATGGCCGCCCCGGATGCCGCCGCCGTAAGGGGTGCGGATGGTCATGGGGCAGGAGTATTCGCCGCCGCTGCGGTAGCGCAGCTTGGCCGCCTCGTTGACGATCTGGTCGTAGGCGGGCCAGATGTAGTCCATGAACTGGATCTCCGGCACGGGCCGCATGCCGTAGGCGGCCATGCCGATGGCGGCGCCCACGATGAGGTTCTCGTTGAGCGGCGTGTCGAAGCAGCGGTCTTCGCCGTGCTTGGCGGTGAGCCCGTCGGTGGCGCGGAACACGCCGCCGTTGGGGCCCACGTCCTCGCCGAAGACCAGGACGTCCCTGTCGCGCTCCATCGCCTGGTCCAGGGTGTGCGTGACGGCCTGGATGAGCGTCATGGTGGGCATGATCAGTGGCCCTCCGGCATCCCATTCTCGGCGACATCGGCCCGCATGGCCTCTCGCTGCTCCACCAGGTGATCGGGCAGCTCGGCGTAGACGTCCTCGAACACCGTGTCCGCGTGGGGCAGGGGCGCTTCGGCCTCGGAGGCCTTCAGGGACTCGGCCACTTCCTTCTCGGCGTCGGCCGCCGTCTTCGCAATGAACTCGTCGTCGACCACACCGCGCTTCAGGAGGTACTTCTCGAAGCGGGCGATGGGGTCCTTCTTCTCCCATTCCGCGTACTCCTCCTTGGGGACGTAGCGGCTGGGGTCGTCACTCGTGGAATGGGCGCCCATGCGGAACGTGACCGCCTCGATGAGCGTGGGGCCTTCGCCGCGGCGGGCCCGCTCGATCGCCTCTTTGGTCACCTGGTACATGGCCAGCACGTCGTTGCCGTCCACTTGGACGCCGGGCATGCCGTACGCCTGCGCCTTGATCGCGAACGATTCACTGGCGCTCTGTTTACTGGTGGGGACGCTGATGGCCCACTGGTTGTTCTCCAGCATGAAGATGCAGGGAGCCTTCTGGACGGCGGCGAAGTTCATGCCGCTGTGGAAGTCGCCCTCGCTGCTCGATCCGTCGCCGAAGTACGTGATGGCGACCTGCTTGGTGCCGCGCTGCTTCATGGCGTAGGCGGCGCCGGCCGCCTGGATGATCTGCACGCCCAGGGGGCTGCTGACGGAGTAGTAGTTGATGTCCCGGAAGGAGTAGTGGACCGGCATCTGACGGCCCTTGGTGTTGTCGACGCTGTTGCCGAAGCACTGGTCCATCAGCGCCTTCATGGGGATGCCCTTCAGGAGCGGGATGGTCTGATCACGGTAGTGGGGGAAGAACCAGTCGTCCCCTTCCATGGCGAAGGCGCTGCCGGCGGCGATCGCCTCCTGGCCACGGCATTCGAGGTAGAAGCCGATGCGGCCCTGGCGTTGCAGGACGACGAGCTTCTCGTCCATCTTGCGCACCCTCACCATGGCCGTGTAGAGCTCGCGGAGGTCACTGTCCGAGAGGTCCAGGCCCAGGTCCTTCTTGCGGCTCTCAAGGAGCGTCGTCGGTCTCTGGGTCATACTGCTGGGCGGCCCAAGTAGGGCCTTGTCATAAGCGGTGCGCCAGCAGCAGCCGGCCCCCGTGCCGTGGCCTTCCAGGGTGAACCAGGTCAGATTCCCCAGACCTGTTCAATGCGCGCCGTGGTCGGGCTCAGTCGCGGTCCGGTTCGACGGCGCCGGCCAGGTCCCAGTCCATGGAGCGCCCCAGCAGCCGCTCCAACTGGTCGTTGAAGGGCGAGAACAGCTCCACGAGGGCGTCGCGGGTCGCGCCGGCCATCTTGGGGGCACCACCCTTGACGTTGGAGGCCACGGAGGTCTCCGGGTCGTGGCGGGGGATGCCCAGGTGGTCGTGGACCGATTGCAGGACGCCGCGGGTGTCCTCGAAGAAGTCCTCGGCACGCAGCACGAGGAGCCGCTCCCGGTCCACGTGGTCGTACCAGTGGGCCAGTTGGGGCGCGTAGACGCTGCGGCCGATGTACTGGAAGTCGTAGGCGGCCTGCCCTTCGAGCGCCCGGACGCGGTCGGGATCGGTGCCGGCCTCCTCGAAGGCCGCCAGGGCGCCCTGCATCGCCTCGTCGAAGCTGCGGTCGTCGCGGCCCCAGCGGAGCTCCATCTGATGGTGGCTGTACGTGCGCCGCACGGGGTCCCGTAGCAGGGCGATCAAGCGGGCGTCGGGGAGGTCCTTGGCGACCCGGGGGGCCGCGGTGCGGTTGTACAGGTAGCTCACCGACTCTTCACCTGTGAAGGCCCCGCCGGCGCGGCGGCGGCGTGCGGCCATGGTGGCGGCGAGGGGGAAGTTGCCGCGGTACCACCGTTCGCCCTTGTCGTAGTGGTGGTCGAAGTAGGCCGGCTGCTTGTACGCAGAGCGCACGAACCAGGGGTGGAAGCGGATGTTGTACCGGAACGACGTGGTGCCGGCCTTCATGGCCCCCAGGACCAGGTAGTCGGGCAGGACGCGCCAGCGGGCGGTCCCTTGACGCCACGGTTCCAGTCGGTGCTTGACCCCGGAGCCCACGCGGCTCCGCAGGGACGGTCGATCGGCCATGGCGGGCACGGCGGGTCCTAGAGAGAAAGCGTTCCGGTCGCCCCTGCTCACGCCTTCCAGTTGGCAAACACTTCGTAGGCGCCCCGCACGCGCCGCTTGTCGACGCCGAGCCGGTCGGCGAGCCATTCGTACCATTCCGCCCAGCGGCGGCTGCCCACCTGCTTCCGCTTCCATTCCACGTAGGGGCCCACACGGCGCCAGGATTCGCGCAGGAAGCCGCCGATCACCTGGTCCACGAGTTCGATGGGGACGATGCGGTTGTGCACCATGACGCCCAGGGACTCGAACGTGAACATGACGACGTCCACCGCCTCCTCCATCTCGGGGCCCTTGGCGCGCACGTGGTCCGCGGGACAGCCGAGGGGCAGCTCCCAGATGCGGGTGTACGCGGCGCGGAACTCCGGCGTCTGCAGTCGCGTCAGCACCGCCAAGGCGGCCTCGTGCTGGACCTCCCGACGGTGGAGGAGGAACTGGATGCCGGCGAAGGTGGCCGCGGCGATGAGGGCGAACTGGGCCACGAACTGGGCGTAGGGCAGCAGCTCCGGGATCACGAGGACCGCGCGTGCGTGCGCCCACGGTTAAGCGTGGCGCCGCCGCTGTGCGCCGCTGATGAGCCTCCACCGGGCACGCGCGTTCGTCTTCGACCTGGACGACACCTTGATCGACTGGTCCGGCGCCGAGCGCCGCGCCTTCGCGGCCACCGTCGCAGACGTGCTGGAGCCATTGGGCATCGACCTGCCCGCTGCCCGGGCAGCGTACACGCAGGTCCTGGAGGAGAACTTCCGTGCCTACCAGAAGGACGGCCGCTGGTGGTATGCCCGTGACCGCCTGCGACGGCTCCTGGAGATCCTGGACGAGCCCCGGCTGCACGCGGACGACGTGGCTTTGGCCTTCCGGGGCCACGTGGATGCCCAGATCGGCTTCCTGGACGGGGCCATGGACCTCCTGGACGCCCTCCGGGAGCGAGGCTTGGCGGTCGGTCTGCTCACCAATGGCCCTGCGCCGTTCCAACGGGAGAAGTTCGACCGCTTGGACGTGGCCGACCGGTTCGATTTCGTGGGCATCAGCGGCGAGCTCGGTCACTGGAAACCGGATGAGGCAGCGTTCCAAGCGGTCGCAGCGGGGCTGGGCGTCCCGGTGACGGACTGGGTGATGGTGGGGGACTCCCTCCACTTCGACCTGGAGCCGGCCAAGGCGCTCGGGGCTACGACCGTCTGGATGCGGCCACCGGAACCGGATCCTGCCCAAGGGCCCCCGCCTCCGTGGAGCGGCATGGGCCCCCCGGTCGATCACGCCTTGGCGACGTTCGTCGATCACGTGGTCGACTCGCCGGCCCAACTGCTGGGCCTGTTGGCCGACTAGGAACCAGGGGAAGGGGCGAGGGCGTCATCGACGCGGCGCCAATGGGCCCGCACGGCGTTCCAGCGGTGGATGCTATGAGCGAAGATCAGCACCGCGAACGCGATGGACGGCCAGGTGTGCCAGTACTTGGCGACGTACTTCAGGCTCGTCTCCTTCGTGTTGAAGTACAGCAAAGGGAAGCCACTGACGTTCGCCAGGATCGTCATGGGGAACAGCGCCAGGTCGGTCGCCCGCTGCACCCGTCCCGACTCCGCCCACGCCGGCGGTGAGGCGACCGCCAAGCGCCAGCGGCTCCACGCCCAGGCCAGATAGGGCCCGCCTGCGACGATGAGCCAGGTGTAGAGCGTCCACGGGATGTACTGGGGTTTCTGGAGCACGTCGGCGCCCCAGGGGCTCCACGTGAGGGGGATCGCCGCCAGGATGAGCAGGAGTGTGCCGTCATGCAGCAGTCGGCCGCCGAGGCGCGCGCGGGCCTGCTTGTAGAACCCCAGCAGCGGGCCACGGTTGATCCACGTGTGGGCGAGGAAGAACACGAGGGCGACCCAGCTCCACGCGATGTGCCAGAACTTGGCCCAGTCCTTGAGCACCCAGTCCTTCAGGTCCTGCTTCAGGTACAGCAGCAGGAAGCCGCTCACGGTGGCCAGGACCGTCGTGGCCAGGACGCCGATGGCGAGGAACATCCGGTTGCGCGTCTGCCAACGCCAGGTGGCCGCCGTGAAGAGCAGCGCCGCGGCGAGGCTGGCGTTGTGGTGCCACACCGGCTCTCCGAGGCGGGGGTTGAACGGCGGGAACGCGGTGACGATGACGAGGGCAAGCTGGACCACCAAGGCGGCTGCCAGAAGGAGTCCCCGTCGCCCCACGCTGCGCCAGGGCAGGCGCGGGCGCTTAGGCGTTGTGATGGCGGGGGCGCGACCGGAACGCCGGGGGGTCGCGCGAAGCACTCAAGGACCCGGGCGCCTTGGCGGAGCCGCGATGCAGACCTACCCCGTCAAGCGTGGCCACATGGTCAACACCGACCTCAAGATGATCTTCGAAGCCGCCTTCGACAGCGTCGAAGAGGACGGCGAATGGCTGGCCGGCTCCTACGGCACCATGCCCAAGATCCGCGTCAAGTACGACTCCAAGACCGCCTTCACGGTGGACACGGAGAGCGACAAGTCGATCGCCAAGAAGGTCGCCGACGGCGATGCCCAGGCGATGGAACTGGCCGTGGATACCCAGCGCCGCTGGAACGACTTCCTCGAAGGTGCCACCGGTTACGACACCAAGACGCGCAAGAAGAAGATGGAGCAGGCGGCCAAGAAGGACAAGTGAACCCTGCCCTCGCCGCAGGGTCGCGGTAACGTCTAAGTCCCGGCGCGGGGCTGCCTCCTTGATGAAGTTCCTTGCGCTGGCCTCTTCCTTCCTGCTCCTGTTCTCCCTTGGCATCGGCCTGCCGGCCGCCGCTGAGCCCCAGACCACCTGTCTCGACCCGCTGGGTGCTACCTACTGTGCCACGGCTGACGTCTCTGACCCGGTGATCACCTGCCAGAGCGATGGTGATGCGTGGGCCTGCGACGCCACCGCGACGTTCACCCTGGGCGGCTCTGGCCCCATCCCCGGCACCGCCGAGGTCACCGAGGGCTACATCCTGATCAACGCCTGCACGGGCTTCAACTGCCAGGAGACCCGCGTGTTCTTCGCCGCCGAATGCTCCTGGCTCACGGAAGGCGGCTGCAGCACCGACGTGACGGCCGCCGTTTCGGCGGACGGCTTCCGCAACGGCCGCTGCATGGAGTTCTTCGCCGAAGTGATCGTGCCCCACACCGTCGGTCCCATCGCCGGCGTGCCGCTGGTCGGCATGCAGCAAGGCGCCGACACGGAGACGATCAGCCTCGGCTGCTAGCGCGAAGGGCCTGAGGGAACCCTCAAGTCGCCGGCGCATTGGGCCGCCGCGTGGCGATCCTGGGCATCGAAGGCACCGCCCACACCCTTGGCGTCGGCATCGTCCGTGAGGAGCCGGGCCAGCCGGGGCGCTGCCAAGTGTTGGCGAACCAACGGGACATGATCCAACCGGAAGAGGGTGGCATCATCCCCCGGGAGGCGGCGGAGCATCACGCCGAGATCGGACCGGGCCTGGTGCAGGCGGCCTTGGACGAAGCCGGCCTCACCCCCGGTGACATCACCGGCGTCGCCTACAGTCAAGGACCCGGCCTGGGCCCCTGCCTCCGTGTGGCGGCGACGCTCGCCCGAGCCCTCTCCCTGCGCCTGGATGTGCCTCTGGCCGGGGTCAACCACTGCGTCGCCCACCTGGAGATCGGACGCGGCCTTACCGACGCGAAGGACCCCGTGCTCCTGTACGCCAGCGGCGCCAACACGCAGGTGATCGCCTTCGTGCGCGGCCGCTACCGTGTCTTCGGCGAGACCCTGGACATCGGCATCGGCAACGCTTTGGACAAGTTTGCCCGCGACAACGACCTGCCCTTCCCTGGAGGTCCCAAGATCGAGCAGGCGGCCGCCGCGAGCAGCCAGACGTTCCACGAGCTGCCGTACACCGTGAAGGGTATGGACCAGTGCTTCGCCGGGACGATCATCAAGGCGCAGCGCTTCGTCGACGAGGGCGTCCCCTTCGGTGACGTCTGTTATAGCCTCCAGGAGACGGCGTTCGCGTCCCTCTGTGAAGTGGCGGAACGCGCCTTGGCCCACACGGGCAAGACGGAACTGGTGCTCGGCGGCGGCGTCGCCTGCAACAGCCGCCTCCAGGAGATGGCCCGCCAGATGGTGGAGGCCCGCGGCGGCGCCTACTATTGCCCACCGCGGCCGGTCCTGGTGGACAATGGCACCATGATCGCCTGGCTGGGGCACTTGAAGCTCAACGCGGGTGTCAACACGGAGCTGGTGGACAGCGGCGTCAGGCCCCATGAACGGACAGATCATGTCGAGGCGCTCTGGAGGCGAACAGCGTGAGCCGACGGAGCGGCTCGATGGATGCCGGCCTGCCAAGGCCGGCGGATGTCGAGGCGGTGTGGCGTTGAGCGCCGACGCCGCGCTGATCCACGGCGCCGAGGCCCAGGTGGCCCCCGCCGTCTTCCTGGGACGGGACGTGCTCGCCAAGCGGCGGCTGCCCAAGCCCTACCGCCACGAGGCCCTCGATGCCCGATTGCGGGACGAGCGCACCCGCGATGAAGCCAACCTGCTCATGGGTGCCCGCCGCGCCGGCGTCCCCGTGCCCCTCGTGGTCGACATCGACCGCCAGGCGGCCACGCTCCTCCTGGAGCACATCCCTGGCGACGCCCTTCGTCACCGCCTCGAAGAGGACGACGAAGCGACCGCCGTGGCCCGCCTGCACCACCTGGGGACCCTGGTCGCCCGGCTGCACGCGGCCGGCCTCACCCATGGCGACCTGACGACGAGCAACGTCCTCGTGCCGCACGCGGGCGATCCCGCCTCCCTGGTGCTCATCGACTTCGGCCTGGGCCAAGCGACCCGGGAACTGGAGCCCCGCGGCGTCGACGTCCACCTGTTGGAGGAGGCGCTGGAGGCGACCGACGCCCGCGCCGAGGCCTTGCTGGCCGCGTTCCTGGCCGGCTACCGGCAAGAAGCGGCGCGTCATGCGGAGGGCGACGAGCCCCTCGACGCCGACGCCGTGTTCCAACGCCTTGAAGCCATCCGGCTGCGTGGACGCTACCGATGACCCGGTCCCTCCCCGAGACCATCACCTTCGTCACCAGCAACGCCGGCAAGGTGGCCGAATTGCGCGCCGTCCTCGACCCCCTTGGCATCGCCGTCGTCCCCGATGACCGTGGCTACCCGGAGATCCAGCACGACGAACTGGCCGGCGTCGCGGAGGCCGGGGCCGGGTACCTGCTCGCCACGGGACTCGAACCACCGTTCCTACTGGAGGACGCCGGCCTCTTCGTCGCCGCCCTGAAGGGCTTCCCGGGCGTCTACAGCCGCCATGCCTACGACACGATCGGCTGCCAAGGCCTCCTCGACCTCCTGCGGGATGTGGAACTGGAGAACCGCAGCGCCACGTTTCGGGCCAACCTGTGCTATGTGGACGAGGATGGCAACGCCCACCACTTCGACGGCACCTGCAAGGGCCGCATCGCCGACCGGGCCGCCGGCGACCAAGGCTTCGGCTTCGACCCGATCTTTGTGCCGGACGAGACCCCCGACGGCGCCGCCGCAGGGAGTACCTTCGCCCAGCTCTCCCAGGAAGAGAAGAACCAGGTGAGCCATCGTGGCAAGGCGACCGAGGCGTTCACGGCGTGGCTCTCGCCTTCGAGCACGCAAACAACAAGTGGATAAACGACGGCCAGCATGGAACGACTGGATGGCGCAGACCGGCCGCCGCGTCTTCGGCACGATCCTTTTCATCGCTGCCCTCGCGGCCACCCTCTACTTCCTGTTCCTGCTCTTTGCTGACGCCGAGGACGTCTCCAGTCCGCCCGGCGTCGGCGAGATCCCTGACGTGGCGCTCGGCATCGGCGTCGGACTCGGCATCATCGCCCTGGTCCTCCTGTTGCTCATGCTGACGGGCCGCCTGACCCGCGACGAAGAAGAGGTCGCGGACGCCGAGGCGTTCTTCATCCCTGAAGAGGAACGGCAGGCGCAGGACGAAGCCCGCCGTCGCGACTTCGACGACAGCTTCCGCCAACCCGCCCCCCGTCCGGCACCGCGCCCCGCCCCGGTGGCCGAGCAATGGCACAAGCAGCCCCCGCTCACCGACCTGGGCGACGGACTCGTGACCTTCGATCTGAAGGACGTCGCCGTCACCACGCGCGCCTGGGGCGCCACCGAACAACGCGGCGACGAACTCGTCCACCCGTTCCATTTCCCCCAGAACCTGGCCACCGGCGTGTACGTCAACGACTACATCGGCATCGGCGGCCAGCGCCGCCTCAAGCTCCGTACCCTGTTGGCCGGCCCGCCGGACCTGTTCAGCCGTGCCCGCACGGCCCCCCGTAGCGCCCGCCCTGCACCCGCCGCTGCCGCGGCCCCTGCGGCTTCCGGTGGTACGCTGCGCTCCATCCGTTCCACGACGGTCGAACGCCGCGCCACGCGCCGCGTGAGCCACGACAAGCTGCCCAGCGACGACTTCATGGCGCAACTGGAACGCCGCCACAAGGCCCAGTCCGATGCGTCGCAGGTCGCGACGCTCGAAGAGCCGGCCAAGAAGACGGCCGCCGCGTCGGAGGCGTACTACGACTACCCCGGCGACATCCACGACGTCATCGACGTGGAAGGCATCGGCCCCGTGTACGCCGAGAAGCTCAAGCAGATCGGCATCCACACAACGGCGCGCCTCTGCTACGAGGACGCCGACAAGGTCGCCACCGCCATCGGCACCCAGAAGCGCCGCGTCGCCCAATGGCAGAACATGGCGCAGATGATGAAGGTCAACGGCATCGGCCCCCAGTACGCCGAAGTCCTCGCCCGCGCCGGCATCGAAGGCATCCCCGAACTCAAGAAGCGGGGCTCCCAGGCGATCGCGGACCAGGTGAACGACTACCTGGCCGGCCTGGAGACCAACGTCCTGGGCCAGGCCGTGACACCCAAGCGCGTCGAAGGCTGGCAGAAGCAGGCCGCGCCCATGCGCCGCGTGCGCCAACGCATCCCTGAGCAGTAGACGGGCCCCGTTCCGTTTAAGTACCGGACCCAAGTGGGCCGCCACGACCCGGATCCTGGCGATCGGTACCGACGTCACCGTCTGGGTCAGAGGTTACCATGGCACGTATGCATGCTCGCCGCCGAGGCAAGTCCGGTTCCACCCGTCCCGTCACCGATGGCACCCCCGAGTGGGTCGCCATCCTGCCCCGTGAGGTCGAGACCAAGGTCGTCGAACTCGCCCGCGAAGGTGTGCAGCCCGCCGTCATCGGCATCCGCCTGCGTGACAGCTTCGGCGTCCCCTCCATCAAGCAGCTGACCGGCAAGTCCATCAGCACGATCATCGAGGAGGCCGGCCTGTCCCCCAACGTGCCCCAGGATCTCAAGAACCTCATCAACCGGGCCATCAACCTGAACGAGCACCTGCAGTCCAACCGCAAGGACATCCACAACCGCCGCGGTCTGGAGCTCATCGAGGCCCGCATCCGCCGTCTGGCCAAGTACTACAAGGACACCGGCGCCCTTGCCGCTGACTGGAAGTACACCCGCCAGGGCGCTCGCCTGCTGGTGGACTGATCCTGTCCGCCACCCCCTTCTCCCCTTCTTCTCCTGCCTTTTCTTCGCTGCGCGCTTCCTCCGAGGCAGCCGCGGCGCTCATCCGTTCCCAGCCAAAGGGGACGCGTTGGTTCCTGGCGTGTGACATCGACGCGGACGGCCTGGCCGCTGCGGCGGTGATGGCCAAGGCGTTGGGGCGCATCGGTCATGCGTTCACGGTACGCGCCAGCCGCGACAAGACCCAGGCGGCCCTGCTGGCGACCCTGGACGAGGACGTGGGCGGTGTACTGCTCCTGGACAAGGGCAGCCTCCACGCGGCGCCGCTCGCGGCACGCGCCAAGGAGGTCGGCCGTCCTCTGGTGGTGATCGACCATCACTCCGTCGGCGACCCGGTGGACGAGCACGACGGCTTCGCCATGGTCAACCCCCGCCTCTCGGGCCTGGACGGCAGCCACGATGCGTGCAGCAGCACGACCGCCGTGGCCGTCGCGCTGGCCCTGGCCGGGCCGGACTGCATCGACCTGGCCCCCAGTGCCCTCGTGGGTGCCATCGGTGACTGGCAGCACGTGGACGGCTGGCAAGGCTGGAACCTGGAGATCCTCCAAGGAGCCAAGGCTGCGGGCCACATCGTGCCCCGTCCGGCCCCCCGGCTCGGCGGCGGACCCTTGGCCCCGGCTCTGGCTCGGTTCAGCGACCCTCCCTTTGACCAGCAAGGCGACGTGGCCGCCGCGGCTGCGTGGCTCGCGGGCCTGGGGCTCGATCCGGATGCACCCATCGACCTCGTCGAAGGGGACGACCTCACCCGCCTCACCTCTGCCCTGGTGGCCCAACTGGTGGCGCGGGGCGAGCCGACCGAGCGCATCGAGGCGCTCATGGGCGAACTGCCGGTCCATCAGAAGCTCGGCGTGACGCTGCGCGCGGCGTTCGGCATCGTGGACGCCTGTGCCCGCGAGGAGCGCTCTGGGCTTGGCCTGGCGTTCCTGATGGGGGACCGCTCGGCCGCCTCGTCGGCCCGCGGGGTCTTCGACGCCTACCGCCAGGCGCTCCGGCAGGGGTTGGAGGAGCTGCGCGCCAAGGGTACGACGCGGCTTCGGGCGATCCAATGGGCCTGGACGAGGCGCCACGCCTACACCGGCATGGTGGCGGGGCTGGGCATGATGCACGCGCTGCCGCAGCCGGACCTCCCGGCGGTCGTGATGGCCAAGCGCCCGGACGGTCTGGTGCAGGCGTCGGCGCGTGGTCTGGCCCCCATGGTGGATGCGGGACTCGACCTGGGCGCGGCCATGGCCACGGCTGCTGCTGCGGCGGGCGGGGAGGGCGGCGGGCATCCTGTGGCGGCCGGTGCGGTGGTCCCGGAGGCTGCCGTGGAGACGTTCCTGGCGGCGCTCGATGAAGCGCTCGCATGAGCCGTTCCTCCTGTTGGCTCCAACCCATCCACCAGCAACCTTAACTAACAGTACAGACGCGTTTCACTTGTCATGCACGTGACCGTCCGCGCCGTTCTGTTGCTCCTGCTCGTGGCCCCTCTCGCCGCGGGCCAGCCAGCCGGCGACGACCTGGGCGTCCGCAACGCCACCGACGACGCCGACAACCTGCTCGAGACGATCGGGCAGGGACTGGGCGACGCCGCCCAAGGGGTCGGCGACGCGGCCCAAGGCGCCGGCAAGGGTGTCGGTAAGGGGCTCACGGCCCTCGGCGAAGCGTTCGGCGCCGCCGTCGGTGCGCTGGCGGACGGGACTGCTGCCGTCGTGCGCGGTCTGTCCCAGGTGAGCATCCTGGCCGCCCTCGGTGTCGCTGAAGCGGCCGGTATGGCGGTCCGTGGACTCTACGTCACTTTCGGCGCCGTGGGCAACGTGGCCGGCCTGGCCGCCACGGGGCTCGGTAAGGGCATCGGTGCGGCGACGGTCGCCGTCGGTAGCGGCATCGGGCTGCTCGCCTCCGCGTACGCCGGCCTGGTCGGCTCCCTGCGCCCTGAAGCGATGCCCGCGCCTGCCTTCGCCGCCGTCGTGGCCACCGGTAGCACCGCTTCGGCGGGTGCCGGTGGCTGGGCGGGCTGGCAGGCCCTGCGTCGCTGGGGTGGCGTCCTTGGCCCCCTGGGTGGCATCGGTGGCATGGCCGGCTTCAGCCGCCTCCAGGACGACCAGCTCCTGGAACACCCCGTGCGCGGCCAGATCTTTCAGGCGATCCAACAGAACCCCGGCATCCACGCCAGCCACCTGGCCCGCACCGTCGATGCCGGCTGGGGCACCGTGACCCACCATCTCTCCAAGTTGGAGAAGGCCCGCCTGGTGACGACGCGCAGCGTCAACAACCACAAGTGCTACTTCGAGAACGGTGGCACCGTGGGGCGCCAGGACATGGAGGTCGCCAGCGCCCTCAAGAACGATACGGCCGCCAGCATCGCCGCGTTCGTGCTGGAGCACCCCATGTCGAGCCAGAAGGCGGTCGCCGAGGCGCTCGGCATCAGCGCGGCGCTCACCAGTTTCCACGTCAAGAAGCTCGTGGGCTTCGGCGTGCTGGACCGCATGCGCCACGGCAAGGAGAGCCTGCTGACCACGAGCGAATCCATGCGCCGCGTACTCGCTGCCCAGACCGGCCCCTACGGCGCCGCGGCGGCCCAGTCCGACCTGGAAGGCTTCAGCTACGTCAGTTAGAAGTCGCCGGGAGCCCATGGTAAGGCATGGATGCCGGCACGTCGTGGCGGCCGCTCTTCGCCCACCGTCGCATGTGGCCCAAATGGCTCGCCGCGGGGCTGCTCGTCCTCGCGGCCGCCCTGTTGGCGTCCCCCCCGGACCTCATCTGGGCCTTCGCCGGCGCTGCGGCGTTCACGGTTGGCGAGTACCTCCTGCACCGGTTCCTCCTCCACGGGCCCCTGCACGGCCTCCATGACCGTCACCACGCCACGCCCCGGCGCCTGGACGTGCTGTTCCTCCCGGCTTCGACGGTCGCCGCGCTGCCGCTGCTCTTTGCGGTGGGCTGGCCACTCGCTGGGCCCGGCCCGACCGCCACGGCGCTGCTCGGCCTCATGGCCGCCCTGCTCCTGTACGAACTGGTCCACTTCATCGCCCACCGCCCCGCCCCCGCCGGCGGCGGGGGAAGGCTGGCCAACTGGTGGCGGGTCCATCACCTGCGACACCACGGGCAAGGGGGCCGCTACGCCGTGCTGCTGCCGAGCCTGGACGGTTGGTTCCGTTCGACCGGCAGGCCCTAACCGGGCCCTTGGCTGGCCGCGCCGTGGCCCAAGCGTGGCTCGTACAGCTCTCCGGCGAACACCCCACGTTGCCGGCGGCCGAGCTGCAGGCCCTCCTGGCCGTCCACGCCCCTGGCGCCGAGGCCGAACTGCCCCACCCGCGCGTCGCCATCGTGCAGGGCGCGCCGGGCATCGAAGCGGCACTGGCCCGCATGGCCCTCGCCCATGCCTGGGGCCCTTACCTCGCCAGCGCCCCGGACGACGAGGCCGGCATCGCCTCGCTGGCACAGATGGTAGCGCCCCAGGTGCCGGCCGGCAGCATCGCCGTCGAACGGGAGCGCCTCGGGGGCAAACAGATCCGCACCACGCCGGGGGCCCGAAGGACGATCGGAGGGGCTCTGGCCGACGCTGGCCATGCCGTGGACCTCAAGGCGCCCGAATACCGCATCCGTCTCCTGGCCGACGGCGAACAGCTGCACGCCTTCCTTGTGGCTGGTGAAGTGGACCGGGGCCGGTTCGAAGGGCGCATCGCGGAACGCAAGGAGCACTTCAGTCCCGTCACACTCCACCCACGCCGCGCCGCGAGCCTCCTCCATCTGGCCCGCGTGCCCCCCGGCGGCCGGGCCTACGATCCCTTCTGTGGCACGGGGACGTTCCTCATCGAAGCTACGCTGGAGGGGCTGGAGGCGTGGGGCAGCGACCTGGACCCGTTCATGGTGCAGGGGACGTTGCAAGGGCTCGCCGATGCGGCGCCCGAGCCGCTCGCGGGGACGGCGTTCCAAGGGGACGTCGAAGGGGCTTGTGCGCTCATGGCGGAGGTGGACGGCATCGTCAGCGACCTCCCGTACGGCCGCGCCAGCACCACCGACGGCGAGGGCGTCGGCGACCTCTATCGCCGCGCCTGTCTCGCCATGGCAGACCTGCTGGCTCCTGGAGGCCGCGCGGTGCTGGGGTGCGCCCAGGCCGACCTCCTCCGTGCAGCCGCGGAGGCAAGCGGAGCCTTCGACCTCGTGGAGGAGCACGCCGAGTTCGTCCACCGCAGCCTGACCCGGCACTACCTCGTGCTTCGCCGTCGTTAAAAGCGGCCGACTCGTCGAACGGCTGGGATGGCGCAGCTCTCGGTCACGTTCCTCGGCACAGGCGGCAGTTGGCCCACGTCCCAGCGGGGCCTCTCCGCCATCGCCGTCAAGCGGGGCGGCGAAGTGCTGCTCTTCGACTGCGGCGAAGGGACCCAGCGGCAACTGCAGCGCAGCGAGCTCAGCTACCAGCAGATCACCCGCATCTTCCTCACCCATTACCATGGCGACCACTGCTTCGGCGTCCCTGGCCTGGTCAAGACCATGGCGCTCAACGAACGCGACCGCCCCCTGCACCTGTACGGCCCCCGGGGCCTGGCACGCATGGTGGACGCCTGGCGCAAGATGGGCGGCTGGACCAAGCAGTTCCCCATCCAGGTGACGGAGCTGGCGCCCGGCGACGAGGTGGAAGGGGACGGCTACACCGTCGAGGTCCACCGGGCCGACCACAGCGTGGAGAACCTCACCTACGCCATCCAGGAGCCGGACCGCCCCGGCCGCTTCAACAAGCCCCGGGCCCTCGAACTCGGCATCCCGGAAGGCCGCATGTTCGGCCAACTGCAACGAGGCCAGAGCGTCCAGCTCGACGACGGCCGCACGATCACCCCCGACATGGTCCTCGGCGAGGCCCGCCAAGGACGCCGCGTCGCCTACAGCGGCGACACCCAGCCCTGCGAAGGGCTCGCCAGCGCTGCCGCGGGGGCCGACCTCTTCATCTGTGAAGCGACCTTCACCCAGGACCTGGTGGAACGCGCCCGCGAGGTGAAGCACATGACCGCCGCCGAAGCGGCCGCCATCGCCACCCACGCCGGCGCCAAGCGACTGATGCTCACCCACATCAGCCCCCGCTACCAGGACGCCACCCCCGTCCTCGAAGAGGCGCAAGCGGTCTTCCCCACCGCTGAGCTCGCCGAGGACCTGCTCACCACCGAGGTGGCCTTCCCGTGAGGGCGCTCCTGCTGCTGGCGGCCGCCGGTGGTAGGAGCAGCGATTTCGCGGACGACCGGGACGACCCCCGACGCCCCAAGGCCCAGGACAAGGAAGACCCGGAGCGTCGCCGCGAACTGGAGGAACGCCTACGCAAACAGGACCCCGCCCAGGACCCGGCCGCCGCTGGCCGCTCCGCCCGCATGCAGGTGGACAAGTACTTCGGCAGCAAACTCCCGCCGGTCTGCGCCCGCCTCGGCTGCTACATCACCGACGACGGCAAGCGGTTCTACTGCGTCAACAGCACCTGCCAGAAACACAAGAAGCGGGCCACGAAGCACAACCGCCGCGGCAAGCGGCCCGTGCGGGGCGCCCAGGACGTCTTCTTCCGCTGCCCCCGCTGCGGCCGCCGCGACGTGGACGTCCACCCCGCCTCAGGCGACTACGTGTGCCGCCGCTGCCGCTACGTCTGGCAGCCGTGAAGCGCCCCAAGGCGCCCCAGGCGTTGTCATTTTGTTACCCATTCGGCCGATTTGGCTCAATGCGGGCGAAAAAGTTCATGATGGAACGAGCCACAGAAGGGCGTTTCTGTCGCTTTGTTATCCTCCTGATCCTTGTCGTTTTGTTCCTCCCTTTCTATCCGTTGCTGTTGCATCATTCCCGTAAATAGCGCGTCTCGTACATGGTTTAAGTTGGACGGCGTTTCGTGGTCGTTTGCCCCTCGGGGCTGGTGAACAACATGCAAACGAAAACCAACAACAACCGCCTGATGTCCGCGACCGCCCTGGCCCTCGTCGGCCTCCTCTTGGCCCCCGCGGCCGCCGCCGGACCCGGCCCCGTGCCCGTCCCCGACTCGCAGCTCGACTGCTACTTCGGGTACGATGCGTACTCGTGTCGGACCGCGGGCCAGGAGTTCAGCGGCGGCAATGACGCCGTCAACCAGGCCGGCCGTGCTGCCAGCGCCGCGCTGATCGCCGCCTTCGATGCTCTGGGCCTCTGCGAGGTCTACGACAACGGCAAGACCTGCGGCGACGATGGTGCCCTCCTCGGCCTCAAGATCAAGGCCTGGTGCAAGAGCGTGAAGACCGAACACCCGGACGGCACGGTCGTCCGCGAGCGCGACTATGGCATCAAGATCGGCAAGGCTGCCGCCGACATCGGCACCCCCCCGATCGGCTCCGGCCCCCTCGGCGCCCTCGAAGTCGACAGCGCCCGCAGCCTGCTCGACCGCCTGTAACACGGCGGCCCCCGACCTTCTTCCTCCCTCCCCCCTTCTCTACCCCTCCGATCCAGCCGTCGGGCACCCGGTGCAAGACCGGGACCTGACCCATCAACACACAACGACCGACCGACCAGCCAACCAGCAACCACCTTCCCGCGACGGGCGGACCAAGCGATGTTAAGCCACGTCGCCCACGATCTGCCCGTCGCGGGTCTCCGGACACAGCCACCAGATGAGCTGCTCCACGTCCCTCCAGCCGTCGCCGTCCTCCAGGCGTAGCGCCACGTCGAGGTCGCCTAGGCCGTGGGGTGAAGGTGGGAACGACAGCTTGCCATGATAGGCGGCCTGCTTGCTGAGGCGGAACGTCGTCGCCAGGCCCTCATCGGCCATCCCATGCAGGAGTTGGCCGCGGAACGTGTCGATGATGCGCTGCTCCCAGATGCGACGGCGCAGCGGCTCGAGCTCCGTGGTCGAGGCCTCCACGGCGCCGTCCAGGTGCTGCGTGGAAGCCTCGGGTCCCAGGAACCGCCGGGCCGCCTCCGCGACCTTCTCCTCGTCCTCCGTGGGTCGCACCACGGCGCGCACGTGCAGCACGGCCACGGCCCGTCCAGCGCCCCAACGCTCTTGGCTGCTCCCCTTCTGGCCCACCCGTGACGGACGGCCGCCCCTCCGTGGACCGCTACTTCATGGACATGACCCACCTGGTCAAGTCCCGTGCCACCTGCCCTCGCCGCTCCGTCGGCGCCGTGATCGTGAAGGACAAACACGTCCTGACCACGGGCTACAACGGCGCCCCCAAAGGGTTCCCGCACCCCTGTGACGTGGGCTGCATCCGGGACGAACTGGGCATCCCCAGCGGCATGATGGCCGACGTCTGCCCCTGCCTCCACGCGGAACAGAACGCCCTCTTGCAAGCGGCGCTCTTCGGCGTCAGCGTCGCCGGCGCGGACCTGTACTGCACCACGCAACCCTGCACCCAATGCAGCCGCATGGTGGCCAACAGCGGCATCAAGCGCGTCATCTTCCAGGAGGAGTACGCCGATCCGCTCGCCATCGGGCTCTTGACCACGGCCGGCATTGAATTGCTGCGGTGGGACCCCGAGACCGGCGAGGTGCGGCCCCTGGAGCAGCTCAACACCTGGCAAGAGGCGCAGGACCGCCTGCGGGAACAGTGGCGCCGTCGCATGGACGAGGGCACGGCGGCACCGGAGACCCCGTCGCCGCCCCCCGTCTAAGCTTGTAAGGGCGCCTTGGCACGGCGCAGACCCGACGTTGCGGCACAATGGGGGCATGCGCCAGGCGCAGGTGGCTCGGCGCCATCGGCCAGGCGACCGACGCGCCATTCGGTCTTGCAGGACTCGCAGCGGAAGCCAGCCGTGCCCGGTTGGCGGGCGGCCAGGCGCCGCGGCTGGAACATCACCTGAGCATCGATGTGCTGCGCGTGGGCGCAGTGCGGACAGTGGACCTGCCGAGGGGCCCGTGCGTGGCCCCGCAGGGCCAGGTGGATGGGGCGGCGGCAGTCCTCGCAGGCCACGGATGCGGTCATCCAGTCCTTCCTCGACACCTCGCCAGCGGCAGGCGCCTGTCCAGGCTGCTCCGCCTGGATGGGGCGTCCGGCACCCAGGAGGCCCGTGAGGATCAGGAGTCCCGGCAGCAACAGGAGGACGACCATGCCGACGAAGCCCGTGAGCGCCGCGACGAGGCCCAGGCGGCCCGGTTCTTGGCCGGCCACCGCGAGGACGGCGAACGCGCTGGCGGCGGCCAGGCCCACCGAGAGCAGTGCCGTGCCCCGTCGCTCCATAGCGGCCTTGATGGCGTCGGCGCGGCTGCCGCCGTCGCGGAGGGTCCGCCACGCGACCTGACCCAGATGGGTGGTCCCGGTGACGGGCCACACGAGGCCCACCAGGGCGATCATGCTGACCGCCGTGGGGGCCCAGGCGGGCGGCAGGGCTGCCAAGGCGCCCACCACGAGCAGCCCGGAGACGAGGAGGACGGTGATCACGACGACGGCGACGCCAAGGGGCGCTGCCAGGAGGGCCAGGACGGGGGCCGCGACGGCCGCCAACGCCAGGGAACGCAGGACATCGTCCAGGAGGGCCTTCTCACTGGCGAGGCCGATGGCGGCGCCGCCGGTGACGGTCCCCTGTAGGCCGGCGTCGCGCAGCAGCACGCTGGCGGCGCGCACCACGCCGTCCTCGTTGGAGCCGGCCACGTGCAGGATGAGGACCGCCTGGCCCGGCACGATCAACTGCTCGGCGTCCGCCTCGGCGATGAAGCCGCGCCATTGGTTGTTGTTGGGCAGGTCGCCGAAGCGCTCGATCGCCACCTGCGTGGGGCTCTCCACGCGGCTTACACCGGTGAGGTTGCGTAGGTCCCGCGTGTAGCCATCGATCGCCAGGAGTTGGCTTTCCAGGTCGCCTTCCAGGTGGACGTAGCTCACCGTGAGGCCGTCGAAGCGTCGTTCGGCGCGCCCGAGGGCCTCGGCGGCGTCCGCGTCCGGTTCCTGGGTGGTGGGCTCCACGTCGAAATCGATGGCCAAGGCTGCCCCGCCAGCCACGAGGAACACCACGAGTGCGGTCACCGGGGGCCAGCGGCGAACCAGCGCCTCGCCCCAGCGTCCCAGTCCCGTGGAGAGGCTGGTGGCGAGGGCGCCGGGGCCCGCCACGCGGCGCAGCCAACGGGTGATGGCGGCGATGACGGCCGGCGCCAGGAGGACATCCAAGAGGTAGCCGACGAGACTCGCCACCAGAAGAAGGACGCCCCACTGTTGCACGAGCGGGATGGAGGAGAACAGGAGGACGATCGCCACGAGCACCTGGATGGACAGGCCGACCAGATGGGCCGCGCCTGCGCGGTCTTGGATGGTGCGCCAACGGGCCTCCAGATCGCGTCCCTTGGCCGATTGGACGAAGAGCAGGGTGCCAGCCGCGACGAGGAAGAGGATGACGGGTGCGGCCAGGAGGAACAGGTCGCTCAGGTCACGCCACAGCCAGGCGACGGCCCCGATGCCCGCAGCCGTGGCGCCCCCGGAGGTGGCAAGGGGCACGATGGCGTCCCGGAGGCGTCCCCAGAGGACCACCCAGACGATGGCGGCGGTTCCGGCGGCCACCAGGGCGAGCAGGAGCGGGATGCGGTCGCTGGCCTTCGCGCCGTCCGGGTCGAGGTAGACGGGGCCCGTGGCGGCCACCTGGGCCTCTCCGAAGAACGATTGGCCAGTGGCGAGTGGCCCGCGCAGGTTCTTGATCACCTCACTGGGCTCGAGGTCGCCGTCGACGGTGAGGTAGGCGAGGTTGGCCTTGCCGTCGCCGCTGACGTACCGCGCCCAGACCGTGGGCTCGTTGTCCCGTAGGTACGCCATGGCGGCGCGGACCTGGCTGGGCGGGCTGTCGGCGTTGGTGCCGTTGCGGGTGCGCAGCTCGGAGGCGAGGCTCTCGACGGCCAGGACGCCGGCGGCCTCCTCCAGGACGGTGTCGAGGCGAAGCAGGGTGCGGGCTGTCTGGGGTGTCGCCGCGACGTCCTGCCGTTCGTGGTCCACGAGGACGAGGACGCGGTGGTCGTCTCCGATGAGTTCCTGGACAGCCAGGAGGGCCTGTTGTTCGGGGAGGTTGTCGGCGACCAGTTCGCCGGGGCCACGTTCGGCCAGCAGGACGCCGGCGGCCAGTGGGCCCACGACGATGGCGGCGAGCACCATGGCCAGAGCGGGGGAGCGGGTGGCCCAGAGGCTCACGGCCTGCATCAGGCGCCGCCGACCCGGGGCTCGGTCATGAAGGTGTTGAAGCGGGGGCCGTCAGTTGGTCCAGGAGGGCCGCGACGCGCTGTTTGAACACGTCGAGGCTGTCGTCGTTGACGACCATCTCGTCCGCCAGGGCGATCGTGCGGGCGATGCCCCAGCCCATCTCGCGCTGGTCGCGCGCCAAGAGGCCGTCGTCGTCACCGGCGTCATCGTCGCGGCCACGTCGGTGCATGCGGGCGAACCGTTCGTGCTGGTCGGTGTGGATCGCCACCAGGAGGAACTCGTCGCCCAGTTGTTCCCGGAACGTCTCCACTTCCTCCAGGTTGCGGATGCCATCGATGAGCACCACGGGGGCATCACCGGCCACTTCGCGGACCCGCGCCACGGTGCGGCGGCTCCAGACGTCCTTGCCTTCCTCTTCACGCAGGGCGTTGGCGATCCGTCCGACGTTGGCGGCGTCCCGTGGGAGGCCTCTTCGTTCCACTTCTTCCCAGATGAGGTCGCCCATGCGGACGACGGGGTGGCCGCGGGCGCGGGCGACGTGCATCGCCTCTGATTTGCCGCTGCCTGGCATGCCGGTGAAGCCGAGCACCTTCACGGGGCGCGCGACGAGGGGGGCCTTCAAAGGGGGCGCGGTGGCCGTTCCAGGCGCGCGGCGGGCACTTCGGCGGGATGCGGGACGGCGGCCACGTAGGTCCAATCGATCCCGAGCGCCGTGGCGAGCCCTTGATCGTCGCAGGCGAGGGCCCGGCGGTCCAGGCTCGACGTGTCCAGTTCGCCGGCGGCGTAGGCAGCGATGCGCAGTTCATGGGCGAGGGCCTCGATGGCGAGGCGTCCGGCTTCTTCGCCGCCGTCCACGACCGCTTGCAGGATGGCGCGTCCGAAGGCGGCGCCGCTGGCGCCCAGTGCCATCGCCTTGGCCGCGTCGGCCCCCGTTGCGAGTCCTCCCGAGAACAGCACGTCGCAGGTGGCGGGCAGGGCAGCCGTCGGCAAGCCAGCGGCGAGGGCCAACAGGGGCAGGCCGAAGCTGTCAAGCGCGATGGTGGGGGCGAGGGCCGAGCCGGCTTCGGCGCCGTCGAGGGTGACCATGTGGGCGCCGCCACGGGCCGCAGCTGCTGCCAGGTCGAGGGCGTCCCGACTGGGGGGCAGCTTGACCCAGAAGCGGGCCTTCGGGAAGTCGTTGGTGAGGTGACGGACCTGGGCTTCCAGGATGTCCGTCGTGAACGTGCCAGGGGCGCTGAACCGTTCGCGGCGCACCTCGCCGTGGCCGTCCTCCACGGGCAGGCTGCCCAGGTGGTAGTCGCGGCCCAGCTCGGCCGCCTGCGCGTCGTCGACGAGCGTCAGGCCGCCGAGGCCGGGCTTGGCCCCTTGGCCGACCTTGATCTCGAAGCCGATGCGGCCCGCTTCCAGGTGGGGCAGCACGTCCGGATCGGTGTAGACCTTCCACCACAGTTCGTCCATGGCGTCCTCGACCGACTGCTGGATGACGATGCCGCCGGGCGCCGCGGGTCCGGCTTCGGCCAGGACGTCCAGGTAGGCCATGAGCCGGTCCTTGAAGGTCACCCCAGCGTCGCTGCGGGGCCGGTCGTAGCCATGGACCGTGGCGATGTTCTCGCCCAGGACGAGGGGGATGCCGGCCTGTGCGGCGGCGCGGGCGGTGGCGATGCCGTGCCGATGGGCGATGGCGGTGCTGCCCATGGCGGGCACCACAAGGGGGGCGGCGACGGGGAAACCTCCCAGGCGGCCGGCGGTGCGGACGTCCCAGGGGGTGGGTTCGCGGGCCAGGAGCGCCATCTCCGTGAGGCGTTCCGGGAGGTGCAGGCGCGGCACGATCCGGAGCGGGGCGAGGCTGGAGCCGGGCTGCCCGCCGAACGTCGCTTCGCCGTAGGGCGCGGCCTTGCTGACCGGGTAGATCACGGGGACACCTGGCCAGCGACCTTGGGGTAGGGGCGGGCGTCGGTGACGCTGTCGAAGCCGCACACGAACCGCGTCAGGCGCTCCACGCCGATGCCGAAGCCGGCGCTCGCGGGGCAGCCGTCACGCAGCATCTCCAGGTACCAGCCGTACTTGCGCACGTCCTCGCCGGCCTCCCGCATGCGGCCCACGACGCGGCCCAGGTCGTGCTCTCGTTCGGCGCCGCTGACCGCTTCGCCGAAGCCGCCAGGGTAGAGGACGTCGAAGTCGAGCAGGATGCCGGGTTCGTCGGGGTCTTCGCGGTCGTAGAAGCCGCGGCTGCCGCGGGGGTAGCGTTGGATGATCACGGGGACGTCGCTGGCGGCGGAGAGGATCTTCTCGCCTTCCCAGGGGATCTCCGCGTGGGGCGGCATCTCGTAGCCGAGCTCGGCCAGGCGCGCGACGGCTTCGGCGTGGGTGAGTCGCACGAACGGCCGGGCGAGGTCCCAGTGAGGAGCCCCGAGGGCTTCCAGGTCGTCGGCGTGGGTCTCCCAGATGCGGCCCACCACTTCGCGGATGAGGTGTTCGGCCAGGTCCACGGCGTCTTCGAGGCGGCCGTCACGCAGCTCCACGTCCACCTGGAAGAACTCCGTCAGATGACGGCCCGTCCCGGCGGTCTCGTGGGGCTCCAGACGGATGCAGGGCGCCACCAGGTAGGCGCGCTCGGTGCCCCAGAGGAGCAGCTGCTTGTACAGGATGGCGCTCGACATGAGCTTGTAGCGCTCGCCGTAGTAGTCCACGGTCCCCTGCTTGGCGCCGCGGGTGCCAGGGTCGGTGACGGGGCCCATGATGGGTGGCAGCGCCTCCAGGCAGGCCGCCTCATCCAGGACGGCGCGCACATGGCGCAGGATGCCGGCCTGGACGTGTAGCATGCGCCGGCCCCGCGCCGAGGCGAGGCGATGCCATTCCGCTTCGGCGGGGATCTCGGTCGGAGTGGTGAGCGTCTGGGTGGTCGCCTGCTGCGCCATACCCCCATCTATCCGCGTCGCGACCATGAACGTTCTCCCCGATTCTCGGTCAGATTGACGGCCAGACCGCAGGTTTCAAGCCCAGGTTCCGTCAATATGACGGACATGGACGAACTGGACCGTCGCCTCATCGAGGCCCTCATGGCCGACGGACGCGCCCACGTCAGCACCCTCGCCCACCGCCTGGAGGTGCCCCGATCCACGGTGCAGGAGCGCCTGAAGCGGCTGCAGGAGCGCGGCATCATCACGTCGTTCAGGCCGATGCTGGACCACGCCCAGCTTGGCCGCCCCGTGCAGGCCCACATCCTGGCCCGGTTCACCTCCGGCGCCGGCATCGGTCAACGGGAGGTCGCAGCCCGCCTCGCCGCGATCCCCGGGGTCGAAGAGGTCCACGTGGCCAGCGGCGAATGGGACCTGATCCTGCGCGTCCGCGGCAAGGACCTGGAGGACATCGCCGACCTGGTGCTCGACCACATCCGCGCCGTGCCGGGCATTGAACGGACGCTGACGTGCAGCAGCTTCCACGTGGCTGAGGGCGTCGGGGCGCCGCTGCTGGTCTAGTTGGACCGTCCGAACACGATGGGCTTGGCGCCGCCGGCGACGCTGGTCGGCTTGTTGGCTTGGCCGGGCAGGCGCATCTGGTCGAGTTCCGGCGGGACGCCGACGGCGCTGTAGCCGGCATCGACGTAGATCGTCTGGCCGGTGACCCCGCTGCCCAGGTCGGACAGGAGGTAGAGGGCGCTGCGGGCGACGTCCTGTTGGGTGACGTTGCGCTTCAGGGGGGCGCTGTGCTTCATCCAGTCGAGGATGCTGTCGAAGCCCGGCACACCGCTGGCGGCGAGGGTGCGGATGGGGCCTGCGCTGATGGCGTTGACGCGCACGCCCTTCTGGTTGCCAGCGACGACGGAGAGTTCGCGCACGAGCTGCTGGAGGGCCGCCTTGGCGGTGCCCATGACGCGGTAGCCCGGCACGACGCGGTCGGCGCCCAGGTAGGTGAGGGCGAGGACGCTCGCCTCCTCGGTCAGGCGGGGCAGGGCGTGGCGCAAGAGGCGGATGAGGCTGTAGGCGGAGACCGAGAGGGCCGTGTTGTAGTCCTCCTCCGTGGTGTGGATAATCTCGTCGCCAAGCGCCGTCGCGGGGGCGTAAGCGATGCAGTGGACCATCATGTCGTAGTCGCCCGCCGCCTCGGTGAAGAAGCCGGCCACAGACTCCTCCTTGGCGACGTCGCATTCGTGCCACGCCT
>JBMYRW010000023.1:0-32992 GCA_049602735.1 Thermoplasmatota archaeon
GCCGACCCAGGGGTGGTGGTTGGTTGGCTGGTGTTGAAATGAACCGGAGAGGGGGACGAGGAGACAACCTACTGTTGCCCTTCAGGCAGGTAAAGGTTGTCGCTGCGGGCCACCGGCCGAAGCCAGGTGGGGTCAGGTCGCCTTAGGCGCTCTTCTTCTGGAACCGGGCCTTGAAGCGGGCGACGAAGCCCTCGTTGGCAGCCTTGACCTTCTCGGTCTCGTGCTTGACGAACTCCTCGGTCTTGTCGCGGGCTTCCTTCAGCTTGACCTCGACCTGCTTGGCCATCTCAGGGGCCTTCTCCTGCAGCTCCTTGGCCTTGGCCACGACGACCTCGCCTTCCTTCTGGGCGCGGGCGACCAGGTCCTTGCTGGTCTCCTGGGCCTTCTTGGCGGTCTTCTGGGCGAGCTCCTTGCCTTCGGCGGCGAGCTTCTGGCGGCCTTCGGCGGTCTGGGCGTCGGCCTTGACGCGCTCGAGGAGCTCGGTGGCCTGCTTCTGCCATTCCTGGGCCTTCTCGCGGGCCACGGCGGCTTCCTTGCTGACGAACTCGACGCTGGCCGAGCTCAGGTCCTTGAGGCTCTTGATGCCGGCCTCGGCGAGGGTGACGAGGGTCTTGGGGCCGATGCCCTTGACGTCCTCGAGCAGCGTCAGGGCGACGGCCTGCTCCTTCCAGTCCTTCAGGGTGGCAGCGCCGACACCGGTGGCTTCGGCCACGGCTTCGACGTCCATGCGGGCCAGCTTGTCGACGGAGTCGACGCCGGCCTCGGCGAGCTTCTCTTGCTTGGCGGGTCCGATGCCCTTGATGTGGTTGAGTTCCATGTTGGTTCCTCCGTGTTGATGGTGAGCGGCTGTGTGGGATATTGTGTCTCCCACAGCCTAATCGAACCTACGTGGGCCTCTTATTTGAATCTATTGTATGTAAGGCTGCGTAGCTCGGCCCGGACTACGCGCTGAAGCTCTTGCCGCAGCCACATTGGGAGGTGGCGTTGGGGTTCTCGATCTTGAAGCCGCCGCCCATCAGTTCGTCGACGAAGTCGACGGTGCAGCCGTTGAGCAGCGGCGCGTGGAGCGGGTTGACGAAGACGCGCACGTCATTGAAACGGAACTCGATCTCACCCTCTTCGAGGGCCTCGGCGAAGCCCAGGTTGTACTGGGCGCCGCTGCAGCCACCGGGCAGGACGCCGACGCGCACCGCCACCTCGTCCAAGGGGCGGTCGCCGAGGAACTGCTGCAGCTTCGCCTTGGCCAGGTCCGTGACCTGGAGGCTCAGGGTCGCTTCGTAGCTGACCGTCTCACTCATAGGAGGGACTGCGCCGCGCCGGGCCTTAAGGATGGCGGAGCCGGCTACGCGGGGGCGGACCAGCCTCAGGCCTGCGCCTTGGCCGCGGCGGCCTTCTCGCCGGCCTCGACCAGGGTGGCCACGATGGCATCAAACGCGGCCTTGGCCGGGCTGTCCCCTTCCTGGAGGATGAACGGCTTGCCGGCGTCGCCGCCGGCCAGGACCGCCAGGTCGAGGGGCACTTCGCCCAGGAACGCCGTCTCCATCGCTTCGGCCATGGCGCGGCCGCCGCCACGCTTGAAGAGGTCAAGCTCCACGGTGAAGGAGCCGTCGTCGCCGGCCGTCGCTTGGACCTGCTGGGCGCCAGTGTCCAGCTCCACGGTGGTGCCGGGCTCTGTGCGGCCGGTGAGGCGCAGGCCGCTCATGTTCTCGATGACACCGAGGACCGGGAGCTCCAGGCGCTGCACGAAGCGGACGCTCTTGCGCACGTCGCCCACCGCCACGTCCTGGGGCGTCGTGACGAGCACCACGCCGTCGGCGTCAGGGATGTTCTGGGCCACGGAGAGGGGTTCGTCGCTGCTGCCGGGGGGCAGGTCCACGATGAGGTAGTCCAGCTCGCCCCAGTTGACGTCGCCCAGGAACTGGCCGATGATCTGCATCTTGATGGGGCCACGCCAGATGACGGGGCTGTCCGGGTCGGGCAGCAGGAACTGCATGGAGATCACCTTCAGGTTCTCCGTCACCTCGACCGGCTTGAGGCCGTTCTCGTCCTGCACCAGTTCGCCGTCCTCGATGCCCAGCATCTTGGGCACGTTGGGGCCGGTGAGGTCCATGTCCAGGAGACCCACCTTGTGGCCCTGGGCGGCGAGGCTGGCGGCCAGGTTGGTGGCGACGGTGGACTTGCCCACACCACCCTTGCCACTGGCCACGATGAACTTGTGCTTGATGCCCTTCATCTTCTGGATGATGCGCATGCGGCGCTTCAGGCGCTCCGCCGCGCGGGGGTCCACGGGGCCACCCGCTCCGCCGACGCCGGGTTGGCCGGGGGCCGGGGCGCCGCTCATGGGCAGGGGCGTGGGGGTCTTCGGGGCATCGCTCATGGCCGCCGAGTCCAGGGGGCGCTACTTAAGCCGAAGGGCTGCTGGCAAAGCGTGTTCGAGAACGTCTCCGCCGGCCTTCCCCCGCTGCCGTTCCGCCTGCTGCAACTCAGGGCGGGGCCGCACGAGAACTTCCACTACGTCGTCGGCGACCCGGCCACGGGCGAGGCGGCCGCGGTGGACCCGGCCTTCGAGCTGGAACGGCTCTTCGGCGCCGCCGTCGCGGCGGGCCTGGAGGTGCGCACCGCCTGGTTCACCCATGGCCACTGGGACCACATCGGCGGCGTGCCGGAGATCGCGGAGCACGACGTCCAGGAGATCGTCCTCCATGAAGCGGCGGCAGGCCACGCCAAGGTCCAGGAGGCCGAGGCGGCAGGCCTCCGCGTCCGCCTGGCCAAGGACGGTGACCGGTTCGACCTGGGGAGCCTCAGGGCAGAGCTGCTCCACACGCCGGGCCATCAACCGGAAGGGAGCTGCTTCCTCGTAGGCGACGCGGCGCCAGGGCAACAGGTGCTCTTGGGCGGCGATACCCTGTTCGTCGACTCCTGCGGCCGCACCGACTTCCCCGGCGGCGACACGGACGCCATGTTCGCCTCCATGGACCTGCTGCGGCAGCTGCCCGGCGCGACGGTCGTACTACCGGGGCACGATTACGCCGATCGTGCGTGGGACACCCTGGCCTCACAGGTGGAGCGGAACCCGGCCCTGGCAACGC
Source organism: Thermoplasmatota archaeon (assembly GCA_049602735.1). Classification (GTDB taxonomy): domain Archaea; phylum Thermoplasmatota; class E2; order JACPAO01; family JAHFTW01; genus JBMYRW01. The sequence continues at coordinate 3,090 of JBMYRW010000023.1, forward strand.
GAGAGCGCGGGGCGTTCGGGGAGCTCTACTGTTTGACCCATTGACCAGCACGCCCACAGAAGGCGCACGAGCGGTCCAATCGAGACAAGGCTTCACATGCTGCCAAGTGCATGGGACCATGTGTCTGAGCCCTCGGACCGTGGCGTCGCCAGCATGTCAGGGCCCTTCGAGAAGGCGGCTGGCGTGGCGAAGAAGACAGCCCAGATGCCCGAACTGCCACCTGATGCCCCCCTGATCTGCATCATCCACAATGCCGGTGCCCATGGCGACCACGCCGCCGACCTAGGGGTCGCTTTCGCTAAGCAAGGCTTGGCTTGCACGTTCATTGAAGCGTTCGAAGGGGCGGCATTCAAGGATGCTCTCCCGGAGGCGGAAGCGGCGATTGCCCGCTCGGATGCAGTCCTTGAGATGTGGTGGCCAGATCGTGGCCCTGTTTATGGTCCATGGACGACATGGGCTTTTTCACAGCGATCTTCGGGAAAAGAACCATGGCTCCTGGGAGTTCCATCTTATGATTCCCTAGAACAGGAAAGCTCTGCCCTGGATTCAGAAACCAGGACGCTCATGGCTTCGATGCTTCAAGCCGTGCGCCGAGGGTTCGTGGAGGGCGCTACACATGAGCTGAAGTCTAATCGCGATCTCGGAAAACTGGCTGCGTGGGTGGCCGAAAAAATTGGTCGGCGACGCGAACGCAACCGGACTTCGCCCCACCCTGACACGGCCACTCTCCTGGCTGCCCTCCACCAGCTCTCCGACCATGCCGTAGCAAATGCGGATCAGGACGTGCTGGGCTACAACGCCTACGCCGATGCGTTGGCAGCCCTCATCGAGGACCGGCGCACGGACACGCCGCTCACGATCGCCGTCAACGCCCCTTGGGGCGTCGGCAAAACCTCTCTGGCCAACCTGGTCCGCGACCGTCTCGCCTACCGGAACAGGGTCGCGGCCCAGGCCGACGAGGCGCCGCCGTACCTCATCGTCGATTTCAACGCCTGGCAGCACGACGATTCAGGTGATCTGGGCCAGGCGCTGCTTGCTTCCGTCCTCCGTTCCGCCAGGGCTCGTTGGACCCCGCGCCGGCGCCTCTTCAACCAGCTCCCCCTGGAGTTCCAGGTCGGCCCTGAACGCGGCCGCAGCTACGTACAAGCCGCGGCCGGCGCTGGGCTATTGGCGCTGGCCGGCTTCGGGGTCGCAGGCCAGGCTCTCTCATGGCTGGGGACCGCGGAGGGAGCTCGATTCATCAGTCTCTTTGCGGGCGGTTCGCCGACCCTGTCTGCTTGGCTGCTCAACCTGGCCGCGGTGGGCGGCGGGTCGCAGCTGCCGCGATTGCAACGGTTGCGCAGCGCTTTGGCCGCATTCGCGCATAACCCCGAACACGAGGCGGACACGGGTGCCCTTGAGGCGATGCGAAGTGAGCTGCGCGAGCATCTGCGCCAGGCCCTTCCTGAAGGCGGCCGCCTGGTCGTCTTCATCGACGACCTGGAACGATGCCGACCTCCTGGAGCCGCCGACGTCCTAGAGTTCGTCAACCAAGTGTTGGCCGGGCCGGAGGTCGTCGTGGTCGTCATGGCCGAGATGTCCGGGGTCGCGGCCCAAGTGGCGGTCAAGTACGAACGGCTGGCGCGCACCTATCGCCCCGGGGGAGACGTCGTCCCCGATGACGATCCATCTGGCAGCTTGGTGTTCGGCCGGCGCTACCTCCAGAAGATCGTCCAGTTGCAAGTCAACCTCCCACATCCGTCGTCGTCTCGCCTCCAGTCTCTTCTGGAACAGCTGGTCGCCGAGCCCGCTACACGGTCGGAGCCGACCGACCACGAGCCTGCCGCGGATTCGCCGAGCCGAGCAGAGCGCAGAGGTGGTCTGCGACGTCGGGGCCGTCAACCACATACAGACCCGGGCGACGAGGGGGCACGGCTCGATGCGGTGGGGGAGGCCTATGAACCGGCACGGGCGCGCATCGATGCCCTTGAGAGTCGGTCGACGGCCTTCCGCGAGGCACTGGAGGCCGCATGGCCGCTGTTGCCAGGGACACCGCGCCATGCGAAACGGTTTGTCAACCGGCTCCGGGTTCAGATCTTCCTGGCTGAATCAGCCGGGCTGTTCGATGCCGGCACGGACATCGAGCCGCGCCACATGGCCCTATGGACGCTGGTAGAAGAGCGCTGGCCGGAGCTTGCCCAAGGCATCTTGCTTCGCCCGGCGCTGTGGCTGGAGCTCCACAGTTTGGCGCACGAACCGGACCCGGGTCCTTTGCGCGAGACCATCAATCGGATCTTCCCTGCCGTGGCCGACGTCGAAGCGCTTGGGGGCTTCTTGCAGGAACACCACGAGCTTGCGCGGATCCTGCGCCGCATCGTGACCCTGGATCCCGATGCGCCGTTCCTGGAAACCACGGACCCTTGGGGTTGGTCGCCGATCAGTGGCTTTGCCGAACCGGAGCCCCCGCCTGATCTCTCATGGGAGGACGACGACTCAGATTGGGAGGAGCCGAGGCTCACGGACGAGCCATCGAGCGGGGCCTCGCCGCATTGAAGCCAACCCATCCTTCGACGCCCCCCGCCAGACTCACCGCATCCACACCCCGCGCCCGCAGCGATCGCACGGCGGCCTGGCTGCTGATGCCGCGTTGGCAGGCGACCACGACGACACCGTCGTGTTCCAGGCCACCCACGTGGTCGGCCTCGACGCGCCGGGCGCCTGGCAGCACGCCCGCCTGGCCGGCCCCCCGGATGTCTACCAGGAGCGCGCCATCGGCCAGAAGGGCGTCGAGATCGGCCGGCGTGACGCTCGGCACGGACGGTTCCACGTCCGTGATGGTCGGGTCCGGCCCACACAGGGCGCAGTCAGGGCGCTTGGGGACGGCGATCTCGTCGAACGCCATAGCCGCCGCATCGTAGAGTAGGAGCCGCCCCGCGAGACTACGGCCGAAGCCGACGATGTGCTTCACCGCCTCGGTCGCCATGAGCGTCCCGACCAGCCCCGGTAGGACACCGAGGACGCCGGCGGTGGCGCAGTCGGCCAACGGTCGGCTCGGGTAGGTCGGGTAGAGGCAACGGTAACAGGGCCCGGCCGGCGGGTGGAAGAGGCTGACCTGGGCTTCATGGCGATAGAGGCTGCCGTGGACGAGCGGCACCTCTTCGAGGACGCAGGCGTCGGCGAGCAGGTAACGCGCGTCCAGGTTGTCCGTGCCGTCCAGGACGATGTGGTAGCCGGCGACCAGGTCGCGGGCGTTGTCGGCGGTGACGGCCGGGTGCTGGACCAGATTGACCTGGTCGTCGAGGGCCCGGAGGCGCTCCTGGGCGACCTCCGTCTTGGAGCGCCCGACGTCGGCGGGGGTGTAGAGCACCTGGCGGTGGAGGTTGCTCTCGGCCACCGTGTCGTCGTCCGCCAGGCCGATGGTGCCGATGCCGGCAGCGGCCAGGTAGAGGGCGGCCGGGCAGCCCAGGCCGCCGGCACCGACGACCAGGACGCGGGCTTCGGCGAGGCGACGCTGACCCTCCAGGCCCACGTCGGGGAGGGCGACCTGCCGCTGGAACCGCGCGCGCTCCGGGTCCACGGCGACGCGAGGGCCGGGCCCGGCTAAAACCCGGTGGCGGCGTGGTAGTTGGCGATCCACAGCAGCACGTACGTGTGTAACGCCACGGCACCGAGCGCCAGGAGCACCTGGAGGCCGAAGAGCGACAGGAGCCCCACACCCGGGAGGGCTTCGCCGGCGGCGCGGCGTCGGATCAGTTGCTTGACCCGTTCCGCGTGGACGACGAGGACCGGGAAGAGCAGCACCGGCACGGCGACCGACATGGTGACCCGCAACAGGGCATCGATGCGGCCCAGGTCGGTGAACGCCGGTGGCCAGCCCAGCGGTCCGAAGGGGGCCCAGAAGGGATGGAGCAGGACCAGCCACACCAAGACGAGGCCCCAGACCGCGATCACCTGGGCGTCGCGGCGGCGCAGGCTCGGTGTGGCCACGTCGGTGCGCTTGGCGTGGCGCCGTAGGGTGGCCGCGGCGGCCCAGACCACCAGCACGATGGCGAGGGCCGCCACGCGGCGCGTGATGCTGGCCAGGACCAGGCCGGCCAGGGGGCTCATGTGCGGGATGCCGTAGAAGCCCAGGAACAGCCGGGGCAAGAGAAGGACGACCAGCAGGCCTGGGGCGACAAGATCCCGTCGCAGCCGGCTCGCATCGAAGGCGGCCATGAGCCCTTCGGCGCGGGCGGCCACCAGGGCGCGGGCCCCTTCACGAGGGACAGAGAGGAGCGCCCACGCCACCAGCAACGCCAGGGGCACCGTGAGGAGCGTGACGTCGAAGTCGTTGGGCAGGAACCCTTGCAGCCACGAGATGGCCACCAGGGTCGGCAGGGCGACGGCGAGGCCCCGCGTGCCCGCCAGGCCGTCCAGGAGCGCTGTCCGACGCTCGGCGAGGCTCAAGAGGGCCCTCCGTACAGTTCCGCCAGGCGTTCGAGGTCCCGTTCCGGCAGCGCCGCCTGCCAGGTGAGGGGATCCTGGAACGGGTAGCGGAAGCCGTGCTGCAGGAGCGGCTGGAAACTGGTGCCCAGGTCACGGGAGTGGCGCGTCAGGGGACCCCATAGGTAGCCGGCGTGCCACGTCTGGTTGCCCAACAGCTCCAACGTGTAGTCGTCCGGCGTCCAGGTCTCCCCGCCGCCCCCGAAGACATCCCCGAAGCCGGCCAGGCCGGTCCGCAGACGGCGGTCGTCGCCGGGCGCCGGGTAGGAGGCATGGCTGCCACGGGCCACGTAGACATCAGGGGCCGCGGTCGTGCCCGGGATGCGTACGCCGCCGTAGTGCTGACTGTAGGAGACCGTCAAGGGGGCCTCGCCGGACCGGGCGGCCTCCAGGTCTTCGAAGGTGAGTTGGATGAACTCCCGGTCGCCGGAATGGGCCAACGCCTCCACGTCGCGGCCGCGTTGGTCGGAGACGAAGTTGTAGTGGTAGAGGAACCAGTACTGCACCACGATGCGGCCGTCGCGCGCCCACGCCACCTCAGCGTACACGGTGTCGGCCTCCGGGTCGCCGGCACGTAGCACGTCCGTCAGGAGCGCCACGTCTTCGTGGTCCACGTCCCGGTCGCCGTTGAAGTCGGCCACCACCAGGTTGTAGCCGTCGCGGCCGTTGTTGAACGACCGCGTCCAGGTGCGCAGGTCCGGTTCCCGGTCCGCGAAGCCATGGAAGCGGTGGAGGGACTCGCCCCGCGTCGGGAACAGCGCCTCGCCCTCGTCGAAGCGGAGCGTCGGGGCCCAGCGTTGGGCGACCTCGGTGCGTACGTCCGTGGCAAGGCGCAGCGCCGGCTCCACGGTGGCCGCAAGGCCGATGCCCAGCTCCTGCACCTCCCCTGCGGGCACCTGGCGCGCCGTGTCCGCTTCGCCCCAGTGCCAACGGCCCGTCTCCAGGTTGAACGTGACCGCCCATTCGCCAAGGACCGGATCGGGCCGGCCGGCGCTGTCGCGGGCCTCCAGGTCCACGTGGAGCGTCGCGTTGTCCTCACGCACGTTGAGCGGCACGGCGACCGCCCAGGCGTCGCTCGGTTCCTCCTGGCGCACCACCTGCCAGTGGCCCGTGCGCACCACGTCGTCCAGCCAGCCACGGCTGCCGGGATCGCGGCCCAAAGGGTCCGGATCGACGATGTGGGGCCACGCGAGCTCACGGCCCGCGCCCGTCCGGCCATGGTCGTCCTGGGTGCCCACCAGGAGGTACCCTCCTGCAGGGGGTTCGCGCCAGGTCAGGTTCAGCCACAGGATGCGGTCGCCCGAGGTCAGGTCGCCCCAGTCGGCGTAGGTGTCGCCGTCCGCGTCCTGCCACGGCAGCGGCAGCTCGATGGGCTCGCCACCGAAGGGCAGCAAGGCATGCGGAGGCGCCGGCGGGGGCCCCATGGCCCAGGCGACGGACGCGCCCACGAGCAGCAGCACCAGCACGGCCGCGACGACCGAGGCATGCTCCCGTAGGGCTTCACGCATCGAGGCAGGACGGACGCGTCGTCACGTCACCGTTTCGGCCCGCTCCGCAGGCGCCGACGCGCCTCCGATCCGTGGCCGCCCCGGCCCCTCCAAGGCCACTGTGAGCAGCCCCGCCAGGAGGACCAGGTCGAACGCCCAGCCATCGAAGAACGGACCGGGCAGCCGGGCGACGGCGATGGCGCCCACCATGATGCCCGCCAGGAGCACGGCGGCGGAACGGGCCATGAGGCCCACCAGCAACGCCAGGCCACCGAACATCTCCACCGCGCCCACCAGGGGCGCCGCGACGCCCGGCAACGGGATGCCGAGCGACTGGAACAAGCGCTCCGTCCCCTCCAGGTCCGCGAGCTTCTCGATGCCCGCATAGAGGAACACGGCGCTGAGGCCCAAGCGCAGCGGCCACAGGGCGAAAGGGGACGACGTCACAGAGCCCAAGCTCGGTCACCCAGCAAGGACCTTGTGGCCGGTTCGGCCATGCATCCCGCCCAACCGACGGCGGTGGGGCGCCGTCGCCAGGTTGCAGCTACTCGGGCACGCCGATCGTACCGGCCAGACGGCTTCCCGCCGGCCAGCCGGCCGTCGTTTCCGTGTCTTCCACACCGGGCCGGATGGCGTCGGTGGGGCAGGCGTCGAAGCAGGCACCGTCCGCAATGCAGAGGTCGCGGTCCACGCGAGCCACGTCGGTGGTGACGGCGGCACCGGTGGGGCAGGCAGCGTCGCAGCCGTTGCAGACGATGCAGTCGGCGGCCAGCACCCACGCCTTGCGCTCCTCGGTGACGTTGTCCTTCACCCACGCCTTGACGGCATCGGCGTCGTCCGGGTCGCCGTCGTATTCGGCCGGCTCGTCGCTAACCACCTCGACCACTTCAACCACTGGTTCGGCAGCGGCGGGGGCGGGGGCGTCTTCGACCGGAGCCTCGACCGCCTCGGAGGCGGCTTCGGTGGCCGGCGCAGCAGCGGCGACAGGGGCGGGAGTGGCTGCAGGGGCCGCGGCGGCGGGAGCGGCGGCGGGAGCGGCGGCGGGCGTCGGGACCGGCTTGCCGGCCTTCTTGGCTGCCTTCATGGCGCGCTCCTGGGCCGCTTCACGGTCGGCGGCGAGGGTGTCCGTGGTGGGCACCAGCCACTTCGCCTTGGAGAGGTCCTTCGCCTGGGCCGCCTTGATCAGCGCGTCCACGTGGGCCCGCCAGTCACCCACCAGGCCGATGTCGGCGTACTGGAAGATGGGGGCGTTGGGATCGTTGTTGACCGCGATGACGGTGCCGGATTCCTTCATGCCCTCGATGTGCTGGATGGCGCCGCTGATGCCGACGGCCACGTACAGCTTGGGGCGCGCGGAGAGACCGGTCTGGCCGATCTGGCGGCTGCGGGGCTGCCAGCCCTTGTCGGCCACGGGGCGCGTGCAGGCGACCTCGCCGCCCAGCGCCGTGGCGAGCTCCGTGAGCTTCTCGAAGCCTTCGGGGCCACCGATGCCGACACCGCCGGCGACAAGGACGTCGAACTTGGTGATGTCCACGTTCGCCTCGTCCAGGTAGTAGTCCAGCACCTCGGCGTGGTACGTGTTGTCGCCGAGCCAGGCCACATCGATGTCCTCGACGGGGCCGCTGCGGCTCGGGTCGGGGTCATTGGGGATGAAGATGCCAGGGCGCGCGGTCGCCATCTGGGGGCGGTGGCGGTCGCAGCGGATCGTCGCCAGCATCTTGCCACCGAAAGCGGGGCGGCGGGCGAGCAGTTCACCGGAGAGGGGGTCCACGTCCAGTTCCGTGCAGTCGGCCGTCATGCCGGCGTCGATCTTGACGGCGACGCGGCTGGAGACGTCGCGGCCCGTGTGGGTGGCGCCGATGAGCACCACGGTGGGCTTGCGCTCCTTGATGATCTTGGTGAGCACGTCACTGGAGGGGCGGGCCAGCGGCGTCTTGAGGATGGGGTGTTCGCAGCGCAGGACGTTTTCGGCGCCGGCGGCGATGAGCTGTTCGGCCATGTCGCCGGTCTCGTGGCCCAGGAGGACCGCCGTGACGGTGGTCTCCAGTTTCTGGGCCATGGGGATGGCGGCGCCCAGCAGTTCGCGGGTGACGTCGCGGATCTGGCCGCCGCTCTGTTCGACGATGACCCAGACGCCGTTGTAGTCGTCCAGGTTCTCGGCGACGGCGGCGGGGCGCAGGGCGATGGAGCCGTAGCGGCTGCCTCCGCGGTTCATGCGTGGACCTCCTTCAGGGTGCCCATCTCGTAGAGCTTGGCGATCGCCTCGTCGGCGTTGGCGACCGTGGTGCAGTCGCGTTCGTCGCCGCTGGAGATGTCGACCTTGCCGACGATGGTGGGGCTGCCCTTCAGGCCGACCCAGGAGGGGTCTTCGATGTCCTCGAGTTCGGCCAAGGGCCAGACGACCAGTTCGGCCGCCTTGCCGCGCAGCTTGCCGTTCAAGGTCGCCACGCGGGGGACATTGATGCCCAGCTCGCAGGTGACGCAGGCGGGGAGCGGGAGGCTCAGGACCTCGTGGCCACCACCGATGGACCGCAGGGCGCGCAGGCGCTCCTTGGCGGGGTCCCAGTCGAGCTCATGGATGTAGGTGGCCTGCTCCGTCTCCAAGTGGCCGGCGACGCCGGGGCCCACTTGGCCGGTGGAGGCGTCCGTGGTCTCCTCACCGAACAGGATGAGGTCCACGTCACCGAAGTGCTTGCTGATCTTCTTGACACCGGCCGCCAGCGTCAGGCTGGTGGGGTAGGTGTCGGCGCCGGCGAAGGCGCGGTCCGTAATGAGCACACCGCGGTCGGCGCCGCGCGCCACCGTCTCCTGGAGCATGACGTCGAAGAACGGCGGGCCCATGGTCACCACGCTCACTTGGGCGCCGAAGCGGTCCTTGAAGTCGAGGGCGAGCTCGAAGGCGTTCTCGTCGGGGGGGTTGATGATGTTCTTGACCTTGGAGCGGTCCAGGGTCTTCTTCACCGGGTCGATCGTCAGATCGGTGGCATCCGGCGTCATCTTCATGCACACGACGATGTGCATCGGGCGTCCCAGGGACTGGATCGGTACCTCGGGCATGGTGACGGGGCGGCCCACTCAGAGGCCCTTCATAAGGGGTGTGGGGCGCCCAAGAGCCGGCGGCAGCCGGATCAGGCGAGGTCGCGGTCGGCGATCGCCAGTTCCAGGCCGGACGACGGCGGCGCCTGGCCGTCCAGCACGTCCCACAGCAGATCGAACGCGGTCGCCATGACCGCCTGGGAGGCGTCGGACTCGGTGCCGTGGCCCGACAGGCCGTGCAGCGCCTCCACTTCGTTCTCCTTGCCCAGAGCGTGGCTGCCCGGCGTCGTGTCCTGGTCCGTCCCCTCCTCGCCGCGCAGGACCGTGACCAACTGATGGGGGAGCCCCGCCGCAGCGGCCGCGACCGCCATCTGGGCCCCTTGGTCGTAGGGCACCAGGCCATCGTAGGCCGCGTGGATCGTGTAGGCAGCCGTCAGGCCACCGTCGACCATGTCACCGGCGCGGTGGGCCGGACTGCGGCGTAGGAACTCCTGCGGGCAGACCGCAAAGGAGCAGCCCGTGTCCCGTTCGATCGCCGCGGCGGCAGCCGGCAACGCCGCCGACGCCTCGGCCCAGGTCTCGTAGAGGACGGTGACGCCTTCCACGTTGAACCAGAGGTCGTAGAGGCCAGGGGCTTCGGCGACGGCCGTGCCGCTCACGGCGCCGCCCATGCTGACGCCGAACGCGATGACCCGGTCGATCTCGAAGCCGGCCGCCTCCAGGCGGTCCAGGGCCTCCGCGGTCGCGTCGTTCATGTCCTGGGCGCCCCGCAGCACCGGGAAGCCGTTGTTGTCACGGAAGTCCATGGCAAGCGCGGCGGCACCGTGGGCCACCACCTGTTCCATGTGGGGCCACCAGGAGCCCGTGGCGTTGTGGGTGTAGCCGTGGGCCATCACGACGAGCGTGTCCGTGCCGGCCACGTCGTCAGGGTACGCGAGGAACGCGTCGACGGTCGCATGGACCGTGCCACTGCCATCGACCCACGCTTCGTCGCGGATCGCCCAGGACTCATCCGGGCTCCACGCGGGCGCGTCGGCCACGGCGTTCGGGCCGGGCAAGGCCACGGCTACGAGCATCAGGAGAGGCACCACCCCACTCTTGCGCATCAAGAGAAGCAAGAGAAGGATAGAGAAAGGGGTTGTTGCAAGGTTGCCCTTCAGGATCCTGGCTCAACCAACCTACGCGACGGCATCTACGGCCGCCTTTGACAGCGAAGAAGCCACACTGCGTACGATCGCGGCGCTCAACCCGACACGCGCCTCAGCCAGCTTGCCCTTGGTTTTCTCCCAAACTGTTTCGGCCCGGATTTCGTCGAGAAATTCGTGGCCATCCCAGGTAAGGCCATAGATGAAGAATGAACTAACGCGTTCTTGGCCAGAAGCACACAAGTGTCCCTCAATTAATCCGCCTTGAAACAGCAACTCAACGTGACTTCGCAAGGCGCCAATGTTTATATCAGGAAACGAATTAATATTAAGAGATTGGCCCGTATCCGTGCCGGCTTCGACTGCAAGAAGGATTGTGCGCACGAGGTCCCAGTCGCGCTCCATGAGAAGTGGAAGGAAGGGGAGGCCTTAGGCCGCATGCCGAGTTAAGCGAAAGCACTCGATCGGTTGTCGCGTTGTGGCTCCAACTTGCGCGTAGCGTTTCAACCGTGCTTGTAGTTCACGCCGAAGCTGGCCCGCGGGTGGTACCACTTCACGGAGCCAGGGGTGCAGACGATGTCGCAGGTTCCGCATTCGACGCAGTCCTCGTAGGTGAACTGCATGCGGCCCGTGGAGAGGTCGAAGCACTCGGCCGGGCAGGCCTGGATGCACATCTCGTGCGGGCACGTTTCACAAGTGTCGGGATCGACGGTGATGTGGGCGTGCTCGTGGGCGTCCGTGACGTACTTGGTGGAGCCAAGACGGGCCTTGATGTTGACGACAGGAAGGTCGGTCATAGGTTCATTCCTCCAGAGAGCGCATCGGCCATGAGGTCCTTCTTGCGCACGCCGGCCGCGTTCATGGCATTGAACACGTGGTTCTTCATCTTCTGCTTCGGGCCATCGACCGTGAGCATGCCGCGCATGGTGTTGGCCAGGAACTCGGGGTACTGGTTGAACAGGCGCGGGTTCCAGAGGAACTTGTTGACGTTCTGGAAGCGCTTGAAGTCCCCGATGACGTGCTCCTTCTCCAGGAGTTTCTCGTAGCGGCGCAGCGTCACGCGGGTCGCGTCGCGCTTCTCCACGGCGTGGGCGGCAGCGTCCGCGGCAGCGATGCCGCTTTTGACGCCGTAGTTCATGCCCTGGATGACGATGCCGTTGCTGAAGCAGAAGCCGGCCGCGTCGCCGACCACGAGGGCGCCGTCGGCGGACAGCTCACTGAACGCCTGGTAGCCGCCTTCGGGCACCAGGTGGGCGCCGTACTCTTCGAGTTCGGCGTCCTTGGTGAGCTTGGCGATGTAAGGGTGGAGACGGAAGTGCTCCACGAGGTCATGGGTGGTGACCGCCTTGTTGTTGGCAAGGCTGGGGAGGTTCACGACGACGCCGAGGCTGAGGCTGTCCTGGTTCGTGTACAGGAAGCCGCCCGCCATGATGCCGTCCTTGCGGCCCAGGACGAACTCGCCGGCCATGCCGCCGTCGTCGCCGGTCAGGAAACGGTCCTCCATGACGTCCTTGGGGAGCTTGAGGATCTCCTTGACGCCGAGGGCGTAGTGGTGGGCGTCGAGCTTCTGCTGGCCGTGGCGCAGGTCGCCTTCGAGGGTGAGGCGGCTGTTGGCGCCGTCCGCGATGATGGTGACGCGGCCAGTGGTGATCTCGCCGCCCTGTTCGACGCCGGCCACCTTGCCGTTGACCTTGTGCAGCCCTTCCACGTTGACGCCGGTGACGACCGTCGCGCCGGCCTCTTCGGCCTGCTTCAGGAGCCAGGCGTCGGTCTTGGCGCGCAGGACGCTGTGGCCGATCGTGTCCGTCTTGAGGCTCTCGTCGTGGTAGTCGATGACGAACGCGTTGCCATCGCCAAGGAAGCCCACCTTCTTGTTGGAGATCGGGCGCTCGACCGGCATCTGCTCCTTCCAGTCGGGAAGGATCGCGGCCAGGTCGTCGCCCCAGAGGACGCCGCCGGAGAGGTTCTTGGCGCCGCCTTCGTCAGCGCGCTCCACCAGGAGGACATCCACACCCTTCTGGGCGAGCCGGATGGCGGCGGCGCTGCCGGCCATGCCCCCACCCACGACGATCGTGTCAAAATCGGTCTTCGTCACGGCGCTACCCCTGTTCGGGCCGCGCGAGGAGGGGGTCTGTTAAAAGGGGAACGGGAGGCACGAACGTCCCCGAGCGGCGCAGCGTGGGTTCACCGACCCCCGCAGGCCCCACTTGACCCTACGGATCGTTTCGGGTGGCATGCGCCGCCCCGCAAGACGCATCAGGCAAAGGACTTACAAGCACGAACAACCAATCTTACCTCAAGGTAGGACCATGGCAACGACGAAGGTCAAAGTAGGGCCCAAGGGCCAGATCATCATCCCCAAGCCGCTGCGGGACCGCCTCGGCATCCGCGCCGGCGACGAGATGGTCTACACGTTCCACGACGGCCACCTCCATCTGGAGCGGGCCCCCGCCGACGACTGGGCTCTCCATTGGCACGACGCGCCCACCCTTCCGACGCGCCCCGGCCTGGACCTGGACGCCCTCATCGAGGAGGGCATGGCCGAGGAGCTAGGCCGCCCGGCATGACCGCCTTCGTTGATACCAGTCTCTTCGTGGCCGCCTACGGCCTCGACGGCGAGGCCGCTCAGGGGAAGGCCCGCACCTTGCTGGCCAAGGCGGAGCGCGACGGCGGATTGGCCACCTCGCCGCTCGTGGTGGACGAAGTGCTGTGGGTCACCCGTAGGCTCAACGGGAACGAGGCGGCGATTCGACTCGCTCGGCACCTCCTGGCCACACCCGGCCTGGCCGTCCTTCCGCTGGGTGCCAAGGAGACATCGGCGGCGCTCGACCTCATGGCGGAGACAGGGCTCAAGCCGCACGACGCATTCCACGCCGCCTTGGCGCTCGGCCACGGATGTTCCCTGATGTTGTCGCTGGATGCTGACTTCGACAGGGTCGAAGGGCTGGAACGTCGCGGCTACTGAGCCTATTCTTCCTCGCCGCCGGCCGCAGCCTGCGCCGCCGCAGCCGCCTGCTGGGCCGCTTCCATGACGCTCGGGGACGGGAAGGTCTCCACGAGGCGGATGGAGCGGTCGCCGACCACGCCGCGCAGTTCGTTGAGGACGCGGAACTTGCCCATGGCCCAGTTCTGGTCGAAGCTGACCTGCTGGGGCAGCTGGATGTTGAGGCTCTCGGGGTCCATGTCCCAGTCGATGCCCATGGGGAAGAAGCTGCCCAGCATGGCGCCGACCTTGGCGTCGTCGTCGCGGAGGATCTCGGTCACGGTGTACTCGTAGCGCAGGGCCTTGCCGGCCAGGTCGTGGTTCATGTCCACGCGCACGCGGCCGCCGCTCACACGGACGACGGTGCCGGGCTTGCCCTCCAGGTTGAGGCGCATGCCGAGCTCCGGCTCCACTTTCTGCTTGCGGAAGTGGCCCATGGGGACATCCTTGAGCAGGCTGGGGTCGCGCTTGCCGTAGGCGTCCTCGGCAGCGATGTCGACCTTCTGGGCGTCGCCGATGGCGCCGCTGGTCTTCAGGTGGGCTTCGAGGCCGGGGATGAGGCTGCCCTTGCCGAGGGTGACGGTGAGGGGGCGGTAGGTGCGCTGGGGGTTGAAGATCCCGGCGGCCTGCGCCTTCTCGGCGTCGCTGGTCTCGGCGAGCTGCTTGCTGCCCTCCACGTAAAGGTCGTAGTCGAAGCGCACCACGTCGCCGTCTTGGGGCAGGTCGGAGGCCATGGGGCGGCCGACCCCGCCTCCGGTTTTAGGCTTGCGACGGGGGCCGAGGCGCCAGACCCTTCGCGTCGGCCCACTCGGCGACGTGCCGTGGGACGTCCATGAGGGCCTGGACGGGGTCCTGTTCAGGCGCGCCGGGGACCACGGGGAGCGGGATGACGCCGGCCCAGACGGGGAGCTCCATGTCGTCCGGGTCGTCGCCGGGCGGCCCTTGCCGGACCTTGGCGCTGGCCTCCTTGAGGTCCATGGTGAGCACCATGGTGGCCTTCATCTCCAGCTCGGATGGGGGCCGAACGTGGTCCCAGCGGCCAGGAGCAAGGTGCTCGGTCAGGACGCGCAACGCCTCCTGTTGCTCCGCTTCGCCCTCGACGGCCCGCAGTGTACCGAGGGCGACGACGCTGCGGTAGTTCATGGAATGGTTGAACGCGGAGCGGGCGAGCACAAGGCCGTCCACGTGGGTAACGGTAACGCAGGCAGGTACGCCGGCGCGGAGCCCCTGCATGAGGCGGCTGGCGCCGCTGCCATGCAGGATCAGCCGGTTGGCCGGCGCATCGAGACCGTACGCCATGGGGATGACGACGGGGCCGTGCTCCGTCGCGAGCCCGACATGGGCGACGAGGCCTTCCTTGAGGATGGCGTGGATGGTCTCCTGGTTGTAGGCGCCGCGCTCAGCGACGCGGCGGACCTTCGTCCTCTCGCTGGGTGTTCCCGCGGGGGCCATGTGGCTCAGCAGCCGATGCCCTTCTCGGAGTCGTAGATGCAGCTGCCACCTTCGCTCTGGTACAGCGTCGTGCGGCCGCTGCGCAGGCGGTGCTCCACGTAGTTGTCCTTGTTGACCAGGTTGCACTTGTCGTTGGGGAACTCCTTGACGACGTGCTGGACGCCGGGCACAGGGAACCGGGTCTCGACGGTGACCTTGCTCGTCTCGCCCAATGGGTTGCTGCCGCACTTCTTGTCCACGACGACCGCTTCCACGGCGCCGTCGCCGAGGTAGTACCCCACGGGCACGGAGACGACGATGCCGCCGACGATGAGCACGAGCACGATGAGGATGCCGATCACGCCGATGGCGCGGTCGTCCTGATGGTCCATGGCCGTTCGTACCCGAGGGGCCACTTGACGCTTGCCGATGACGCCTTTGCCTAACTGTCCTCAGGGGCGTAGTAGTACTCGCCCGCTTCCCGCTGCTGCCGATCGAGGCGACTGCCGGGCTTGTTGATGCGGGGGCGGTGGGTGTCGTTGTCGCGGCGGAACGTCACATCGACGCCAGCGAGGAACCGGTTCATCCCTTCGCGCAGGTCGAAGGGGCCCTCCGCCTTGCCGTGGACGCCGGGCTGGCCACCAAAGACCATGAGGCTGTCGGAGACCAGGTCGATGAAGTAGACGTCGTGGTCGACGATGAGGGCACTTCGCCCCTTCTTCTCCATCACGCGCCGGATCGTCTTGGCGGTCACGATGCGCTGGTTGGCATCCAGGTAGGCGCTGGGCTCATCGAGCAGGTAGATGTCGGCCTCGCGGTACAGGCACAAGGCGACGGCAACGCGCTGCAGCTCACCGCCAGAGAGACGCTTGACCTGCTTCTCGAAGAGGTTCTCCAGCTTCAGGGGGCGGGCGATCTCCGCCTTCGAGAAGCCGTTCTGGAGCAGGTCCGGTGCCTCCGTGAGGAGCATCTCGCGGACCGTGCCGTCGTAGTCGCCCTTCACGTACTGGGGCTTGTAGCTGACCGCCACGCCATGGTCCAGCTCCACGTTGTCCGGCGGGAGGACGTTGGCCAGCATCTTGACGAACGTCGTCTTGCCGGTGCCGTTGCCGCCGACGACGCCGACCACTTCGCCGGCGTGGATCGTGCCGCCGTTGCTGCTGATCTTGAAGGTGCCCAGGTCCTTCTCCAGGGGCGGGAACTCCAGGAGGGAGACCATCTGGGCGGTGTTGCGCGGCGGCTTCGCCTCGAACGTGATCGACTCCTCGCGCACCCGGATGTTCTCCTCCGGCAGGTAGCCCTCCAGGTAGACGTTGATGCCGTGGCGCACGGCGCGCGCCGGGGTGATGACACCATATGCACCCTCGGTGCCGTAGGCGAGGTGTATCTGGTCGCAGAGGAAGTCCAGGACGGCCAGGTCGTGCTCGATCACCAGCACCCGCTTCTCCTGCGCCAGCTCCTGGATGACCCGCGCGACGCGCATGCGCTCGTGGATGTCGAGGTAACTAGAGGGCTCGTCGAAGAAGTAGACGTCCGCTTCCTTGAGGAGCGTCGCCGCGATGGCGATGCGCTGCAGTTCACCGCCGGAGACCTGGTCGACCTGACGGGACAGGATGTGTTCGATGTTGAGCTTGGGGATCACTTGGTCCCAGCGGCCGTCCTTGTCGGCGCCGCGCAGCAGCTCCTCCACCTTCTTGCCAGGGAACGCCTTGGGCAGCTGGTCCACGTACTGGGGCTTCACCGCCGTCGTGACACCTTCATTGACCACCATGCGCAGGTAGTCGCCGATCTCCGTGCCACGGAACGTCTCCAGCACCGGCTCCCAGGTGGGCTCCTCTTCGTATTCGCCCAGGTTGGGGATCTCCTGGCCGGACAGGATGCGGATCGACGTGGTCTTGCCGATGCCGTTGGGGCCTAGGATGCCCGTGGCGGCGCCGGCGCGGGGCACCGGGAGGCGGAACAACTGGAAGCCGTTCTGGCCGTACCGCTGCACCAGGTCCTCCTTCAGCTCCTCCGGCAGACCGATGATGCGCAGGGCATCGTAGGGGCATTTGTTGACACAGATGCCGCAACCGATGCACAGGTCCTCGGAGATGATGGGCTTGCCGTGCTCGCCCATGTAGATGGTCTCCGTCTGGCCGCTACGCACGGGCGGGCAGAAGCTGATGCACTCCTGGTTGCACTTGCGCGGCTGGCAGCGATCGGCGAGCAGGACGGCGACCCGGTGGCTCACGGCGCCGCGCCAAGCGGGGCGTTGCTTAACCGTTGGCAACAAGAGAGGCCCCCGCCCGTCACGTTGAAGGGTCGGTGGCCGCCTGGCCACGTCGTGAACAAGAAGCAACGGGACCGCATCTACCGCCTGGTGGCCATCGGCATCGTGGTGGCGTTCCTTGGCAGTACGATGCTGGCGCTCATCCTGTAGCAGCCAAGCGCACGACGGTCCGAACGGACTGTCCGAAAAGGGAGCGACAAAGAGAAGGAGAGGGGGAGAAGGAGGGCGCTTGGCGCGCCCGAACGATGGCGGCCGAGGCTCAGCCGAACAGGCGCGGGGACTCGAGCTGGGTCGAACCCACCTGCTCATCGGGCAGGTTGATCGCCTGCAGGTTCACCATGTCCACGCCGAGGCTCTGGCAGAAGCCGGCGCCCAGGAGGATGCTGCACGCCTCGGCCGCGGCCTCGCTCGCCAGCGCCGTGGCGTCGTCACCGGCCGCCTGGGCCAGGTCCACCACGTCGTTGCCGGTGGCTTCCACGAAGGCGACCGTCTCGGCCGCTTGGTCGATGAGGCTGTTGGCGAGGAACGTCACTGTGTCCACGAGCGTCTGGACGGCGTCGCGGATCTCGTAAAGGAGGACGCGGGCGGCCTGCTGAAGCTCGGCGACGGCGGCGTTGACCTCGGCACGGGCGTCACCGGCCACTTGCAGGGCCAGGGTGGTCACGTCACCGGAGGTGCCGCCGGCGTACGCGAGCGTGTCCGCGGCCGTGGCCTCGGCGTAGTCGACCACCTCGTCCACGGGCAGGGCGGTGCAGAGGATGCGGGCCTGCTCGAGGATGAGTTCGATGAGAGCGCCCACGACGCCACCGACGCCGGGCACGGGGTTGGTGACGTCACAGTCCACGGACGGCGGGTTCTCGATCAGGTCGTTCACCTGGTCGACCGCCTCCTGGACGGCCTCTTCGAGCTGTGCCAGAAGGAGCTCGATCTTGCGCAGCAGCGTCTGGATGTCCACCGGAGGGTCACAGGGGCCGCAGCAGAGGGCGTCGCAGATGAGTTCCGGGATGCGCTCCACGAGCTGGTCGATCATGCGCAGCAGGGCTTCGCACGTGGGGCACTCGATGCAGTCGAGGCAGATGCACTCGTAGCAGGGCTCCACGTGGCAGACATCGGCGTTGCATTGGACGGGAGGTACGCAGGGGCCCCAGACGCATTGAATCGGAGGCACAGGAGGCGTACAGGAACCGCCGGTACAGTTGATGTCGATGGCGTCGCGGACCGCCCGGACGAGATCGTCGACAGGCAGTTCCGTGGTCTCGAAGGGCGGCTGCTCCGGGGTCACCGGCTCCGCCTGGGCGGCGGGGCTGATGAGCGCCATAGAGAGCAGCGTGAAGGTGAGCAGGGATGTGCGAAGGATGTGTCGTTGAAGCATGAAGCACCTCGGAGCAGGTGGCGGCCGGACCCTGTTGGACCATGGCCAGGACGAGGGAGGTCGAGAGGATCAAGGAGGAGGGGAGTTCAAGAGAAAGGAAGGAAGAGAGGGGAGAATGCAGGGTGCAGCTTACAGGCCGAGGTACAGCACGGCGATGTTGACCGACTCCACCTGCTCGTCGGGCAGGTTGATGGCGGACACGGTCAGCATCGGCGGGTTGTTCAGGGAGTCGCAGAAGCTCTGGCCGAGCAGCAGGGCGCAGGCACCGGCGGCGGCGTCACCAGCGATGACGGCGGCGTCGTTGGCGGCGTCTTCGGCGAGCTCAGCGGCGTCGTTGGCGGCACCTTCGGCGAAGGCGACCAGGGCGACGGCCTGGGCCTGGACGGACTCGGCGGTGGCCACGGCCGTGTTGTAGACGGCGACGACGGCGGTCACGGCGGTGCCGATGGCGGCGTTGACGTCGGAGGCGATGCGGCCGGCGGCCTCGAAGGCCTCGGCGCTGGCGTCACCGACGACCTGCATACCCAGGGCGACAGCCTCGCCACCGTGGGTGCCCACGAACACGATCACCACGCCGGCGGTCTCCAGGGCGAAGTCGACCAGGTCGTCAACGGGCAGAGCGCCGCAGACGCTGTTGTAGCCGTTGGCCGCGAGGGCCACACCGTTGCCGACGACGCCACCGATGCCGGTGTCGTTGCTGGCGTCACAGTTGGCGGGGTCGCCGAGGGGCGTCTGGGCGACGGCTCCGGGGACGGTGGCGGCGAGGGTCAGGGCGAAGGCCATGAGCATGGTCATTTTCATAGTATCAATTCCAAGTTTTAATCTAGTTTTCACTAGCGAGTTTTCGTTGCATTCCCAAGTACGCCTAGGCTACGCTGCCAAGGACCAGGAATGATCAGGCTTCAACAGGAAAGGCGCGACCCGTCTTGTTCTCTCACCTCCAACCAGAGCTCCCACCAAAGAGCATTGGTCAGGACGGTAACCCGCCCTTAAATCATTATTGTCAGATTCAGCGAAAGCACTCGGCGCCGCCCTCCTTGCGCCGCCTCGCCCATCCCCCAACCCTTTTGCTACCCGCCCAGGTCGAAGCAACGGTGACCGGGACGTCAGGACTACCCGAACTGCCATTGGCTGGTGCTAGCGCCGGCGGAGGCGGCACGGACGAGGAGCCATTGCCTGCCAACAGCCCGGGCCGCAGCCCCAGTGGCCGCCCGCGGCTGCCTTCTTGGTTCCGCGTGCGTCCTCCCGGAGGTGAGCGGGTGGCCGAGATCCGCATGGCCCTGCGTGAGCGCGGCCTAGCCACCGTGTGCGAAGAGGCCCGTTGCCCGAACCTGGCCGAATGCTGGGCCGGTAGCACGGGCAGCCAAGAGCACAAGCCCACGGCGACCGTGATGATCATGGGCGACACCTGCACCCGCGGCTGCCGCTTCTGCTCCGTCGCCACCGGCCGCCCGGACCTCCTTGACCCCGAGGAGCCCCGCAAGACCAGTGAGACCGTCGGCCTCATGGGCGCCGGCTACGTGGTGATCACCAGCGTCGACCGGGACGACCTCCCGGACGGCGGAGCGGCCCACTTCGCGGCCGTCGTAGAGCGCTGCAAGGCCGACCACCCAGAGCTGCTCGTTGAGGTCCTGACGCCTGATTTCGACGGTGACGAAGCCTGTCTGCAACAGGTGATCGACGCCGGGGCCGACGTGCTCGCCCACAACGTGGAGACCGTGCGGCGCCTCAGTCCCAAGATCCGCGACCGCCGCGCCGACCACGACCAGAGCCTGCGCGTCCTGGCCGCCTACAAGCGCCTCGGCGCCCGCGTAACCAAGACCAGCATCATGCTCGGCCTCGGCGAAACGGAAGAGGAGGTCCTGGAATGCCTACGGGAGCTGCGCGAGGCGGATGTGGACGTGGTGACGTTCGGCCAGTACCTTCGCCCCACCCAGGAGGAACGCCACCTGCCCGTCGTGGAATACGTCCACCCGGACCAGTTCGCCCGCTACCAAGAGCTGGCGGAAGCGATGGGCTTCCTCTACGTCGCCAGCGGCCCCCTGGTGCGCAGTAGCTACCGTGCCGGTGAGCTGTTCCTGGAGGGGCTCATCCGGTCACAGAACCCGCACGCAGGCAACTCATGAAGCGGGCGGCCGTCGGAGCGGCGCTGCTCCTCCTGCTCCTGACCGGCTGCCTCCAGCCCACCTCGGACGTGGAAGTGACGATCGAGGGGCCAGCGACAGAACCACTGGTGGACCCAGCCCAGATCACGTTCGACATCCTGACCCGCACGGGCGGCGCCAGCACTGTGGCAGGACTCACCTGGTGGCCCGAGAACGCGACCACGGCCATCCTTCTCGTCCATGGTTTCAGCGGCGTGAAGGAAAACTACTGGCACACGCTCCCCGAGGCCGGCTATTCCTGGGGCAGCCGCATCGCCGCATCCGGGCGGGCCGCCGTCGCCATCGATCTGCCTGGCTATGGCGAAAGCCCCGGCCTCGATCCTGCCAGCGGCCTCGATGACCTCGCGTGGGCGACGACCCAAGTGGGGGCAGCGCTGCGCCTCGAGCGACCGGGCGTGGACGTGGTGGGCTATGGCCTCTCCATGGGCGGCTACATCGTCGCCATCGCGCAGGGGCTCTTCGGCGCCTTCGATGCCATCATCCCGGCCTCTTCGCCCCACGCGGGCTTCGTCCCCGGCGCCCTCACATGTGGCCTCATCGGCGGCGACGGATGCGCCAGCGACGTGGAGACCGACTTCCATCCGCCCAACGCGGACCCCGCCGTGGTGAACGCCACGTTCGCCGGCTACGAGCCGATCACCGACCACGCTGCCAACCTGGCCAGCCTGAACCTCTGGCTCGGCGACTGCGGCGCGCCGGCCGGCTTCGGCGTTCCAACCTGCACCGGCACATCACCGTTGGAGGTGGCCACCGACCGCATCACAGCACCCGTCCTGAGCCTCCTGGGCGACAAGGACCTGCTCCTCGACGCCTCACGTTGGCAAGACGAACCGGGCCATTTCCCAGCAAGCCGCGATGCCCAGGTGATCCTGGTGCCTGACAACGGCCATTTCATCCACAACCACCTGGACCGGGCGGTCACCTGGGGCCACGTGGATGCATGGCTCGCCGGCCACGGCCTCTAAGCCTCGTCGCCAGCGAGATGCTCTTTCCAGGTCCGCTGGCCCCGCGCCGCCTCCGGGCACAGGTTGAGCCCGGCGGCCAAGGCCTTGCTGAAGCCACCCAAGGGCAACGGCACCACCAGCTTGCGTCGACCATCGGTGGCGAGTCGGTCGCGCACCATCTGGCGCAGATGCAAGACCTCGGGGCCCCCGAAGTCCCCGATCAGCCCCTGGTCGTCCGTTTCCGCCAAGTGGACCAGTTCAGCGGCGGCCTCGCTGGCGGCCAGGCTCTGGAAGCGGAAGTGGCGCGGGAACACGACGACCGGCATGGCCGCGAAACGGTCCGCAAACTCGTGGAACTGGGTGAAACGGACGATCGCGTGGTCTCCCCCGGCAGCTGCCAGGGCCTCCTCGGCGGCCAGTTTGATGCGGTAGTACCGGAACTGGGGGATGCGGTCCACGCCGACGATGGACGGGTACAGGATGCGGGCATCCGGCGCCGCGGCGCGGAGCTTCGCCATCGCGCCCACCTCCACGGCGGCCCCCTTGCCGAACGGGTCCGCGCCGCAATGGATCACCACGTCCGCCTCCAGCTCGGGTAGGTCCTTGGTCAGGTCCATGGCTGACCAGCCGTCACCGCGCGCCCGGCGGCTCGTACGCACCACGTCGTGCCCCGCGGCCCCCGCCTGCTCCGCAACGTGCTTGCCCAGGGTGCCGGCTGCCCCGACGATGAGGATGCGGGCCATGACCGCGCGACGCAGGAAGGACACTAGTACATGCGGAATCGTGCTAATCCATCCTCCAAGGCCAAACTTATTGAAGCGACCGCGACGGTGCTCGTCTCGCCTTATGCGCACAATCACCTCTATCGGGCTCTTGGCCCTACTCCTTGCGTTCTCGCCCATGCCTGCCATGGCGCAGTCAGCCCCGGAGATCCCCAGCACTTGGTACTTTACCGATCGAACCTCCCTCGAGATCCCCGTCGCACTCGAAATGGACAATGACCCCCCCGAGGGCGACACGTCCAGTCAGATCGCCGTGCCCGCCGCCGATCAGGACGAGTTCGTATGGGGTGACCGCCACGCCCGCCCGGGCCGACCTGATCTTCATCGCCCCCGCCCACCTGACCCTGTACTTCGGCGCCGGTATCGACGCCGGCACCACCACGACGGTGAAGCTCCTGCTCGTTGGTGCTGACGGTACGCAGACACAACTGGGCGAAGACCGCGCGACCGGCACACTCGCCACCCCAGGCGGCGTCCAGACGTTCTCCTTTGATACGAACGGTACAATCGTCCGGGAAGGTACCTGGGCCGCCCTTCGCATCAACGTGGAAGGCGCCACGGGCGCGATCCAGATCGACTACGGCTCCCGCGACGCCCCCTCGTCGTTCGCCACCCAACTCATCCTCCTGGACACCGACGGCGACGGCTTCGATGACGCCTCCGAACGCCGTGCCGGCACGGACCCCTTCGACGCGTCCGATTTCCCTGGCAGCGTCGACAACGATGGCGACGGCCTGGGCGACGAATGGGAAGAGGAGAACTTCGGTGACCTCTCCCAGGGCCCCACCGGTGACGCCGACGGCGACGGCACGAACAATTTCGAACAGTTCGTGGAAGACACCCGCCCCGTGGACGACGGTGGCTTCGATTACCTTGAAGCGCTCCTGGGCACCCTGTTCCTGGTGGCCTGCGCCGTGCTTGTCGTGTTCGGCCTCCTGAGGAGGTTCCCCGCATGAGGGCCGCGACGCTGCGGCTGATGCTCCTGGTGGGCGGCGCTTTGGCCATCCTCCTCTTCATCGGCATGCTGATCGACCAGTTCGCCAACGACCAGGGCTTCATCTGGCCCTTGGTGATCGCTTTCGTCGCGGTCCTCCTGTACATCATCGTCGTGCTGCTCCTGCGACCCGATGAACGCCCCATCATCGTCACCGCCGCCGCGCCGCCGCCTGCGCCCAGGCCCGTCGTGTTCCGTGAAGTCAAGGCGTCCGCCCCCGACGACCTCTCCGGCATGTGGTACCAGGTCATCGACGTGGAAGGCATCGGCCCCGTGTACGCCGAGCGCCTCCAGAAGGCCAAGATCGTCAACACGCAGCAGTTGATCGCCACCTCCACGACGCGCTTGGCGGAGATCAGCAAGGCGCCGCCCAAGACCGTCCAGCACTGGCAGACCATGGCGGAGCTGATGAAGGTCGAAGGGATCGGCCCTCAGTACGCGGAGGCGCTCTCCCGCGCCGGCATCCTGGGCATCAAGGACCTGGGTCAGCACACCTCGTCAGCGATCGTGCGGCGGACCAACAAGTACCTCGCCAGCCTCAACGTCAACCTGCTCGGGCCCGACATCGAGAACCGCCGCATCCGCGTCGATCAAGTGGACGCCTGGAAGAAGAGCGCCGCTGACGTGAAGCGCATGGAGGGCGCCGGCGTGGACCTCGGGCGCCTCCCGACGCAGCCGCTCACGAGCCATGCGGCACGGCAGGCCGCGGCGCGCGATGCTGGGCCTGGCCCGGCATGAGCCCCTTATAAGCCCACGAAGTGCCGGAGACCATGGCACGCGACCGCATCCGCCTCGTCGACTGGTTCATGCTGGCGTTGGCGATCGTCTCCGTGGCGATGCTCGTCTACGAGACCTGGGGCGACCCCACGCCGGAACAGACGCGGCAGATCCTCCTGGCCGACTACATCATCATCGGCATCTTCGCCATCGAGTTCAGCCTCCGCTGGGCCCGCGACGATCGGCCCAAGACGTTCGTGCTGCGCAACTGGTACGAGCTGCTGGGTATGATCCCCGTGGCCCATCCGGCGATCCGTGGCTTCAGGCTGTTCAGGATCATTCGCATCGTCGTGATCCTCAGCCGCTTCGGCCGCGCCGCCGACCGCGCGTTCGGTGAAGAGTTCACGTACCGCCTGATCGCCCGCTTCAAGAACGTCATCGCCGACGCGATCAGTGGCATCGTCACCTTGCGGGTGCTCGACGAGACCGCCGCCGTGATGGCGAAGGGAGACTACACCCGCAACATGGCGGACGCCATGGAAGAGCACGGCGACGAGATGCTGGCGATCGTCGTCGAGAAGGTCAAGGACGACCCGCAACTGGGTGCCGTGCGCCACGTGCCGTTCTTCGAGGACATGGTGGGGCTCACGAGCAAGGTGTCCCAACGCGTCATGATCGATCTGCTGCGCGACGAGCGCATGGACACCATCGTGAAACAGATCATCGCCAAGAACATCGCCCAGATCCAGGCAAGCGTCAAGGCCAACGAAGTGGCCCAGGCAGCCACGCGCGCGCAGCCCACGCCACAGGCTTGAACGGAGCGCTCAAATAGGGCACCTGTGTCGGCGGCTTTGCGCCCCCGCAGCCAGGGGGGGTGCACCCGGAAACGGCCAAGCATCATCGATGCTTGACCGGTCGTACGGGGCGGTAGATGGCTTGGTCGGCCCGAAGGGTCGAACGAGCCGGACACCGCCACGTGCGCAGCACGGGGCGGTAGATCAGTTGGAAGATCGCGTCCTTGGCATGGACGAGGCCGGGGGTTCAAATCCCTCCCGCTCCACTCGCTCGTCGGCCCTTCGTGGGTCGTGGCGCTTCCCGTTCCCAGGCCTGTCCTGGTCGATGCGCGACCCGCCGGCGTGCCGGTCGGGGGAAGTGGCCTAGTTGGTTAGGGCGACGGACTCATAATCCGTAGATCGGGGGTTCAAGTCCCCCCTTCCCCACCTCTCTTGTCTCTTCTGTTGCGCGAGCTGGCCCGTGACGACGCAGCCGCCGCGGCGCGCGTCTGTCAGGCGGCCATCCGGGGCATCCCGCCGGGCTTCCATGAACCGGCGCTGCAGGAGCATTGGGCGACGATCCTGGACGCAGCGCGCCTGCGGGAGCTGATGGACGAGCAGACGTTGGTCGGAGCCTTCGAGGAAGACATCCTTCTGGGCATCGGGAGCCTCGATGCCCCGAAGGCTGAACTGGGCCTGCTCTACGTGGACCCGGCGCATGGCGGCCAGGGCATCGGCCGGCGGCTGACGGAGGCGGTCGCGGAGCTGGCTCGGGCGGCAGGCCTGGAGACGTTGTGGATCGATGCGTCGCTCAACGCCGTGGCGGCCTACCAGGCCTTCGGGTTCGAGGACCTGGGCATCGTGGAGCGCACGGACCCGACGGGGCAGGCGTGGCGCGGCCACCGCATGCGGATGCATCTGTAGGTGGCTACTCGGAGGGCTGCGGGGCCACGGGGTCGTGGAGGCGCCACTTCGTGCCGTAGTAGATGACACCGGCGTCGCCGTCGGAGCCGATGCGGCGGAACACGGACCGCACATGCATGCCGGCCTTGACCGGGCGGTCGGCCACGTCGACGACCTGGCCTGTGAGCACCGGGCCCTCCTCCGTCTGCACGAGGGCCACCCAGTACGGCACTTGGTGCTCGTAGCCGGGCGCCGGCTTGTGGACCTTGGTCGCCTCCAGGATCGTGCCGCGGCCGGAGAGCCGGACGTTCTCCATCTTGCCCACACTTTCGCGCCGGCAGTCTGGGCAGACCATGCGGGGCGGGAAGTCCATGCGTCCGCAGGCGCCGCAACGGCTGGCGAGCAGGTTGTAACGCTGAGGGATCTCGCGCCAGAAGCGGGGGACCGACATCAGAGGCCTCCTTCTAGGACCGTGACGACCGCCGTCGCGCCGGTTCCGCCCGTGTTGTGCGCCACGCCGATGCGGGCGTCCTCCACTTGGCGTTCGCCGGCGTCACCGCGGAGCTGCCAGGTCAGTTCGGCGAGTTGCGCGATGCCGGTGGCGCCTGGTGCGTGGCCACGGGCCTTCAGGCCGCCGCTGGGGTTGACCACCACGTCGCCGCCGAAGGTCGTCCTGCCCTCCAGGGTCGCGGGGCCGCCGTCGCCCTTCTTGACGAGCCCCAGGTCCTCGATGGCAAGGATCTCACCGATGGAGTAGCCGTCGTGGACCTCGGCCACCTGGATGTCACCGGCGCTGATGCCGGCCTGCTGGTACGCCCGGCGGGACGCTTGCACCGTGGCGCTCCAGGACGTGTACGTGCTGCGGTCGTGCAGGGCGAGGGTGTCGCTTGCCTGCCCGGTGCCGGCCACCTTGACCGCCTTGGCATGCCCGTCTGCGACCTCCTGGTTGGCCAGCACGAGGACCGCGGCGCCGTCGCCCACGGGGGCGCAGTCGAAGAGCGTCAGGGGTTCGGCCACGGCGGGGCTGCCGGTGACCATCTCGGGCTTGATGGCCCGTTGGAACTGGGCGAGGGGGTTCTTGGCGCCGTGGGCGTGGTTCTTGACCGGCACGGCGGCGAGCTGCTGGCGGGTGGTGCCGTATTCGGCCATGTGGAGCTTGGTGACCAGGGCATGCATGGCGGCGTCCGTGGCGCCGAAGAAGTGCTCCCATTCCTGGTCGAGGCCGCTGGCTCGGATGGCGGCGGCGTCCTGGTCGCTCACTTCGCTCATCTTCTCCACGCCCCCCACGACGACCACGTCGGCGCTGCCGCTGCGGATCGCTTGGACCGCTTGGCGGAACGCGAGGCCGCCACTGGCACCGGCCGCTTCCACGCGGGTGGCCGGCAGGTGCAGGTCGGCAAGGCCGGCGCCGTCGAGCAGCAGGGGCGCGATGTGCTCTTGGCCCACCACTTTGCCCATGCTCATGGAGCCGACGAAGACCTCGTCCACGTCCTCGCCCTGGATGCCGGCGTCCTCGATCGCGGCGAGGCCGGCCCGGGTCATGAGGCTGCGGAAGGAGTCGCTCCATTGCTCGCCGAAGCGCGTGTGCGCAGCGCCGATCACGAACGCGTCGCTCATCCTTCACCTCCCATGACCAGCTTACCGCGGAACTTGGCGTAGGTGGCGTAGTCGACCTGCGTGGTGGCGGCGAGCTGGGTCTCCAGCCGCTCCGCGTCGCTGCGGTCGAAGCGGGTGATGTTCTTGGTGACGGTGACGTCGAAGCCGTCGCTGCCGGCGCCGCTGCCGTAGCCGCACAGGAAGATGCGGTCGCCCGGCTCCGCGATGTCCAGGACGTTGGCGAGTCCGAGCAGGATGGCGCCGCTGTACGTGTTGCCGATGCGGGGCGCCAGGAGGCCCACCTGCATCTGTTCCTTCGTGAAGCCGAGTTTGCGGCCGGCGTTGACGGGGAACTTGCCGTTGGGCTGATGGAACACCGCGTGGTCGTAGTCCTCCGGTTTGCTGCCAACATCGGCCATGAGCCGCTTGCTGCATTCGCGGACGTGGCGGAAGTAGGCGGGTTCGCCGGTGAAGCGCTCGCCGTGGCTGGGGTACTTCTGGCCTTCGCGGCGCCAGAAGTCCGGGGTGTCCGTGGTGAAACTGACGGTGTGGTTGAGCTCGGCGATCATCTGCTTCTTGTCGCCGCCCAGCAGCATGGCCGCGCCGCCGGCGGAGGCGCTGTATTCGAGAGCGTTGCGAGGGGCGCCTTGACTGGTGTCGACGCCGATGGCGAGGACCGTCTTGGCCATCCCGGACTGCACGAGCCCCATGCCGGTCTGGATCGCGGCGGTGCCGGCCTTGCACGCGAACTCGTAGTCGGCCATGGTGAGGAACGGCCCCGCGTCGAGGGCCGCCTGGACGATCGTCCCAGTCGGCTTCACAGCGTAGGGATGGCTCTCGGATCCGACGTAGATGGCGCCGATGTCGCCGGCGTCCTGTCCCTTGCCGTCGACGCCGCGGCGCATCGCCTGACGGGCCGCTTCGACGCTGATCGTCGCCACGTCCTCGTCGGGCGCCGGGACGCTCTTCTCGTGCACGTTGAGGCTGCGGCCGATGTTGGCATCGTCGCCCCAGATGCGGGCGATCTCCTCCGAACGGATGCGGTAACGCGGCACGTAGGCGCCATAACTGAGGATCCCGACCGGCATGAGCGGCGCGGCCACCTGGACGCCTTGTAAAAGCGTGGCGAGGTCCCTATCGGCGTTCGTCGATGACGTGTCGGCGGGCGTCGATGGCGGTGGGCCTCAGGCGACCAATCGGACGGTCCCCGCGGCCACGGTCTGTTCACCATCGGGGGTCCGCACGAGCAGGTGCCCAGCGTCGTCGATGCCGGCCGCTTCGCCCGCAACACCGTCCACGTCCACCGCCTGTCCAGCCAGCGCGTCGCGCCGTCGCCACGCGGCGACCACCTCGTCGCCGCGACCGTCCTCCAGGAGGCGCAGTTGGCGTGTGATCTCGTCCAAGAGGTAGCTCTCCAGGTCCTCGATGCAGCTCTCGGCGCCCAGGATGTCCTCCAACGTGGCTGCGGTGCCCTTCAGGTCGTCGGGGAAGTCAGCGGCCTTGCCGTTGACGTTGACACCGATGCCGGCGACGATGAAGTCCACCTGGTCGCCTGTCGATTCCGCTTCGGCCAGGATGCCGGCCACCTTGCGGTCGTCCACCAGGACGTCGTTGACCCATTTCAGGGCGGGCTGCGCGCCCGCCACTTCAAGCACGTCCGCCACGGCGTTGCCCAGCGCCAGGGTCAGGAGGCGTGGGTTGTCCAGGCCCCGCAGGACCATGGAGAGGTACAGGCCACCCTCCGGTGCGTGCCAGGCACGGTCGTGTTGGCCGCGCCCGTCCGTCATGGTCGGGGCGACGACGACGGTGCCATGCTCGGCTCCGGCCGCGGCGCGTTGGCGCGCCTCGTCCATGGTGGACGCGCAGGTGTCCAGGCGGTGGATGTCCCAGGCCATGGGGCTCAGGCGTCCTCCTTCGGGACCTCGCAGAGTTCGATGAGCACGCCGCCGGTCTCCTTGGGGTGCAGGAACGCGATGCGCTTGCCCTCGGCCCCGAGGCGAGGCTCCTGGTCGATGAGGCGGACGCCCTTGCCTTTGAGGCGGGCGAGCTCGGCGTCCAGGTCGTCGACGCGGAAGGCGATGTGGTGGACGCCGGGGCCGCGCTTGGCCATGAACTTCCCGACCGGCGTGTCCTCGCCCAGCGGCATCAGCGCCTCCACGACGCTCATGGTGTCGCCGACGGGGAAGAACCGGGTGCTGACGCCCTGGTCCTCGACGGTCTCGTCGTGGCCCGCCTTGAGCCCCAGGATGTCTTCGTACACGCGGCTGGCATCGTCCAGGTCCGCCACCGCCACGCTCACTTGGTCCACGCCGAGGATCGTCATCGAAGCGGCGAGCCGCCCGCCGGGCTTGAGGGTGACGGAGAACGCCTCAGGCCACCTCGTGCCTCGTGGCGGGGGCATGCCTCGCCCCGCTCCAGGCACCCACCAGGCCACCGATGAGGAAGCCAAGGATGACGCCCGTTGACAAAGGCAGGCCGACCACGGCGACCGCCATGAGGCCGATGGTGAGCGCCCCGACCGTGCGCAGGGCCGCTGGCGGCACCAGGTCGCGGCCCGGCAGCAGGGCGACGAGGGCGATACTGCCCCAGCCGACGCCGGCGGCGATCGCCGCGCCGATCAATGGATCCACGCCACGACCTCCAAGGGGATGGCCGCCGCCACGACGGCGACCGGCGCCGGCAGTCCGGCTGGACGGGGGATACGCAGGCCACCCACTTCGGCTGCGACCAAGGCGAGCACGAGGCCGACGGCGCGGGGCAGCACGGTCAGTTCGATGGCGGCGCCGATGCGGAGGCCGAGCCAGGCGGCGGCCACCGTGGAGGTGACCGCCGCCAAGCCGAG
>JBMYRW010000024.1:0-32693 GCA_049602735.1 Thermoplasmatota archaeon
GGGAGGTCGGTCGCGGCGGCGCAGAGCGCGTCGTAGTTGGCGGGGTCGGGGGGCACCCACGCCGGGTGGCCCAGGGTCACCGCGGCGGCCGCAAGGGCGCCGCCGACTGGGAGATCGCCATCGGTGACAACGTCAACAGCCCCGGCAACTTCGGCCAGGCCTACCGTGACCCCACCAGCGGCGAAGCGGTCGCCTTCGAGGTCACCTACGACCCCGACACCGGCGACATGAGCTTCACCGTCGGCGACAAGACGGCCAGCTGGACCACCGCCAGCCCCGTCGGTCTCAACACCGTCAAGATCTGGGTGCAGGCCCGCGTCGGCGGCGACAACACCGCCGCTAGCGTCGAGCTGACCGACCTGCTCCTCGATGGCGAGAGCCTGCGCGACATGTCCGATGACGCCACCAGCGGCGACATCGATACCCTGTACGCCCTGAGCCCGCTGCTGCTCGGCGACGGCTTCACCCTCACCGGCACCACCACGTTCACCTGGGACGGTAGCGCGGTCCCCAAGGGCAGCCGCATGCAGTTCCACGTCCAGATGGGCACCTGCACCGGCCCGGCCACGCAGGACACGGACGGCGACGGCTGCGCGGACATCGACGAGGCGGGCCTCCTGGGCACCGACGTGCTGGACCCCGACACGGACGGCGATCTCTGGAGCGACTGCCTGGAGGCCAAGGAGGGCAGCAGCCCCACCAACCCCCTGAGCATCCCCAACCCGATCCTGGGCCCCATCACCGTGACGACGGCCACGGAAGGTCTCGAGCTGCCGGTCCTTGACGACCTGGCGCCCTTCGACCTCCTGTACTCCTTCCCGTAGGACACCCGTCGTACCCTTCTCCTTCCCTCTTCCGTTCTCGCCAGGCTCCACGAGCGTGGCTCGAGCCTGGCAACGCGGCGTCACAGCGTCCGAAGCCTATTGGCTATCCGCGGAAAATGGGCCGCTGCGTCAACCGGACCGGTAGCGGCAGGCGGGCGCGGGGCTGGTCGCCGATGTTCGACTCCACGAGTTGCAGGAGGGTCGCCCAGGCGGCGGTGAAGTCGCCGAGCTTCTGGCCTTCCTCTTCGTCCAGCTCCAGGCCGGCGCGTTCCAGGTAGCTGGCCTTGCGCAGGCGCAGGCTGTAGATGCCGCTGGCGGCCTCCTTCTCGCCCACGACGACCACGATGGGGACCCATTCCTTCTCGGCGCTGCGGATCTTCTTGCCGATGCCAGCGCTGCTGTCGTCC
Organism: Thermoplasmatota archaeon; assembly: GCA_049602735.1. Taxonomy (GTDB): domain Archaea; phylum Thermoplasmatota; class E2; order JACPAO01; family JAHFTW01; genus JBMYRW01. The sequence continues at coordinate 1,232 of JBMYRW010000024.1, forward strand.
ACGTCGGCGCGGCCGCCGGCGTCATTGATCGCCTGGGCCAGTTCCAGCGCCTCGTCGGTGTATTCGTCGCTCACGGGCAGGAAGCGCACCTGGGTGGGGCTGAGCCAGAAGGGCAGCGCGGGCTTCTCGCCGCGGTCGCGCTTCATCGCCTCCCGTTCCAGGATGGCGCAGAGGTTGCGGTCGATGGCGCCGCTGACACTGGTGTGCAGCAGCAACGGGTCGTGCTCGGCGCCGTCCTCGCCGGTGTACGTGATGTCGAAATGCTGGGGGTTCTGGGTGTCGATCTGCACCGTGGAGAGCGCGAACGCCTTGCCGGTGGTGTCGTTGACGTTGAACTCGAACTTGGTGACGAAGTAGAACGACTGGTCCTCCCACATCTCCACCAGGACCGGCTTGCCGACGGCCTGGGCGAGGCGCGCGGCGAACTCCTGGTTCTCCTCGTAGAAGCCGCGCACGAAGCGGATGGCGGTCTCGAAGGGGACCTCCAGGCCGTCCATCCAGTCCTTGGAGGTGTTGAACTGGCGCTCGAACTCCTCGGTCGCCTGCGGCAGGTCCGCCACGAGGGTGTGCATGTCGGGCATGGTGAAGCAGCGCAGGCGCTTGATGCCGGCCGTCTCACCCGACTGTTCGCGGCGGAAGGAGTAGTGGGTCAGCTCGTAGATGCGCGCCGGCAGGTGCTTGTAGGAGAGCGTCGCGCGCCCCATGGAGAGGTACATGCCGAAGCAGGCGGCGAAGCGCAGGAACAGCTCCTTGTCGTCGCTCTTGACGCGGTACTGGCGCGCCGGGAACTTGTCCAGGTACTTGCGCAGCGCCGGGTGGTTGACGTCATACATGATCGGCGTCTCGATCTGCAAGGCGCCGTTGTCCTGGCAGACCCGGTTGACCTTCTCCTCGAGGAGACGCTTGATCATCTGGCCTTTGGGGAACCAGCGCATGTTGCCCGTGTCGCTGCCTTCCTCGTAGTCCACCAGCTCGAGGTTCTGCATCAGCTGGATGTGCGCGGGCTGCTTGTTGGCGGCGCGGCTGCCCTTGGCCTCGTATTCGTAGAAGGTGCGCAGCTCGTCGTGGCCTTTGAACGAGAACTCGTCGGCCGGCGTCAGGCTGCCGTCCGTGTCTAAGATGTACCAGGCGCTCTTCAGGTTGGCTTCCGCCTTGAGCGCCTGCGATTCGCCGGCGTCCGCGTCCTCTTCGCCGTCGCCATCCTCGTCGCCATCGGTGGGCAGCACGTGGCGGCTGAGCTCCGAGAGAGGGTGGCCCTTGCAGGAGATACTGAACGCCTTGTACCAGCCGAAGGGGCTGCGGGCCACCTCCAGGTCGCCCTCGCCACCCAGGAGCGCCTCTTCCAGGAGGGGCAGGGCCTTCTCGCCGATGCTGGGCTTGGCCAGGTCGTCGCTCAGGTGGGCGTAGGGGTAGAGCATGATGCGGTCGGTCTTGACCTGCGCCGCGACGTCACGGATCTCCTTGGCGGCGTTGCGCACACTGGCCGCCAGGTCGCTCTCGTCCACCGATTCCACGGTGACAAAGGCGCACAGGCACTCCTCCATGCGGCCGCTGCGGGCCTCCTCGGGGATGTCGGCGGCCTGCTTGAGCGCCTTCTTGGTGGCCTCGTACTCGATGTAGTCCGAGTGCACTAAGAGCAGCTTCATGACGGCCGCGCGAGCAGAGGTCGGCTGAAAGGGGTGACGGCGCCGATTTGAACAATTCTGGAACTCTCCGAAACCTTCATCATGTGTCGTTCTTCGTCAGGCTGTATGGTCCACAAGACCACACACCACCACACCTTGTTTCTGACCCTCGCCACCGCTGCGCTGCTCACCACGGCGCTGCCCGGAGGCGCCATCGTCGGCGGCCAGCTCGCGGACGAAGGCGAATACCCGTGGATGGCCGCCATCCATAGCGGCGACCCGGAGAGCGGCCAGTACTGCGGCGGCAGCCTCGTCACCCCGACGATCGTCGTCACGGCCGCCCACTGCATCGACGCCATCCTTGGCATCTACATCATCGACACGATCTTTGGCCCCTGGCTCAGCGGCGACATCTACGTCATGCTGGGCAGCAACACCCTGAACAACGACGCGGAGACGATCCAGGTCTCGGCGGCGCACGTCCACCCGGACTACAACGGCAACGGCTACGACATCGCCGTGCTGGAACTGGAGACCGCCAGCACCCAGGGCACCCCCATCGACTGGGCCACCCCCGCCGATGCTGCGGCCTACGCCCCCGGCGTCATGGCGACCGTGACCGGCTGGGGCGCCACGTCCCAGGGCGGCAGCGGCAGCGACCAGCTCCTCGAGGTCGACGTGCCGATCATGAGCGACGCCCAGTGCGAGACGTACCAGTCGATCAACGACCCCGTGGAGATCTGCGCCGGCTACGAGGAAGGCGGCCGCGACTCCTGCCAGGGTGACAGCGGCGGCCCCATGGTCGTCCCCGCCCCCGGAGGCGGCTTCCTGCTCGCCGGTGTCGTGAGCTGGGGCAACGGCTGCGCCCAGCCCGACGCGCCCGGTGTCTACGCTGAAGTGGGCGCCCTGGCGGACTTCATCGAACAGTACGCCTAGGCTCACCGTGGCCTTCGGCCCTTCCCTTGCCCCCCTTCCACCCTTCCGGTGCTGGCCTGGCCGGCGCTTCCACGCGCAACAAACCCTTACAAGGCCGCCACCGTGCTCCAGGTTGAACCCTGGCTGGTGAACCATGCGTGTCCCTCTCGTCCTTGCCGCTCTGTTCCTGACCGCTTCCTTTGCACCCCTGGGCACCTCAGTGGCCCTGGATGACGACCGCGCGATGGCGGCGCTCGCCTCGATCCCGCGCCAACACGTCCTGCCGGAAGGCATCGAGCCCCAGTATTGCCCCGAGGACGCCGTCGAATGGAGCTTCCTCGAATTCGAGTACCCCAACCCCCTCGATGAATCGGAGACCGTACACATCTTCGCCCTGTGCGCTGGCACCGGCGACTTCAACGAGGCCGACCTGCACGCCACCGACGACCCCGGCACCGACTGCGAGTCGGACGCCTTCCGCCGCACCGGCTGGCGCTTCAACGAGCCCGTGAGCTTCCGCGTCGACACGCTGACCACCAACTACCTGGGCTTCCTGAACCCCAACACGGTGCGCCAGCAGACCCTCCAGAGCATGGAGTCCTGGAACGCCGCGACCCCCACCGACCTGGTGGGCACCGTCACCACCGGCTTCGTGCTCCCCGGACAGGTCATCCTGGGCAACGGCGCCAACGAGATCACCTTCGAGGTCCACCCGCTCGCCCCGACGGCCGTCGCCGTCACCGGCACCTTCAGCAGCGGCGGCATCGCCCGCGAGTCGGACGCCTACTACAACCCCATCTGGAGCTGGACGACCACCGGCAGCGGCGGCTTCGACTACATGCACGTGGCCACCCACGAGATCGGCCACACCTACGGCCTCGACCACCCGCCCACCAACGGCACCAACAGCTGCCTGACCATGTACGCGTTCACCAGCAGCAACCAGGTGCACGCGCGCACGCTGGGCGATGGTGACATCCTGGGCATCCAGAACATCTACGGGGCGTAGTCGTCCTACGGTCTAGGCGACCCGACAAAGCTGATCGGTCGCTCATCAAAGGCCGCCACATCCTCGGGATGTGCGATGATCCTGACCCACTGGCCGGTCACCAGGGACACCGCTGAGGAGTACGCCAACGGGACTGACAGGCTGCCAGATCTGGGCACGGATTGCACGCTCAGCAGGCCGTCGAACCGTTCGCCTCTCAGATAAGGCTCGTTCGGGTCACGAATGCTGTAGGAGGCGACAACGGCGGGGCTTGCGTGATCCGTATCGATCAATCGACCGGCGAGCGTTTCCACGAAGGTCACCCAGCCGAGTCCAGACCTCGTCTGATCGACGATGTGGCAAGCATCGCGGGGCGGCTCCCATGGGTCCTGCCCCGACGCCTCGTAGGTGTTCCCTACCAGGGTCCTGGTCATGGTGATGCCGAATTCCGTTCCTGAGTCTGAAGAGCTCGCGACCAGCATGCGGAAGCGCGATACAGAGACGGTCGCCTCGCCGAAGTCCTGGTCTGCAGGGTCCTCGGCCGCGTGCATCTGCATCTGCACGACGCATCCTGTCTCGGTGGCCTCACGGAAGTCCAGGTCCTGGGTTCTTAGGCCCTCAAACGCCTTCTGAGGCTCGACCTGGAAGCCAGGTGGCATCTCGTCCGCCTCCACGAACAGATGCGGGACGGGCCCGGCAAGTGGCTGGCGCTCTGCCAGTGGCTGCGATGCTGGGACACTCTTCGGCAAACCCCCTTCGATGGAAGCCTCGTCCAGTTCCAGCTCCACGTTTCCAAAGAATGGATGGAATCCCTCATACAACCGCGGCAGGACGGCTTCCTCGCCGAAGGTCATGTTGATCGAACCCAAGATGGCTGGAAACGAGACCTCCATCGTGCGTTCGCCCCGGACGGCCTCTCCCCGTTCAATGATGACCGGCAAGGCACCCAGATCGTCCCCCCTGGCTTCGACGTACTGGGGAAGGCCAATGCCCATCCAATTGGGAAGACCTTGGGTGCGCCAATCCATCAAGAAGAAGTCGCATCCGAAGGCGCAGGGGGCATCCTGGCGCAGCAGCCCGAAGTCGGCCGCGACGTGCTCCACGAACACCTCCTCGTTCATCGTCGACGTGATCGTCATGCCGGACACGTGACGGCCGTCCGCTCCGACCACCAGGGTAGGGGCCAGGATCTGGACCTCCATCGGTGGCCCGAGGTGGTTCTGGTAGTGGGCCGTCAGCTGGTCGTGCTCGAAGCGCTGGTTGGTCTCACCGGGCGACGCATCCAGGCAACCACCTATGAGGACGGAGAACAGGAGGAGGAACGAACCCATCCCTTTGGCAAGACGTCCACCTTCGATGCGGCGGCTTCCGGGGCCCACCTTGACGACGCCCCTTCGTGCTATGCAAACCCTTTGTTCGAATCGACGCAACCTCGACCTGGGCGTAGCGTTCAGTCCCTTTCCCTCACCACAACCTCTTTTGGCCTCCCGTCACCCAATCCCCCTTGTGACGAAGCCGTTCCTGCTCCTGTTCCTCCTTGTGGCGGCGTCAGCCAGCGGCTGCATCGAACTGCCCGGCACGGGCGGCGACGACAACGGGGACGGCGGCGACGCGGCTGGCACCGGGGACGAACTGGTCCCAGCGGACGGCGCGCCCGGCGACGATGAAGGGCCCCGCGCGGTGGACCCCTCCTTCAACGGGACGGACGGCGGGGCGCCCGGTCCTGCCGAGAACGTGACGTCCGTGGGCAACTGGACGTGGCCCGACCTGGGTGCGGCGTCGATCCGGCCCGGCGTCCAGGTGGTCGCCGCGGGGGCGCAGTGCACGAGCAACTTCGTCTTCCATGACCCGCTCAATACGACGCTCTACATCGGGGTCGCCGCCCATTGCGTGGCCGACGGCGCCCAGGACAACGTGGACGGCTGCGACCGCAGCAACCGGCCGCTGGAGCTGGGGCTCAAGGGGGACGTGGACGGCGCCTCCGGCAAGGCGACGCTCGTCTACTCCAGTTGGGAGACGATGCAGCGTGTCAACGAGACCAACGCGGCGGCGTGCCGGTACAACGACTTCGCGCTCTTCGAGCTGGACGCGGGCGACCTTGGCAAGGCCCACCCGGCGATGCTCACCTTCGGCGGCCCCACGGGCATGGCCGGCAGCGTCGGCCTGGGCTCCAAGGTGCTCACGTACGGCAACACGAACCTGCGGCCCGGCCCGGCGGCCCTGGACGCGCGTGAAGGCTACGTCATCGAGACGGGCGGCAGCGGCTGGACGCACACGGTCTACACGGCGCTGCCCGGCGTCCCCGGCGACAGCGGTTCGGCGGTCACGACGGGCGACGGCAAGGCGCTCGGCGTCCTCTCCACGGTGACCCTGTACCCCTTGGCGGCCAGCAACGGCATCTCCGACCTGGGCAAGATTCTCGCCTATGCCCGCGACGTGGGCGGCTTCGACGCCCGGCTGGCCACCTGGGAGCAGCTGGATGACGGACTTCTCCCGTAGCGCTCGGTACAGAATCAGGTGGCCCCGCCACAAAGTTCAAACATCGTGCCGACGCGAAATAGAAGTCGATGACGACGCGCTTCGGCCTCCCTGCGGCCGCCCTACTCGCCTTGACCGCCCTCTCCGGCTGCCTCGACACCCTCGAAGAGGTCGGGGACGACATCGGCGACACGATCACCGGTGGCGGCGGCAGCGACGCCGCTTTTGAGGCGCCTCCGTGGCCCGCCGTGGACGCCGCGACCGTGCGCCCTGGCGTGCAGATGATCTCCGAAGGCGGCCAATGCACCAGCAACTTCGTGTTCACAAGCCCTGACAATCGCACGCTGTACCTGGGCTTCGCGGCCCACTGCGTCGGCGAAGGCGAAAGCACCGACACCAACGGCTGCGACACGCCCAGCCTGCCCCTGGGCAGCGCCATCGAGATCCAAGGCGCCAGCCAACCCGCTGAACTTGTCTACTCCAGTTGGCAGACGATGGAGGACGTGGGAGAGACGGACGGCGCCGCGTGCAGCTACAACGACTTCGCCGTGGTCGCCCTGCACCCCGATGACCGCGGCATGGTCCACCCGGCCATGTTCCACTTCGGCGGCCCGACCGAGCTGGCCCCCTCCGTCGAGGTGGGCGAGACCGTGCTGACATTCGGCAACACCGGCCTGCGCCCCGGCCCCGAAGAGCTCGACCGCCGCCAAGGGCTGGTCGTGGCGAACGGCGGCGACGGCTGGACCCACACAGTCTACACGGCCACCCCTGGCCTGCCCGGCGACAGCGGCAGCGGTGTGCTCACCGGTGATGGCCGCGCGCTGGGTGTCCTGGTGACGCTGGGCATCGCTCCCCTGGCCGGCAGCAACGGTGTGACGAACCTGCTCAAGGCGATGGACTACGCCCAGGAGAACGCCGGCCTCCAGTTGCAACTGGCCACGTGGGAGCAGTTCAGCGGCAACGCCCTGGGCGCCCCGGACCTGATCGGACTGCCCATCGAACCCGCCGTGCCATCGTCTGTCCTGCCGTAAGAAGGGCTATGTGGACCCCGGCGTCAGGCCCCGCATGCGTGCCGTGCGTGCCCTCTTCGCCGTCCTGCTGGTCGCCCTGTTCGTCCCCCTCCCTGTGGCGGACGCCGGCGGCAACGTCATCCAGCCCGGCCAGTACGTCGAGACGAACACCGGCTACTGCACCCTGAACTTCGTCTACGACGGCATCGGCGCCGCCGCTGGCCGCGTCTTCATCGGCACGGCCGCCCACTGCGTCCCCGGTGTCGGCGCCAACGCCCGCCTGGACGGCATCGGCGTCTTCGGTCAGGTCGCCTTCGTGGGCAACCAGAACCAGATCCGCAACGACTACGCGCTCATCGAGATCGACCCGGCGCTGCACGGCCACGTGCGCGCCTACGTCCGCGGCCACAGTGACGCCCCCACCGGCGTCGCCTACCCCGAAGACACGAACACGGGCGACCTCGTGGAGCAGTCCGGTTGGGGCACCGGCTTCGACCTGCTGGCGCCCACCCGCGAGGACCGCGTCGGCGTCCTCACCCGCCACGGCCAGGACTCCTGGGCCTTCGTGGGCGCCATGAACTACGGTGACTCCGGTGGCCCGCTCTTCATGGCGGACTCCGGCCTGGCGCTGGGCATCGAGAGCAGCCTCTGCCTCGGCTTCTGCACGGATGAAGGGCCCACCGTGAGCCGCCTCATCCAGCAGGCGACCAACGCCGGCATCCCCATCGAGCTCCGCACGGTCTGACCCCAGAGCCGGCGCGCGGACCGGGCATTGTTCAAAAGTGTACCCCACAAACGGTCATGAACCAGGGGGCGACGTCAAGCGGCTGTGAAGGTGGCCCTCGTCCTCCACGGTGACGACCCGTCCCCGGAGGACCTGAACCTGCTGCGTGCCTGTGAGGCGGTCGTCGCCGCTGACGGCGGTGCCCGTGCCCTCCTGCGCGCCGACATGGAACCGACGGTGATCGTGGGCGACCTGGACTCGCTCACGGGCGAGGACTACGAATGGGCGGAGGCCCGCGGCGTCCCCATCGAGCGCCACTCGGCCGACAAGGACCTCACGGACGGCGAACTGGCCCTCGCCAAGGCCTTGGAGCTGGGTGCCACCAGCATCCTGGTCCTGGGTGGCCACGGCGGCCGCAGCGCCATGTTCCTGGCCAACCTGAAGCTCCTGCGTCAGGCCCACGACCAGGGCATCGAGGCGATCCTGGTGGGTCGCGGCGAGTCTGTGCGCTTCGTGCGCGCCGGCAGCCAACTCCCCCTTGCGGGCCGCACCGGCCACACGCTGGACGTGCTCGGCGTCGGCGGCCCCGTCAAAGTGAAGCTCACCGGCACCAAATGGGAGGGCGAGTTCGAGCTCACGGCCACGTCGTGCCAAGGGGTGAGCAACACGATCACCGAGGACGGTGCCACCGTGGACGTCCTCGACGGCACGGCGCTGGTCATCGTGGAGCGCGCCGAAGAGCGGAAGCGGCTGTAGCCCGGCCAGCCGGCCTACGGCGCGTCGAACCGCAGGCTGCTCACACCTTGGATGAGGTCGGCCACGTAGACGGTGCCGTCCGCGCCGACCTCCACGTCGAAGACCATGGGCGCACCGTCCAGGTCCCAGCCGATGCAGCACTCCTCCGGGGGCGAGATCGCGTCGGCGGGCACGGCCATGCTGTAAGCGAATGCCTGCGGGTCCCGGCGGGCGTCGTCGTCGCGGAGGTCGATGCCCCAGACGCCGCCGTGGTAATGGCTGAGATACAGGAGGCCGTCCTGGATGCGGAAGAAATGGACCGAGAGGCCGAGGGCGCCCGCTGCGGCGCCGCTGGGGTTGCTCCAGGTGCCCAGGTGCTCCGGCTCCGCGATGCCGGCCGGATCGAGGACGGCGGCCGTGGCATCGACGATCCAGATGGGGCTTGGCAGGTGGGCGTTCTGGTCCTCGAAGGTCTCGCTGCCGACGACGAGGATGAGGCGGCCGTCGCTGGCGCGCTCGGCGGCGACGCTGTGGGTGTAGTGCTTGTGGCTCGTCTCCTGGGGCGGCATCCAGCGGGCCACCGGGACGGGCACGGACGGGACGCTCACGTCGAGGACCTTGAGCCCCTCGTAGGCGTAGGCGACCAGCAGCAGCGGCCGCTGGGTGTCCGGGTCCACGTAGACCTGCATGTCGTGGCCGTACAGGGTGCGCAGCGCGTAGGTCTGGGCGTAGGACGGGTCGCTGCCCTCGCCGGCGACGAAGCCGGCCGCGTCGAGGGCCGCCAGTTGGTCGGCCGTGAGGTACTTGCCCACCAGGGTGAAGCCATCGCCGCCCGCCGTGGGGTCGTTGTAGCGCAGGATGTTGACGCCGAGGGCCAGGCTGAAGACGTACTGTTGCCCGGCGATGGTGGCGGTGCCGATCGTGTGGCTGCCGAAGTCCTGCGGGTCGTCCCAGAAGGCCACCTCCACCGGCTGAGCAGGGTCGCGCACGTCCACGGCGACCACACCGGGACGAACGCCGCTACCCTCGAAGCCCAGGAAGACCGTCTCGCCGTCGTCACTGAACGCGATGGTTCGGTCGCCGTTGACGGGCACGCCGGCGTCCCAGAAACCCAGGTGGACCATGTCCGCCGGGTCGCTGACGTCGAACAGGTGGAAGCCCTGCTGGCCGTCGTCGAAGTCGCCGCCGTTGACCGCCACCGCGAGCGTGTCCTCGTAGATCGCCATGGCGTGGGCGCCCACGACGATCTCTTCGTGCCAACCGAAGTCGCGCAGGTCCGCCGTGTCGAGCATCTGGGCGTTCCAGGCGTGGCGGTGCTGCGCCGGGTCGCGGTGGTCGTGCCCCTCCCCTTCGTCCAGGATCGCGTCGCCGGGAAGGATGACGGGCGTGGCATCGGCCGGATCGGTGTCGTCGTCGGCCAGGCAACCGGCCAGGCCGGCCACCAGCAGAAGGGCCGTGAGGGCGAGCGGGAAACGCATGCTCTTCGGGAGACGCGGCGGGGCTTGGGGGTTGTGGTGGCATCGAACCCCTTAGCAATCCCTGCGTGCTGCGCCCCGCGTGAGCGTGCCGTTGGCGGAACTGACCCTCCTGGCCCTGGGGCTGGTCACGGCCGGCGCCATCGCGCATCGTCTCAAGCTCCCACCGGCGCTCGGCTACGTCCTCGTTGGCCTCGCCGCGTCGCCGCACGCCCTGGGCCACGGCTTCGTCCCGGAGGAATCCGTGGAACTGGTGGCCGAACTGGGCGTGCTGTTCCTGCTGTTCCTGATCGGCCTGGAGCTCGACCTCAGGCGCCTCACGAAGGCCCTGCGGGGCGCGGCCGGCATGCTGCCGTTCGACATCCTCGTCCCGGTCGCCCTCTTGACGAGCATCGGTCGCTTGGCCGGCTGGTCGGTCGTGGAGTCCCTGGCGCTCGGCCTCGTGGGTGCCATGAGTTCGACCCTGTTCGGTGAACGGCTCACCATGCGGCGCGGCGTCGAGCACGCCTCCCGAGAGCGCGTCTTGGGCGTCTTGGTTGCCGAGGACGTGGCCGCCGTCGCCCTGTTGGCGGTCCTGGTGGGCCTGGGCGGTGGCGGCGGCTGGCAGGCGCCCGTCTCCGCTGTGGCGTGGCTGCTCTTCGTGCTCGTCATCCTGGCCGCCGTGGCGCTGCTCGTGGTCCCCCGGCTGCTCGATGCCGCCAGCCGCAGCCATCAGCACGAGCTCGTGGTCCTCCTGGTGGTGGCCCTCGTGTCGGGTTTCGGCTACGTGGGCTACCTGGCCGGCAGCAGCGAACTCGGCGCCTTCGTGGCCGGCGTGGTGGCGGCGGAGGCCGCGAGCCGGTACGTCGTGCGCGACGCCCTTGCGGCGGTGCGGGACCTGTCCTTGGCGGTCTTCTTCCTGGCGACCGGGCTCGCCGTGGACGTCCGCGACCTGGCCGCCGCGCCCCTGCTGGCCGCCGCCGTCGCCTTCGCGTTCCTCGCGGCCAAGGTGATGGTCCATGCCCCCGCCGCTGCTGCCAGCGGACAGTCCCCGAAGGCGGCGCTCACGACGGCGCTGGCGCTGGGCACGATCGGTGAGTTCAGCCTGATCCTGCTCGGCGTGGCGGAGGCGGGCGGCATCGCCCATCCGCAACTGCGCGCGACCATCCTGGGCGCCCTGATGATCCTCCTCCTGGTGACGCCCCTTCTGCTGCCTCGCGCCGGGGCGATCGTGGGCCTCATGGAGCGCCTCCCGGGGCCGACCCAGCGCACCATTACGTGGGCGGTCAGCGGCCTGCGACGCTCGGGACGGGGCGGGGAGCCGGGGGCTTGGCGCCGGCCGGCGCGTGGCCTCTTCGTCAACCTCCTCTTGCTGGCGGCGTGGCTGCTGTTTGCGGCCTGGATGCGCCCCGCCATGGCGCCGGCGTTGGAGCCCGTGCACCCCTGGGCACCGGCCGGCGTGGGGCTCGGCGTCACGGTGCTGGGCGCGGTGCTGCCGATCCGTGGCATCGTCCGTCATTACTATTCACTCGTCTGGAAACTGGTGGGCCGCCGCGAGGGTGAACGCCTGGGCGCCGGAAAGGCCCGCGCGCGCCTCGTCGATGCCGTCGTGCTCACCATCCTGGTGGTCCTCCTGGCGCCGGTCGCTCTGAGCTTCAATTTCGGATGGCCCGTCGCCGTTGCTGCCGTGGTGGCCGCCGTCGCCCTCGCCATCGCCTGGCGCCAGCTCAGCCGCTTCCACAACGCCCTCGAATCGGCGCTCGGTCGCGTGCTGGGCGACGACCCCCAGGTGGAGGCGCTCCTGGGCAACGCCCTCAAGCAGTACCCATGGGGCGTCCGGTTCGCCGCCGTCGGCGTGCCCGCCGACGCGCCCGTGGTCGGGCAGACGATCCAGGAGAGCCGTCTCGCCGAACTGACCGGCGTGCTCGTCGCGGTGCTGCAACGACGCGGCCGCGAAGTGGTGAACCCGGTGCCGACCGAGGTGATCCAGGCCGGCGACAACCTGGTCCTCATGGGCGACCTCGAGCAGTTGGAGAAGGCGGAGGCGCTCCTGGTGAGCCACGGCGAAGCCTTGCGGTTGACGGCCCAGAGCCGCGCCGCTGAAGTGGTGGAGCTGCACCTGGAACCGGGCTCCCCGTGGAACGGTCGCCGGCTGGGCGACGTGGACGTCCGCGGCTGCTCCGGCGCCCTGGTCGTGGGCCTCGTGCGGCCCGGCCATCAACGCCCACAACGCTACGACCCTACCATGCGGCTCGAGGAGGGGATGGCGTTGATCCTGCTTGGTACGCCGTTGCAGCTACAGCGGTCACGGGAGCTCGCGGCCCCCGCCGCACCGGTCAAGCGGGCCGGGACTCCCCAAGCGGTGCCTTGATGCCAGCCACCTGTTCTGGCGCCGCGTGCGCCGCGTCCGACCTTCCCCCGTCCCTCTCCTTTGGCTCCTCGTTCTCCTGTTGGCGCCCGCTGCAGGGCTCGCAGAGCCGCTTGACGCCTCGGAGCAGGTGAGTGTCACCGCGCTCGCCGTGGCACAGACGACCGACGGCGACCTGGTGGGTGTCAGCGCAGGCATCGAGGCGCGCGCCACGACGGGCAGCGGCAAGGTGTTCGTGGCCACGGAGCCCCTGGCCGAGCTGGACATGCAGGGCTCGGCGAAGCTGGCAGCCCGCGTGGCGGCCGGGACGCTGGGCCTCGATTGGCGCGACCACGACTACCTGGTCAGCTTCCGCAGCGAAAGCCCCGTGATCGGCGGCCCCAGCGCAGGCGCTGTCATGGCCCTCGCGCTGGCGGCGGCCCTCCAGGATCTGCACGGCGAGGCGTGGGAGCTGGACCCCGGTGTCGCGGCGACGGGGACGATCAACCCGGACGGCACGATCGGACCGGTGGGTGGCATCCCGGAGAAGGCGGAGGGAGCGGCCCGCGCGGGCGTCCACACGTTCCTGTTCCCCGCCGGCCAGGAGGCGCCCATCGTCCAGAACGGCCTCTTCGCCTTCCAGGTCAACATGACCGACCACTGCGCCAGCCTGGGCATCGCGTGCCGCAGCGTCACGACCCTCCGGGAGCTCGTGGAGGCAGCGGCCGGCGTGCGCTTGGAGCGCCCTGACATCGACGTGCCGACCACAGCAGACTACGGCGAACGCCTGGCCCCGGCGGCCACGGACGAACTCGACGAGCTGCGGGACCGCCTGGCCGCGGCGGAAGTGGCCTTGGCCGCAGCGAGCATGATGGACCAACAACGGGACCGGGTGCAACAGAGTCTCGACACGGCGGCGGCCAGGCTGGGCGTCGCGGAGGCGGCGCTGGCGGGCGAACGGTACTACACCACCGTGACGATGACGTTCCAGGGGCTCATCTGGGTCGGTGAAGCGGAGATCCTGACGGAGTACTTCGCCAGCGGCGACCCGGACGCCCTGGCGCGGGCGGTCACCGACTGCGCGGACGCCGTCCAGACCGCCCAGGACTTGGCGTTCCCGCTCAACGCCACCGGCGCCAACGCGTTCTACGCCATCGGGGCGGCCCAGCAGCGGGCGAGCGCCGCCGAGGACCTGTACCAACAGGCGGCGGCGCGGTTCAACGCCTTCGGGCAGGCCCTCCAGAGCGCCTTCAGCAGCAGCTTTTGCATGGAGCGGGCGGCGACGGTCTCCTGGTGGGCCGGCCTGCACGACCTCTTCGGCGTCGGCCCCACCCTGGACGGCCAGGAGGAGCGGGCGCAGCAGGCGATCGACCTGGCGGCCGAGACCACGAGCTACGCGGACGCCGTCCTGTCCACGTTCGGCAGCGACGGCGGCGCCCTCGACCAGGCGCGCAGCCACTTCGAGGCCGGCCGCATGGCCGCAGCCGCGGTCACGGCCGTCGAGGCCCAGGTCAACGCCATGGTGGCCGTGCAGACCGGCACCGGCCAACAGATCCCCGTCAGCGTCCTGGACGCCGCCCGCGCGACGGCGAGCCAAGCAGTGGACCAGGCGCGCTCCGCCGGCGTCGAACCGGTGCTGGCGGTGAGCCTCATCGAACTCTCGGACGACCAAGAACAGCCCGCCGACGCGCTGCTCAACCTCTGGACCGCCCGAGGCCTCGCCCTTCTGGTGGCCGACGATGCCGTGCCCCGTGCCCCCGTGCAGACCGCGACCGATCGGCCCGCGCCACCACCCCGCATCGTGGCCGGCTACGACGACGAGGACATGACCGCCGCGCTGCTCATCGGCTCCCTCCTCGGTGCCGCCGCGGTCGCCCTCATCGCCGTGGCCATCTCCATGGCGGTCCGGCGGGACTGACCCGACCGCACGGCCTATCCCGCGCGCGCTGCTGGGCGGGTCGTGAAGGTGTGCCTCGTCTGCTCCACGGGCGGACACCTGACAGAGATGGAGGCGCTGCTGCCGGCCCTCGAAGGGCACGAGCGCTTCTGGGTCAGTTACGACACGCCGCGCACCCGCGACCTGGCGCCCATCCACTTCAGCCGTGGGCTCGGTCGCAACCCCCTCAACTACGTCCGTGACACCCTCTGGGCCTGGCGCCTGTTGCGCCGCGAGCGCCCCGGCCTCGTCCTATCGACGGGCAGCGAAGTGGCGATCCCCGTCTTCCTGGCCGCCCGCGCCCTGGGCATTCCGACCCTGTACGTGGAGTCCGTCTGCCGTGTGACGGCCCCCAGCGGTACCGGGAAGATCATGGCGAAGATCGCCCGGGAGGTCTACGTGCAATGGCCAGGCCTCCAAGAGCAACTGCCGGGCAGCCGGTACGAAGGAGGGCTCCTGTGATCTTCGTCACCGTCGGCACCAGCACCTACTTCCCCGGCTTCCCGCGGCTGGTCGCCTGGATGGACGACTGGGCCCGCCGCCACCCTGACGAAGAGGTGGTGATCCAGATGAGCAACAACCCGGAGCCGGCCCCCCACGCCGCCCGGACCTTCGACCAGGCCCCCCTGGCGGAGATCGAAGCGCTCACCCGCCAAGCCCGCTGGACCGTCAGCCACGCCGGCGCCGGCAGCATCCTCACCTGCCGCGCCCTGCGCGCCCCGACCATCATCGTCCCCCGCCTGGCCGAACACGGCGAAGCCCTCGACGACCACCAACTCGACCTGGCGCGGCTCCTGGGCGAACAGGGACGCATCCACGTGGCCTACGACCAGGAGAGCCTCGAACGCCTACTCGCCACCGACCCCGCCGCGATCCCCGAGCCTCCGGAAGCGCCCCTCGTCGCCCACCTGCGCGACCGCATCACGGAGATCGCCCGCCCGGACGCGGACCGCTGATGGACCCCTGGACGCTTGCCGCCTTGGTCGCCGCCGGGTTCCTCGCCTCCTTCATCGACGCCATTGTCGGAGGCGGCGGGGCCATCAGCCTCCCCGCGCTCCTCGCGGCCGGCCTACCGCCCCACGTCGCCTTGGGCACCAACAAGCTCGCCGGCACCGGCAGCAGCGCCATGGCGACCCTCCAGTACCTCCGCGCCGGCCAGGTGGTCCCCCGCGTCGCCCTTCACCTCCTACCGTGGAGCCTCGTCGGCGGCCTCCTGGGCGCCGTCACGGTCCTCAACGTCCCCGCCGGCTTCGTGCGCGGCCTGGTCCTTGCCCTCATCGTCGCCCTGGTGGGCTACGTGCTCGCCAAGCCCCGCTTCGGCGAACAGGACCAGTTCCGCATCGTGACGCCCAGGCTCGCCATCGGGGGCGCCGCGCTGGCGTTCGCCATCGGCTTCTACGACGGCTTCCTCGGCCCCGGCACCGGCAGCTTCCTGCTCTTCGTCTTCGTCGCCCTGCACGGCTTCGGCTTCCTGCGCGCCGCCGCCCATGGCCGGGTGCTCAACTTCGGCAGCAACATCGCCGCCCTCCTGTTCTTCCTCGCCGTGGGCCAGGTGGACTTCGAGGCTGGCCTGCCCATGATGGCCGCCACCATGGTCGGGGCCACGGTCGGCAGCCGCTTCGCCATCTGCCACGGCGACCGCTGGGTCAAGGTGCTCTTCGTTGTGATGGCCGGGGTGCTGGCGGTCAGACTCCTGATGGGGTAGCCATCTCGGCGCCCCGCAACCGCCTCGCCTCCACGGCGACCCCCAGGCAGCCCAGGACCACCATGGCCGAGGCGGCCGTGTAGGCGACCGTGAGCGTGGTGACAAAGAGCAGCAGGAAGCCGACCAGGGAACCCATGAGGACCCCCATGGAGACGGCGGCGTGGTAGGCCCCGACCCCTTCGCCGCGCCCGCCGGGGTGATGGTCGGCCAGGAGGCACGGGGCGTTGACCTGCAGGAACGCGAAGCTGACGCCGATCACCGCTTGCAGCGCCAGGAGTGCGGGGTACGCCGCCGCGCCAGCGCCCAGGACCGTGGCGCAGAGGGCGGGAAGCGCCAGCATGCGCAGCAGGGCGCCGATGCCGATCGCCCAGCGCTCGCCCCGTTCCTGACCCGTGCGGCCCGCCATGGCGTACGTGAGGTTCGTCGCGACGGGTGCTGCGAGCTGGGCAAGGAGGACCAGGCCCAAGGAGAGCCCCAGCTGGTCGCGCAGCACGCCAGCGTAACTCGCCAGGAACAGCGTCGTGCCGCCAAAGAGCAGCGTCACCGCGAGCAGGAATGGCGCGGGGCCGGAGCGCAGAGATGCCCACAGGGCCGCGGGGCGGGGCGGGTGGCGCAGCCGGGCCGGGAACCACACGGCGCGTTCGATGCGCCTCCCGGTGGCTCGCAGGACCTCGGCGGCGTGGCGCGGCGGTGGCGCGGCGTCGTCCGGGTGGAGCGCCTTGTACGGGACGATGGTGCGTGCCGCGAGCACGGCCGCCCCGGCGCTGGCGACGCCGGCCGCCAGGAAGACAGGAGCCGCTTGCAGAATGCCCGCGAAGCCGAGGGCGACCACGATGCCCATGCCGGTGAGGAACGCGAGGCCGGTGCGGCGGCTTAGGGCGGCCGTCGCTGGGGCCCACCTCTTGCGGTCGAGCCCCTCCAGAAGGAGCGTGCTGGCCGCTGGGGCGGTGGCGACCCCGAAAGCGGCGAAGACCGCGCAGCCCACCAGGTACAACGCGAACGGGGGCCGCGCCGCCAGGAAAGCGAGCATGATGGCCGCCACCGCGAAGCCTGCCACGGCGCTACGACGCCGCCGCTTGCCCCCGGCCATGATGCGCGACCACGCGATGGACGCGGGGACGCTGGCCAGGTTCATCACGGCGGCCGTGGCAGCGACCGCCCAGAGGGGGAGGTCGTAGTGCAGGAGCGCCTGGAGGGGCAGCAGCGTCGCCGTGGCGCCGTCGGCCGCCTTGAACGCCACGTAGGCCCAATGCCAGGAGGGGAGCCGCACGCGGTCGTCCACGCGCGGCGACCCGCCCCGCCGGCTTGAGCCTTCGGGGGGCCGTCAGCTGCGGCGTCGGGCGACCAGGGCCGCGCCGATGAGCGCCAAGGGCGCGAGGAGCGCCGGGGCCGGACTGTCCTCGCCTTCGCCACCGGCGTCGCCGCCCGTGGTCTCCATCGTCGTGGAGGCGTCCTCCGGCTCAGGTTCCGGCACCGTGTAGACCGCGTGGTCCGCCTGGGCGGTCGCCTCGGGCAGTGCCGCGACGGTGGTGCAGCCGGACAGGCTCGCCGCATCCAGGGTGGCGATGATGCGGAACGTGTGCTCATGGTCCTGCAAGGCGTTCGCGGCGATGTTCAGATCAAGGACGAGGCTGCCCGACGCCGACACCGCCGTCCCGCCCAGGCCGCTGTGGGCGCCGGCAGGCACGTCGAACTCGAAGGCGTCCGGAACGGTGGCCGTGTACTCCGGCAGGGGGCTCGGGAAATGCTCCACCGCGAGGCCGACGCGGCCGGTCACGGCGTTCGGGCACAGCAGGTTGTCCACGGTCATCGCCACGTCGAAGGGCATCTGGTGGGTGCCGCCGGCGTTCACGTTCATGGGGCCCGGCTCGATGGTGACCGAGACGGTCGCGGAGGGATCCAGGGGCGTCTGGGCGCTAGCGGGCGCCGCGGCGACGAGCAGGGCGGCCGACAGGAGGAGCAGAAGGCGGTTCACCTCCCCAACGCCAGGTTTCTCATTGTTAGAACTTCTCGTTGTATCGCTGATGTACGAAGAGCAGGAGAAACCCTGCGCCAGCCTCTAGCGGCGCCGCCAACTGCTAAGTGGCCGAACCTGATGAGCCCGCATGGCCTCTCCCGTGGCTCCCTGGGTCGTTCTGCTTCTGGCCGCATCGCTTGTGGCCGGCGCAGCGCCGACGAGCGCGGCATCAGACTGTGAAGCCTTCGTGGACGTGCAGACCGACGGCGACGCATGCGCAGGGATCCTGGCCGTGAGCGGCACGGGGGACGCCGAAGGCCAATCCTGCTTCCGGCCATTGCCTGGCATCGTCTTCGGCTGCATCATAGTCTCGGCCACGGGCGACGCGACCGGCCCTTCCGAGCAGCGCGAATGCGCCGATGGGGGCGTTGGCTGCATCGCGATCAGCGGCACCGGTGATAGCCAGAACCAAGGCGGCTGTGGAGCCTTGATGGCTTGCATCGCCGCCAGCGCCACCGGCGACGCCAGCAACCACGGCCGCTGCACCTTCTTCTCCTGCATCGCGGCCAGTGGCACCGGTGATGCGACCAACACGATGGACGGACGGCGTCCCTGTTGGTTCACGACCTGCTTCGTCGGCGGAGGCGCCAATACCATCGCCGTCAGCGGCACCGGCAACGCCACCAATGGCGACGACGAGCGGGACCGCCATTGCCGGAACACAAGCTACTCGCAGGTCTCATGCATCGCGGCAAGCGGCACCGGCAACGCCACCAACACCGGCGGGGACCGGGCCTGCGACAACTGGACCTCCGTGGAATGCGTGGCCATCAGCGGCACTGGCAACGCCACCAACGACGTCGGCCAAGACAGCTGCGACGGCGACCGCTCCCTGCAGTGCATCGCGCTCAGTGCTACGGGAAGAGGTAACAACGAGACGGGGCCTGGGTCCTGCGACGGTATCGGCGTGCAGTGCCGTTCGACGCCGTAGCCCCCTCCCACGATACCTTCAAATCCCCCTCCACCTGAAAACCGTCCACGGCCTGGGATCCGAGTCGCGCCCTTCGGGGCTGCGGCCAGGCGGGCCGCGTGGCGCTTGCTCGGCTCCCCGCGGTGAGCGCCTTTGGAGGTGAACCCATTGCCCGAAACATCCCAGCCTGAACAGAACTGGACCAAGGCCGACTTCTTCGCCACGCCCGTGCGCAGCGTGCAGCCGACGCGCGACGTGGTGGAACTGGTGGAGCAGATGCGCCACACGAGCGCCCAGGGCCGCCAACTCGGCCAGGTCTGTGACATCCTGCGCCGTGCCCTTGAGGACCCTGAGCGTCCCACGGTGATCCTGGCGACCGCTGGCACCCTGCTCTCGACGGGTCAGCGTGACCTGTTCGTCAAGATGATGGAGGCCGGCTTCATCGACGCCTGGGTCAGCACCGGTGGCTGCATCGACGACGACCTGTACCTGAACCTGGGCGGCCCCGTCGGCCAAGGGCGCCCAACGGTGGACAACCTGCTCCTGCGGGAGCACATGATCGACCGCCTGTACGACTCCTACATCGACGAGGACTTCCTGCGCGCCTGCGACGGCTACATCAGTTACCTGGCCGACGAGCCGGCCCTCGACGGCGCCCACAGCAGCCGCCATTTCACCAGCACCCTGGGCGCCTCCCTGGCGGAGCGCCAGGTCTTCAACGGCCTCGCCCCCGACGCCGAGCGCGAAGGCGTCCTGGTCACGGCGCAGCGCCTCGGCGTCCCCCTGTGGATCCCCGCCCTGACCGACTGCTCCATGGGCATCGGCCTCTGCATCAACCACTGGCGCCACACCCGCGCCGGCACCTCCAAGACGTTCATCCATGACCCCGTGGCGGACAACTGGGAGATCACCCAACTGAAGGGCAACTCGAAGAAGAGCTGTGTGATCTACCTCGGCGGCGGCGTCCCGAAGAACTTCGTCAACGACTGCGAGGTGGTCTGTGAGACGACGGAGTACACGGACCGCGAGGGCCACGAGTACGCCGTCAACATCACCATGGACCGTCCCGAGTGGAACGGTCTCTCCGGCAGCACGCTGGAGGAGGCGCAGGCGTGGGGCAAGGTCCACAAGGACGCCACCAAGGCGACCCTGTACGCCGACGTGCTCCTGGCGTGGCCCCTGGTGGCCAACTACCTGCTGGCCAAGTGCGCCCCTCGTGACCTGCTGCGCCCCGAATGGCAGGGCGCCGAACTGGTCGCGATGGGTGGCGAGGCCGTGGAGCGACGCGACGGGGTGTTCGAGGCGGCGCCTTGCCCTCCGATGGTCAACGTTTCGCCATGAAGCGCTGTCGAAGAGCCTCCAACAAGAAAGCGCGGGCCTTATCGTGAAGGCTCGCTCCGTACGTAACGTCCAATTCATCCAGAAGGGCAGCCTGATCCCCTGTAAGGCGGAACGATATAGGCACCGACTTCCTCGCGGTGGCATCATGAACGCGGACGCCCGACCGGGCCAGGCCATCGGTGTCTGAGGAAGGTGA
The DNA here is from genome assembly GCA_049602735.1 of Thermoplasmatota archaeon. Taxonomy (GTDB): domain Archaea; phylum Thermoplasmatota; class E2; order JACPAO01; family JAHFTW01; genus JBMYRW01. The sequence goes on from JBMYRW010000024.1 coordinate 21,613, forward strand.
AGGCCTTCCACCGTCGGGGAATGCCATGGCCTTTTGCTAGGTTGCAAGTCCACGTATAAGTCTTGCCCACCATGGACGCCATTTGCATTCAAATGCATACAAGCGCATGCATTAGCATCATTTTAGCATGATATTCAATCGTTATACCTCATTTACCAAGCAACAAACGCTAGCTGCGTACATAATAGGGATGCTGGAGTCAGCTCTAGCACGGTGCATCCAACAGATGACAACCTTCTTACAAGTGCAAGACCAATTCCGAATCAGATGAGTTGTGAAATGGATTCCACTCGCATCTTGGTTGCCGCGTGGCCTTTTTCACCAGGCCGCCAGTCGGCGGCCAGTAATCATGGTCACGACCACCATAGTCGCCATCCCCCTGCGGAGCGCTGATGTAATGGGTAGCGCATCGAATGATAAGACGGGCATTGAAGGTCTGTCCGCACGGGACCAGAAGCGAGTGAAGGCTTGGCTTCAACAATGCGAAAACCGCCAAGAAGATCAGGGAACGATGACATCACCAACTGTCATGGCTGATATCCTTCACGCGCGCTACGGCCGATAAGAACGAATGTTGCATTGCACGGCGTACAGCAAGGAAGCTCTCCTTGATGCCTGCCGTAGTACCGTCGAAGTGGTTGGCCCCGGCAACTTCAAGGTGGTTGTGCACCCACTAAGACAGCGGGCAGTCAGCCACAATAAGAAGCAACTGGCGGCTATCCAACAACACCTTGAAGCGATCGGTGCAAGAACGCTGGTGGTTGAATATCAGTACGTTGATCAGGATTTCATTGACGATCACGCGGCAACCTATGTAAGCGCATTTCCTGAATACGGAAAATACTGTACCCGTATCCATTTCTTTAATTGCGACTTGGTAGAATCATCATTTTCAGAATTTCTTAGGGGGCACGACGACCAGGTTGCAGCTCTATTGTCAAAATCCTATCTGGGGTTCATGGTTGTTCGACCACTATCGGATGCGATCGTAGGCAGAACCGCGCTAGCGCCTTATCGTGGGCCCCTCGCTTCTGACGCCCCGGATGACCTCAAGCCAGACCCCAACCATCACAGACCTTTCTTGAGACAATATGTAGCTCATCTGGCTGGACTAGAGTTAACAGTGGATTCTCTTGCGTTTCAGGAACAAGATTCTGCTGCCTCCGCATGTGCGTCGACAGCCGTTTGGAGCACGCTACACCGAAAGCGCTTCTGGCATGAATGTCCTTCCCCCGGAAAAATTACAGAGCTTGCATCGGTTGGGCACCACAGGCGCGCCATGCCTTCGATTGGGCTTGACAATCATCAAATGGCCCTCGCCATGAAACAAATCGGGCTAGAAGTCGAAGTGCTGACTGGCACGGACGCCAAGCGTCCCTACGAAACCATCGAAGCTATTTATGCCTACGGTCGATTCGGAATTCCTTGCATTCTTGGAATCTCCTTGTTTAGCAAAGGTAAGGGAAAGGGCGCGAAACATGGCCCCCTTTTTGACGCAAATTCCAAAAATAACTTGCCGCACTATTTGGATCGACACGCTGTAACGCTAACCGGATTACGATTGGAGACGACCCGCTCATCCGTTTCTAGGCACCCAAACCATGCACGAGCGCCGCTTACCGTGGATCGTCTAGCAGGATTGTATGTCCACGATGACCAAGTTGGACCCTATACGCTGATGCCATACCAGTCGTGGAGTCTTTCAGATTCAGATTTTCGAAAGAAATCAAGGCTGGAACTACTGGAAGCCATAAAATCAGCAGGTAGTTCTGTTGTTCCCGCCAGCCCCAACCCATTCAGCATTCGCTGGAACGTCCTGGAATTTCAGGCCGATGACGGCCAAAATGTCGTCGGGATTTTAGATTGTACTATTCTTCCTGTCACAGATACTATCAAAATTGGATATCGCTCGGCCCGCGAGGCTCTAGACACCTTTCATACACTAGCAGATTTGACCGAAGAATGGTCCCGAGGCTTCTTGTACGAATGGGATCTCCGACTTAGTTCGGTCAATGAATTGCGCCGCGATATGGCCGATATTCTTAATGATGCCCGCTTGTCCGACACCAGGCGCCGTGTGCTTGAATCTAACTGGCCACGGCACCTCTGGCGAGCTACTCTTTATTCATCAGATGAAACCCCTCAACTTGAGCTTGTAATGGACGCTACCGATGTTAAGCGGGCTTTTTTCGTCTTGGATGTCATTCCGTTAACCGAGGAATCCCTTGAGCTCATATCGTCATTGTCCAAATCGCCCCGTGTTCAAGCTGCCGCCGTTCAATCTACGGATTCCAAGCAGTATAACTTGGCTCAACGCAAGCTATTGTGGTTCGTTGCAGATTTGTTACCCCTTCTCCAAATCTATTCAGACAACTAGCCAGGCGGCTGCGCCGCCATGACCAGGCGAAAAGCTTTCGATGGCCCGTTGGTGACCGACCATGGACGACGCCAATTCCCCTGCAGGCCTTCTCTATGAAGCAAGCCAAGGACCCGGAAAATCCAAGCGTCGCCTGGAAATGACTTTTTCAGAGTGGCTCGTTCTTGTTCTTGGTATCGTCGTGGTCGCTGCGGTGTTCATATTCAAATTTGGACCGGTCTATACCTGGGTTGGTGTATCGTTTGCTATTGGGGCTCCCGGGCTCACTCTGATCATAAAGCGAAAGCGTCAAAAAACCTAGAAAAAGCAAACGATCCTACAAGGACTGGCTGCGGCGCAGGCGGTAGACATTTTAGATTTGCTTCATTTTACTTGCATGGTCTGGCAATGGCCGTGGCTTGAAGCACCGTCTAGTTTTCCGGCAGATTTTATTCGACCTAGAACGCGGTGTAGCCGGCCAGCGGCTCGTCGTCGTAGAACAGGCTGACGGCCATGCGCCATTCCAGTTGGGCGTTGGCGTCCTTGGAGCGGATGCCGGCGGTCCAGCGTTCAGCACAGCCACTGGCAAAAGCATCCAGTTCGCTGCCCCGCGCGATGACCGTGCTCACGGCGTCGGGGGCGCCCAGGTGGCCTTCCCGGTCCATCCAGTAGCCGCGCCCGTCCTGCCCGGCGAGCTCCCGCACCAGGTCCACCTCATCCGTGCAGTCGTAAGGGGCGGAGAGCTGGACATCCAGGTCCTGGACGGGGTCGTCCCAGTCCAGCTCCACGACGATCGCCCGGAGCCCTTCCAGGGGCCAGAAGCGCGCCGCTGGCACGCCGGGGCCGAGCGCCGTGTCGTAGCCCCAGTGGGCGGCGTTGACGTTGGTGCGGCCAGCGACGTGGATGACCGTGGGGCCCACGGCGTCCGCCGCATCGTCCTCATCGTCGCTTGCGACGGCGACGGTGGCAGCGCCTCCGTCCCATGGTCCGGTCGTCCATGCTGCGCTGCCGACGGCCAAGGCGACCGCGATGAGGCTCCAGGCTGCTTGCACCAGGGAAGGCACCGGAGGCGCTGCTCTTAGGGAGCGTAGGCGGGTCGTCCAAACGTCCGCGCCGGGCCGCGCGGCAACCGCCACGGCTTTTACCCCACCATCGCCGTTGACCACCGTTGCCAGACCCCAACCCCGAAGGTGCATTGACGGAGCTCCCGATGATCAAGGAGGGGCGCGCCCAGCGTCTCCGTGAGGCGGGCATCGGCACCATCGAGCAGTTGTGGAAGGCAGACCTGGCCTACCTGGCGGCCCACCCGGCCTTCGAAGGGGACGGCGGTTTCCTCAACCAGCTGCCGCTCCTCCAGGGGTACGCGGAGGCCCACGCCAAGGGCTCGGCGCTCATCTACGCCGCCGATCCGCGCCTGTATGACCTCCAGGAGCCCATCATCCACATGGACCTGGAGTTCGACGGCCCCGCCACGGAGGTGTTCCTGTACGGCATGCTCGACCATGCCTCCGGGGAGATCACCCAGTGGTTCGAGCACACCCGGCGCGGCCAGGAGAAGCTCATCCGGGACTTCCGGCGCCTGTGCATCGACCAACGTCCCACGGTGGTCACCTGGGGCGGCAGCACCAGCGACCTGCTGCAACTGCGCCGCGCCTCCGAGAAGGTGGGCCTGTCGCCCAAGTGGGTCGGCGACGTGGACTGGCTGGACCTCCAGACGGACGTCATCTACACCGCGAGCCCGGAGACACAGCGGGTCTACCTGCCGGTCAAGGCGTTCAAGTCGGAGATCGTGGCCAGCTTCTTCGGTTACAAGAAGCCGAAGCTGAAGGTGCGCGACGGTTACCAGGCGCTGCGGCTGTACCGTGGCTACAAGCGGCGCCCCCGGGAACAGGTGCGCGCGGACCTCTGCACGTACAACGCCGAGGACATCAAGCACCTGGCCATCATCCTGGACGGCATGCGGGACCTGATGAAGCCCCACCAGTGACGCGGCCGCGAGCGCCGGCGACCGGCGAGGCAAGGTCGACCCTGGGACCAGAAAGGGTTTAGCTAACTCGGTAACTCGAACCGTGTGCGTCTCCTCCTGGTAGCCCTCCTGTTGGCCATCAGCGGACTGGCCGCCTCCCTGCCTGCGGCCCCGGCAGTGGAGGAACCCGCGCGTTTCCTTGTGGACGTGGACGGCCTGCGACCACCGGTCGCGGAGGCCCTCCTGGCCGCCAGCGGGGCCGACGTGGTCCGGGTGGACCCCCGGCTGGGCTTCGCGGTGGTCACAGCCCCCTCCTCAGCGTGGACGGGCGGGCTCCTGGCGGGTCGACTGACCGCCGATGCGCGCGGCGCCGAAGCGAGCACCGGGGAGGACCCCAATGATCCGCTCTTTGGGCAGCAGTGGGCCATGGACTACATGGAAATGACCTCCGTGTGGGCCCGCCAAGGAGGCGACCGCAGCATCCTCGTGGCCGTCGTGGACTCCGGCATCGAACGGGACCACCAGGACCTGGCCGGTGCCCACATCCTCCTGGGCACGGACTACGTGGACGGCGGGGACCCCGACGACGAACGCGGCCACGGCACCCACGTGGCAGGCATCATCGCCGCCGAACGGAACAACGAGGAAGGCGTCGCCGGCATGGCGGCCGTGACGCTCTACGTCACCCGCGTCCTCGACCGCAGTGGACACGGCTGGTGCTCCGACTACGCCTCCGGCATCGCCGAAGCGGCCGACGCGGATGCACGCATCATCAACTTCAGCGCCTTCTGCCCCATCGACCTACCCGCGCTGCGGCACGCCGTCGCGTACGCGGACGCGGCCGGCGCGCTGGTGGTGTCCGTCTCGGGGACGATCGACAAGACCGATCCCAGCGCCTGCAAGAGGAGCTACCCCGGCGTCTACCCTGAGGTGGTGGCCGTGGGCGCCCTGACACCCCTGGTGACGCGCGCGATGCCGGCCAGCTACTCCTGCTTCGGCAGCCACCTGGAACTGTTGGCGCCCGGGAGCTACATCAAGTCCACCGAACGGGGCTTCTACTTCGAACGGCACGGCACCAGCATGGCCGCAGCACACGTCAGTGGTGTGGCGGCCCTGCTCTTCAGTGAACAGCCCGACCTGAGCGCCAACGAGGTCCGCACGCTCCTCCAGGAGACCGCGCGGGGCCTGCCCAGGCTGCCGCTCGCTCACCTCCTCGTCGGTCACGGCATCGTCGATCCCGTCGCTGCCTTGGATGCCCTGCCCGAGGCGCCGTAGCGCCCCTTTAGGCCCCCATGGCCCTGCGGCCCGTGTGGCCAGCCCTGAGGACCTGCTCGTCGACAGCGCCCGTGAGTCGTTCAAGAGCGTGCAGATGATGCACATCGTCGGCACCGTGGGCGCCGTGGTGGCGTTCATCAGCGCCATGGGCCACGACGTCAAGGCGGACCGGCTCAGCGACGCCCTGATGGGTGGTGGCTTCCGCTTCAACGCGGCGCTCATGGCGGGCCTGATGGGCGGCCTGATGGCGACCGTGTTCTGGGGCCGCGCTTTGGGCGCCCTGCGGCGGCTGCGGGCGTTCCCGGCCATCTACAACGCCACGATCACGTTCCCCTGCCTGGGGACGGTGCCCAGCATCGCCGTCCGCATGGCCTTGACCATCGCGCCCGGCCTCATGCTGACCGCCGCCGCCTACTTCGTCCTGGGCACCGTCGATCCCACCTGGTTCGGCGCCGCTCTCAGCGTGGCTGCTGGCACGCCGTTCTTCGTGCTCGCCGCCCAGTTCTCCCGCACCGTCAAGCCCGTGGCGGCCGCCTCCAGCACCCGGCGGCGCTAAGCGGCTAAGCGGTCACGTCCGGCCGGTTGCGGAACCAGACGTCGGTCTGCGGGAAGGGGATCTCGATGTCCGCGTCCCGGAGCGCCTTCTCGATGGCGGTGTTGAGCTTGTCCTGGTAGCGCTTGGTGTCCAGGTAGTGGGGGAACCACGCCCGCACATGGAAGTCGAGGCTGGAGGCGCCGAAGCCGAGGAACAGCGCCTCGATGCGCTGGTCGCCCAGGACGCCCTCCACGGACCCTGCGGCCTCCAGCAGCACGGCGCGGGCCTTCTCCACGTCGGTGCCGTACGCCACGCCCACGTCGGTGCCGATGCGGTACGAGGCGTCGGGGAAGGAGTGGTTGACGACGGCGTTGGAGCCGATGAGCGTGTTGGGCACCACGACCATCCGGTTGTCGCGGGTGCGGATGCGCGTGCTGCGCAGGCCGATGTGGACGACGTCGCCCCAGGTCTGTTCGTCCTTGATCTCGATGCGGTCGCCTTCGCGGAACGGCTGGTCGAGCAGGATGAACACGCCGGCGAACAGGTTGCCCAGCGTGTCCTGGGCGGCGAACGCGATCACAAGGGACAGGATGGCGCCACCTGCGGCGAAGAACGCCAGGTTGACGCCCAAGGAGTCGACGGCGAAGAACAGGGCGGCGACGACGATGATGACGCGGCCCACCTTCTCCAGGAGCGGGTAGAGCCTGTCGTCGAGGGTGCTCGTGGTCTTGGCGGCCATCTTCTTGCCGACGCCAAGGACCACTTCATGCCAGACCCGGTACACGATGACGGTGAGGCCGAAGATGAGGACGAGGACCCACGTGGTCTCCAGGGCCCCCAGCGCCCACACGGGCAGCTCCAGCGCCTGGGCGCTCTCGGTGAGCCCGTACGTGAAAATGAGGAGGAAGCCCGGCTTGGAGACGATGCCGACGATCTTGTGGTCAAGGTCCGTGGGCGTCTTGCTGGTGACCCATTTGAGCGCCGGGGCGGCCAGCAGCACGGAGGCGGCACCGATGGCGGCCCAGATCGCCAACTCCAGCGCGAAGAGCCCCACGTCGCCGTCCAGGGGCGCCGGCAGAGGGTTGGCCCAGCGGCCAAAGACGAGGTCGTGGCCGAACGCCCGCGCCGTGCTCGTGCCTTCTAGGCGAGTGACGGTGCCATCGTCGAGCACCAGCAGTTCCAGGGTCACGTCCAGGTCACGGGGCACCGGGTTCTCCGCCGCCGTGAGGGTCACGGTGAAGCGTTGTTGACCGCCGCCGAGGGCCGCCTGCTCCGGCGTGACGTTGGCCTGCCAGTTGCCGTCGGGGAGGACGAGGTCCGGCACGAGGGTGACCGTGTGGTTGCCGCTGTGGTGGACGGTCCAGGTGAGGGTGCCGCTCTCGCCGGCCCGCACGGAGGCCCCTTCCAAGGGGTCCTCGAGGGTGATCTGGGCGGCGACGCCGGGGAGGGCCGCGGCGGCGGACAGGGCGACCAGGAGCACGAGGGCCGGGCGCACGTCGAGGGGAGCGGGCGACGGGTGGAAGGGGTTTCCGCCTAGGTGCCGCCCGGGGCTGCCGGCTCGGCGCGTCCGCCGGCCATGCGCCAGACCTGGTCCCCGAGGCGCCGGGCCTCTTCCTCGTCGTGGGTGACCCACAGGGAAGCGACGCCTTGGTCAGCCAGCAGCTCCTTGACTTCGGGGCCGAGGCGGTCGCGCAGGTCGCGGTCGAGGCTGGCGAACGGTTCGTCCAGGAGTACGACGGAGGGGCGCGCGGCGAGGGTGCGGGCCAGGGCGATGCGTTGTCGTTGGCCTCCGGAGAGCTCGTCCACGCGGTTGCCTGCCCGCTCGGCCAGTCCGACGAGCTCCAGCCAACGCTCCGCCTCCTTGCGGCGGTCGGGTCGCGGCACAGGCGGGTCGCGGTAGCGCAGGGGGAACGCCACGTTCTGCCAGGCGCGCAGGTGGGGGAACAGGGCGCCGTCCTGGAACAGCAGCCCGATGGGGCGACGATGAGGCGGCTGATCGTCCAGGGACGCGCCGGCCCAGGAGACCGTGCCTTGGTAGTCCCGTTCGAGGCCGGCGACGCAGCGCAGGAGGGTGCTCTTGCCGCAGCCGCTGGGGCCCAGCAGGAACCCGGACGCGCCGGCGGGGACCGACAGGGAGGCGCCCTGGAGCACGGCGGGGCCGCCGCCGGGGTACGTGAAGTGCAGGCCCTGTACGTCGAGGCCCTCCGCCGCCATCAGAACTCAGCCCCCTTGGGCCGCACCCGCTCCACAGCGACGTAAGCGAGCGCTGCCAGGACGCCCAGCAGCCCGGCCAGCGCCGTCCGCTGGGCCAGCAAGAGGCTCCGGAACGGCACGTGGTGCTGGGTGATCCACACGTTGAGCGCCATGTTCTCCTGACGCATGAGCAGCACGCTCGCGCCGAAGTCCCCGAGGCTCATGGCGACCGCCAGGCCGGCCGCGGCGACGACGGGGGCCCGCAACAGGGGGGCATGGACGTGCCAGGCGACGGACCATGGGGGGGCGCCCAGGCTGGCCGCAGCGTCATCGAGCCGACGGTCGAGGCTGTCCAGGGCCGGCAACAGGACTCGGGCGGTGAACGGGAAGCCGACGAGGGCATGGGCGAGGACGATTAAGACCCGCGTGCCGCGCAGGTCGGGCCAACCCTGGGCGCCGAACGCGAGCAGGAACCCGAAGCCCACGAGCAGGCTGCTCGTCCCGAGGGGGAGGGCGGCCAGCATCTCGGCCAGGCGTCGCCAGGGGCCACCGATGCGCCGGACGCCGTAGGCCAAGAGCAGCGTCAACAGGAGGGCGAGCCCCGCGCTGGCGGCCGCGTAGAGCAGGCTGAGCCCCACGGCCTCGCCCAGGTGGAAGCCGGGTAGATGACCAGGGTGCCCCGGGTCGAGGAGGGCCCGCCAAGGCTCCAAGGTCCATTCGCCACGCACCCGGAAGCCACCGGCCAGTACAGCAGCAGCCGGGGCGAGGCCAAGGGCCAGGGTCGTCCAGGCGACCACGTGGTCCCGCTGGCGGGCCGGGGGCGGCGTTGGCGGCGTCTCGCGGGGCACGGCGATGCGCCGACGGAGCGCCAGGTAGCCTCCCAGGAGCAGCACGTTGAGCCCCAGTTGCACCAGGCCGAGCGCCGCCGCCCGCTCCGGCCTGGGGAACGCCCCTTGCAGGTTCTGGTAGAGCAGCGTCTCCAGGGTCGCGACCTGGCCCTGCCCCAGCAGCAGCACGACGCCGAAGCTCGTGAAGGCGAACAGGAACACGAGCAGCGCCACGCCGGCCACCGCGGGGGCCAAGAGGGGCACCGTGACGCGCCAGAACGCCTGGCGGGGTGTGGCTCCGAGGCTCGCCGCCGCCGCTTCCAGTCGATGGGGGCGGGCCTCCAGGGCCGCGTGCAGCAGCCGGGCGGCGAAGCCGTAGTTGTAGTAGGCATGGGCGACCACGATGGCGCCCAGGGGGCCCAGCCACGCCATCGCATCGAGGCCCGTGGCGCCCGCGAGGGCCGACCGGGGGCCCAGCAGCTCCTCGATGCCGTAGACGATGACGAACACCGGGAGCACGAACGGCGCCGCATGGATCGCCAGATGGACGCGGCTCATGGGCAGGCGCCGGCTGTGGTGGAACCAGGCCAAGGGGACCGCCAGGGCGAACGTGGCGGCCACGGAGAGGACCGCCTGGGTGACCGCCGTTTGCAGCCGCTCCTGGACGTACGGGGAGGCCAGCCACGCCCAGCCGTCAGCGGTGGCGCCGTCCAGCATCCGGGCCAGAGGGTTGAGGAAGAAGAAGGAGAGGAACAGGACCGGAAGGGCCAGCAGCAGCGCGGCCCGGGCCATGGCCTAGGCGCAGTCGTGCTCCTCGCAGAGGTCGGTCCACTCGCGCACCCAGCGGTCCACGTTGCGGCCGATCTGTTCGAAGCCCAGCTTGGCCAGATGGCGGTGCTCCGGGATGGGGTCGAGGCCGCCGTAGGTCTCGTTGACGCTGACCGCCGGTACCACCGGGTAGACGGCGTTCTCGGGGGCCGCCAGCTCCTGGAAGGCATCCGTGAGGGTGAACTCGATCCACGCCTGCGCCGCCGCCAGGTTCGGCGTGCCGCGGGCGATGCCCATGGTCTGGATCTGGTGGAAGACCGCTTCGTCGTCCAGCAGCACGTCGGCGATCTCCTCGGCGCCGTAGAACGCCTCGTACGCCGGGCTCTCACTGTAGCTCGTCACGATCGGGCGGTCGCCGCGGTGGCCCTCCAGCCAGATGCCGTAGCCGCCGCTGAAGTGGACCTCGTACGCCGTCGACCAGTCCGACGTCACCTGCACGCCGCCCTCAAAGAGGTCCGTCCAGTAGTCCTGCCAGTCGTAGGGGCCGTCGTCCGGCGATTCGCCGAAACGGGCGATGGTGGACAGGAGGAAGCCGAGACCAGGGGTGCTGAAGCGCGGGTCCTGGGTCACGAACAGGTCCGCGTTGCGGCGCAGGTCGTGCAGGTCGGAGATCGTGATGTTGTCCATCGCGTCGTTGTGGACGTCCACGTTGACGGCGATGTAGCCATGGTCCACGGGGGTCGCCGGCCACCCCACCAGCGCCTCGTCGAAGAAGATGAGATCGGGGTCGATGCGCTGGGCCAACAGAGGGCGGTACGGCTCGAAGACATCCTGCACGATCGCCTTGCGCAGCAGCACGTTGTCGATGCCGTAGAGGACGTCGAACGTGGGCGCGCCAGCCTCCGCGACCGCCAGGTTGAGGGCGCTACCGGTGTCGTCCGCCTCGATCTGCTTCACCGTCGCATTGGTGAGGTTCTGGAACGCCGCGGCCGCGGAATCGAACGCGAAGAACGCCCCGTGGTCAAGGATCGTCACCGTCTGGCCGGACAGGTCGGGCCACGTGGTACCGTCGAAGCCCAGTTCGGCGTACGTGGTCGCTTCCGGTTCGGTGGTGCAGCCGGCCAAGGCCACCGCCAGCAGGACGGTCGTCACGGCCGTGAC
>JBMYRW010000025.1:0-29835 GCA_049602735.1 Thermoplasmatota archaeon
GACGGCAGCGCTTCGGCGGCCGGCGCGGTCATCCAGGAAGGCAAGTACGGCGTGCGCCAGAGCCCCCAGATCATCGGCAACGGCCAGGCGCCTTCCGGCGGCGGCAGCATGGATGACGGGCACGACCATGGTGCCCACGACGATCACGGCCACCAGCACTGACCGGGCACGCAGGGTCGTTCAGAGGTAGCGGGCCATGCGCAGTGCCTCTACCGTCGGGGCCACGTCGTGGACCCGTAGGATGGCCGCACCGCGGACGGCAGCTGCGACCGCCGCCGCCACGCTGCCAGCCACGCGCTGGTCGGCCGCTTCGACCCCGGTGGCGGCCCCGATGAACCGCTTGCGGCTGGCACCCACCAGGACCGGATAGCCCACCTGCGTCAGTTCGGGTAGGCGACGTACGAGTTCGCCGTTGGCGACGGGGTCAGCACCGGGCCGCTTGCCGAACCCGAGGCCAGGGTCGAGGACGATCGCCTCCCGTTGGATGTCGGCACCCAGCGCCTTGGTGGCCATTTCTCTGAACCGGCGCTGGTGGTAGGCGACCAGGTCGCCGGGCGGGCAGTCCTCGTCGCGCATGAGCACCACGGCGCAGCCGGCCTCTTTGACAACGCCGGCCATCTCGGGGTCACCGAAGCCGGTCACGTCGTTGACGAGGTCGGCCCCGGCGGCCAGGCCGGCCGCGGCGACGGCCGCCTTGCTGGTGTCCAGGCTGATCACGGCCTCCGGGTGGGCCTCGCGGATCGCGTCGATCGCGGGCACCACGCGAGCGGTCTCGTCCTCGGCCGTCACGGGGGCGGCGCCGGGGCGCGTCGATTCGCCGCCGATGTCGAGGATGTCGGCGCCTTCCGCCAGCATCTGGCCGGCGCGCGCCGCGGCCGAGTCGGGGGCGTCGTGTCGGCCACCGTCGCTGAAGGAGTCGGGTGTGACGTTGAGGATGCCCATGACCAACGGATGGTCGAAGGCGAGGCTGCGGCCGTGGGCCAGGGGCAGCCGCCAGCGCGTCATGGCAGGAGGACGCGGGCCAGGTGGAACAGCTGTTTGGGCTGCATCACCAGGAGCAGCACGACCATCATGCCGTACAGGCAGAACGCCATGAGCATCAGGGCCATGACCAGGATCGGCGTCACGGGGCGCCCTCCTGGATCATGACGTTCAGCGTGTGCTGGAGGCGTCGGGTGACGTCGCCTTTCTGCCCGTCGCCGATGTACTTCTCGTTGTACCGGTTGACCGGCACGACGCCGCCGACGGTGTTGGTGATCCACGCCTCGTCGGCGCGGCGGAAGTCGCTGGGCTGCAGCTGCGTCTTGACCTCGAAGTCGGCCTCTTCGAGCCATTCGAGGACGAGCTTGCGGGTGATACCGGGAACGGCGCCCTCCTCGGGGCCGGGGGCGTACACCGTGTCGCCGCGGCGGGCGAACAGGTTGCTCGTGGAGGCCTCGATGAGCCGGCCGTGCTCGTTGCTGAAGATGCCGTCGTGGGCGATCTGGTTGAGCGCCAGTCGCCGGGCGGCGACGCTGGGCATGAAGGAGAGCGACTTGATGCGGCTGAGGGGGTCCTGGCTGTGTTTGATCTGCCGCGACAGCACGAGGTGGACGCCGAGGTTGAGGTACCGCATGGGGTAGGGCTTGAACGGCTTGGCCATGCCGGTGATGCGGGCGCCCAGTTCGCGGCTGCCTTCCAGGTTGGCCATGTCACCCGTGGTGACCTGCACGCGCAGGTACAGCTCGTCGCTGATCTGGTCGCGGCCGGCCTTCGCCAAGGCATCGAGGGCCTCGCGGACGCCGTCCATGGCATCGGCGTCGAAGCCGAGGACCTTCAGGGCGTCCTTCATGCGGGCTTCGTGGGCGTCTCGTTGGAAGATGCGGCCGCTGGACGTGCGCAGCGTGTCGAAGACGCCGTCGCCCAGGAGGTAGCCGCGGTCCACAAGGGGAACGGTGGCGTCGGCGAGGTCGATGATCTCGCCGTCGACGAAGGCGAGTCCTTCACGGGGGCCTTCGGTTGTGGTGGTCGTCATGGGGACTCCAGGAAGCGCCTCAGGATTTCCAGCCCAAGGGGGGTTGAAAGAGATTCGGGGTGGAACTGTAGACCCACTTGACGCCGGACGGGGTCCTCGATGGCCATGACGGTGCCGTCGGCCAGGCGCGCGGTGATGCCAAAACCGTCCGGCACGCCGTCCTCGGGCACCACGAGGCTGTGGTAGCGCCCCACGCGCTGTTCGGCTTCAAGCCCCTCGAACAGGCCTTGGCCTGTCTCGAACGCGGCGAGGCTCCATTTGCCATGCACGGCGACGTCGGCCACCTCGGCCCGGCCGCCATGGGCCACGGCCATCGCCTGTTCGCCAAGGCAGACGCCGAGCATCGGCAGCCGGCCGGCCAGCTCGCGGGCCATCTCGATGCTGCATCCGGCCTCCGCAGGCCTCCCGGGGCCGGGGCTCAGGATGACGTGGGTGGCCTCGTGGGCCGCCAGCGCCGCGCGCCAATCGTCGGTGTTGCGGATGACGTGGACGTGGGCGCCAAGGGCCGCCGCGTAGTCGGCCAGGTTGTAGACGAAGGAGTCCTCGTTGTCCACCAGGAGCACACGCGCCGCGATGGCCGCGTCGGGGTCAGCGCGCGGGGGTGCCCAGTCCCCCTGCGGCGTGACGTCGCCCAGCCGCCCCGGGTCCGGCCCCTGGTCTTGTCCACTGGCCGCCTGTAGCAGGGCCCGCGCCTTGTGGCCCGCTTCGCGCCATTCCCGTTCCGGTACCGAGTCGGCCACGATGCCGCTGCCGGCTGCTACTTGGGCCTCGCCGCTGCGGAGCACCAACGTACGGATCAAGATGTTCCAGCAGGCATTGTGGCTCCAGGAGAGGTAACCGGCGCTGCCGGTGTAGGCGCCCCGTGGCACCGGTTCCGCCTCGGCGATGCGCTGCATGGCCCGCAGTTTGGGCGCGCCGGTGATCGTGCCGCCAGGGAACAACGCCGTCAGCCAGTGGGCGAGGTCCGTGCCGGGCCGCAGCTGGCCTTCGACGCGGCTCACCAGGTGCATGACGTGCCGGTACCGCTCGATGCTGGCGAACTCGGGCACGGTGACGGTGCCGGGTATGGCCACGCGGGCCACGTCGTTGCGTAGCAGATCGACGAGCATCGTGTGCTCGGCCTGCTCTTTCTCGTCCGCCACCAATTCTGCTTCGAGGGCCGCGTCCTCCTGGGGCGTCGTGCCGCGGCGCCGGGTGCCGGCGATGGGTCGACTGGAGACGATGCCCTCCTGGACGCGCACGAGCAGCTCCGGCGAGCCGCTCACCAGGGTGTGGTCGCCGAGGGGCAAGAGCGCCATGTAGGGGCTGGGGTTGGCGGTCAGGAGGTGGCCGAACAGCCGCGCCGGCTGCGCCTGCAAGGGGGCAGCGTGTCGGGTCGCGATGTTGGCCTGGAACAGGTCCCCTTCGTCGATGAGTCCCTTAAGCCGCCGGACGCTCGCCTCGAAGGCGGCCTGGTCAAGGCTCGTGGCCCATTGGACGGGCGCGCCACCGGAGGTGGGGTCCGCCGTGGGCTCTTGGGCGGGGCCGGTCAGGAGCTTGGCCAGGGCGGCCAGGCGCGCCTCGGCCGGTTCCGGGGCCGGATGTCCCTCCAGGTCGTTGCAGAACAACCGGACCGTTCCGGCGTGGTGATCGAAGACGACGGCGTCCAAGCACAGGCGCAGCACCGCGTCGGGGCCGTCCGGGGCATGGGTGCGAGCGCGGTCGTCCAGATGACGGGCGAACTCGTACGCGAAGTAGCCCACCAGGCCGCCGGTGAACGGCGCCGGCTCCTCGCCCGGGACGTGCATCGATGCTGCGAGACGGCGCAGGCGGCCCACGGGGTCGGCGTCGCCGGCCTCGAAGCGCTCCTCTTGCACGGACGTCAGGGCCAGGAAGCTGTAGCGGGCATCCGGGTGGGCACCGCCGGCCCCCAGCAGGAGCGGCTGCCAGCCGGCCGCGTCACACCGTTCGAAGGCGTCCAGTGGCTCCAGCCAGGCGGCCTCACCCTCGTGACGTTCCAGTCTACTGGTCCCCACGGACCTCCTCCAACGACTGACCCGTGAGGACGGCGCGGGCCTCGCCGATCAGGAACAAAGAGCCCGCCACGAGCACCTTGCCGGCGCCGGCATCGAGGGCGCCTTGGAGCGCTGCCTGCGCGCTCGGGGCCACTTCGGCGGGGATCACTTCGCCAGCCAGATGCGCTACGACCGCCTCGGGGTCGAGGCTGCGGCCGCTGCGCAGGGGCACCGCCCAGACCTTGGCCGCCAGGGGCCACCATTGGTCCAGGAGGTCCTGCCACGGCTTGTCGGCCGAGAACCCGACCACCAGATGGAAGCCGCCCCAGTCCAGGTGCGCCAGGTGACGTCGCAGGGCCACGGCGCCGGCTTCGTTGTGGGCGCCGTCGAGCAACACGTCGACGAGCCGGTCGTCGCCGTCGGCCGTGAGCATCTCCAGGCGACCCGGCACCTGGGTCGTGGCCAGAGCGCCCTGGACGGCCGCCGGCGGTAGCGCTACGCCACCCTGCCGGAGGGCATCACAAGCGGCCACAGCAAGGGCGGCGTTCTCCAGTTGGTGCTCCCCGGCCAAGGCGAGTTCATAATGGGCCTCACCGACGGGCGTCAGCAACCGAAAACCGCCGAGGTCCGCTTGCGGCAGGTAGTCCTCTCCGACCACGCTCATGGGGACCCGGAGCGTCTGGCTGGTCACCTTCAGCACGGTCAGCGCGTCGCCCGTAGCGGCCGTGACGCACGGCACGCCAGGCTTCAGGATGCCTGCCTTCTCGATGGCGATGGCACCGATGTGGTCGCCCAGGAACGCGGCGTGGTCCAGGCTGACGTTGGTCACCACGGTGAGCGCCGGCGTCAGGACATTGGTGGCATCCAGCCGGCCGCCCATGCCCGTCTCGACGACCGCCCAGTCGACGCCGCGTTCGGCGAAGACCAGGAACGCCAGTGCCGTGACACATTCGAAGAACGTCGGGGGTTCGCCGTCGGCATCCAGGGGCTCGCAGGCGGCGGCGATGCGCGCCAACCCTGCCGCGGCCTCCGCCTCCCCGATGGGCTCGCCGTCCACTTCGATGCGTTCCGTGAAGCGGATGAGGTGGGGGCTCGTCGTGAGGCCCACCTTGTGCCCGCCGCCCTGGAGTGCTGCGGCAACGAGGCGGCTGACGCTCCCTTTGCCGTTGGTGCCGGCCACATGCACCGCCTGGAACCGCTGCTGTGGATCGCCGAGCGCCGCCAGCAGCCGTCGGACCTTGTCGAGCCCCAGTTTGATGCCCAGGTTCTGACGGGCGTACAGCCACGCCAGGGCCTCCGAATAGGTCCACGCCGTAGCGGTCATCAGAAGCCGTCCGAATAGAGTGCGCCAGGGACCGTCTCGATGCGCTCGTCGTCCTTCCAGGAGGCGCCGGGGGCGATCATGGCCTTGCCATCCTCCACGGTCACGCGACCCTCCGCGAAGAGCTGCACCGTGCGGGGGAGGATCTGGTGTTCCATCCGAAGGACCCGCGCCGCCAGGCTTGCCTCGTCGTCGTCCGGCGCCACGGCCAACGCCGCCTGCAACAGGAGGGGGCCACCATCCAGGTCTGCGGTCACCAGGTGGGTCGTGCAGCCGGCCAGCGGAGCCCCGGCCGCGAGCGTGTCACGGATGCCGTGGGCGCCCTTGAAGCTCGGCAGCAGCGCCGGGTGGATGTTGATGATCCCGCCCGCGAACGCTTCGCAGAACGCCGGGGTGAGGATGCGCATGAAGCCGGCCAGGACGATGAGGTCCGGCCCTTCGGCTTCCAGGACCTCCTCCAGGCGGCCGTCGTAATCCTCCCGTGCCTCACCGTCCTGGCGGGGCAGCTCCAGGATGGCCGGCACGCCGTGGTCTCGCGCGTGCTGGAGGCACCCGGCGCGAGGCCGGTCCGTCACGACGAGGCGCACGTGGGCGTCCACGATGCCGCTGTCGCACTTCTCGAGCAGACTCTTCAGGTTCGACCCGGAGCCGGAGGCCAGCACGGCCACCTTGAGCGTCACGCTGCGGCGACCTCGGCGTCGGCTTTCAGACGTTCGGCGCCCTGCCATGCGGCTGGCTGCGTCAGTGGCGGAAGCTCCGTTGGCCGCTGAACATCATGGCGATGCCGTGCTCGTCGGCCGCCTCGATGACCTCGCCGTCACGGATGGAGCCGCCGGGCTGCACGATGGCGGTGACGCCATGCTCGGCGGCCACGTCGACGGCGTCACGGAACGGGAAGAATGCATCCGAGGCCATGACACTCCCTTGGATGTTCTCGCCGCCCTTGTGCGTCGCGATGAAGGCGGAGTCGACGCGGGCGGTCTGGCCGCCCCCGATGCCGACGGTCTTGGTGCCCTGGCAGAACACCACGGCGTTGGAGCGGATCGCCTTGACGCAGCGCGCCGCAAAGACGAGGGCCTCCAACTGCTCGTCGGTGGGCCGGTGGGCGCCGGCGACCGTCCAGCCTTCGGGGTCGTAGGGCTTCAGGTCGCGGTCCTGCACCAGGAGGCCGCCGGTGATGGAACGGATCTGGGAGCCGCTGCGGTGGTAGTCCTCGTCGAGGCCAGGGACCGTAAGGAGGCGCAGGTTCTTCTTGCGCTGCAGGCGCTCCAGGGCGGCCGGCTCGAAGCCGGGTGCCACGACGATCTCCAGGAACAGCTTGGCGAGTTCCTCGGCCACGTCGAGGGTGACGGTGCGGTTCATGGCGACGACACCGCCGAAGGGGCTGTAGGGGTCGCAGGCGAGGGCGTCCTTCCACGCCGTCGTCAGGTCGTCGGCGACGGCGATGCCGCACGGGGTGGCGTGCTTGATGATGACACAGCACGGTTTCTCGGGGAACTCCTTGACCGACTCCAAGGCCAGGTCGGCGTCCAGGATGTTGTTGTAGGAGAGCTGCTTGCCGTGCAGCTGCTTGGCGCGCACGATCGACGGCTCGATGACGTTGCGGGGCCCCGCCTTCTCGTACCAGGCGGCACGCTGGTGGCTGTTCTCGCCGTAACGCAGAACGTCGCGGCGGTCGTAGGCGAAGACGAGGTGCTCCGGGTAGTCGGTGAGGCCGAAGCGCTTGGAGAGCGTGCGGCTGATGATGGCGTCGTAGCGGGCCGTGAGCTGGTAGGCGCGTAGGGCCAGTTCTTGGCGCAGCTCCACGGCAGCGGCCTCGTCCACCTCGCCGGCCACCGCAGCGGCGACGCGGTCGTACTGGTCGGGGCTCGTCACGACGTAGACGTGACGATGGTTCTTGGCGGCCGCGCGGATGAGGCTCGGGCCACCGATGTCGATCTCCTCGATGAGCTCCGGCAGCTCGGCGCCGGCCGCAGCGGCCTGCTCAAAGGGGTACAGGTTGACGCAGACGACGTCAATGGCCCCGATGCCGTGCGCCTCCATGGACGCCACATGCTCCGGGTCGTCACGGAGCGCCAGCACGCCACCCGCCACCAGCGGATGCAGGGTCTTGACACGGCCACCCATCATCTCAGGGAAGCCCGTCACATCGCTGACGTCTTGGACGTCCAGGCCTTCCTCGCGAAGGAGGGCAGCCGTGCCGCCCGTGCTCACCAGGTCGGCGCCGGCGGCAGCGAGTCGCTTGGCGAACGCCGCAACACCGGTCTTGTCGGATACGCTGAGCAGGGCACGGGTCACCGTCATGGTCCCGTTGGCCGCCCACGGAGGGCCGTATGAAAAGGTAGGGGTCCCGCTGCCCGGCGGCGGGGCCGGGGGTTTGAGGGTCCGACGGGCACGTAGTTATGGGATGAAAGCCGATAACCAGGTATGGGACGGTCCCGCGTACCTGCTTCGGGCAAGAAGAAGAGCATCAGCATCACCCCGGATCCCAAGTTCCTGGCCTGGGTCGAAGAGCGCTCTGGGCCGGGCAAGCAGTTCGCGACGATCACGCACGCCATCGAGTTCGCCATCGCGCAACTGATCGAGGCGGAAGAGCACCGGGAGGCCGTGGAGGCCGAGGTGCGCGCCCGCATGACGCAGGCCTGAAGCAGCCCCGGTAGCCTCCGGCCTACTGCAGGCCGGAAGGGCGAAGGGAGGACCGGCGCCTAAGCGCGGTTCCAGCCCACGTCCATCACACCGGAGACGAGCGCCTGGAAGCGCGGGTCCTGACTGATGGGGCCCAAGTCCGGTTCAGCTGCCGCCTCGGCGCGAAGACCGGGATCGGCGCCCACCGCGAGGCGCAACCAATGGAGCGCCTCAGGCAGCCGGCCCGCGTTCGTGGCAGCACACGCCGCTTCGAAGGCGTTGATGGCGCCGGCCGTGTCCAGGTGTTCTGGGTCGGCGTTGCGGCGGCACCAATGGGAGAGCTTGTGGTCCTCCAGGGCGGCATCGAAGCGTCCTTGGTCACTGCGCACGAGCGCCCGGACACCGTAGGGTTCGGGTCGTGCCGGGTCCCAGCGGATGGCGCGACCGGCCAGCCACGCCGCCAGGTCCGCGCGGCGGTGGCTCTGGGCTCGGCGGGCGAGGCGCAGGAAGGCTTGGCTGCGGCGTTGACGCCAGTCACCCGTGGCGTTTCGGGCCAGGAGGTTCGGCGCGGACCAGGTGGCGGCCACGAGCATCGCCGCGAGGGTCACGGTGAGACCGAGGCCCAGGGGGGTCGCCCACCAGGCCGGTTCGAGGCTGCGGATCGTGGCGCCTTGGACGCGCAGCACGGGGCCAGCAGGCTCGACGGCGAGGCGTTGGTCGTCCTGGAAGGCGAGGGTGAAGTGGCCGCCGCTCACCAAGGCATCGCCGGGAGCGATCGCGTAAGGTCCTTCGCGGCTCGCCACCCGTCCCTGCGCGCCTTCAAGGAGGGCGTCGCCGGGGAGCGCGGCCGTGATGACGTCGGCGTACCAGCCCGTGATGCCGCCGTCGTAGCGGAGGTCAAGGCGACCGTCCTGGATGTGCAGCACGGCGTGGGCGTCGTGGCGGCGTTCCAGCAGGGGCGCCGGCGTGGGGGCGGCCTGGTCACGGTGGTGGCCGGTGCGGCGGTCCGCCTCCTGGCCATCCGCGTCGCTGGCGATGTAGTCCACGTCCCAGAGGTAGAGCAGGAAGTCGCCCGTGACGGTGTGCGTGGCCGGGCCGCTGCCCTGGACCGCGAGCGTGTCCTTGGCCGTGTAGGCGTAGTACCAGTCCCAGTCGGAGCCGATGCCGTCGGGGCCGATCACGTGGCTTTCCTCCAGCACCTCCTCGTCGATGGTCTGGGCGCGGTGGGCGCCTCCTGCCACGTGGCTTTCGACGCTGAAGCGACTGCTGAGCGCCTGCACGAGGAGCGTCGATTGCTGGCCGGTACGGTCCGCGATGAGGCGTGCATCCAGGTAATGGGCCTCGTCGACGACGGGCTCTTCACCGAACCGGGTGGGGCTGTCCTCGGCCGCGACCCATTCGCCGTGGTCGATGTGCGTCTCGCGGATCGCGCGGGCGGCGAGGTCCAGGATCACCGGGGAGCCACCGGAGCGTACCAGGAGCGTGCCCGTGGAGAGCGCGAGGTCGCCCTCGCCTTCCCATGCGACGGCGTCGGCATGGAGCGGCGACGAGGCATCGGATGCCGACGCGTGGGTGGCGACGGCCAGGAGCAGGAGGATGGCGAAGCTGGGGGATCGGTGCGAGATGGGGTGGGTCAAGGGACGGCGGCTCATGCGCCCTCCTGGCCCTCCAGGGTGCTTGAGGCGAGGCCGCCGGTGGGATCGGAGCTTGTGAGCAGCCACAGGATGAAGTCGCGGACGTCCTTCTGCCGTTCGTCGATGTAGGTGGCACACGCAGGCAGGTCCACGTTGACGGGGGGGTCGGGGAGCCCCCACGGGTAGAGGGTGATGCAGCGGCGGTCCTGGGCGGTCGCGGGGAGGCTGTAGCTTTCGTCGACGGAGGCCCGGACCTGGTACAGGCGGAGGCCGTCGTCGGTGGCGTTGTCGTTCCAATCGAGGTCCGTGGTCTTGCCCAGGAGGACGCCGTCACGGTAGATGGCGTAGGAGACGCCGGGTGTCGGGGAGGCGGTCCATGTGATGGTCGTGCCCTGTTTCGCGCTGTCCATCCAGACCTCTGTGGGGGGCTCGACAGTGGGGTCGACGGGCAATGCGGCGGCGCCGCCTGCGACCAGGAAGGTCGCGATCAGGATCGTGGTGGCCAACTTCATCTCTACACCCACGCGGCAAGGTGTGAGAGGCCATATCACACTTTCGATGGGTCGGATACGTCAAGGCGGCCGTCGGTCACGCCTCGGCGTAGTGGAGGTCGTCGGAATTGACCCACGCGATGAGGTCCAGGGCGACCTCGCAGCTTTCCGCCACTTCCGGGTTGGGGTCGTGGAGGAAGCGCTCCAGTACCGCCTTGGACTCGGGCAGCCCGATGGCCCCCAGCGCCTCGGCGGCCTCATGGCGCACCATGACGTGTTCGTCCTCGGTGGCCAGCACCTCCGTCAGGAACGGCACCGCGTGAGGGTCCTGCATCTGGCCCAGAACATAGGCGAGCTCATGCCGGAGCAGGGCGCTGGGGTCCGCGAACGCCGCTGCGAGCGCCTCCACGGCCGCTTCGCCGCCCTCGTTGCGCAGGGCGAAGACGGCCCGCATGCGCTGGAACATGGCGAGGTCGCGGTCGAGGAGCTGCGCCCGCAGCCTTGCTACCTCAGCGGCCTGGCTGGGGGGCGTCTGCGGCGGCGCCGGGTCCACGCTGGTGTAGCCCGATTCGTCGCGCCACTCCTGCAGCTGCTCCCGTCGGTCGTCCGTGTCCATGGGTCGTCCCACCGGGGGGCCGGCTTAGGGCTTACGGCGCTTCGTCCGCGGCGGTGGTGGCCGCGCCGGGGCGCTCCAGAAGGGGGGTGCCGCCGTCCTGGATCGCCACGCGGACCTCGATGAACTTGCCACCGGTCAGGGGATCGGCCGGGTAGGTGACCGCGAGGCGGCCGTCGGGCAGCAGGTCGCTCTCGAAGAAGTCCAGGAGGGCGCGGTCGCTGCCGGACAGGAGGCAGAGGCCGCCACGGGTGCAGATACCGCCCTGGTGGACGCTCTGATCGAGGGTGACCTGCGTGACGTTGCCGCCGGCGATGTCGCCGTCCACGAAGATCGCTTCCAGGTCCCAGTCGTTGCCGGTGTAGTCCTGGTCGCCCGAGAAGACGAGGCTGTGCAGGAACGTGATGGCGTAGCGGTCCCCGGCGCCGCCGGTCACCCAGGGCATGATGGCCGCGCCCTGCGTGCTGACGTTGGGTGCCGGGTCGTTGAACGTGGCGAACAGGTAGGGCTCCGTCCAGTTGGCGCCGCCGTCGGGGCTGGTGATCACTTCGATCATCTGGGCGGCGGGGACGATGTTGGCATCAGCGACGCCGTTGGCCGCCAGGAAGTCGACGTCACGGCTCCAGGCCACGACGACCGTGCCGTCGCCGGTCACGTCGAGGGCGGGGGCCATGTGGACGCAGGACCAGTGGGTGCCGGCCAGCATGGTGGGCCAGCGGGCACCGGTGTCGATGTCGTTCCAGGTGACGCCGCCGTCGGTGGTCTTCACGACATGCATGGCGCAGGTGCCGCCGTCGCCGGTGAGGGGCAGGCCGTCGCCCTGGGGCTGCGTGTAAGGGATGTAGGCGGTGCGGCCATCGGGGGCGAACTGGACCGTGCCGAGCCAGCCGATGTTGTCGCCGAAGTACTGGGCGCCGGTCCAGGTCTTGCCGCCATCGAAGGTGGTGTTGATGGCGACGTCACGGTTGGGGCTGGTGCGCATCCAGGTGTGGATGACGTGGCCGGGGCCGGCCGCGGCGAGCCATTGGCGGTCAGCGCCCTCCTCCGGGGGGACCACGTTGGCGATGTAGGTCCATTCGCCGGTGGGCGGGTCGTAGCGGTGGAACTGGATGCCGTTGCCCAGGTTGCTCACCCAGACGGTGCCTTCCGAGTCCACGGTCACATCGGCGTCGCCGTTGGCGGACGGACCCTCCTCTGTGTAGCGGCCGTCGCCGGCGCGGTTGAGGCGCTCCCAGGTGGCGCCGTCGTCCGTGCTGCCGTAGACGATGCCGTGCTCGCAGCTGCCCTCATCGGTGGGCAAGGAGGCGAGGTAGAAGCCCTCGTCGCAGCCCGGGAAGGCGACGTAGAGCGTGCCGTCCGTGTGGGCCCAGATGCTGGGCTCGCCGGCACCATAGACGGGGCCGCCACTGGCGATGGCGCCCAGGACGTTGAAGGTCGGCGTCTCAAAGCCGGTGGGCTCCACGGCGCCGGCCAGGACATGGGTCGCCGCGGCGGCCACCTCTTGGGACGGCTCGTCGGCGGGAGCAGGATCGTCATCGGAGAGGCAACCGGCCAGGCCGGCGGCCAACAGGAGCAGGAGCGTCGCAGGGATGCGCATGGGCCCGGCGTCCACCGACTGCGGATAGCCTTTGCCCTCACGCGGGTTGCTCGCCATCGTGTGGCCGTGGCGAAGACGCAGCCAACCTCGTCGCGCGCATCCGAAGGGCCGCCCCTTCCAGACCGCAGCGGGGCTCTGGGTGCGCAGCCACGGCGAACGTTGCGTGGCCGACGCGCTGGCGAAGCTCGGGGTGCCGTTCCAGTACGAACCCCGGGCGGCCGGCGGACTGCGCCCCGATTTCCTCGTGGAGGGCGCCCCGGTCGTCATCGAGTATTGGGGTGGGGCGGGTTGGCGGGACTACGAGGCCCGCATGCTCGCCAAGATCGACCGGTACGAAGCGGCCGGCTACCAGGTGGTCTCCCTGTTCCAGGTGCACCTGCATGAACTGGATGCGGTCCTCCGACGGGAGCTGGAGCGCTGCGGCGTCCGGGTCAGGTCGCCTGGCGGGTGACGAGTGAGCGGGCCGACATGGCGTCCGGTTTGGGGAGCCCCATGAGGTCGAGCAGCGTCGGGGCGACGTTGCAGAGCGCTCCGCCCTCCTCCAGCCCCACGCCGTCGCCAGCGTTGACCGCGATGAGGGGGCTGGGCAGCATGGAATGGGCGGTCAGGCGGTCGCCGCGGCCACCGTCCTCGGCCACCCGGCACATCTCCTCACAGTTGCCGTGGTCACTGGTGACGAGCGTCACGAAGCCGCAGGCGGTGCCCGTCGTCGTGATGCGGTCGAGGCAGTTGTCCAGGAACTCGATGGCCTGGATCCCGGCCTCCAGGTTGCCCGTGTGGCCCACCATGTCGCCGTTGGCGTAGTTGACCACGATGAGATCGTAGCCGCCGGTGCCCATCGCCTCCAGGATGGCGTCCGTCACTTCGCCCGCCGACATCTCCGGCTGCAGGTCGTAGGTCGCCACCTTGGGGCTCGGTACCAACTTGCGGTCCTCGCCGGGGAACGGCTCCTCCCGTCCGCCGTTGAGGAAGTAGGTCACATGGGCGTACTTCTCCGTCTCCGCGACGCGGAACTGGGTGAGGCCGAGGCCGCTCACGTGCTCGCCGAGCGTCTCCGTGGGCCGCGCCGGGGGGTAGGCCACGGCCAGGTCCGGGTAGGCCAGGAAACGGTCATCGTACTGGGTCGTGCAGACCCAGAAGACCGAGGGCTCCGCGCCTCGGTCGAAGGCGGAGAAGCCGGGCTCCTTGAACGCCCGCGTCATCTGGCGGCTGCGGTCCGGGCGGAAGTTGAGCCACACGACGGCGTCACCGTCGCGGATCGCCCCGTCCGGGTCGATCGAGGTCGCCTGGACGAACTCATCGTCCTCGCCCGCCTCGTACGCCGCCGCCAGCGCCGCGGCCGCGTCAGGCGCCGAGCGCAGCCCATCCCCCTGTCGGAAGAGGCGGTAGGCAGGCTCCACGCGCTCCCAACGCTGGTCCCGGTCCATGGCATAGTAGCGGCCCACGAGGTCTGCGATGCGACCCACGCCGGCAGCCTCGATCTGGGCTTCGAGCGTGGCCAGGAAGCCGGCCGCGCTGCGGGGATCCGTGTCACGCCCGTCCGTGATGGGGTGGATGAACACCTCCGACACGCCGGCCGCGGCAGCAGCCTGCAGGGCCGCGCCGAAATGGGATTCATGGGCGTGGACGCCACCAGGGCCGAGCAGGCCGACCAGGTGAAGCCGGCCGCTGCCCTCCTTGGCGCGCGCGAAGGCGGCCTGGGTGGCCTCGTCCTGGGCGAACGCCCCGTCCTCGATCGCCTTGTTGATGCGCAGGAAGTCCTGGTAGATGACACGGCCCGCACCGATGTTCAGGTGCCCCACCTCCGAGTTGCCCATCTGGCCCTCCGGCAGGCCGACGTGGTGCTGGTTGTTGTCGATCTCCACCATCGGGCACGAGGCCACCAGGCGGTCGAGCGTCGGCGTCTTGGCCAACTCCACCGCATTGCAGGGGTGGCCGGGCTCGCCGAAGCCGAAGCCGTCCAAAATGACCAGGAGGCCGGGTCGCATCACGGCGCGGCAGCCAGGCTGGTCGGTTAAGGGTGTCAGAACAGGTCAGGGAAAGGAAAGGGGAAGGGAAGAGGGAAGGGCTTGCCTATTGGCGGCCGCCGATGTAGGGGCAGGGGTGCGTGTAGCCCTTGGCAATGGTGAGTTCGCCGTTCTCCATCGTCAAGGCGATGGTCTCCATGATGGCCTGCACCGTGTTGATGCTGACCTTGAAGCCGCCCTTCATGCAGAACTGCACGCCGTTCTGGCCGAGCACGGTCACGGCGACCACGCCGCCGGTGCCGCCACAGCCCGGGTGAGCCTGAGCCCCAACACGGCCGCCCTCGCTGCTACCATCGTAGACGGTCACGGTGCTGGCGCTGTACGTGGCAAAGTAGGTCAGTCCGTCGGCCATGCCTTGCGCATCGCCGGACGGCTCCTCACCGGACGGCACGCCCAGGACGGTCTGGTCGAAGCCGAACTCGCCGGAGCCGCCTTCCGTCTGGTCTTCGTTCTGGCATTCTGCGATCGCGCTGACCGTGTCGGCCGAGGCGGTGGGCATGCCAAGCATCAACAGGAGCAGGGCAGCCGAAGCTGCGCCAATGGTGGTCCGATGCATCGTAATCCTCCAAGGCGCAGATGCCACGGGCGCTTATTTAGCCGATTCCGTGGCCCGGGCGCTCAGACAAGTGGTCGGGCGGCCATCCGTTTCAGCTGTCGATCCGCATCCCTGACCCAATAAAGACGGGCCAGTGATGCGCCTCTGTGTTCCTCGCGCCCTAGGCGGGGCACTTGGCGTCGTTCAGAATCGTGACGATGAGGTGGTCGGTGTAGCAGACCTGAATCGACGGGTACTGGGGGCCAAAGAGGGTCACGGAGATGTAGTCGCTCTTGCACGAGGAGTCGCCTTCCGCTCCGTCGCACCCAGCGCGTTGGCAGGGGTTCTTGCCGACCGTGGGGTCGTTGGCGAACTCCTCGGCCATGATCGTCATGGCGCCCGCGATCCGCTGGGCCTGGGTGCTGGAGGAGCCGAGCGCCAGGACGAGCTGCTCGCTGCCGACCGAGCCTTTGCTGGAGCCGGATTCGCCGTGGCATTGGGCACTGGCTGTGACCACGTCGCCGGCGGCAAGGGGGGAGGCCAGGAGGGCCGCGATCATCACGAGGCCCATGGCGAGGGCGCGCTGAGCGGTACGCATCGACGCTCGATGCCCGTGGCCCTACATAAGCTCCGTGTGACAAGGGTTGCCGAGTCGAGAAGAGGTGGGGGGAGGAGGGAGGAGGGGGCGTGCAGCCTTAGCTGTCGTAGCCGGGGGTGCTGTCGGGGCAGCTGCCGTCGGTGACGAGGGTACCGGCGTAGCAGACTTCCTGACCACCAGCGCGCACAGCGACGTAGTCGTGCTGGGCGTCGTCTTCGTATTCGGCCGTGCAGCTGCTGCCCGGGCTCATCGTCGCGGCGGTGCCCTGGGCGAGCTGGGCCGCGGCCATCGCGGCGCCAACGATGTCATCTTCGGTCGTCGCGCTGGCCGGGTCGTCAGGGTCGACGGAGACATTGCCTTCGCCGCCGTTGCCGTCGGCACCGTAACACTGTCCAGAGACACCGACGACTTCGTCAGCGGTCACGGGTACGGCCAGGAGGGCCATCGCAGTCAGAGCCACCACTACATTACGCATCATTGAGGAAACCTCACGGCGGCATCGGGGGGGTCGCTATTTGAACATGTTCCAGGAATCGAAACCGTAGCACGATTCGAGGGGTGGCGGTACGCCGCGAGAAAGTAGCCCCGACCGGATTCGAACCGGTGCCGGCGCTAGGCGCTGTCGATCAGGCGCTACGCCCCTGGGCGCGCCGCTCAGCACCCAAGCTGCTTGATCGCCTGCCCTTGGTCTCCTTCGTCTAGGATGCCGATGAACGCTTTCGAGGCGCCGTTGTTAGGGCCGGGAGCCTTGGTAGTGGAAATATTTATGTAAAGACTGCGATTGAGGCTCGTATGGCTAAGGCAAGTTTGGCTTGGGTGTGCTTGATTTTGGTGGTGCCGCTTGCTCCGGCGGCACCGGACTATGACGATGAAGTTGTAGCTCCAATGTGTGTGGGCGGGAGATACAATCCGGATGCTCTTACCAATTTTTGCTTGGCAGTTTTTGGCTGGGAAGGAGACTTTCTGGTGCCGAGCGCACGGGTAGAGCCCAATCAGGTGGGCGCGTACTGCATAATTGGCGACTACTGTGTGCCAATATATGATCCGTCAATAGAAGGGGATCAGGCTGGCATCCCTTATGATTATGGCGTCTGGGTTTTTTTTGCTTGGGACGTTAGTGGAATCTGCGATCTTCACGAGCTCACGAGAGACAATCCGGCTTGCGAATTCAATGAGAATAAAGAATATTGGCCGCGTTGATTGCAACTCCCATTTATGGGCCCCAACGGCAGATGAACCCATGGCTGCTTGTTGCATCGTCGAACACGCGTTGAATTAGATTACAGCAGCTATTTGATGCATAGAGGTGTTCACGCTCGGATGCGTGTTCCATAGTTGTTGACGCCCACCAAGGAGCGTTATTGCAAGAAACCCCCCATCTGAGCGAACAATTGTACATTCAATCGCTGTCCCTTGGACAGTGGCTTAATCGGCATGGTTGGCGAAGTATAATCATTGAAAAAAAACGGCTAGGACTAGCGTGCTTGATAACAAACCGAGGCCTGGGATGGGCTGCACTGTGCTTTAGGGCTCAGGGTGCTGCGAAGCAGTTGGACTAGCGAATGCCCCTCGCCATTGCCACCTCGGCGCGGCCTTCGGCCGCCAGAAAGTAGCCCCGACCGGATTCGAACCGATGCCAACGCCAGGGGCTCTCGATCAGGCGCTACGCGCCTGAGCGCGCCGCCCAGCAGCCAAGCTGCTGATGGGCCGCCCCTTGGCCCTCCGATGGCGCCTGCGGCGGCGGATGGCGAATCAGTAGCCCCGACGGGATTCGAACCGGTGTCACGGGCTCCAAATGCCCAGATGATTGACCACTACACTACGGGGCTAGTGTGGGGGAGCCTCGGACTTGGGCGCCCTACATGAACGCAACGGCCTCACCCCTCGTCCACCAGGCGCCGCAAGAGGGCCGTCGCGTCGGGCCGCCAACCGCAGCAAGTGCCTACGACGCTGGCGCCCTCGGCGATCCAGCCCCGCGCCGCCGCTTCGAGCTCCTCCAACGTGCTCTGGGTCGCCCACGCCTGCGGGGGCTCGGGGCTGCGGTTCGGGTAGACGCCCCAACGGCCCGGCCAAGCCTGACGGAGTCGGGGCGCTGCGGCGGCCGTAGTAGGCAGGCCGCCACAGTTGACCAGAAGGATGTCCGGGTCGGCGGGAGCGAGGGTGCGGGCCAACTTGTCCCAGGATTCGCCAGAGAGAAGGCGACCCTCCAGGCACGGGACGCACGAGACCCACAAGGGCAGGTCCGGTGCCACGGCGCGGGCCGCCTCCGCCGCCGCGACCGCTTCCCTGACTGTCGTCATGGTCTCGACCAGGAGTCCGTTGCAGCCCGCCGCCACAAGCGTTCGGGCATGGTGGGCGTGCTGTTCGGTCAGCCAGGCCGCCGGAGCCTCCTGGTCGGTGTCGTAGCAGTCGCCCATGGGTGCCAGGGAACCCATGACGGGTCGACCCTCTGCAGCGGCGAGCGCCACCCGCACCGCCTCCTCCGCAAGCCCCGCGCCCCTCGGCTGCCCGAGTGCCTGCTCGACGACGCTTGGATGGGTGCGGAAGCTGTTGGCCGTCAAGACATCCGCACCGGCCTCCACGTGCGCCCGGTGGACCTGTGTGACCAGGTGGGGTGCCTCCGCGTTCGCCGACGCCGTCCAGGCCGGCCCCGTCGTGTCGTGCCCCAAGGCTTCCAGCTCTGTGCCCATGGGGCCATCGAGCACACGGACCGACGGTGCCCTGCCGTGGTCGCCCATGCAGGGGCCTCCGTGCTCGCCCGGATAACCGCTTGGGGCCACGTGTCGGCTCAGGCAGGCGAGTCGGGGCCAGCGACCGGCAGCCGCATCGTGAACGTGCTCCCCTGTCCCGGCCCCTCGCTGGCCACCTCGATGGACCCCCCATGCAGGCGCACGAGCCGGTCCACGATCACCAGGCCCAGGCCGGTGCCCGGCAGCTGCGGCGCCACTTCCCGGTGCAACCGTTCATACGGACGGAACAGGCGCCCCCGCTGCTCGGCCGTCAAGCCAAGTCCCTCGTCGGCCACCTCAACGATGGCCTCCCCTTCGGAAGCAATGGCCGCCTCGACGTCGGCGCCGCGGACGCGTACCGTGATCGTCCCGCCCGCTGGGCTGTACTTGATGGCATTGCCCACCAGGTTGTCGAGGCACTGCGCCAAGCGCCAACGGTCACCGACCACCCACCTCGGTCCCGGACCGCCCCGCCCGGCCACCTCCAAGCGACACCCCGCCGCCGCAGCAGCAGCCTCATGGCTCGCACACGCCTCCGCCACCAACGCGTCCAGATCCAGCCGCTCCACCTCAAGGCGCACCCGCCCATCATGGAGATGCGACACGTCCCGCAGATCCGCCACCAAGTGCCGCAGTCGCGCCACGTTACGCGACACCACCGCCAACGCCGTCGCCCGCCGAGCCTCATCATCGCTGGCCAGGCCCGGCAACTGCAATTGGATCGGACTGAGGGGATTGCCCAGCTCATGCGCCATCGTGCGCACGAACTCCGACTTCATCCGCTCCAAGCGACGGGCCTCCGCCAAAGCCTCAGCCTGTGCTTCAGCGGCCTCGGCGCGCCCCAGCTCGGCCCCCGCGACGCCTGCCAAGAGCCCGATGAGCTCCTCGTCTTCCTCAGGAAACAGCGCCGGCCGCTCCATGCAGACATCCAAGGATCCCGACGGGCCGACAGGGAAGCGCAGCACCGAAGCGGCGCCAGCCACCGGACACGCCGCACCCTGCGCATCAGCATCCACCGCCGAACGCCACACCGCCCGCCCCCCGCTCACCCGCTGCGCCGCCTCCACCAAGGCAGCCTGCACCGCCGCCGGCGCCAACGGCGCCGCCCGCAACCGCTCCAAGAACCACCGAACCTCCAACGACTGCCACAGACGACGCAGGCCCCGAGGCGGCGTGAACGCCGGCGGCAACACCACCACCATCGCAAGGAACACCACATCGATCGCGAACGCCGCCCACACCTCGAAGGCCCCCGTCAGGATCGACAGACCCTCCACGGCCAGGCCCGTCGTGAACGCCCCAAAACCCAGGACGGCCAGACCGAGCCGATGCCGAGCCACGCCCGACGCCGCCCGACGCCCCCGCACCAAAGACACGAGCGCGTACAGGTTGCCGGCCAACGTGTACAGCAACACCGGCGCGAACAACCAGGCCGGCAGGTCCGCCACGCTCGCCGCCGCCACCGTCGCCGCAGACAAGCCGAAACCGAGGAACGCAGCTCCATGGATCCACGCCGGCAGCGCGCGGAAATGACGCACCAGTCTCACCGCCGCATAAGGCTGGGCCAGCAGGCCAATGTTGCTCAGCGTATCCGCCAAGCCATTGCCGGTCGCCTGCTTGATCGTCACAGCCACCACGTGCAGACTCAGCGCTCCGAAGAGCAACAAGATGTCCGCCCGCTGCGGCGAAGGACGACGTCGCCACTGCCACAGGCTCACGACGAAGAGCACAAGCAGTGCCGAATTGCCCAGGACGGGCAGCGGATCGAGCATAGGCTGCCGACCTTACCCTGTCCCGCAGGCCGCAAAGCCCTGCGCCAAGGGCCGCCGTCCCTTCCGGGAAAACGTCCCCTAGGGCCTCAAGTGGCGACGTCCCCAAGCCGCGAAGGGGCATCAACGACGGAGTAGCACTTCAAGCGGCCTTGGGGACGCATGGAGACCAACCCCTCTGCCTGCAAGCGCTTCAGGCGGTTCTGCGTCGTCGACCGGCTCCAGCCATGCTCATCCATCGCTGCCAGGATCTCCTTCTGGAAGGACCCGGGGTTCTTGCCCAACCAGGCGTGCAGCCGAGCCATCTCAGGGTCCCGCAACACGACGACGCTGTGCCACGACTGCTCGAAGCGGCCATGGTTCTCGAAGAACCGCAGCGTCTCATGGTGTCGGTGGGACACAATGATGTCCGCCCGACGCAGCACCGACAAGTGGTGACGGGCCGTCCCCGTTGGCACCTCCGTACCGCGCACCACTTCACGGAACGTGGCCCCCGGGTTCTCCTTGATGTAGCCAAAGAGCAGCTCACGGCGCGGATGCTCCAACGGGTTCCCCTTGGCGGCATGATGCGTCATCAAGCCCAAGAGCACCTTTAGGAAGATGCCCAGCGTCAGGAGGCCGGCTGCCGCCGTGGGCGCTGCTAGGGAACCGGTGATGGTGCGTTCGTCGATGCGGATGGAGGAAAAGGAGCCGCTGAGCTCCGTATTCGTTTCATGCCCGCTCGTTGCAATGATTGACATCGTACCTGAGCCCTTGATGGAAATGGATTCGCCGTCACTGGTGCAAATCTCTGCGATGCAACTCCCCTTCGATGATGCTGGAAAGCGCAATGCACCGTCGAACTCTGCTTCTAAGCGCGAGCCGATCATCCAGACCTCTCGTGGTGATGTAACGTTGACGGAATCGATCGATTCTAATTGAGCTGTAATAAATTCCGTCGAAGTCCCGCGAGGATATGTGCCTTCAGGGGTGCTCGTGTAGGTATGGGGGCGAGAATCAATGAAACAATCATGGCCCTGGCAATTCCATAAACTACCATGAACTTCGATTATACTGGCGTTTCTGAAAACGAATCTATCCGCTGCAATGGTTGACCTAACGAGAATTGAATCCCTGGTTGCGCAAAAGGAATCATGGAGAAAAATTTTCTCTCTAATTCTTTCAAAGCCGGGCAGTTGAGAAACACAAGTTCCCTTTCCAATAGCTTGAAGCTTGATGTCGCCAGAGGAATAGGCTTGCTCCAATCCCCATGCCTGGGCCGTTGAGATGGGGCTAGAGCCGCCGTCTGAGGCTAGGGTTATCGAATCGGGCAGGGTTTCCCTATTGCCTTCCAGGGCCGGGGCTCGTTGGGGAATGCCACTATTCTCGGTTAGGTTGACCATGAATACATGGTGGTGGTTGTATTGCAGCACGGCTTGGCGACCGGTTGACATGGTGGCAAATGATTCATCGTCATACAGAACGAGGGCCCACTCAACTCCAGTGATTCGGGTCGCTTCCACCGAGCCGTGGATGGGGCTCGCCGATGATAGGGCAGCGTCATATTGGGCCGAACCCGGGGGTACTCCTAGAACCGCCAACATCAATGCCAGCGTAAGGATGCTTAGGTAGGATTGCATAGTGAATTACCAAATTCCATTAGCGGGCCGACCATACTGACTTCGTTCATTACGTAGCCCGTGGCTGCGGTTGGGGTCTGGGCAGGAAGCGGATCGTGAAGCATTGCAACATCCGTTTGTACCACGACCGCCCCCAGCAAGGGGAACACCTGCGAACCAGTCAGGTCCATTTCCCATACCACGATGCTCTCGCCAATGCTGAAATAATAATGTCCAACTTCATCATATGGTTGCACATCTTCAGAGAGTCCGAGGATTTGGACATCTGACAGATGATGGTCGCCATTGGATTCTACTCGGAACATGGTGCCGGTCGGCAATTGCTCAGCTTCAATGGCGGTCTCAAGGGCTCCTGGTCTGGTCACGTTCAACCGGGACAGAGCGTCTGAGAATGAATCATTGGATGAGTCAACAAAACTGAAAACCCAATCACGATCTAGGTTTTGATTGCATCCCTGTGGTGCAATGTAGAAACCATGGCGGAGCCAGGTCAAATTAACACCTCGGAATTCGGTGCCGCCCAATGAAGCCCGCTCGCAAACGAGCGTTTCCAATTGCGCAATCTTGCTCGTCGTACTTGTTTCCCACCCCGCAGGGGGGTCGCCCACGGTGTGCAACGGCACTTCGTGGTGGGTTCCATATATAATGCAATTATTGAGTGATAGAGCGAAAGTTTGATTTCCTCCCAGAATGGGTTTTGGTGTCCCCGCGTGCTCGGGGCCAGACGCGGTTTCGTCGGCCAAGCAGCCGCTCAGCAGGGGCACCAAGAATAGAAACGTGAGGCAAAATTTCAGCTTCATGGAAAACTATACCTGCAGATGTCGTACCAAACAGCTAATCCGCCAACCACCCATGAGCTACGCGCTAGGCCGACCGTCCCGGACCGGAGATCATTGTCAATATTCAACACAAGTATGTTCAGGTAGGTGGGGGCTGCTTCACCAGTGATGCCTGCGGGCTCGCAGCATAGGTATTGGTCAATCTGGCCATCGCAGGGTTTGAGCAAGTCGCCGAATCCGTATTCAACGACCCGCTGGGCAAACTCAATTTTGTCCCTAATCGGGCCAACTCCTGGTTTTTGGGCTTCAACGGTTGGCAGGGCCATCAGAAGGAAGATGGTGCCCATGGCAACGATTGCCTGTTTTCTCATTCCACTCACCATCCCACCCAACGAACAAGCATACTTAACCCGTGTAGCACACCTTTGGGCCCTTAGAAAGGTAACACTACGAAACGCCCTTAACTGAACGTCCAGGAATGATCAATCAAGAGCAACGATGTACCCTTCTGCCTCAGCCCATCGGAGTAATCGGCGGAATCCTTGGGTCTCGACGCCGGTGACCTCGATGGTCTTGCCGACGAGGTGTTTCTCTCCGGATTCCCAGTCTTTGAACGCTTTACGGACCTTGTAGCTGCCTTGGACGCCGCTGGCGGTGAATTTGGTGAGTTGTTTGCTGGTCCAGGCGGTGCTGAAGTTGCCGGTGAAGACGCCGACGCGCCCATGGGCGATGACGGCGATGCGGTTGCAGACCTGGTCGAGGAAGCTGCGGTCGTGGCTGACGACGAGGACGGTGCCTTCGTAGGCTTTGAGGGCCTCGGCGACGATGGTCTGGCTTTCGAGGTCGAGGTGGTTGGTGGGTTCGTCGAGGACGAGGACGTTGTGTTTGTCCGCGATGAACTTGGCGAGGGCGAGGCGGGCGCGTTCACCGCCGCTAAGGTGCTTGACCTTCTTGAAGACGGCGTCGCCGCTGAACTTGAAGCGCCCGAGGAGGCCGCGGGTCCAGTCGTCGGGTGGGGGTGGGTCGCGGAGGCTGCGGATCTCGTCGATGAGTTCCCGTTCGGGGTCGAGGGTCTCGTGGTGTTGGTCGAAGTAGCCGATCTTGACGTTGGTGCCGAGTTTGACCTCGCCGGCGCTGGGGGTCTCTTTGCCGATGAGGAGCTTGATGAGCGTGGACTTGCCGCAGCCGTTGGGGCCGATGATGCCCAATTTCTCGCCACCTTCCACCTCGAAGCGGACGCCGTCGAAGAGGGTGCGGTCGCCGTAGCGCATCTGGACGTCTTCGACGGTGAGGACCTCGCGGGGGAGGCGGTCGGTCTCGAAGAGCAGCCGGAAGCCCTTGTAGCGGGTGGGCGCGGATTGGGTGACCTCGGGGATGTGTTTCATGCGGGTCTTGCGGCTCTGGACCTGGGCGTCGAAGCGGTTGCGGCGCTTGAGCTCCTCGATGATGGCGAGTTGCCGCTTGACCTCGTGGAACTGGCGCTTCTTCTTGGCCTCCAGGGCTTTCTGGATGGCGGCGCGTTGGGCGAGGTAGCTGCTGTAGTTGCCGGTGTAGCTGGCGACGCGTCGGTGGTCGACCTCGAAGACGCGGGTGGCGACGTTGTCGAGGAGGTACTTGTCGTGGGCGCTGACGATGACGGCGGCCTCCAGGTCCATGAGGTATTCTTCCACGAACTCGACGGTTGGGATGTCCAGGTGGTTGGTCGGCTCGTCGAGGAGCAGGACGTCGGTCTCCTTGGCGGCCGCGAGGGCCTTGGCCAGGAGCACCTTGCTGCGTTCGCCGCCGGAGAGCTCGCCGAAGGTCTGCTCGAGGACCGTTGGTGGGACGCCGAGGTGGTTGAGGAGGGGGCTGTCGGTGGCGCGGCCCTTGCTGCGCTCTTCGGCGGCGGCCTGTTGCAGCTCGGAGTAGCGGGCCATCTTGTCGTTGGCGTCGGGCGCTTCCCAGGCGGCCGGGTCGGCCATCCAGGCCTCCAGCTCCGCCAGTTCCGCCTCCAGGCGCTGGGCGCGGGCGGTGGGGGCGGCCAGCAGCTCGGCCACGGGGGTGTCGCCGGGGACGTCGGGCACCTGGGGGAGGTAGGCGATGCGGAGGTCCGCCTTGGTGTCGAAGTCGCCCAGGTCGGGCTTCAGTTGGCCCAGGAGCAGCTTGAACAGGGTCGTCTTGCCGCTGCCGTTGGGGCCTACGAGGGCGATCTTGTCGCCGGGCTGGACGATGAAGGAGGCGCCTTCGAGGACGTGGGTGGAGCCGTAGCTGCGGGTGATGCCGTCGGCGCGGATCAGGTGCTGCACGGTGCTGCCTCCTGTGCCGCCGTCATGCCCCTTCTACTCCTGGTCCTCGTCGTCCTCTTCGCCCTCTTCGCCCACGGGGCCCGGGTGGAAGCCGATCGGCATGGCCGGGTCCATGGGGCCGTCATCGAAGTCGTAGGGGAACTTGTTCCAGTACGGGGAGTCGTCCAGGACGTGGTAGCGCTGGGTCTGGCTGTCGAGGCCGCGCAGCAGGTGGCTGCCGATGCGGTCCACGTGGTAGAGCAGGGTGCCCTGGAAGAGCTGCTCGCCGATCTGCTTGTAGAAGCGGCCGACGACGGTGATGGCGCTCACGTTGTCGGACACGAAGTCGTGGACGTAGTGGGCCATGTGGTAGGCGCTGGGCAGCTCGATGTGCGGCCGGATCGTGATCTCTTCGCGCAGGCCGTGCAGGATCATCAGGGGCGTCGGTTGCCCCTCTTCGTCCTCGTGCGCCTCGGCGTAGGCCTCCAGGATGCCCCGGACCGTGTCGTCGTCCAACATCGACGGCGGCGCCCAGCCGACGCGTCTCTTGAAGGTTGGCGTGGGCCGGCGCCTGTTCGAGCCGCCTCAAGCTGCCGGCCCTGATGGCTGGGCATGGAGGGGGTCACGTTGTTCCTGGTCGGCGTCGCGTTGCCTGCGGTCGCCGTGCTGGCCGGTTGGGCGCTGCATGAACATGGGCGGCTCGATGAACGCGCACGCCGCCTGGACATGGCAAGAAAAGGAAGGGGAGGGGGAGAAGGGAGTGCGGCAGCCTAGTTGTCGGCGAGCACCTTGGCCTGGGCCTCGCTCACGGGGGGAAGGAAGAAGTCCTGGTCGTGGGCGTCGATGACCGGCAGGCGCAGGACGCTGTCGCCGTTGGCGGGCACGATGACCGGCGTCTGGACGATGCCGGGCAGGTAGTCGTCGCCGGTCTGGCTGAAGCGCAGCTCGATGACGTGGCCCGCGGGCACGATGACGTCCAGGGGCTCCAGTTCCATCTTGGCGACGATGGGCTGGTTGGGCATGACGGTCTGGAGGTCCATGCCGCCCTGGTAGAACCGGAGGTCCATGGTGGCGTGGCCCAGGTGGATGTCGTCCGTGGCGTCCCAGAGGTACGCGAAGAGCTGGCCGCCGGGGCCGGTGGGGGTGACCTCCACGTGCAGCTGGGGCAGGCCGGCGATGCGCAGGTCCTCCTCCAGGGGCTCGGAGGTGAGCACGATGCCAGGGGCGTAGAGCGGCGTGCCGCTGGCGGCCATGACGAGGGCATCGCCGCGGGCGTAGGTCAGCTGCTCGTCGAAGCGCCACTCGACCCACTGCTTGTCGGCGGGGGGCCAGGTCTCTTCGATGCGCCAGGCACCCTGGTTGTCCTGGATCTCCACGTGGAGGGCCGGCTTGGGGCCGGTCTCCATCAGGTAGTGGTCGAACCATTCCAGGAGGTCCTGCGCCCAGTCGTAGCGGATGGTGAGGGGGTACGCCTCGCCGCCGCGGCCAGGGGTCAGGTCCGCGTGGTCGCTGTCACGGTCCGGGTAGGCGTGGTCCCATTGGCCGAACAGGCCCTTGACCTCGAAGCCGGCGTCGATCAGGCGCTGGTAGTACGGGAACGCCATGTGGGGGTCCACGTTCCAGTCCTGCATGCCGTGGATGTAGTACACGGAGCCGTTGTAGTTCTCCAGGGCGCGGTCGAAGAAGTAGCGCTCCACCCAGTAGTCGTTGACGGGGGCGCCGGCGTGGTCGCCGGTCACGTAGGCCAGGTTGCTCTGGGGGATGCCGGTCAGGTAGTCCTGGCAGGCGGCATCGAGGTCACCGGCGTCGCCGTCGATGGTCATGGCGGCGTACAGGGCGTACAGGATGCCGGTGCCGCCGCGGGTCTCGCTGGTGCCGTTGCGCCACATGAGCTCATGGACACCGGTGAGGCCGCTGATGGGCACGATGGTCTTGAGGGCCGGGTTGTCGAACGTGGCGGCCTGCCAGGGTGTGCTGCCGTCGTAGCTGCGGCCGATGAGGCCGACGTTGCCGTTGCTCCAGTCCTGTTCGGCCAGGTAGCGCACGGCGGCATCGACGCCGAGCTGCTCCGTGGTGCCCATGAGGTCCTGGCAGCCAGAGGAGTCGCCGGTGCCGACGACACTCACCTGGGCGACGGCGTAGCCGTGGGGCACCAGGTTCTCGATGAGGAAGCGGCCGAGGCGGTTGGCGGGCTCGGTGGCCACCGTGTCGCCTTCGAGCTGGACGGGGACGGCGCCGCTGGAGGCGCTGTAGTAGGGGCCCACGTCGGCGATGACCGGCACGGGGGTCCCCTCGGGGACGTCCGGCATGAAGAGGCCGATGTTGACCGTCGTGCCGGTGGCGGACGAGGCGGCCACTTCCGTGAGGGGGATCTCGACGGGGACGTCGATGGAGACACCGGGCAGGATGTCGTAGACGCCCTGGACGAGGGTCTTGCTCCACGCCTCGGTGGTGTCGAAGGGTTGCAGGTTGCGTTCGGTCACGGGCACGAGGCTGCCCTTGGGGGCAAGGGCTTCCTGGCCGTCGCCGTCGTCATCGGAGAGGCAGCCGGCCATGGCAGCGGGGATCACCACGGCAAGGGCGGCCAACCGGAGGAGTCGGTCCATGGCCATCTGGACCAAAGGGTGCTCTTAGCCGTTGTCGCAGCCGGGGCGTCTTCAGGAGAGGGCGGCCAGGGCGCGGCGCAGGCGTGCATCGGCGTCCGTGGCCACCGCGCGCACGGTGTCGTCGTCGATGAGCCCCAGCGCCGCCAAGGGGTTCATGGCCTCCAGGACCACGGCCCCGCCAGCGGCCGGGTCCTCGCGGACGATGACGTTGCACGGCAGCAACACCCCGATCTCGGGCACGGCGCCCACCGCATCCCACGCCAAGGCGGGGTTGCAGGCGCCCAGGATGACGTACCGGCCCATCTGGCGGTCCAGCTTCTCCAGCATCTTCGCCTGCAGGTCGATCGTGGTCAGCACGCCGAACCCTTCCGTCGCCAGGGCCTCCGTGGCTCGCGTCACGGCGTCGTCGAACGCGGTCCCGGCGGGCAGCTCATGGCGGATGGCAAGCTCCATGCCAGGGGGCACGCGAGGCGCTACTTCAACGCCCGCCTGAGGGCGGCCGGTGGGCCTGCGCCGGGCCCCTGGGACCCCGTATAGGTCATATAGAACCCCCTCGTCGGCGCGGCCATTCAGGTGACCACCATGAGTGAGAACACCCCACCGACGGCGCGTCGGGACGAGCTACAAGGTAAAGCCAATACCCTGCGCAAGGAGCGCGACCGGCTCAACGACGAAGCCCGCGCCCACGCTGAAGAACGCGACACCTACAACGCCAAGGTGCGCGGCCTGGTCAACGAGGCCAACGAGCACAAGAAGCGCCGCGACGAGCAGAACGAGTCCGTCCGCCGCCAGAAGGGCGTGCGCGACGAGGCCAACCGCATCGCCGATGAGGCCGCCAAGGCCGCCGACGCCCTGCGCCGCGAGCGCAGCCCCGGTGGCGGCGACGACGGCATGGTCAACGTCCCCAAGCTGGAGCGCGAAGCCCGCCAACTCGAGTACAAGCAGATGACGCAGGTGCTCAAGCCGGCCGAAGAGCGCGCCCTCGTGGACCGTCTCCAGGAGATCGGCCGTCTCATCAAGCAGAAGAAGGTCGCCCTGAAGGCCGACCCTGAGCTCAAGGCGTCCATCGAGAAGGCCGAGCAGCTCAAGGAGAAGGCGGAGAAGGAGCACAGCCGCGTCGGTGAGATCGCCGAGAAGGCGCAGGCCGAGCACGACGCCATGATCCAGCTCTACAAACAGAGCGACAAGCTGCGCAAGGTGGCCGACAAGCTGCAAGAGAAGTTCGTGGTCTCCAAGATGGAGGCCGACAAGGTCCACAAGGCGTACATCGAGATCGTCAACCAGATCCACGAGATCGAAGACGGCATGGCCGGCACGGGTGGCCGCCGCAACCAACAGGTCTCCGCCAAGGAGGCCGAGGCTGCCGCCGATGAAGTGTTCGAGAAGTTCAAGTCCGGCGAGAAGCTCTCGACGGAAGATCTTCTGACGCTTCAGAAGGCCGGTCTGCTGTAGGCGCTTCGAGTACGCCATGGCGAGCGACGGCCGGGGCTGCACCCGCTGCAACGCCCCCGCCGTCGCCCTCCTGCGCTACAACGGCAACCGGCTGTGCCGGGAGCATTTCCTGCGTAGCTTCGACCGCCGCGCCAAGCGTGAGCTGGCCGAGCAGGGCCGCCTGCCGGCCGGCCGCATCGCCGTGGCCCTGTCTGGTGGCAAGGACTCGGTCAGCCTGCTCCATTTCCTCGTCCAGTTGACACGGGACCGTGATGACGTGGAGCTCGTGGCGGTGAGCGTCGATGAGGGCATCGAGGGGTACCGCGAGAGCGCCTTGGACATCTGTCGCCAGGTCACCACGGAGTGGGGCGTGGCGTGGCACGTGGTGCGCACGGAGGATCTGGCTGGCTTCACCATCGACGCTTTCGCCTCTGGTGGGGCGGGCAAGGGCGCCCCGTCCGCGCCTCGTCCGGCCTGCGGGCCCTGTGGCGTCTTCCGACGGCTGGGGCTCAACCAGGTGGCCAGGCAGCTTGGCTGCGCGGCGGTCGTGACGGGGCACAACCTGGACGACGCGGCGCAGACGGTGCTGATGAACCACTTGAACGGTGACGTGGAGCGCCTGGCGCGCCTGGCACCGCACCCCCGTCCGAAGCCCGGGCTGATCCCGCGGCTGCAGCCGTTCCGCATGGTCCCGGAGAAGGAGGTGCTGCTCTATGCGCTCCTCAACGATCTTCCCGTCCACGATGAGGCGGAGTGCCCCTACGCGGCGCGGGCGCACCGGTTCCGCATGCGGGATGTGCTCCTGGAGTTGGAGGCGCACACGCCGGGCACCCGCCACAGCCTTCTGCGCGGGGCGGACAGGCTCAAGCCCCTCCTGCTGGACCACTTC
Source organism: Thermoplasmatota archaeon (assembly GCA_049602735.1). GTDB lineage: Archaea > Thermoplasmatota > E2 > JACPAO01 > JAHFTW01 > JBMYRW01. Next base: position 29,536 of record JBMYRW010000025.1, read on the forward strand.
GACGGGGAGCGTGCCGGGGCGTCCATGTCGCCTTGCACCACGTGCGGCGAACCGACCAGCGGCACCGTCTGCAAGGCGTGCCAATGGAAGGGCTGAGGCAGCCACGAACGGGCTGACGCTCCCGGTGCAACAGAAGGGGCGTGGCTCCAGAAGAGGGGTCGAGGAAGGGGGGTGTTGACCCCTGCCGCCCTCGAGGTCGGACCGAAGCCAGACAAGGAGAGCCACGCGAAGACGGCAGGGGCGAGAGGGAAGTCCCTAAGCCTGCCTGGACGGCGGGTCAGGGAAGGGGCAGCCAGGGCC
>JBMYRW010000026.1:0-29599 GCA_049602735.1 Thermoplasmatota archaeon
CCGAGGCTGCCTTCCACTAGGGGCAGGACGAGGCGACTGGAGGGCTCCACGGTGAGGGTCGTGGCGTCGTGGCGGCCGGTGTGGTCGTCCGGGGCCCTTAGGCCCAGCACGATGCGCTTGCCTTCCGGCACGACGTGGGCCAGGTTGTAGTAGTCGAGCCGCACCGTGGTCGTCGTCCCGACGGGGAAGTCGCTGCCCTGGAAGCCGCCGTCGTGGAAGCGCAGGTCGACCCCGCCGTCGGTGAGGTAGGTCAGTTCGTCGCCGCAGGACCAGTCCGCGTCCGCCAGGTACAAGGATGAGGCGAACAGGCCGCTGGGCCGGTCGGCGGCCACGTCCAGGAGGGCGTAGGGGTTGCCTGCCAGGAGCAGGTCGCTGGTGACCGGCGCCGCGGCGTACAGGAGCTGCCGCGGCGGGGCGCCGGGCAGGACCATGTCGTCGGCGCAGTCGCCGCCCGAGTCGGGTACGGGCGCGAGGTCCATTTGGGCGGAGGCTCCCTCTTGCGGGGTGGGGACCATCGCGTCCTCGGCCAGGAAGAGGGCCTCTTCGCGGGCGGCTAGCAGGGGCCACGCACCGTCCTCGTGCCATTGCCCGTCGGAGTCCTGGTAGTCCACGAGGCCCAGCCGCGCCGGAGGTTCGCCCAGGCCCTTGAGCCAGAAGTCGTACCACCCCATCGTCACGTCCAGCCACGACCCGCCGTGCGGCCAGTTGGCCATGGCGTCATCCAGGAGCAGGGTGTGGCCCCATTGACCGAGCATGAACCACTTGGGTGCCTGCGTCAAGGCGTTCCAGGTCACGTCCTCCTGGTTGCGGTGGTAGCTGTCGTCGAGGAAGCCGTGCGCCATGAGCACCGCGGCCTGCACGTCGCCGAAGTGGTCGACCAGGCGACGCTCGTCGTAGAACGCCGCGGACCGGTCGTCCGTCAACTCATCCTGGAAGGGATGGCCGAGCATCTCCAGGACCTGAGGACACGCGCGCTCCGCTGCCACGCCGGCGTACGGGAGCATCGTGTTCTCGGCGCCACTCCACGGTGGCTGGTAGCCATTGGCGAGCGCCGTGCCGACCTGGAACCGGTCGTAGCCCGTGAAGATGGCGCCCTGGGGGCTGGCGGGCCCCAAGTAGGGGTCGGAGACGATGCCGGCCACGGTGACCGCCTTCAGGGACGGAGCCTGGTGGATCGCCGCCTCAAGGGGTGTCGTGCCCATGTACGAGATGCCGCTCATGGCAACGCGTCCATTGCTCCAAGGCTGCGCCGCCAGCCACTCCACGGTGGCCACCTGGTCCTGTTGTTCATCGGCGCCCCAGAGGTCGTAGCAGCCGCCGCTGCCTGCCGTGCCGCGTACGCTGAAGATCGCCACGGCGTACCCCGCGGCCAGCAGTTCGTCGAACTCGCGGCTGCCGCCCAGGCGGGCATCGGAGCCACCGGAGCCCATGCAACTGGGCGTCTGGCGCTGGATCGACTGGTAACTGCACTTGCCCAGGTAGGGTGTGGCCTCCAACACCACGGGCGCCCCGACGCCTTCAGGCAGGTCCGGCCGCCAGATCCACCCGTCCAGCAGCGTGCCATCGAAGCTCGCAACACTCACCTGTTCAGGTTCCAGGATGTCGAACGGTCCTTCCAATCCGGTCGGCCATTCGGAGCCGTCGCCGCAGGGCCAGGGGTGTTCGCAGGGCGTCCAAGCGGCCGCCGTGGCCGGGGCCGCCGCGTCTTCCGTGTCGCTGCCTCCGATGCACCCTGCCAGGCCGGCCGCCAAGAGCAAGGCCGGCACCACCAAACCACCACGCATAGCCCCAAGCCGCCGGGCCGTCACTTAGCCGTTGCCGCCGGCCCGTCGGTAGCTGCCGTCACGTGGCGAAGACTTCAACGGCACCCGGTGGTGGCCCGGTCGTGGAGGACGAGCCGACGCCCTGGGACGCCCGCCTGGCCGTGCTGGCCCTGTTGCTGCTTCTCACGTCGTTCTGGCTGCCCTGGTGGGTCGTCACCGTGGACCAGGACGGTGACGTGCTGGACCGGGAGGGGCACCACCTGTTCCGGGATGGTGCGCCCGTCGCCGATCACAGCTACGCCATCGCCACCGGAGTCGTGGTCGCCGCTGCCGCTGCCGTTCTGTTCGTCCGCGTGGCCGCCGACAGCCGCCACCATGAACCACCCAAGTGGCGCAGGGACCTCTGGCTCGCCGCCGCCCTCACCCTCGTCGCGGCTGCTTCCACTTCCCTGTGGCCCACGGATGTGCCCCGCTTCTGGCACCAGTACACCGTCGCCGGCGGCCAACAGGTGACGGCGCTGCCCGGCATCGGCTGGTGGCTCGCCGTCGTCTCCGCGGGGCTGTTGGCGGGAGCCGCGTGGTGGGCCCGCCGGGCCGCCTCCGCCGCGGTACCGCCCGCCACAACCCCCAAGTAGCCGGCCTTTGTCGAAAGCCCCATGGCCCTGGTGCTCTCGGAACGGGACTACAAGCTCCTGACCATGTTCACCAAGATCGTGGGCATCTTCATCTTCGCCGCCGGCACGATCAACATGGCCGACTTCGGCCGCGTCTGGCTCGGCCTGGGCCTCGTCGTCCTCGGCATCGCCGTGACCCTGGCGCCGGTCCCCATGAGCGTCGTGCGCCCCGACATGAGTGCCGAAGGCGCCGGCGAGCCCCGCGACGGCTACCTGGAAGTCAACGAGTAGCCCGGTCGCCGCGCCCGAGCGGCGGCAGCCCTAGAGGGGCTCCGCCACCGGGTCATGGTGGTCCGATTCGTGGTCCCCTTCCGGCTCCACCTGGATCGTACAATGGTGCAGGTCGAACTCGCGGGCCAACAGCGCCTCCACGTTGCGCGTCAGCTCGAAGAACGCCGGCACGAACGCCTCCTCGATGGAGACGTGGAGGCTGGCCGAGTAATGGCCCGGCGTCAGCGTCCAGACATGCAGGTCGTGGACGTTCAGGACGCCCGGCACACGTTCCACCGCCGCCTTGATGGCCGGCGGGTCTAGATGGGCCGGCGCGGTCTCCAGGAGGATCGCCGTGGTGCTGCGCAGGAGGCCCCACCCTGAGACCACGATGATGGCCGCCACCAGGAACGACACCAGCGTGTCGTAGATCGTGTCCCCCGTGTAGCGGACGGCCAGCGTGGCGACGATGACACCGACGCTGGCGATGCCGTCCCCGAGGACATTGAGGAACGCGCCGCGGGTGTTGATGTTCTCCTTGGCGTCCCGGGCCAAGAGCCACGCCGCGCCGAGGTTGGCGGCCAGGCCGAAGAGCGCCACCACCAGCACCTCGGTCGTGTCCAGGCTTTCCAAGGGGTCGCCCAGGCGTTGCACCGCACGCACGACGATGAACGCCGAGATGCCGACCAACAGGATGCCGTTGGCCGCCGCCGCCAACACCTCTGCCCGCACGTACCCGTACGTCGCCTGAGGATCGGCCGGCTTGGCCGCCAGGCGCAGCGCCCAGTACGCGAACAACAACCCCGAGAGGTCCACCAACAGGTGCGCCGCATCCGAGAGCAGGCCCAAGCTGCCCGTGCGGATGCTCGCCCAGACCTCCAAGATGAGGATCGACCCGGAAGCACCCAGCGCGATCAGCAGGTTGCGGCCGTACTGCTTGTGGCGCGGCGCCGGCTGGCCATGTTCGTGGTGGATGTTGATGCCCGAACGACGCGGCCGTCCAGTTTAAAGAATGGGATGAGGCGAGTCGAAAAGCTGCGGCGCTGGCAACAGGAAGGATCGCCAACAAAATAGGGAGAAGGAAGGGAAAGAGACGGGTCGCCTATGGCCTACTCGGGGCAGTCGTGCAGGGTGGCCACGGCGTGGCCGATCTGCACATCGGTGCCGAAGGCGTGCAGGCGCACCGCGTTGGCCAGCACACTGGCCGGGCCCGTGATCTGCTGGTTCAGCGTCAACGTCATACCAGCCGGGAGACCGGCCACCGGGCTGTTGGGCTCCGCCGCGCCGTCACCGTCGTGGATCAGGTCGCCGTTGAGGAAGATGTCGCCGATGCGAGTGGTGGCGTCGCCCGTGGAACAGGTCGCCTCCGCCGTCGCCTCGGCCGCCGTGATGAACAGCTGGTCGCCCGTGGGCAGGTTGACGAAAATGTCGGTGGCCGTGCCGTGGGAGACGACATGGTTGAGCTCCATCCAGGTGTCGCCGCTGAAGACCTCGCCGGCCACCAGGCTGCTGGCCACCGTGTAGGTGTCCTTGCTGCGGGCAGCGGTGCTCTCCGTCTCGACGGTGCGGGTGTCGCCCAGGTTCATCTGGTACGGCAGGCCCAGCTGGCGCAGCCCGGCGACGCGCACAAGGGTGCCAGCGGCGCGGCCTTCCATCACGACCGGGATGACGTCCATGTCCTCACAGGCGGTCGTTGCGTCGCCGTCGTCGTCCGTGACCGTCAGGCAGACCGTGTGGATGCCGCCGGTGACGAACTGGTGCTCGGGCTCCTCGTCGGTGCTCGTGGCGCCGTCGCCGAAGTCCCAGAAGTGGCTCACGACGGTCCCGTCGCTGTCCGTGGAGGTGCTCTCGAAGGCGACCGTGTCCACGGTGGTGACCGTGCCCGGGGCGGGGTCGAAGACCCAGGAGGGCTCGGGGGCCACGTTGAGCACCGTGATCGTCTCGCAGTGCATGTCCGTGGCGCCGTCGTCGTCGGTCACTTCGAGGCAGGCTTCGTAGAGGCCGTCATCGGCGTACTGGTGGACCGGGGCCGGCGCCGCGCTGGCGGTCAGGTCGCCGAAGGTCCAGAAGCGGCTGGTGATGCTCCCGTCGCTGTCGGTGGAGAGGTCGGTGAAGGTCACGTCGGTGTTTGTGGTGACCGGCTGGGGGGTTGCCGTGAAGTCGGCCACGGGGTCCAGGTTGATGACCTCCAGCAGGCGGCACTCGGTGTCCGTGTCGCCGTCCCATGCGGTGACGGTGAGGCAGACGTTCTTGTCGCCGCTGTCAGCGTAGGCGTGGTCGGGGTTCTGGTCGGTGCTGGTGGCGCCGTCGCCGAACTCCCAGAACCAGGAAGCGATCGGTCCGTCCGTGTTGGAGGAGAGGTCGCTGAAGTCGACGGGGGTGTTGGTGTCGACAGGGTTGAGGCTCTCGATGAAGTCCGCGGAGGGCAGGGGGCCGTCCTGGTGGACCTCGACGCGGAAGGCGGAGATCGCCTTGATGCGCAGCTTGTCACCCTGGGGGGTGTATTCGGCCAGGTGGGTCTCGCCCTTCTCGTCGGGGCCGTCGATGAAGGTGATGTAGGCCCAGTTGCCGTCGATGAAGTCGTAGATGTGGTAGTTGATGTGGTAGATCGTGCAGGTGCCGCAGTCGTCGGAGAAGCCGATGATCTTGACGGCGTGCCCGGGCATCACATCGAAGTCCTTCCAGGCGCCACAGCCGGCGCCACCGAAGACGAACCAGTCGGCCGCACCGATGCCGGTGGACGGGTAGGGGTTCGCGTCCGCGTCGTAGCAGGTCGCGTCCGGCGCGGCGCTGGGCCAGAGACGGCTCCAGTCGTCGGGGATCGTGTAGCCCTGGGCCGTGTAACCGGCTGCGGGGACGGACAGGAGTGTGGCGGCGATCAGCACCGAGGCCACCAGCAGAGCACGTTTCATGAGAAAGACCAGCCACGGCTGGACAGGAGTGGCCGATATTAGCGTTGCCCGCACTCTTGCCGGTGGCCGCCGCGGGGGCTCAGATGCCCAGGGGGTTCCAGAGGGGCAGGAGCAGGTAGTGTCCGGCGGCGACGCCGGCGGCGTCCACGATGATGTCGCTGACGCTGTTGCGCCAGGTCTCGCGGCCGAAGTCGATGCCGCGTTTGGCAAGGATCGGGGAGAGGATGGCGATCTCCAGGGGTTCCCAGAGGATCATGAGGACGAGGGCGATGAACGGGTCCATGAGTAGGGCCATGCCGATGCCGGTGGCGAAGTGGATGAGGCTCCAGCCGTCCACGAGGGCGTCGTTGCGTGGCCCCAGGTCCTCCACGGTCGTTCCACCGGGTCGCCCGGGATAGGTCGTTCGTTCCCGACGGTTGGGCTGCGCGCATCGCGTGAGCCGAACCCATCCCGGAAACGATACAAACGTCTCATGTTGGGCGAGAACAAGTTATGAACGAACGACGATTCTGATGTTCCTGGGACACTCGTCCGGGATGCACCATGTCCATGACACGCTTGGCCGCCATCAGCCTGCTCACCTTGACCGCCCTTTCGCCTCTACTACCGGCCGCTGCGGCCCAGGAGGCCTCCGATGGTGCGGCCACGTTCGCCGACGCGGCCACGCTGGACCTCCTCTGGGTCTTCCTGGCCGCGGTGCTCGTCTTCCTCATGCAGGGCGGCTTCGCGCTCCTCGGGGCGGGGGCCGTGCGCGCCAAGAACACGGTCAATTACCTCATGAAATCGGTGATGGACTTCAGCCTCGGGGCCCTCGTGTTCTTCGCCGTCGGCTTCGCGTTCATGTTCGGCACCGGCAACGCCTACCTGGGCTGGACGAACTTCGGTCTGGCCGGCGCCACGGACCCGGCAAGCCTGATCTTCTTCCTTTTCCAGGTGATGTTCGCGGCCACCGCGGCCACGATCGTCGCGGGTGCCGTGGCGGAGCGCATGAAGCTCGGGGCGTACGTGGTCTACACGATCGCGATCACGGCGTTCATCTACCCGGTCTTTGGCCACTGGGTCTGGGGCGGCGGCTTCCTGGCCGAACTCGGCATGGTGGACTTCGCCGGCAGCGGTGTGGTCCACGGTGTCGGCGGCCTCCTGGCGCTCGTCGCCGCGGCCGTGCTGGGCCCTCGCCTGGGTCGCTATGGCGCCGACGGCAAGCCCCGCGCCATGCCCGGCCACAACCAGGTCTACATCGTGCTCGGCACCCTGCTCCTGTTCTTCGGCTGGTTCGGCTTCAACGCCGGCAGCACCCTGTCCGCCAGCGACCCCGGCGTGGCCCTCATCGCCGTCAACACGTTCCTGGCGGGCGCGGCGGGCGCCACCGCCGTCTTCGTGGCCCAACTCATCAGTGGCCCCCAGGACCTGGGCCGCGTGTGCAATGGCATGCTCGGCGGCCTGGTGGCCGTCACGGCCCCCTGCGCCTTCATCGCCCCCTGGGCGGCCCTCGTCGTGGGCGGCATCGGTGGACTGACGTACCTGGGCGGCGCGGCACTCCTCGAGCGCATCCGCATCGACGACCCCGTGGGCGCCATCCCTGTCCACGGCTTCTGCGGCCTCTTCGGTGTCATCGCGGTGGGCATCTTCGCCGATGGCACGGGCGGTGTCACCGGCCTGGTGGGCGGCGAAGTGGAGCAGCTCCTGGCACAACTAGCCGGCGCCGGCGTGCTCCTCGCCTGGACGTTGGGGACTGGCTTCATCCTGTTCAAGGGGCTTGACCTCGTGATGGGTCTGCGCATCGGCTCCAAGGAGGAACAGACCGGCCTGGACGAGTTCCACCACGGCGGCAGCGCCTACCCGGAGCTGACCGCCGTCCTGGGCGTCTTCAGGAAGTAGGCCCGAGGGCCGGCCCGAGCCAGAACTCGGTCATGGCGAGCGGGCTGGGCTCTGAGCGCACGTAGTGCAACTGCTCTTCGTTGCCATCGGGGCCTGGCCCACCGTCCGCCGGCAGCTTGCTGTACGCGATGTGCAGGGCGCCGTCAGGGCCCATGTCGATCTGCAGGAAGTCGAGCAGGTCGCGTTCCAGTTGCCCGACGAAGACCGGCTCAGGGTCGGCGATCACGTGGTCCCAGCGGGCCTCGGGCCCGGCGCGGGCGTCGCGGCTGGCGGCGGCGTACAGGTACCAAGGCGTCTCGGGGCCGATCGTCACGTCGGGCGTGCCGTACCAGGCGATCGCCGTCGCACCCTCCGCCCCCGCGGCCAGCCAGGGCATGCGGTGGGTGCCGGGCGGGCTGACCGTCGTCGGCTGGGTCCAGTTCCCTTCCTGGTCGCGCACGGTGACCTGGATGTGGCCGCCGTTCGCCTCCGCCAGCATCAGATTGCCGGCTTCATCGAAGGCGCCCACGGGGTAGGCGTCGTCGCCGGGCGCCAGGCCCGCCTGCTCCGTGCTCCAGGTCTCGCCACCGTCCAGGCTGCAGTCGAGGCTGCGCTTGCCCCCCGCCTCGCCGCCGAAGAGGCACAGCTCTCGGCCGGGGTCGATGGCGACGTTGCCCAGGCCGTACGGGACCGTATGGATGGCGTCAGGGCTCCACGTCTGGCCGGCGTCCGTGGACTTGTACACCCGCGTGCCCAGGAGCCCCGTGTTGTAGACGTAGTACGCCGTGCCGTCCCCTTCAGCACGGATCCAATCCCGGTCCACCAGCGGAGGTGCCGGCCACTTGGTGTGGCGGACGAAGCCGCCGTCCTTGTCCCAGACGGTCACCTGGAACGTCGCCGCGAACTCGATGTCGGAGAAGTAGACGCGGCCCTCCTGATCGATGGCGAAGTCCCCTTCGATGCCGAATGCCTCACGCAGCCCCGCAGGCGTGTCCAGGGTGGCCCAGCTCTCGCCGCCGTCCCGGCTCACCAGCACCGGGGGCGCCACGGTCAGGCAGCAGACGCCGCTGACGTACACCGTCCCGGTGCCGTCCACCTCCACGGAAGGCTCGCCGAGGCCGCAGTCACCATCGTCCAGGCTGTCCTGGCAGCTCGTGCCGAACGCGCCGACGGGGGCCAGGCCGCCAAGGATGCCGGCGACACTGCCCAGATCGACGGGCGCCCGGAACTCCAGGGCCGGCTTGCGGCTGAAGGGTTCCACCGGGGCTTCGCCTCCGTCCGTCGGATCATCGGCGAGGCAGCCGGCCAGCGGCAACAGGAGGAGAGAGAAGGCCAAGACGAGGCGCATGGGGCCGGCGAGCCGACGCCAGGTATGAGCATTGTTGCCCACGTTCTACGAGCAGAAGGGCCGCAGGCCGACGATGTACTGTTTGGACCAGACAATCCGCATGCCAGACACGACCGTTCCCGTCGGGCACGGTAGTTCGTAGTCGATGGCGTTCGCGAGGGCACCAGAGGTCTCCGTCTCCGTAGTCGTGGAATCCAGCAGCCCGACACAGACCAGACGCAGGCTCACAGCCGATTCACGGCCCGCCGAGGCCGTTCGTTCTCCAGCGAGCGCGTTGGCCGCCGTTCCCGGCAAACATTGCCGGACTGCTCCCCCTTGGGTCGCGTAGGCTCCGTGGGATGCTGTTTGGTGAACATCGCCCAGGGGAAGGACCAAGCCATCTCCGGCGACGAAGGTGGGTTGTGCTCCATCCAAGGACGCGCAACGTAAGGCAATTCGTGCCAAGCGGTCGTTGCGGTGCGCCGGAGCAAAGCCCATGAGGACGGAGCCGGCCGGGCATTCCACGTCCTCCGAACCCTTGACGGATCCGACCAGGACGAAGGACGAGGCTTCCTGGGTCTCTCCGAGGACGGTGGGGACGTCGAACGCTGGGCCCCGTTCACCTTGCGGGCCTGCCGGTCCCTGCGCGCCCATCGGGCCTTGAGCACCTATGGGTCCCTGGGGTCCTATCTCGCCCTGGGGGCCGATCTCGCCCGCAGGACCCTGCGGCCCAGCGACGCCCTGGACGCCTTGAGGCCCAGGTTCGCCCTGTGGTCCGGTCTCCCCCTGGGGGCCAGGGACGCCGGCGCAACGAGGATCGACGAAGAAGCAGAGGCTCTTGCCATCGAAGACCAGGTCCCCGACGGTTCCTTGGCCAAGCTCGAGGCCGTCCAGGATGAGGGGGTTGTCCTGCAGGTCCAGGGGTCCGAACATCCGGTCACCGTCCGCGTCCACCCAGGGATCCAGTTCATCCATGCCCGGGGGCGGAGGGTCAAGGGTGCCCTCCATGGCACCCACCAAGGGAACGGCCAGAAGCACCAACGTCGCGGTCCAGGGGAAAACGCCCATGCGCCCAAGCATTCGAGCCAGCGCTTAGGGTTGGGCAGGAATTTTCTTGCGCATCCGTAAGGACCAAGGAGTCCGCGAGGGGTCCAAACAGCGATGGCGACCAGCGTGGGCGACCTCTACACGCCCATCGTGGTCGTCTATCACGTGGCCGTCGCGCTTCTGATCGCCTCCGCCGGGCGCCCCAACAGGGTCGGGAGTGCCGCCCTGGCGCTGATGGCCATCGGAGCCATCCAGAACCTGGCACCGGCGCTCGATGGCGTCATCTGGGAACTGGGTCGAGAATGGATCGATTCGGCGGTCCTGTTGACGGTCGCTTTTCTGATGACGCAGACGCCGGGCCCCTTGGGCGGCCCTCGGACCACGCGCCTGCTGACCGCGGCATGGGGCTTCGGCGTCACTGTGCTGATGGTGGACGTGGTCTTCATCAGCCTGCGTGACGGTACGCCGCTTCTTGTCCCGCGCAACGTGGGCTTCTTCCTGCACGAGATCCTGTTCTTCGTCGAAGCGGCGCTGTTGGCGCTGGTCATGGTCCCTCGGACCCTGCGGCTGCGCCCCGGCCCCCTGCGCACGCAGAGCCTGCTGCTGATCCTGGCGGTCGGCGTCGGCATGGCGGAACAGGCGCCCCGCTTCGGTGCGATCACGTGGTTCGCCTGGGACTACATCGCCACCTACCCGCTGGGCCCAGGATGGCGGGCCGGTCGCGCCGCCGGGTACGTCGGCATGGCGGTCTTCGTCGCCCTCGCCTCCTTGCGCCTGCTTTTGACGCCCGGCCGCGACAACCGCATCGTCGGATCGATCCTGGTGGCGTTCTATGCCATTGGCGTCTGGGCCGTCGTGGCCTTGGTGGGCACCGGGTTGACCCATGCGGGCTCCCGCGTGCCAGCTGAGCTGGGCTTCCAGATCGTCCGCCCGATCCTGGTCGCCTTCGCGGTGCTGCGCTACGAGTTCGTGGTCGCTCCGCTGCCGGCCCGACGGCTCCTCATCCCGCTCTCCATGGTGCTGGCCGCCTTCGCCCTCTTCCTTGGGGTCATGGCCGCGCTCACCGGGCCGGCCGTGGATGCGACGGCGTTCCAGGTGAGTCACGTCATGGTCGCCCTGGCCCTGCTCGTGAGTCTGGCCTACGTCGCCCGTGCGCCACTTGGGCGCGTGGTGACCATCGCCACGGGGGGATCGCCGGAGACGGAGCGGGACGCACGGTTGCAACGCTACCGTCTGGGGCTCGAACGCGCCAAGATGGGCGACGAGCGGACCGCGGCCCACCTGCGCGAGCGCCTTGGCATCACGGACGAAGAACATGATGCGCTCGCGGGCGAGGCGGACGTGCTGGTGTTGCCCAAGGCCGCCCTGCACGGTGCCGCCAAGGGCTCGATGGTCGGCGGCCGCTACCGGGTGCAGGCGGAACTGGGGCGAGGCGGGCAGGGTCGGGCATTGCTCGCGACGGACGAGGAGGGCCAGGAGGTCGTCCTGAAGGAGGTCCTGCTCATGAGCCGCCCCCCCGCGGCAGCCGCGGCCTTGGAGGCCGAATGGCGGCTTCTGGCCGACGTGGACCACCCCGGCGTCGCACGTACGCTGGGCCTCGTGCGCGAATCCTGGGGCGCCTACCTGGTGCGCCGCTACGTCCCCGGCAGGACGCTGCAAGACCTCATCGCCCAGGAAGGCCCCATGGATGGGCCTGCGCTGCGCCGACTCCACGACCGCCTGGCCGGCGCGTTGGCCGCCCTGCACGACGCGGGGATCGCCCACCTGGACGTCAAGCCGGCCAACATCATCATCCGGCCGGACGGCGAAGCGGTGCTCATCGACGCCGGTTCCGGCCGCTCCGAGGCGGATACGGACATGACCACCAAGACGGCCGCCCAGAGCCCCCAGGAAGCGATGCTCACCCTACGGTGGGCCGCTCCCGAGCAACTCCTGGGCGGCGAGGTCGGCCCGGCCACGGACCGGTTCCAACTGGCCGGCGTGATCTGGTTCGCCGCCACCGCGCGGCCTCCGGTCGTCGGCGACGCCTTGCTGGACATCCAGCGGCAGGTCACGCGTCCCAAGAAGCTGGCCTGGCCCGATCACATCGACCCCGCCCTGCGGCAGCAGATGGACGCCCTGCGCGCCGCCGATCCCGTGGACCGACCATCACTCGACCGGCCCTCAGGCGTGGACTAGCGCCGCCCCGCACGGAACAGGAGCAGCGAACGCCCCACCTCCACCATGTCCCCTGTGACCATGGGCACCATGCCTCCGGGCGGCAGCCGTTCGAAGTTGAAGCGGGTCCCGTTGCGGTTCGTGCGGGCGTCCACCAGGACGTGCTCGCCGCCTGTCTGGTGCACCGAAGCATGCAGGCCACTGACGAAGCGATCGTGGTCCAGGCAGACATGGCAGTCCCGTGACCGGCCGATCGTCCAGCCCTCCGCCGGGGGCGTCTCCGGCAACGCATGGATCGCCCCTTCGTGCAGGCCGCGCACGGTCACGAAATGGGGTCCCTCCGGCGCCTTGCCCGTCCCCGTCCCCTCAGCCGGGATGGTGGCATCATCCAGGTCCACGTGGGCCCGCACAGACGCCAGCTCCCGCAGCTGCTCCGTGATGTCAAAGAGCGTCGGGTGATGCACGGAGTACACTGCCTCCTTCCCTTCACCCAACCGGACGACGGCGCCGATCTCCATCAGGCGTCGCAGGTGGCCTTGGACCGTCTGGCGGGTGAGCGGCCGAGACGCGCCGCCCCAAGCACTCGCCGAACTGGCGCGGACCACCATGTCGCTGACACGATGGGGCTCCTGCAAGAGGCGCAAGAGCAGCAACCGGTTGCGGTTGGCGAGCGCCTTGAGCACAGCCTCCAGGTCCGGGATCGCCGTCGTGTCCACGATCAGGGGGACGGGCCCCACGGCTGATAGTCCCTGCCGCTGATGCAGCCTGCATCCAGCGGGCGCTAGGAGCAGAAGGCCGTTTACAGGCTCAAGCCGCGACGGTCGCCGCGTTGCGGGCCAGGCGGCTCTCGTTGAGGCCGTCCCAGAACTGCTGGACGCGCTCGAGGATCTCGCGGGCGCCTTCGAGGTACTTCTCTTCGTTGAACCAGGGTTCGTCGTAGTCCTCGCGCAGTTCGTCGTGGGTGTGTTCGGCGTGCTGGTCTTCGACCATGTCATGCCACTTCCAGAAGCCGAGGTTGAGCTTGGTGCCGTTCTTCTCGTTGTAGGCCTCGATGCCGGCGATGAGCTGCTTCCAGAAGCCGGCGGCGGCCCAGTTCTCGACGGCGTAGCTGGCACCGGCGCCGACGCAGGGGTCGGGGTTGCCGTACCATTCGTTGAGGCCGTTGCAGAAGGCGTGGGTGCCCTCGTTGCCCATCTCCCACTTGCCGATCTCGTCGAAGCCGAGGCCGAGGGGTTCGGCGAACTTGAGGAGCCACTCGAAGTGGGCGGCGGTGTGGCGGTACTTGCCGCCCTGGACGGTGCCTTCGGTGGGGACGGCGTTGGGGTCGTCCGTGTCGGCGGCGCCGGGCTTGGTGAAGGAGACGCCCAGTTCGTTCATCAGGATCTCCTTGCCGGCGCGGTACTGCTCCAGCGTCTGGGCGCTGAACACCTTGAGCATCTGGGCCTGCATGAAGTAGTGGCTGAACACGGAGAACTGGATGGTGAGGTCCTTGAGGTCCTCCTCGGTCATGTTGCCCTCCGCGACCCACTTGCAGTACTCGTTGTCGGTGACCACGGGGTGGCTCAGCACGATGGCGTCGACCTTCTTCTGGAACTCCGCAAAGCCGCTCATGTGGGGGCCTGAAGGAAGCCCCCTCAAAAGCTTGCGGCCAGGGGGCGCCGCCCGTCCGGGTGCGCCTCGAACATGTTCAGGTCTGGGCCTGCTGGTGGGGCTGGCGGGGGGTGCTGGCGCGCTTTCAAGTGAGCGGCGCGGATGGCTGCCGCGTGGCTTCCGTCGGGCGTGTCGTGGGGACCTACTACACGCTCACGGGACTCTTCACCCTGTCAGCGTCCCTCATCTGGGGCGTCAACACGCTGTTCTTGCTGGACGCCGGCCTGACGATCTTCCAGGCGTTCGCCGCCAACGCGGCCTACACGGCGGGTATGGTGGTCTTCGAGATCCCTACCGGTGTCGTGGCGGACACGCGCGGCCGCCGCCTGAGCTTCCTGCTCGCCATCGCGACGCTCCTGGCCGGCACCCTGGCGTACATGGGCCTCGCCTCCCTTGATGCAGCGCCGTTCTCCTGGTGGCTGGCCGCCTCCGTGCTGCTGGGCCTGGGTTTCACGTTCTACAGCGGCGCCGTGGAGGCGTGGTTTGTGGACGCCCTGGGGGCCTCTGACGGCGGCGAGGCGGCCACGGCGGACCTGGAGCCCTACTTCGCCCGCAACGGTCAGGTCGCCAGCGCCGCCATGATCGTCGGCACCATCGGCGGCGGGGCCCTCGGGACGCTCCACTTGTCGCTGCCGTTCGCCGGCCGCGCCGTCCTGCTGGCGGCTCTCTTGGTGGCCGGCTTCTTCTTCCTGCACGACCAAGGATTCAAGGCCCGGCCGTTCCAGGTGCGCCGCATCCCCCAGGAGGTGGCGGCCATCGGGCAGGCGAGCTGGCGGCACGGTTGGAGCAACCGCCCCGTCCGCCTGCTGATGATGCTCAGTTTCCTCCACCATGGCTTCCTCATCTGGGGCTGGTACGCGTGGCAACCCTACTTCCTCGACCTCCTGGGCAAGGAGCTCGTCTGGGTGGCCGGCGTCATCGCGGCCCTGGTGAGCCTGGCCATGATGGCGGGCGGCCAGGTGGTCCGCGTGCTGCACGGACGCCTCGACGGCCCGACGCTGATGGCGATCGGCACCACGGGGGTCGCCTGCGCCATGATCTGCGTGGGGCTTGTGGGCGACTTCGTGGGCGCCGTGGCGGCGTTCCTGGTCGGCATGGTCTTCTTCGGCGCCTTGGGGCCTGTGAAGCAGGCGGCCCTGCACCGCCTCATCCCGAGCAAGCAGCGGGCGACCATCCTCAGCTTCGACGGCCTCCTGGGTAGTGCTGGCGGCGTGGGCAGCCAACTGGGCCTGGCGCGGCTGGCGGAGGACCGTGGCTACGCTGCCGGTTACGTGGTGGGCGGCGCAGCGCTGCTGCTGGGCATCCCGGTCGCGATGCTGTACCGCAAGTGCGGGCCGGCTAGCCTTCAGGTGCCGGAGGAGAGCCGCCTTCCGTGAAACGCCAGCCCTCGGGTGGCGTGTAGCCGTAGAAGACGTGCGTGAAGATGGTGAACTCTTGTTGGACGGCGAGTCCCACAGAGTTGGTCGGGCAGAACTCGCTGCTCGTGGCAGGTGGGGTGGCAGGGACACAAGCAACGGGTTCGCCGGCTGGGCCACTGAAGGTACGGACGATGAGGTCCTCGCCGGCGCCCCACGTCGCCTCCGCGATCGTGGTCTCGTTACTGATGAGAAGGAGCGGGGATCCACCGGTCACCTCGTCGTCGCACAGGAGGGTGCAGTCGCCATTCCACGAATGGATAAGGCTGAACTGTCCACCGAGTGCTTGCGTGGACTGCCAGACCATCTCTGATTGGACCATGGACGGGACCTGGCCCAAGGGGTAGCGCACCAGGAAGTTGTCGTTGGTGATCGGGCCACCAAGGGTCAGGTTGGCCACCAGGTCCACGACGCCGCAGACGGCCACGTTGGGGTGGCCACACTCGACGAAGCCGTTGAAGGTGTACTCTTCGTAGAACGGCGTGGTCTCCACGTTGACCTCGAGGAGGACCTTGACGGCGGGGGGTTCGTTGACGCCGGCCACCACGTCGACGCTCTGCTGCTGATCGAAGTAGCCGAGTTTCGTCACCTTCACGAAGTACGTGCCGGGCTCCAGGCCCTCGAAACCAAAGGCGCCGCTCTCGTCCGTCTCCGACGTTAGGGCATCAGCGCCACCCGGGAGTGGGACACTCACGGTTGCCCCTGTGATGGGGCGGATGGCCGCATCCACGACCACGCCGCGGATGACGCCCGTGGTGGACGTGGCGGTCACGTCGATGTTACCCAGGGCCGGGTCCTCTAGTTCGTCTCCGCCTCCGCCGCCTCCGTCAGAGCAGCCGGCAAGGGCGACGGTCACAAGCAGAAGGGCGATCCAAGGGGTCCGCATGACTCCTGATGTGGCCGGTGCTGCTTGAAGGCCTTTTTGGCCGCGTTCTTTCAGGTTGGGACAGGCGGGTCGCCGTCCGCCGTGAAGCGCCAACCCTCGGGCGGCGTGTAGGCGTAGAAGGCGTGCACGAAGATGGTGAATTCCTGTTGCACTGTGACGCCGACCACACCGGGGCCTCCCGCGTCGTCGTCGATGCCACCGGAGAAGATGCTGACGTACAGCCCGTTGGTGCCCCCGAGGCCGGTACTGGCGGCCTGCTCAGCGGTGATGTTGGCCATGATGGGTGACGGCCCTTCAGCGCTACCGTAGAAGTCGAAGTCCGGGTCGCTCTCCATCTCGAAGTACATGTCCGGTGTCAGGGCCTGGGTGGATTGCCAGACCATCTCGACCTGGACGTACTCAGGGTTGGGGGACATCTCGAAGGTGGTGCTGAACCGGTCGTTGGTGATCTGGCTCCCTGTGAGAAGGTTCGGGGCGCCGCACACGGCAGCTACGCCGGTGGTACATTCGATGAAGCCGTCGAAGGTGTATTCCTCGTAGAAGGGGGTCGCTTCCACGTTCACCTCCAGGAGAATCTTGACCGCCGGGGGCTCATCCACACCGGCCACCACGTCGACGCTCTGCTGCTGATCGAAGTACCCGATCTTCGCCACCTTGACGAAGTAGGGGCCCGGCTGCAGGCCCTGGAAGCCGAACGCGCCGCTTTCGTCCGTTTCGACGGTGAGGGGCTGCGCACCGCCCGGCAGCGGCACGGTCACGATGGCGCCCACAATGGGTCGGATGGCCGCATCGACGACGACGCCACGGATGACGCCGGTCGTCTCCGTGGCGGCCACGTCGATGTTGCCGAGGGCGGGGTCCTCCAGTTCATCGCCGCCTCCGCCGCTGTCAGAACATCCAGCGAGTACGGTCGAGACCAACAACAGGGCCACCCAAGAGCGATTCATACCGCCACTTGGATGGAACGGTTACTTCAAGGTTCTGTCGGCCACGCGCAACAGACCCAAGGCCGTGGGGCCGCCCCTGGTCACGGCTGCGGCACGTCGCCGGTCGTCGTGAAGCGCCAGTCCTCTGGGGGCGTGTAGCCGTAGAAGACGTGGGTCAGGCTCTGGAACTCCTGTTGGACCACGACGCCCGCCGGCAGGTCGCCGCCGGCCGCGAAGACGCGCACCGTGAGGTCGGTGGTGGGGCCCAGGTCGACGGTCGCTGCAAGGTCGGCGTCCGTCTGGATGAGAAGCGGCGACGTGCCGGTCACCGAATGGATGGTGCCCTGGATGCCGATGTGGTCCTTGCCCGTGTAGGAGTGGTAGTAGGTCAGGTGGTCGCCCAGTGCCTGCGTCGACTGCCAGATGAGCTCCCCCTGCACCAGGGCCGGCGCCCGCTCGATGACGTGCGCTTGCAGGAAGTTGTCATTGGTGGGGTTGCCGATGCCGGTGGGCCCCTGCCCGGTCTCGTTGAGCAGCAGGTCGGCGATCTGGACGGCCACGTAGGGGGCGCCGCAGAGGGCCACGGCGCTGGTGCCGCATTCGACGAATCCACGAAAGTCGTAGAGGACGTAGAACGGCGTGCCTTCCGCGTCGGTCTCCAGGAGGAGCTTCGTCACGGGGGGCAGGTCCACGCCTGCCACCACTTCGACGCTCGCCTGGCTCTCGAAGTAGCCGAGCTTGCTGCCGCGCAGGAAGTAGGTGCCCGGGTCCAGGCCCTCGAAGCCGAAGGCGCCCTCCTCGTTGGTGATCGTCTCCAGGTTGATGCCGCCACCTGAGAGCTTGACCGTCGCCTCGGCGACCGGGCGGATGGCATCATCGACGACCACGCCGCGGATGACGCCCGTGGTGTCGGTCGCTTCCACATCCAGGCCGCCCAGCTCGTCGTCGTCGCCGGACAGGGCATCGCCGCCGCCGTCGCTGCCGGTGCATCCGGCCAGGAGGGACGTCGTCAACAAGAGGAACAGGAGGCCGCTCTTCATAGGGCCACGGCTGGTGCGACCTGGATAAGCGTTGTTGGCCCGTGGTCCAAGCCCCGACGCCTTGCGCCCCGCGCTGGCCTACGGTTCAGGGATCGGGTGGGCGCCGTCCACGCCGAACTGCCAACCGTCGTTGGGCTCGAAGTGGTAGAACATGTGCAGGAAGACCTTGAACTCCTGTTGGATGGTCGCGCCGACGCCTGTGGCGCAGCCGCCCAGTTGCGGCCGCTCCAGGCAACCGTCGCCGTCGGGGTCGTAGTCGGAGGTGTTGGTGCCGTCCACGGGGGCGTTGAAGGCGCGCACCATGAGCTGGGCGCTCACCTTGTTCTCTTCCAGGGTCGTCTGGTTGGCGCGGCCCACAAGCGGGGAGGCGCCGGTCTCCTTGACGTAGTCGTTCAGGAGCGTCTGGCCTTCCTTGGAGGCGCTGAACGCGAGGGTCATCTGGTCACCCAGGGACTGGGTGGAGGCCCACACCATCTCACCTTGGGCGAACTTGGGGGTGCCGTCGAGGGGGAACTCCTCCAGGAAGTGGTCGTTGCCGACACCGCTGCACGCGGCGAAGCCGACGGCGACGAGGCTGAAGGAGCACTCGATGAAGCCGTTCATGACCATCTCGAGGATGTAGGGGGCGGTGGACGGGTTGATGTCCAGGAGGAACTTGACCGCCGGGGGCGTGTTGACGCCGGCGATGACCTCCACGGGCTGCTGCGTCTCCACGTAGCCGGCCTTGGAGGCCTTGACGAAGTAGGTGCCCGCTTCCAGGCCGTCGAGGGCGAAGGCGCCTTCGGGACTGGTCACGGTGGTCAGCGGGGTGCCGCCGGGGATCGGGATCTCGATGTTGACGTCCGCGATGGGGCGGATCGCCGCATCCACGACGACGCCACGGATGACGCCGGTGGTATCGGTGGCTTCCACGTCCAGGTCCTGGAAGACCTGTTCATCCACGTCGGGTTCGCCGCTGCCGTCGTCGCTGGCGCAGCCGGCCAGCACGGTGACCATCAGGGTGAGTCCTACCAAGAGCCCCTTGGAACGCATAGGGGCGCAGCGGCGCCTCGGGCTCTTAATCGTTCTTGGCCACGAGGTACGCTACACAGGGGCCGGGATGCCGTCGACGGTGAACTGCCAGCCCTCGGGCGGCGTGTAGTGGTAGAAGGCGTGGGTGAACGCCTCGAACTCCTGCTGGATCACCGCACCGACGCCGCCGAAGCCCATGCAGGACGAGAACAGCACCGGGTAGCGCAGGCATTCCTCGCCGGTGGTGGTGTTGTAGGCGCCGTGGATCTGGTCATCGTCGATGACGTCCGTCTCTTCCATGTCGGTACCAAAGACGCGGAACGTGACCGGTTGGCCGTTGCCGATGCCGAGCTCTTCGGCGAGGGTGACGTTGCCCACCATGATGAGGGGGCTGGTGCCGGCGGCCACACCGTAGCGCACCTGGGTGCCGCCTTCGCCGCAGTCGAGGCACGTATAGCTGATCTGCAGCTCGTTGCCCAGCGCCTGGGTGGACTGCCAGACCGCTTCGGACTGGAGGTGCGCCGGCGGGGCGTCGAGCGTGTACTCCTCCAGGAAGTGGTTGTTGGAGAGGCCGGTGGCGTCCAGCAGGCCGCAGGCGGCAAAGAGCACCACGGGCGTCGCGACGGAGCATTCGATGAAGCCCTTCATGGCGAACTCCTGGACGTAGGGCGCGGTGGACGGGTTGACCTCCAGGAGGATCTTCACAGGGGGCGGCGTGCTCACACCGGCGACCACCTGGACGCTCTGCTGGGTCTCCGTGTAGCCGGCCTTGGAGGCCTTGACGAAGTAGCTGCCCGGTTCGAGCCCTTCGAGACCGAAGGCGCCCAGGTCGTTGGACGTCGTGGTGAGGGGCTCGCCTTCTCCAGGTAGGGGGACCTCGATGGTGACGCCGGCCACGGGGCGGATGGCGCTGTCGACGACCACGCCGCGGATGACGCCGGTGTCGTCCGTGGCCTCCACGGCGACCTCGGTGAGGGCCTGCTCGGTCTGTTCGTCGCCGAGCTCGTTGCCGCCGTCGCCGCTGTCGGTGCAGCCGGCCAGCAGGGCGGCCGCCAGGAGGGTCGAGAGAAGGAGTGTCCGGGATCGCATAGGAGGGCAGCCAGCACGCCGGCTCTTAGCCCTTATTGGCGCGTCGTTGAGCCGTAAGGGGGCAGGAGAGCTCAAACCGGCGACCCGGATGGCCGCTTCGTGAACCGATTTCTCCCTGTCACCGTGGCGGCCGCGCTCATGGCGGCGTTGCTCTCAGGCTGCGCCGACGACGGCGCGGGGCCCGGCTCCATCAGCCTCTACCTGCAAGGGGACGCGGCGACCCTGGGCAACCGTTTCGACGAGGTGGAGCTGCTGATCGGCGAAGCCCAACTGCTCTGGGACGGCGAACCGGGCGGCGGCGGGTACGCCAGCGGTGCCACGGGTGGCTGGCGAGTGCTCCAAGGTGGCCCGGCGCTGCGCATCGGTGGCGGCGGCGAGGACCCCACGCAGGCGCTGTTCATGGGCGAGCTGGACGCCGAAGCGGGCGTGTACACGATGGTGCGCTTCCTTGACGTGGAGGGGACGGGCACGAAGGCCCGCGACGAGGAGCGCCGGTTGGCGATGGAAGGCGCCCGCGCCGACCTGTTCGTGGAAGGGGTCCAAGTGGAGCCCGGCAAGGAGACGCGCCTGGTCATCCGCGTGGGCCTGGACTCCTGGTTCCGCGACCCTGGGCGCAACACGTGGCAGGCCCGCGTGTTCATCCAGGACGTCCAAGTGAGTGTGCTCGACGACGCGGCCAGCGGCACCGACGTGCACGACCCGGGCGACCTGGTGACCGTGGCGTAGGCGGCCATCAACCCTAAGAGGGGCCATCGGTGAGCGGGCGCTGCACTCGTGGCGACCATCGCGGAGCAGATCAAGGCCATCGAGGACGAGATCCTCAAGACGCAGAAGAACAAGGCGACCGAGTTCCACATCGGGAAGCTGAAGGCCAAGATCGCCGCCCTGAAGCAGCAACAGGAGAAGCAGGCGGCCCAGGGCGGCGCAAGCGGGCCAAGCTATGCTGTCAGGAAGAGCGGTAACGCTACCGTGGGTCTCATCGGGCTGCCGTCCGTGGGCAAGTCGACCATCCTCTCCGTCCTGACGGGCAAGGAGTCAGAGCAGGGCGCCTACGCGTTCACGACCCTGACGGTCATCCCCGGCATGCTGCACCACCGGTTCGCCGACATCCAGATCCTCGACATGCCGGGCATCATCGCCGGCGCGCACCTGAACAAGGGGCGCGGCAAGGAGGTCATCGCGGCGGCGCGCAACAGTGACCTCATCCTGCTCACGCTGGACGCGAAGCAGGCCAAGGCGCATCTGCCCGTCATCCTACGGGAGCTGGAGCAGTCGGCCATCCGGCTCAACCGGCGCCCCAAGGACATAAACATCTACCGGCGTGACCGCGGCGGCATCAACATCCAGACGGTCACGAAGCAGAGCCACCTGTCCGACGAGCAGATCGAGTCGATCGTTCGGGAGTTCCGCATCAACAGCGGCGACGTGATCGTCCGCGATGACATCACGGCCGACGACCTGGTGGACCACCTGGCCGGCAACCGCGTCTACATCGACGCCGTGGCGATCGTCAACAAGGTCGACCTGGTGGGCCCGGAGGTCTACGCGGAGCTGGAGGCGTGGCTGGAGGAGCAGGGCTTCCCCGCCATCCCGATGGTGGCCAACAAGAAGCTCGGCGAGGCGCAGGCGAAGGACTTCATCTATGACAACCTGAAGTTCATCCAGGTGTTCCTCAAGCCCCGCGGCGAGGAGGCGGACCTGGAGGAGCCGCTGATCATCAAGTCCGGCACCGACGTCGGCATGGTGTGCGACATCCTCCACCGGGACTTCCGTAAGAAGTTCCGTTACGCCAACGTGTGGGGCAAGAGCGCCAAGTTCCCGGGTCAGACCGTCGGCATCGACCATGTGATGCTCGACGGTGATATTCTGATGATCACGACGCGGCGTTGACCCGTCTTCGGGGCGGGGTCGTTTCGGAAAGGCCAGCAAGCGTGCGAATGGACTCATAAGGGCGCCCCGCGTGGCTGCCGCGTGAAGTCCGTGGCGGTCCTGCTGGTGGTCCTCCTGGCGGGATGCCTGGCACCAGAGTTCGACGCGAGCGACCTGTCTGAAGGAGCGCCGCGCCCCAGTGGCAGCAGCACCCCGTCACCTCTGGCCGGCTGGTCGTACGGCCTGGCCACCGAAGGAGTGGCCGCGGACCTGCCCCGTCAGACCGTCGACCTGGGCCTCCTTGAGGCGCTCGGGGGCCAGCTGATCCAAGCGGCCGTCGAGGCCGGATGCCCCGTCGCGGCGCCGGAAGACCCCGGGCACGCCTTGGTCGTCCTGGAAGAGCGGCTGCGCGCCTGTGCCACGCCGGAGCGCCCCTTGGTGGACCAGCGGCTGACCCAAGCGAAGGTGGAAGGCCGCCTGGCCGAGGCGTACCAGGATTGGCGTGGCGTGGCCCAGGTCGAGGCGCGGGTCCTCACGGATCTCCTCAACGCCACGGTCGCCGGCTCCATCCCGGAACTGGAGGCGCTCGCATGGCTCTGGCGGGAGGCCCATGGCGTCGCGTTCCGAGCGTTCTTGGAGGAGCCCCGCGACGTGGAGTGGTTCCTGGCGCAGGCGGAGGACGAGCAGAGGCGCATCGCCTATGGGTACACACTCGACCCGGCCTATGCGCGGCTCCTTCAGGCCGTGGCCCATGCTCTGCCCACGGAGGGTGCCTGCACGTCGCCGCCCGGCGCCATGGACGACGCGACCGCCAACGTCCAAAGGGCCCAGAACCTGTCGGCCCGCCTGGCCGGCCCGTATGGTCTTGGCGCCGGCTTCACCTGGGAAGACCGCGAGGAGCAGCCCGGATTCCTGGAGATGGCCGAGCTGATGGGCGAAGAGGTCCCCGCCGCGGTCGCTGGAGCGAAGGCCGGCTGGCGCATCGGCTTCTGGCACGCGGTCGACGACGGATCCGTGCCGGAACGACAAGAGGCGCAGGCGCTCATCGAAGCGTACTGGGACGCGGTACCTGGTTTCTGGTCCCGCCAGGTCCTCGCTGGAGCCTACGACGGGGTCACGGGCTCCGATCGCCCCTTCGACCGTTGGTGGCCCGAGGGGGTCGGGGCACCACCGGAAGTGCTCGTGGAACTCGCTGCGCTTCCGACTTTGCTGCCGCCGTTCGCCGACTGGACCTGTCTCGCCTGAGTCACCCGTCAGAACCCGGCGAGCCCGGCCTGGATGCCGAGCGGCGTCAGCGGCGGTGCCCTGCGGCGCCCCAACGGGTCCACGTGGGGGCGTGGCGGCCGGGGTCGCTGGACCTCTTCGTGGAGGCGCCACCAGTGTTCGAAGCTGGCGGCGAAGCCTCGCTGCTCCATCTGTGCCCGTGCGGCGTCCCCGATCTGGCGGCGGGCCGCTTCGTCGTCCAGGAGCGCCGTTGCGGCGGCGATCCAGGGTGCCGGGTCGGTGACGGGGAGCACGTGGCCGGTCACCTGGTCGGTGACGATGTGTTGGGGGCCGCCTTGGTCGCTCACCAGGGCCGGCACGCCGCTCGCCTGAGCTTCCATCACCACCTGGCCCAGGGTGTCCTTCACGCTGGGAAAGAGGAACAGGTCGCTGTTGGCGTACAGGGTGGCCAGTTCGTCACCGGCGCGGTGGCCCAGGAAGTGGGCGCCCGGCAAGGCCGCTTCCAGCTCCCGTCGATGGGGGCCGTCCCCGATGAGTAGGAGGTCCACGTCGCCTCGCTGGCGGAGGGCCTCCCAGACGGGGGCCAGGAAGCCGAGGTGTTTGTCGTGGCTGATGCGGCCCACATAGAGCAGCTTGCGCCGTGTCGGGTCGCCCGGGTACGCGGCCCAGAAGCCGGCCGGGTCGGCGCGGCGGTGGCGCGGATGGAACGTGGCCGTGTCGCTGCCGGCCGTGAGGCTGGTGAGGCGGTGGCCCGGAAGCCCCATCTGTTGCAGCACGGGCAGGTAGGCGTCGCTGCGGGTACCGACGGTGGCAAACAGGCGGTAGAAGCTGCGCATGTACCCCTGGGCGGCGCGCACCAGCGTCCGTCGGCCGTACAGTTGCTCGATGTAGCCGGGGAAGTCCGTGTGGTAGATGCCCACCAGGGGCTTGTCGTACAACCGCGCGGCCAGGACACCCACGAGGCCGACGGGGCCCGGCGTGGAGACATGGATCACGTCGGGGTCGCGGCGCCGGATGTGGGCCAGCATGGCGCGCACGGGCGGGAGCGTGAACTCCAGGTCTGGGTAGCGGCGGTACGGCCGGGCGTAGCGGGGCACCAGGTTGCGGATCAGGGGGTGGGCTGGCCCGCTGCGCCTGGTGGAGGTGAGCACTTCCAGGTCGCGGCCCCTCGCGGCGGCCTCACGGGCAAGGTCCTGGACGAACCGCGACACGCCGTTGGCGTCCCAGGCGGTGTCGGTCACGAGTTGCACGCGCATCCTGGCCGCGACGCGGCGCGCGGGCTCTTGGCGCGATGCCCCGGTACTCCTGTGGAGACAAGAGCCGCTATTGAGAACAGGTAGAGAGGAGCGGAAAGGAGAGGGAGGGGGGGGGAAGCGAGCAAGGGAGGAGGGGAAGGGAAGAGGGGCCGGGGCGCCGTTGCGTCCTCAGCCGAGGCGGACGCCTTCCATGTGGGCCGGGCGCAGGGGCAGGAAGAGGCGGTTGCCCTTGCCGTCCTCGTCGCCCCATACCACCGTGTTGACGCCGTCGTCGAACGCCTCGATGGTCCGTCCGTCGTCGTCGCTGCCCAGCAGCAGCCGCACGGTCTGGCCCTTGGAGATGAGGTCCTCCTGCGGGTAGAAGTCGATGGTGACGCTGTACGTCGCGCCGGTCGGCACCGCCTCAGGGGCGTCCAGGCCGTTTCGGAACGTCGGGTTGAGGTAACCGTAGTTCTGGCGCTCGCCGCCGATCTCCAGCACGGCCACCAGGTGGGTGAACGCCTGGTCGCTCTGTAAGTCCAGGTGCAGCAGGGGCACGCCGGAGAGCATCATGTCCCGGTCGGCGGTCCACTCCCACACCAGTTGACTGTCCTCCACGTCGGAGCAGGGGTCGGTGGCCGGCACGAACTGGCCCGCCGGCAGGAGCAGCTGGTTGGCCACGAGGCGGTCGCTGGCGCACGCGTTCCAGGACATGGCGTCCTCGTGGTCGTGCGCGTGGCCTTCCATCATGGTGCCCTTGTGCAGGTCCAGCACGCGGTGGTCGGCCTCAGCGCCCTGGAGCGGGAAGCTGCTGCTGCGGTGCCAGTCGCCGTCCGTGTCCTGCACCCAGGCCACGTCCGTCTGGAACATGCCCGTGTCGACGCCTTTGACGTGGGTGTCAAAGAAGGCGGCGGCGTAGGCCCACCATTCGCCGTAGGCGTCCGGGGCGTCCTCGGGGTAAGCGTGGCCCCATTGACCACCGATGAAGGTCTTGGGGGCGCCAGCAGCGGCGCCGGGAAGAGCATTGAACCAGGTGGCCACGTGGTCCGGCTTGACGTTCCAGTCCGCCAGGCCCTGCGCCATGAGCACCGGGACCGTGACGTTGGCGGCGCGGGCGCGCAGGTTGCGCTCCATCCACCACGCATCGTACGTGCCGGTCTGGTCGGTGCCGCCGTACGTCACCGCATGCTCCACGTGGGGGCACGTCGGCTGATCGGCCAGCTTGGCCACGGAGCCGTCAGGGTTGAGCGTCGGCGTGACGCCCTCGGTCGTGTAACCGGTGTTCGTGCCACCCAGGCTGTGCTGCCCACGGTACGGCACACCATCGTTGTGATGGTAGTGGTAGAAGCTCGTGCTCGCCACGATCGGCACCACGGCGGCGACGTGCTCGTTGCCCGACAGGGCGGCCATGTGGGCCTCGCTACCAGGGTAACTGGCGCCGATGAAGCCCACCTTGCCGTTGCTCCACGGCTGCGTGCCCAGCCACTCGGCCAGAAGGCCCACGTCATCGATGTCCGCCTGGCCGCGCAGGTTCAGGCAACCATCCGAGCTGCCGGTGCCGCGCACATCAGCGTACGCGAAGGCGTAACCACGGCGCACGAACTCCGTATCGAAGCGGCCATCGTTGTTGCCCACCGCGGGCTCCAGCAGACTGTCCACCACAGCGTTCTCACCGGGCGCCGTGTAGGGAGTGAACTGAGCCACCACAGGGAAGGGGCCTTCGCCGACCGGGCGCACGACGCGGGTGTACAGCTCCACGCCGGCACCGGGCAGCCGGAACGACGTCTCGATGAGCTCCAACGCCATGTCGGGCTCCGGGACCTCGTAGCCAAGAAACGGCACATCGTCATTGACGGGGGCCGCAAGCCCCTCGCTCCCATCGTCATCAGAAAGGCAGCCGGCCAGCCCCATCAACAGAAGAGGAGCGACCATCCAGGCGTGCTTCATGCTGTCGCCAGGCGTGCGCCTCGGGGTTAGAGGTTGCGGTGCCTGGGCTGCCGAAGGTCGGTGAGGGCTCCTAGAGGGCGAGGGCCGCTACAGTAGCGCGGCCATGCGATAATTGCCGACGGCCGAGAAGTGGTTCACCTTGAACTCGAAATGGGCCATGCCGGGCAGGTCGCCCCGCGCCGGCGCCGGCTGCGTCGTGTAGGGGAACTCCACCGTCTGCAGGCTGAACGAGCCGATCATGAGGTTGGTCGTGTAGCAGATACCGGTGAAGGCACGGCGACTGTTGCCGGTGCCCTGGCAATCGGCCACGAGGGGGCCACAGTTGGAAGCACCGGAGTAGCGGACACGGACGGAAGGCTTCTCGTTGTCATTCTCGAAGCGGTGGACCACGAAGAACGCGGCGCTGTTGTCCTCGCCGCGGCACGTGCGGCCCAACTGGTTGCCTTCGAGGGACGTGATGCCCGCCATGCCGCGCCAAGAGGCGAACGGCTGGTTCATCGAGACTTCGCCGTCGCGGCATTCATGCTCGCCGTCAAGATAGAAATCCACGGTGGTGCCACAGCGGATCGGCAACTGCACGGTCTCAGCCGAGGCCGGGAAGCCCCAAGTTGACGCAAGCAGCATGAGCACCAAGGTGCCCATCATCATACCACGCCGACGCATACGTGACCAACCGAGTGGTCGTAGAAAACCTGTGCGGCACAGCTGGTGTGCGACCTTAAATAACCCCTAGAAGCAGGAGAGACATCGTGTCATGGTCGGCCATCGGGTCACAGCAGGCCTCCTGCCGCTCCCCCGCCGCGCCGGTTTTTGAACCAGGTCGGGCTCGCGCCGCCCGAGATGCCCGAGAACACCATCCGCGTCATGGGCGTACCCTTGGACCTTGGCGCCAGCCGCCGCGGCGTCGACATGGGTCCCAGCGCCATCCGCGCGGCGCGGCTGCACACCCGCATCAAGAGCCTCGGCTACGAAGTGGAGGATGGCGGCAACGTCCATGCGCCGGAAGTGGAGCAACGAGGCGCCGCGGCGGACCACCAGTTGCGCTATGCTGACGAGATCCTCGCCGCATGCGCCGAGCTGGCCGACAAGGTGGACCGGGCGCTCGCCGACGGCGTGACGCCCCTGGTGCTGGGCGGCGACCATTCCATCGCCATCGGCACCCAGGCCGGGCTCGCCCGCCACTCCAAGAAGCGCGGCCTCCTCTGGTTCGACGCGCACGCCGACTTCAACACCCACCAGACGAGCCCCAGCGGCAACATCCACGGCATGCCCGTGAGCGCCGCGCTCGGCATGGGGCACCCCTTGCTCGCCGATTTCGACCAGCCGGGCCCCAAGCTGGACCCCAAGAACGTCGTCCTGATCGGCCTCCGGGACGTGGACCCCTTGGAGGCGGAGCTGATGGCCGCCAGCGGTGTGACGTACTACACCATGCGGGACATCGACGAGCACGGCATGAAGCGCATCATGGCCGAAGCGTTGCCGATCGCCTGCGACGGCGTCGATCAGGTCCACCTGAGCTTCGACCTGGACGCCGTGGACCCACAATGGGCGCCCGGCACCGGCACCAAGGTGGACGGCGGGCTCACCTACCGTGAAGCCCACCTCGCCCTGGAGATGCTCGCCGATGCCCAAGTCCTCACCAGCCTGGAGTTCGTCGAGGTCAACCCCCTGCTGGACCATGAGAACCAGACTGGCCGCTTCGCCGTCGGTCTGGTCGCCAGCGCCCTGGGCAAGGCCATCGTGGCCAACGGTGCCTGAGCCAACCTGCGACGGCGCCCGACGGCGACGAACCGGTTAAGAGGGGGGCCCCGCTCGGCGGCCCGTTCGCCCCAGCCTGGGGCATCAAATGGAGTAATATGGCACGAGCAAGCGGATCTGGCCGCGAGCTGTCGGGCCGGACGGTGGTCATCTGGTTGGGTGTGTTCCTGGCCTTGGCCCTGTTCCTGCGCGTCGGTTTCAGCATGGACGCCTCCTTCGACGACGACGCGGGGCGCTATCTCTACTCGGGCAACGACCCGTACTACCACGACCGCACGGTCACCCACATGGTGGAGACCGGCGAGAGCCTCACGTTCGACCCGGCCATCAATTACCCCAACGGCGCCTACAACCCCAATCCACCGCTCTTCGATTGGACGACGGCACTCGACGCCGGCCTCCTGTCCACCATGGGCTCGGAGGACGCGGTGGGCCTCGCGCTCAACCTGTCCGTCGCCTTCTGGGGTGCCCTGACGGTCATCCCGATCTACCTGCTCGGCGCCGATCTGTTCAACCGCCGCGCCGGTCTCTGGGGTGCCTTCTTCATGGCCGTCAGTGCGCCGCACATCCAACGCAGTGTCTTCGGCTTCGCTGACCACGACGCCACGACCATGTTCTTCATCGCCCTGGCGTTCGTGTTCCTGGTCAAGGCCCTCAAGAGCCTCGACAACCGCACTCACGTGCGCAAGTGGAACGACGCCAACCTGCGCATGGAAGGCATCAAGGCCAGTCTCGCCGCCAACAAGGTCGCCCTCCTCTGGGCCGCCCTGGCCGGCACCGCCCTGTCCGCCACCGCGCTCACCTGGAAGGGTTACCCCTACGCGTTGGGTGTCATGGCCTTCGCCCTGGGCATCCAGCTGCTCCTGGACCACCAGCGCCACAAGGACTCCGTGTCCCTGTTCGCCGTCTACCTGATCCCCGTGTTCATGGTGACGCTGATCCCGCTGCCCTGGTACGCCACGGTCGGCTTCCTGGACAACACGATCCTCGCCGGCATCTACGTGCTGGTCGGCATGATCATCGCCGGCGCCATCCTGATCCCGACCCGTGACCTGCCCTCGGTGGTCGTCTTCCCGGCCCTCGCGGGCGCCGCGCTGCTGTCGCTGCTGGTCATGCTGCTCCTGGTGCCCACCATCGGCCAGACCATCTTCACCGGCCTCGGCTACTTCGAGCAGACCAAGCTCTACAGCACCATCGCGGAAGCCCAGCGCACGGAGATCGGCTTCGTCGTGGCCAACATGGGCTTCTTCAGCTTCTTCCTGGGCCTCTGGGGCCTCTTCCGTGCCATGAAGCTCGGATGGAAGGGCGACCAGGCCATGCTCCTGATGGCCTCCTGGGGCATCGTGGCCATCTTCATGGCCCTCGCCGCCAGCCGTTTCGTCTTCAACGCCGCGCCGGTCTTCGCCATCCTTGCGGGTGGCATGACCATGGTGGTGCTGGGCGCCATGGGCCTCGATGAGGTCCGCCAGCGCTACCGCCGCCGCTACGGTCAGGGCAACGTCGTCTCCAACGGCATCCTGTCCATGACCTGGAAGGCGACCACCGGCGTGTTCCTGGTGGCCGTCCTGCTGGTCATCCCGAACGCCTGGTTCGGCGTCGACG
>JBMYRW010000027.1:0-29551 GCA_049602735.1 Thermoplasmatota archaeon
CGGTGGTCGAGGTAGCCGAAGGCGTTGCGCGTGGTGAACAGGTGCCTGTTGTCGCAGTGGCGTAGCCCTTCGCTGTACCGCTCGTGCAGGCCCGCCAGGGCGCCGCGCAGCTCGCCGGCCCGCGTGTTCCAATCGTCCGCGCGCCCCGGATCCAGCGCGACGAGCCCGGCCAGGATGTTATCCGCCATGGCCGCCAGGCGCAGGGGGTCGAGCCAGGTGTGCGGGTCGGCGGGCCGCTGGTCAGCCGCCACGGGCGCGGCAGCGGCGTCGGCGGGGTCGCCGTGGCTGTGGCCATGGTCGTGACCGTGGTCGTGGCCGTCCTCGCCCGCTGCGCCAGGAGCAGGGGTGTCACGCTTCTCCTGCTCCTCATACTTGCCGGCGTCCATCAGGTGCAGCCCCGCCGTCGCTTCGACCACGATGCCGCCCGAGGCCCGCACGGCTTGGGCGACGGGGGCGATCCAGCCGTCAAGGCCGGCGCCGTTGGTCACCAGCAGCCGGGCCTCCGAGGCGCGGATCACGTCGCTAGGGGACGGCTCCCATTCGGCCGGTGGCAGCCCGGCGGGCACGAGGGTCTCCACGTGCAGGTCGTCGCCGGCGATCCAGTGGGTGACGAACGCGAGCGGGTAGATGGTGACGACCACTTCCGGCTTCGGCTCTCCGTGGGCGGCGTCGGTGTTGATGCAACCCGCGAGACCGACCACGACGGTGCTCGCCACGAGTGCAAGGACCCAGGTGGTACGGCCGGCCACGCTTCGGCCCAATCCAGGTCCAGTATGAACCTCGTTGGCAACCTAGGGACCCCCGATTATGAACCAAGCTCGGTTTCTTCGCAATCGCCTCCTCGCTGATTATGAAAGCTCATGTCATCCTTATGAACCAGCTGCGGTCGCTGCGGCTCCAAGGTCTATGGCGCGCCCCCCACAGGAACGCATGCAGGTCATCAGCATCTCCTTGCCCATGGACCTCCTGACCGAGGTCGAGGGGCTCCAGGAGCGCGGCTACGCCGGCCGCAGCGAAGCGGTCCGCGCCGCCCTACGCCACTTCCTCCAGAGCCTCCGCGAAGAGGAGGACCTCACCGGCAGCACCTCCGCCGCCGTCGTCACCAGCTACCAGGAAGCGGTGCAGCACCGCATCGCCCAGGTGCGCCACGACCACGGCGACGTGGTGCGCAGCATGCTCCACCACCACAGCCGCAGCAACCACGACTGCGTCGAATCCCTCATCGTGGAAGGCGACGCCGCCCGCGTTCGCTCCCTCGTCGACGCCCTGCGCAGCCAGGAAGGCATCCGGTTCGCCCAGGCGGTCCTCGTGTCCAACGAGCACCAGGACGTGCCGGGCGACGGGGAAGAAGAATAGGCGCCACGGGCCCGCCGCAGCGGCTGGGCAAGCATCATGTGCGGCGTCCGCCATCGCGTCGTATGGTGGTGGTACGGGGCGCGCGCGCCCGCTTGCTCACGCTTGGCGTTGGACTCTTGTTCGTGACCCTTCTGTTGGGTCAGGCGTCCGGCTTGGCCGTCCAGTTGCAACGACTCAGCTCGCCCGACGCCGAGGCCTACGACCAGTTCGGCCAATCGGTGGACATCTGGGGCGACACGATGGCCATCGGCGAACCGGAAGGTCGGCTGTTGGGCTACGAAGAGGGCAAGGTCCACATCTACAAGCGGCAGCCCGGAGAGCTCTCCTGGTCCCTCTATGAGACCCTCGTGGGCCCCCCTGGATCGCTGGGCTTCGGCACCTCTCTTGATCTGGCAGGCGACAGCCACCTCATCGTCGGCGCCCCCAGCGAGACGGTGCTCGGCCAGCCCAACGCAGGGGCCGTCTACGCCTACTTCGAATCCGGCGGGGAATGGTTCCCTGCCGGCCGCTTGGTCTCGCCGGATCCGGGGCCTCACCAGTTCTTCGGGACCGGGCTCGCGCACGTGGGCGACCAGTTCTTCATCGGGGAGCCTCGCACGCTGTTCGGCGGCGACCTGCCGGGCCAGGTGCACCACTTGACGTGGGGCGGCAACGGCCAGGTCCACCTGGCCACGTACCGCGATCCGGACCCGCCTTACCTGCCCGATCTCTTCGGCTCCGATGTCGCGTTGGACGAGACCACGCTCAACATCGCGATCGGTGCCCCGCGCTCCCTGCGCGTGCAGATCCTCGAATACCAGAGTGGATCCGGTTGGAACGTCCAGACGACGTTCTCCGCCCCCAGTGGACAGGTGGTCGGCCACAGCCCCTTCTCCTTCGGCGCGGCCGTCGACCTGGAAGGGGACCTCCTCATCGTTGGTGCGCCCGACGCCTACACGAGCGACATCGACGAACCGGAAGGCTGGGCCTACGTGTTCCACCACGGCAGCGGCGGCTGGGACCTGGAAGCGGTGTTGGAACCCACGGGGCCTTTCTCCCATTGGCCCGGCAAGACGTTCGGATCCGACGTCGCCATCTTCGGTGACGCGGTGGCCGTCGGTGCCTCGCACGCTGCCAACCAGGTGGCGCCGTTCGGCTCGGCGTACTTGTTCAAGCGCACCGTCGGCGGCGACTGGATCGAACGCGAGGAATACATCCCGGCCGCGCCCGGCTACGACACGGTCCGGATGGGAGCCTCCATCGGCTTCCACGACCAGACCATCGTGGCGGGAGCGCCCCTCGAGAAGACCACCGTCCCCAGCAACCCGCAACTCGGTGCCGCCTACGTGTTCCGCGCTGCCTGCATGGACGTCTACGGGACGTTCGGGCTCGCGCCGGGCCAGCTGGCCAGCCTGCCGTTCCCCTGCGTGGCGCCCATGCTGTAGCGCCGTGCGGCTGCGCCACGCGAAACCTTGATACCCGGACCGGGCACGGTAGCGACCATGAGATTCCAGGTGCTCCTGGTGGCCGCGGCGTTGCTGGCGGCCGGGTGCCTTGCCGACGACGACCCGAGGGACAGCGACCCCGCGGCGCGGTTCACGGAGCCTTCGGGAGCCGCGACGCTCCCCTGGGGCCTCACCGACTGCCAGGCCGTCATCGCGACGGTGGCCGCTGATGAAGCGGCCCTTGCTCCGTTCCTGCCGGATGGTTTCCGCTCCCTCTCCATGACGGAGGTGGCCGGCCTGGGGCTCCCCGTGGACCCCGTGGGTGGCGGCAACCTGGGCATCGAGGTGCTCACCTGCGCCAGTGGCGTCGGCCTTGATGGCAGCATCCAGGGCCTCCATTACGGCAGCGTGTTCACCATGGTGGAGCCGCCGGCGGAGCTGGCGGACGGCAACGTGACCTTCCACTTCGTCAAGTGGGACGTCATGATCCCCGACCAACCCCGCCGCGACGTGTTGGCGGGGCGCGGCGTGCCGGCCGTGGACGGTGCCGGCTACATGCTCCAGTTCCAACAGGTCGGCGACGCGACGCTCTTCGACGCGGTGCTGGAGATGGACGGCGACGTCCACACGCTGCGAGGCGCCGCGGCGGCCCCCTACGATACGGAAGGCAGCTTCGTGGAGTTCACCGCGGTTCCGGACGGCTTTGTCACGTGGCACACGGTGTTCACGTGGGCCAGCGTCGCCGTCGGCCCCGTCGTCCTGGAGCCGTCGCCGGGCAGCCTGGTCGCGGAGATCCTCGGCACGGGTCCTGCCGTCGGCGCGGCCTTCGCGGGCGTCATCGACCTGCATGATGCCCGCATCGAGCTGCCGGCCACCAGCCCCGCCGAGTCCGACGCCGCCGATTCAGGCGAGATGGACCAGTAAGGGCGCGTGATCGCTGGGCTTCGCCTCGAAGTCCCCTTGCTTGCGTTCGTCGCGGTCCACCGTGACCCCTGTACAGCGGGCCGCCACGGCGGGCGTGCCCAGGGCGAGGTCGATGCGGAGGCCGCGGCCCCGTGCGAAGGCACCGAAGCGGTAGTCCCACCAGGTGAAGACGCCGCCGTCCGGTTCGAAGCGGCGGTGCAGGTCCTCGAGGCCCCAGTCGTGGTAGCGGGCGAGCCAGGATCGCTCCTCCGGGGTGCAGTGGATAGCACCGGCGAGCTTGACCGGGTCGTAGACATCCAGGTCATCCGGCGTGATGTTGAAGTCGCCCACCAGGAGGACGGGGTCATCGGGGGCGTGGCGGGAGGCGACCGTGGCGCGCAGTGCGTCCAGCCAGACCTGCTTGGTGGCGAACGCCTCGTGATCGGGCGCCTTGCCGTTGACGACGTACAGGTTCCACAGCCGCAGGGCCTCGTCGCCGTCGCCGACCGTGGCTGACAGGACGCGCGCCTGGTCCGCCGCCGGGTCGCCGTTGAATCCATTGGCGGGGTCGCCCAGGCCGACGCGGCTGGCGATGGCGACGCCGTTGTACGACTTCTGGCCGTGGATCGCCACCTCGTAGCCGCGCTTCTCGAAGGGCTCGAACGGGAAGTCGGCGTCCTGGACCTTGGTCTCCTGGAGGCAGAGGACGTCGGGTTCGTGGCGGTCGAGGAACGCCTCGGCGCGCTCCATGCGTGCCCGCAGGCTGTTGATGTTCCAGCTGACGATCTTCACGGCGCCGGCACCGCGCCGCGCCGCTTAGAGGCCTACCGGCGGCGAGCGGCCAGGGCGATGGCCACGAGACCGACGGTGAGCAGGGCGAGACTGGCCCCAGGAGCGTCCTCGCCGTCGTCGCCGTCGGTGCCGGCCGGCGGGAGTTCGCTGGCATCGGCCATCACGGTGGGGCCCTCCGGGCCGTCGTAGAGGTAGAGGGTCTCGCGGCCGCCCAGGTCACTGTCCATGTGGAACTTCAGCACCTGGCCACCGGTCGCCGCGACGGGTAGCTCGAAGGTGGCATCGACGCCCGGGTCGATCGACTTGGCCATGGCGTCCGGCAGGGTGAGCTGCCAGCCGCCCAGGTCGTCGGGGAAGACCAGGTGGACGTGCTGGCCGACCGGGGTGATCTCGTTGCCGGCGATGATGGTGAGCACGTCGCCTTCCATCTCGGACGTGGTGGCGGTGTAGCCGATGGGGCGCTCGGCGGTGACGGTATCGAGGACGACGCGGCTTTCGCCGGGCAGCTCGATCAGGTCCCCGGTGACCGGGAGGAAGCTGCCGCCGGGGGCAGCGTCCACGAGGGTGCTGCCGGCGTAGCTGGCGAGGCGGAGGCCGGTGAGGGCGTCGCCGTGGGTCATGTTGAGGTCGTCGAGGCTGGCGAAGACCTGCAGCTGGGCGTTGGTGGCGCCGGGCTCCGTTTCGAGGGTGGTCTCGAGGATCGGCAGGTCGCCTTCCCAGGTGGCATCGTCGGTGGTGGTGAAGCGGAAGGCGTGCTCGGTGCCGTCAGGCGTGGTCGCGGCGAGGTCGATGTGGAGCGCATCCGTGAGGCTGACCGGGAGCGCCGCGTAGCCGCCGTAGAGGCTGATGCGGAAGATGAAGCCGTACTGGTCGAAGGGGGCCCAGTAGGCGTCGCGGACGTAGAGTGTCGTGAGGTCGTAGCCGTCGTAGAGGGCATACTGGTCGCTCGTGTCGTCGTCCAGGACCAGGCGCTCCACGTCCAGGATCGCCGGGGCGCCGTGGGCGCTGGCCCCGGGCAGGGCGGTGGTGGCAAGAAGCGCGAGTCCAAGGAGTGCGGCAGCCTTGTGCATGGCTCCGCCGAGACCCCCAGGCATTTAACGATGTTCGAACAAAGCCTCACGCATCAGGGGCGGTGAGCGCCTCGGCAGCCACCTGTGCTGCCGGCAGCACGGCGGCTTCGTCCAGGGTCTCCACGCGCCCTTCGGCCATCAGCACCCGGCCATGGACCACGGTGGCGGACACGTCGCGGCCGCTGGTGGCGTAGACCAGGTGGCTCACTACATCATGGCGGGGCACCAACTGAGCGCGGCGGAAGTCCACCATGCAGAGATCCGCCGTGGCCCCTTCCTCGATGCGGCCCAGGTCGGGGCGGTGGAGCGCGGCGGCAGCATCACGGGTGGCCATGTCGAGGACGCGCTGCGCCGGCAGTACGGTGGCGTCCCAGCGGTGCTGTTTCTGCACCAGGGCGGCGAACTTCATCGTCTCGAAGAGGTCGGTGCCGTTGTTGCTGGCAGCCCCGTCCGTGCCCAGGCCGACGTTCACGCCGGCGTCCTGGAGTTCCGGCACCGGGCAGACGCCCCCCGTGGCGAGCTTGAGGTTAGAGACGGGGCAATGGGCCACGGCACTTCCTGCGGCCGCCATGTCGCCGACTTCCGCCTTCGTGATCCAACCACAATGGGCCAGGACCGAGCGGTCACCCAGGGCACCCGCGTCGGCGACGCGGGCGACGGGGCGTTGGCCCGTGCGGCCCTGCACGTCGTACACCTCCGTGCGGGTCTCCGAGCAGTGGGTGTGGAGGGGCACGCCGTACTCGTTGGCGATGCGCGCCGACTCCGTGTAGGTCTCCGGATTGCAGGTGTAGGTCCCATGGGGCGCCGGGCAGGCGGTCACCAGGGGATCATCGCGCGTGGACCTGACGAACGCCTCGATCTCCGGGATGCGCTCGTGGGCCTCGCCCTCCTCGGTCTGGCCGATGTCCACCATGCCGACGCCGGCCCAGGCACGCACCCCTGCCTCGCGGGCCTCCGGCGCCAACACCTGCTCCTCCATCATGTACATGTCAAGGAAGCTGGTGACACCGTTGCGGATCGACTCCAGGAGACCCAGCCGCACGCCGGCGCGCATGGTCTCCTCCGTCAGCTTCGCCTCTGCCGGCCAGATGCGGTCGTTCAACCAAGGCTCCAGGAGCATGTCGTCCCCGTAGCCCCTAAAGAGCCCCATCGCCAGGTGCGTGTGGAGGTTGATGAGCCCCGGCAGCACCACTTGGCCCGTGCCATCGATGGTGCGGTCCGCCTCCGGCGCGCGGCCCCCCACCTGCACGATGCGCTCGTCCTCCACGTACAGGTCCCCCTGCACGACGCGCCGCGCCTCGTCCTGCGTCACGATGGTGGCGTTCCGGATGGCCAGACTGGACACGCGCCGCGCACCCCGCCAGGCCTTAAGGCCCCAGCCGCCCTCACCCTGACATGGCCTGGCACGATGGTCCCAAGGCGCGCGACCACCCCGACGTGCAGGCCTACCTCGACGACCTGCGGCCCGAGCAACGCGCCATCTGCAATCGCGTCCGCCAACTCGTCAAAGCCGACCCGGACGTCGTGGAAGGCATCGCCTGGGGCGTCCCCTTCTACTTCAGGAAGGGCCCCCTCTGCTACACGAGCGCCGCCAAGACCCACGTCACCGTCGGCATGGCGCGCGGCATGGAGATCGACGACGTCTCCGGACTGCTGCAAGGGACCGGGAAGTCCCCCATCCGGAAGGCGACGGTGAAGCTGCGCGACGGGCTACCGGACGCGTTTGCCGATTGGTTGGAGCAGGCGTTGGCGTTGGATGAGGAGGGGGAGTAGGCTACTCCGACGTCGCCGCCACCGGATCTTCTCGTGCCCGTTCGTCGATCCCCGGCCCCAGCTCGGCCAATCGCGACTGAAGTCTCTGCCCGATCCGTGTGACAAGGCCTACAACGAGGGCGTTCCCCATGGTGAAGTACCGCCATCGCTCCGGAATGCCCGCAGTATGCCCCTCCGGGAAGCCGTTGAGGGCCTCGCATTCCTCTGGCCTCAAGGTCCGGATGCGGCCCGTGGCCGGGTCCACGACCGCGTGCTTGGTACGACTGGGGCTGGTACCACCTTCGCCGGTGAGGATCGTTCGGGCCGGCTGGTCGCTCGGATCAGGGAATGCCATCGAGCCCTCCGTGTACCGGTACTGGTGGCCGTTCCTGGCGACGCGGTCTTCGTTCTTGGCCCCCCGGAAGTAGCGCCAACCCCGTTCGGCGTCGATCAGGTCGGTGGGGATGTAGTACCGCTCATCCGAGCAAGGGCCGAGGATGCTGCCGAGCGTGGCGACGGGCTCGTCGCCTCGTGGATGGACTTTCTGTGTCCAGATGTGCCCTTGGAACATGATGCCGGCGTTCTGGAAATGGAAGTCGAACTCCTCGCTCACCGCATGGAGGTCCCTCGGGAGGCGGACATCCGGTGGTTGGTCGCCGTCCAGGGAGACCTGAAGTGGGCGAACGGGGAACTCTCCCGCGAAGAAGCCCTCCTTCGTGAGGTGGTCAGGCCGGGCAGCGGTCGTTCCGAGGGCATCGCCGAGGGGCGTGTCTTCGCAGGCGGCGAAGATGAACACGCGCCGACGCTTCTGCGGGAAGCCATAGTCGGCTGCATTGAGGACTCGCCACTCCACGACATAGCCCAGGTCCCGCATGCAGGCCAGCAGGACAGCGAAGTCCCGGCCACGTTGCGAGGCGGGGCTACGTAGAAGCCGATCCACGTTCTCCAGAAGGACGTAGGAAGGGCGCTTTTCCTCCAGGATACGGCGAATCTCCCACCAGAGGACGCCCTTCTTGCCTTGGAGGCCCTGAGACTTGTCGAGCGTGGCGGCGACTGAGTAGTCCTGGCAGGGGAAGCCTCCGACCAGCAGATCGTGATCAGGTACCTTACCTTCGGGGACATTCATGATGTCCGTGTTCGAAAGCGGTGGCGCCAGGCCTTCCGGATAGAAGTTGGCCACGTAGCAATCGTACGCGTGTTGGGCCTTCGTAGCAGGCTCCCATTGGTTGAACCAGATGGTGTCGAAGCCCCCGGCCTGGTCGAGACCGAGGCGGAAACCTCCGACACCAGCGAACAGCTCGACGACCCGGAGCCCCATCCAAGATGAGCCAGCCCACGAGGGGTCTTTAGGTGTTGGGATCCACATCCGATGCTGCTCATGGAGAGTTCATGACCAAGTCGTCGCGCAAGAGGTCGGAGAAACCACTACTGCACCTTTACGACGCGTCGAAGCCCGTCTCCGAGACCCGCTCACGAACCATGTCGAAGATCCGCGGCAAGGACACCAAGCCCGAGTTGATCCTCCGGCGCGCCCTCCACGAGACGGGGCTCCGCTACCGCATCCACGACAAGAGTCTCCCCGGCACCCCGGATATCAGCAACAAGAGCCGCAAGGTCGCCATCTTTGTGGACGGTTGCTTCTGGCACGGCTGCCCAGAGCATTTCAAGGTGCCCAAGACGCGGACAGAGTTCTGGGAGGAAAAAATAGCGCGCAATAAACGGAAGAGACAGGCCACCTGCTATGAGCTCGGACACTCATGGAACTTGATGTCGTTTTACGAGTGTGAACTGAACCAGCTGGATGTATGCGTCGACAAGGTCATCAACGCATGGTAGCTACTTTCCCGCGTGCGAGGCTTTCGAGACCTATTGCGTCGTCTTGAAGACATGGCAGGCGTTCCTTTACCCGAGATAGCCCGAGCCCATGGAATCCGTTGGAATCCGAAAGGTCCAGCATCCAACAAGAGCTACGCGGGCGATGTAGTAGAAGCAGCGCTGGGCAAGGGAAAGGATTCATCGCCACACCGAGATCTCCAGTATGCGGAAGTCAAGACGATTCCAATCAAACCTGACCTATCCGTTCGCGAGCATACCAAGCTGACACATTTCACGTTTGACGAGGTTTTTAATCAGCATTGGTACGAGAGCCGAGCGTATCAAAAATCCAGAGTGGTTCTATTTGCACCCGTCGTTAAGGCAGTCCTTGGCCGGCCGGATGATTGGTACATTCATTCACCGTTCCTCTGGATGCCCACAGAAGAAGACGATGAACTCTTGCGTCGCGACTATGAGCTAGCACAGTCGATCCTAAAGAGTGGCGACATGACCAGATTATCGTCGGCGAAGCCTCCAAATGGAGAATTTCAGATTTTGATTCCCAACACAGGAGGGACGGGGAAGAAGGACCTGACGCACTTCCGTTCTAGTGGGACCGAGATGCGCCCGAAGCGTCGAGCCTGGATGCTGCGAAAAGATTTCACAGGCCCCATTGTTCGTGCAAATATTGCATATAGCCCGGGCCAAGATTGATGATGATTACTTTGGGTTCTGAACGGCCCGGATGCGTCTATTTGTTACCAAAAGCGATCTAAGCGCGAGGCCATTCTTGGCCCCATGGACAGCTTCGATGACCTGGTCGACGCGGCGCGGGATGCGCTCGATCGCCTGTCGGCTCACCCCGCTATCGATGACGAGTTGGAGTGCGAGGTCAGCCTGATGATCCAGCGCCTTTCGGAGATGAAGGATGAGGTCGGACCGGAGGTCGCGCCGGGGGCGATCCTGGTCACGCCGTCCGGCTCGATGACCCGTCTTTAGGCCACTTCCACCACTTCCGTCTCCACCGGCACGACACCGGCGGAGACAGAGGCCCCTTCCACGTCCCATTCCCTGGTCACGCCGGAAACAGAGCCAAACGACAGGTCCCGCACACGGACATCCTCCTTTACCATCCCGGAGAACGCTTCCAGGCGGCCCCGCGAGGCGTCGTCCACGTCGAGGGTGACATCCACCTGTTCTTCGAGGGGCAGGTCGAGTTCCTTGCGGACCTCCTGCAGGCGGCGGATGACCTCCCTTGTGAACGCCTCGGCCAGGAGGGCTTCGTCGCGCTCCGTGTAGAGTGCCAACACGGCGCCCGCGGCTTCGGTGGTGGCCCATCCGTCCCGGTCCTTCTCCTCGAAGAGGACGTGTTCTTCCTTGAGGCCGTGGTCGTGGCCTTCGATGCTCACACCGATGGTGCCGCCAGTGGTGAGGACCTCGTGGGCGTGGTCGCCGTCGAGGGCCTCGATAGCCGCGGCCACCTGGGGGGCGAGTTGCTTGAACGTGGGGCCTAGGGCGGCGCGGTTCGGTTGGGCGACGAAGGACTTGGCCTCCGTGGCGTCGCCTGCGATGTCGAGGGCCTTGACGTTGAGTTCCTCTTGGAGGATATTGGCCAGGTCGCCGAGGCCCGCCGCTTGGTCTCCTGTCAGGAGGGCGCGGGCGAGGGGGTGGCGCGTCGGGATGCCGATCTTGGAGCGTAGGGCGCGGCCGGCTTCGGCGAGGTCGCGGACCGCCTGCATGCGGGCTTCCAGGGCCTCGTCGCGGCTGCCGGCTTCGGGGTAGCGGGCCAGGTGGACGCTGTCCGGGTCCTCGGGCAGGCGCACGTGGTCCCAGATGTGCTCCACCATGAACGGCGCGAAGGGTGCGACGAGGCGGCAGCTGGTGTGGAGGGCCCACCAGAGGACGGCGTGGGCGGCC
Organism: Thermoplasmatota archaeon; assembly: GCA_049602735.1. GTDB lineage: Archaea > Thermoplasmatota > E2 > JACPAO01 > JAHFTW01 > JBMYRW01. The sequence goes on from JBMYRW010000027.1 coordinate 11,030, forward strand.
TGCTTGTCGGGGCTGTCGGCTTCGGCCCAGAAGCGGTCGCGGCTGCGGCGCACCCACCAGTTGGAGAGGTCGTCGAGGACGAACGCCTCGATGGCGCGGGTCGCCTTGTGCAGGTGGAACCTGTTGCCGGCTTCGTCCGCTTCGGCGACGGCCGCTTCGAGGCGGCTCAGCAGCCAAGCGTCCAGTTCGTTGCCGGCGGCGAGGTCCTGCAGCGTGTCGAGGGTGGCGATGCTGGGCGTCCAGCCGTCCAGTTCGGCGTATTGTCGGTGGAAGAGGAACGTGTTCCAGAGGGTGGAGAAGAACTTCCCGTACGTGTCGCGCACGGCGCCGTCGAAGAAGCGCTTGTCCTGCCACGGGGCGGTGGCGGACAGGAGGTACCAGCGCGTGGCGTCCGCGCCGTGGGCCTCGAAGACCGCGTCGGGGCTGGTGTAGTTCTTCTTCGACTTGGACATCTTCTGGCCGTCTTCGGCCAGGATGAGGCCGTTGACGACCACGTTCTTGTACGGCGGGCCCGCGAAGGGCTCCGCGCCGCTCGCCTTGAGCGCCGTCGCGATGGCCAGGAGGCTGTAGAACCAGCCGCGCGTCTGGTCGAGGCCTTCGGCGATGAAGTCGATGGGCCAGCGCTCGGCGAGCATCTCGTCGGCGTCGCCTTCGAACTGGGGGAACTGGGCGAACTGCGCGGCGCCGGAGTCGTACCAGACATCGATGACGTACGGTTCGCGCTGCATGGTGCCGCCTTCGCACCCGGGTTGTTGGCACGGGAAGCCGGTGTCGACGTGGGGTCGGTGCAGCTCAGGCACCTCGATGCCCATCGAGGCCAGGTCGTCCTTGCCGCCGGCGCACCATTGGTGGTCGCAGGTGTCGCAGACCCAGACCGGCAGCGGCGTACCCCAGTAGCGGCTGCGGCTGAACGCCCAGTCCTTGACGTTGCGCAACCAGTCGCCCATGCGGCCCTCCTTGATGGTCTCGGGCACCCAGTTGATGGCGTCGTTGTTGGCCAGCAGCTGCTCGCGCAGTTGGCTCATGCGGATGTACCACGAGTCCATGGCGTAGTACAGCAGCGGCGTGTCCGTGCGCCAACAGTGGGGGTAGCTGTGTTCGTACTCCTCGGACCGGTAGAACATGTCGCGGCCGCGCAAGTGCTCGAAGATCGCCTCCTCCGTGGCAGCGTCCTTGACGAACAGGCCACCCACGGCGGGCACCTCGGCGTTGAACTTGCCGTCGAGCCCGACCGTGTGCTGCGCCGGCAACCCGATCGCCATGCCGAGCTGGTAGTCGTCCTCACCGTACATGACGGCCGTGTGGACGACACCGGTGCCGTCCTCCGTCGTGACGAAGTCGGCGGCGACGATCTCGAAGGCGACCTTGGCGCCCTCGGTGTCGACCGCGCCAGGGAAGAGCGGTTCGTACGCCATGCCCACCAGGTCGCTGCCCTTCACCTTGGCGATGACCTCGGCGTGGTCGCGCAGGGTGTTCTTGAAGAGCGCCTCGGCCAGCACGAGCACTTCGCCCACCTGGGCGCCGGTGTTGCCGCTGGCCTCGGTGACACGGACCTTGACGTAGTCGATGTCGGCGCCGACGGCGAGGGCGACGTTGCCGGGGAGCGTCCACGGTGTTGTGGTCCAAGAGAGGATGCGCGCGTCGTCGGGGTCGTCCTTGAGGTGGAACTTGACGAAGACGGAGGTGTCCACCACGTCCTTGTAGCCCTGGGCCACCTCGTGACTGGAGTACGTGGTGCCGGTCACGGGGCTGTACGGGACGACCTTGTGGGCCTTCACCAGCAACCCGGCGTCGTGGAACCGCTTGAGGCTCCACCAGACCGCCTCGATGTGCCGGTCGTCCATGGTGATGTACGGCTCGTCGAAATCGACCCAGAAGCCGACGCGCTCCGACATCTTCTCCCATTCGCCCTTGTAACGGAACACGGACTCCTTGCACTTCTCCAGGAACGGCGCCACGCCGTACTCCTCGATCTGGTCCACGTGCTCGATGCCCAGCTCCTTTTGCACCTCGATCTCCACGGGCAGGCCGTGGCAGTCCCAGCCGGCGTTGCGGGGCACCCATTTGCCGTGCATCGCGTGGAAGCGGTTGACGGCGTCCTTGAGCGTCCGCGTCAGCACATGGCCCGGGTGGGGCATGCCGTTGGCGGTCGGGGGGCCTTCGAGGAAAATGAACCGGTGCGCCGGGTCCTTGCCGGAGTCCTCGAAGACGGCGCGGCCGGCCGCCTGCTGCTGCCGGAACGTGTCGTCCTGGCGCCAGCGGGCGAGCACCTGCTGCTCCATCTCGTCAGGGAGGTACTTCTTGGGAGGGGAAGAAGCGGTCATGGGTACGCCGCGGCCGACGCCAGGGGTGTGTAAAAAGGCCCGTCCGCCGCTGGGCGCGCGCCTGGACCCGGCTTGGCGGCCGGCAATTTTAATCGGCGATGCCGATGGCAGCCCATGCATCGCTTCGCCCTCGCGCCGGGACTCGTCTGCCTGTTGCTGTTGGCCGCCCCGGTCCCTGCCTCGACCTCGACGGAGACCGTCGAGACGCCGGCGGGGACGTTCTACCTGTTCTACAATGACGAGTTGACGGTGCGGGACCGCGCGGTCTGCGTGCCCAGTTGCACGGCGGTGCCGTTCCCGGACCGCACGCCGTACGCGCACGTCTACCAGGAGACCAATGGGTGTCCGGGCCTGCAGCGCGTGGCGGGCACGTGCGCGGGCACCGGCGTTGCCGTCGACGCGGACGACCGGTTGGTGCCGTAGTCCGAGTAGAAAAGGGAAGAAAACGGAAGGAAAAGGGAAGGAAGAGGCGGACCGCCTGGATCAGGCGACCTTGAGGGTGCCGGGCATGACGGTGCGGCCGTGGAAGGCGCAGTGGTAGTCGATGGTGCCAGCGGCGTCGAACGTGCGCTCCCATTCGGGGTTGCTGCTGTCCATGTCGCCGGGGGCGCCGCTGCTGAAGCTGCCGTCGTTGGCCTGCACGTCGTGGGCGCCGCCGCTCACGTAGACCCACAGGACGGTGGCCCCGACGGGCACCTGGGCGTTGGCGGGCTCGAAGCGGGTGCCGACCATCTCGATGACGTAGCGGCCTTGGTCGTCCATGGGCGGGGTCTCGAAGTCGCTGCTGCCACCGGTGCAACCGGCGAGGGCGACGGCCGAGAGGGCGAGCAGGCTGACCAGTAGGGTGCTCTGCATGGTATCTCCTGGGCGCCGGGTGGGCCGCTGCCCCTAAACGGTTGCGATGGTGGCATCCGGGCGCTCTCCTGGCGCGGGCCCTGGCGGGTTGAAGAACCCGGTGCGCAGCGGCAGGGCCTCCCGTTCGAACGCCACCTCCAGGGCGGCGGAGAGCCGGCGCTGCTGTCGTTCATTGGCGACGGCGCCCACCAGGTCTTCGAACGGGCCACCCCGGAGCCGCGCCGCGACGACCGGCAGTACGCTGCGCCGGTACCGCCACGGTGAGGTGTTGACCCATGCGACGCCGGCCTTGGCAAAGGCGCGGGCGATGGCGCCAGGCGTCACGCCGCCCGTCAGGGGATACGCTGGGGCGAGGTTGGCGTAGGTGGTGAGGCCGGCGTCGGCAAGCTGGCGCAGCGCGTCGAGGCGGGCCGGGATGGGTGGCGCGGCGGGTTCGATGGCCCGCCGGGCGGCGTCGTCCAGGGTCGGGATGCTGAGTCCGACGCGCAGGCGGTCGCCCATGGAGGCCAGGAGGTCGAGGTCGCGCAGCACGAGAGGGCTACGGGTCAGGAGGTCCACGGGCCAGCCGGCCGCGCCGAGCAGCTCCAGGCACTTGCGGGTGATGCGGTGCTCCTCCTCGACCGGTTGGTAGGGGTCGGTGCCGGTGCAGAGGTACACCCGTGCCCGCGGTCGGCGCTTCAGTTCGTGCCCCAGGACCGTCGGCAGGTTCCGTTTGACGATGACGTAGCTGCCCCACCGCTCCCGTTGCGCCATGATCGTGTCGGGGACGTAACAGTAGGCGCAGCGATGGGCACAGCCCACGTACGGGTTGAGGGACCACGCCGCCTCACTGCTGCCGTCGGGGGCCGCGAAAGGGTTCAGCGCGCTGGCGGCCTCCATCTCTTGCACCTCCGTGGTGCCGTAATGGGACCGGCCGGGGCCATCGCCCAGGCGGTCCAAGAGGAGTTGGTCGAGCCGTCGGCCCTTCGAGAGGGTGGGGTGCAGCGCGTCGTCGATGCGCCGCGCCGGCCGCCATCCGCCTCGCGTCACCATGGCCCAAGAGGCGCGTGGCCGCGGAAGGCCCTGACCGGGAGAGGGAGCGGCGAAGCTACCGCTCGCTGCTGCTCGTCGATTGGGGTGTTCAAAAGGGAGGGATGAGGGAAGGAAGAGGAGGGTCGGCTGATCCTACAGGATGAGCGTGTCGCCGTTCTCGCAGTCGGCGCCGTCGGGGTCGTTGAACAGACCGGACGGGTCGTTGCCGTTGGTGAGCTGCATGCCGGGGACGCCGTTGGATTCCATGTAGAGCCAGGTGCCTCCGCCGGTGATGAAGCCGGTGCCGTAGGGGTCGCCGCGGTCGTCGATGTACAGACCGGCGACCTCGATCGCGTCGGGGCGCTCACAGTGGTCGTCGGCGGTCGCGGGGGCGACAGCAGCAAGCATCATCAGGGCAGCGCCCAGAGCTAGAGCCTTCATTGTTCCAATCACCTGTCTACCAGGGTAGACTCTGCTCCATTTTGCATGGAGTAGATAACATGGTAACCTGAATCGTGCTAAGCCTTCTCTGTTGGATCGCCCGCAGGCGCCTCCACTTGCAGGGCCAGGCGGAGTGTGGCGGGCTGCCGGGGGGCGATCCGACTGGTCGCGAGGACCGACAACGCCTCCAGGTCGCCCGGCGCGGCATCATCCGGCGCGCGCACGAGCAGGAACAGTTCCTCGGCCTCGCCGGGCCCCAATTCCACTTGTTGGACCGGCAGCAGGGCGCCCCAGCCCTCCGGGACCACGGAGAGATGGAAGCCGACCACGTCCCGCTTGCTGGCCACGTTGTGCACCTGCAAGGGCACCGTCGCCTTGCCACCAGGGCGGATCGTCAGCGCCTCGTTGGGGGACGACAGGGTCACCGCGACGCGCTTGAGGTCCATGGCGAGCTTGGCCGCGACCAGGAGCGCCAGCAGGAGAGCGGCGGCGATGGCGTAGATCCACGGCCCGACCGCCTCGATGACCTCACGGGTGACCGGTTCGTCCCGGTCCATGGCCAGGCTGGACTCGGCGGTGGCCACGCAGCCCAAGGGCTCGGACAGGGGCCCGAAGCCTGCATCCATGGTGGCCGTTACAAGCAGGTCGGCGGCGTCGGCCGCATCCGGCGTGACCGCCACGGTGAGCGTGGTGCTCTTGCTCTCCCCTGGTGCCAACTCGACCAGCGTGTCGGCGAGGCTGACGGTCCATCCGGATGGAGCGCCCGAGACGGCCAGGCGCGCCTGCGCGGTGGGGTCCAGGGGCGTGCCGGTGCCTTGTCCGGTGTGATGGACCTCGACGACGTACTGCGCCGGTCGCTCCACGCTGACGGCATCGTTGCCGCTGAGGCTCACTTCAACAGAGGTGCACGCCGGCACCTGCGCTTGGGCGCCAGGCGCTGCCGCCACCAAGGCGAGGGCCACGAACAGGCAGCAGGCGAGGGGCATCCGGCGTTGCACGCCCTATTCTATACGGCACCCCAGCCTAAAGATTGACGAAGCCTCCCCGCAGTGCCCAGGGCATGAAGGTCGCGACCAGCGGAGCCGGCGGACTCATCGGCGACGCCCTGTGCCGAGCCCTCGAAGCACGCGGCGACACCGTCGTCCGGCTGGTGAGGCGGCCGCCGCAGGGCCCGGGCGAACGTCAGTGGGGCGAGGACGGCGTCGAAGGTGGCCTGGCGGACGTGGACGCCGTGGTGCACCTGGCCGGCGAGTCGATCGGCGCCCGCCGTTGGAGCCAGGCCCAGAAGGCCCGCATCTTGGACAGTCGCGTCCAGGGCACCCAGGCCATCGCCCGCGCTGTGGCCGCAGCGCGCCCCGACGCACCTCGGCCGCCCCGCCTGGTCGTCGCCAGCGCCGTCGGCTTCTACGGCCACCAAGAGGACCCGGCCCTCCTGTCAGAGGAGGCCCCCGCCGGCGAAGGGTTCCTGGCCGAAGTGGTGCAGGCATGGGAGGCGGCCGCGGAGCCCGCCCGTGCCGCCGGCGCAAAGGTGGCCCATGCCCGCTTCGGCGTCGTCCTCGATGCTGATGGCGGTGCCCTGGCCCGCATGCTGACCCCGTTCAAGCTGGGCGTCGGTGGCCGCGTCGGCAACGGACGCCAAGGGATGCCCTGGGTGACCAAGGGCGACGCCGTCGCGGCCCTGCTCCACCTGGTGGACGGCAGCCAGGAAGGGCCCCACAATGTGGTGGCCGGCACGAGCGCGAGCCTCACGTTCACCAAGACCCTCGCCACGGTGCTGGGGCGCCCGCACCTGTTCCCGCTGCCCGCCTTCATGGTCCGGCTGATGCTGGGCGAGATGGGGCAGGCACTCCTGTTGGACGGCCAATGGGTCGACGCGGCCCGCCTGCGCGCCGACGGGTTCCGCTTCGGCCACGATGATCTAGAAGAGGCCCTGCGGCACGTCCTCGCGCGGCCGGCACAAGGGGCCAAGTAGCGCCCGTGACCTCCGGGCCCCGTGCAGACCCGGATGCTCTACATGGACGGCCTCGACCGGTGCTACGACCGCACCTTCGACGCGGAGGTGGTGGCCGCCAAGCCGGACTACGTGGTCCTCGACCAGACCCTGTTCTACCCCTTAGGAGGCGGCCAGGAATGGGACGAAGGCATCCTCTCCCATGACGGCGACCGCTGGGACGTCACCGAGGTGACCAAGCGGGGCCCCGTCAAGCACGTCATCGGCGCCGACCACGGCCTCGAAGTGGGCGACCACGTGGCCGGCGAGATCGACTGGGAGCGCCGGTACGCCCACATGCGCATGCACACGGCGCAGCACCTGGTCTCGGGGCTCGCCTACGAGCTCTTTGGCGGCACCCGCACGGTGGGCAACCAGATCCACCGGGAGCAGAGCCGCATCGACTTCAACCCGATCCAGTTCACGCCGGAGATGATGGACGACCTCGCCGCCGCGGCCAACGACATCGTCCGTGCGGCCCGGCCCATCACGGACCAGGTGATGACCCGCGACGAGATCAACGCCCTCATGCCGGAGGACCGCACCAACATGGACCTCCTGCCCAAGAGTGTCACGGAGCTGCGCGTCATCCGCATCGGCGACGACATCGACCTGTGCCCCTGCGCCGGCACCCACGTGCGCAACACGAAGGAGATCGGGGAGATCCAGATGTTGGGCCGCAAGTCCAAGGGCAAGGGGACCCAGCGCCTCACCTACACCTTGGCCAACACCTAGGCCACCAAAGGGGCTAGGGCCGCTGGAGGCCGCTCGGGCCGTCTACTTTGAAGACTGCCAAAGTCGCCCTATATACTCCGGGTCGTCCAGCTGGACCCATGTCCCTGTCGGCACCCACTCAAGCCCGGACCCCACGGACCGTCGCCACCCTGGCACTCGTCCTGGCAGGCGCCGCCCTGGCCGGTTGCATCGGCTCCTACGATGCCGCCACCGCCACCGGATCCTTCTACGTCAAGGACGACCCCACCGACGAACTGTCCGCCGTCCACGTGACCTTCACGTCCGCCGAGGCGCAGGCCGTCGGCGGCGACTGGGCCGCCTTCTTCGAAGGAAACCGGACCATCGAACTGCTCTCCCTCAACGCCAGCGATGCCCGCGAACTCCTGGGCAGCGCCGAACTGGCCGCCGGCGACTACACCGCGCTGCGCGTCACCCTCTCTGATGTCACCGTGACGGACCTGGAAGGCAACGCCACGCCCCTCACGCTCCTCAACGACACGGTCACCGTCTCGGAAGGCTTCACGGTCACCGAAGGCGGCGACTTCGCGATCCTGGTCGACTTTGGCCTCGATGAAGGCATCGACCTGGAGAACGGCACCTACACGCCGTACGTCGCCAGCGTCCAGCACAGCCAGGACGACAGCGACGACGACGGCCTCGACGACATCCTGGACACCGACGATGACGGCGACGGCATCGAGGACGCCTTCGACGACGACCTGGACGGCGACGGCGAAGACGACGAGCCGGACCAGCGCCACGGCCCCAGTGAGGATGCCCTCGACGGCCTCTGCAACGCCTGGAGCCGCGGCGGCCTCGGCCAGAACGGCCACGCCCATGGCCACGACCAGGACGGCGACCAGGACGGCAACGAGACCGACGGCGGCCAAGACGGCGACGCCAACGGGACCCACCGGGACCACCCGGTCCGCGCGGCCCTGGAGCGTTTCGCGGCCGCCGACAACGCCACCATCGACGCGTTCTGTCTCGAACACAGCCTGCGCGGCGACGACGATGACGAGGACGACGACCACCCGGGTCGGGGCCGCGGCCAAGGCCGGGGCCATGACGCCGCAGGTAACGCGACCAGCAGCGCTCGCGACGACGACCACGACGACGAGGACGAGGTGGAAGACGACTCCGACGACGATCGCGACGAAGACGACGATGACCGGGAGGAAGACGGCGCCGACGAGGATGAGGACGACGAAGACGCCTGAGACTGAACCGGATCCCGGGCCGCCCACCAACGGCTTCGCCGTGGCCCGGGGTCCTTTGACCATCAACCACCAACCAGCCAACCACCCTCATCCTACTCCGCCACCTCCGCCCCCTTACCCTGACCCCGCCGCGCCTTAGCGGCGCCAAGGGGATGACCAGCCACCCTTTTCCCGCTCGATCCATCCAAGACCATGCGCCTGACCACCCTGATCCTGACCCTCCTGCTCTTCCTGGCCGCAGCGCCGGCAGGGCTTGCCCAGGAGGACGGGCCCGATGGGCAGGACCCCGAGGAAGAGGACCCTCCAGGAAGGGGGCCACCTGAAGAGGACGGGGACGAACGGGAGGAAGGCGAGGGCCCCGAAGGGCCACCCCAACAGGATGACGACCAGCCGGGCAACAGTGAGGATCGGCGACGCGACGACGAGGCCGGCCAACGTGACCGGGAGGACGATGACGAAGGCCGCGACGATGACGACGAAGGGGAGGACGAAGACGACATCGAAGATGACGACGACGGCTTCCGGACCCTGCCCGCGCCGGCGCGCCAGGCCCGCCCCGCCGTGAGCTTCGAGGCGTCCCGCGCCGCCAGCGCCGTCCAACAGGAGGGCGTCGAATCCCTGGAGATGCAGGTGGACAGCGTGCTCGAGTTCCGTGACGAGGACGGCGACGGTGCCTACGACCTGGGCGAACCGGTCCTGCAACGGTACGTGCTGCGCGAGGTGCCCAGCCGCATCGAGACCCCTGGCCCTGGGCTCCGCGACGCCATCTACACCCTGGGCAGTGGCCAACTGACCCTGCGCTTCCACCTCGAAGGCGCCACCCAGGGGCCGGGCGCCAAGTTCGACGTGATCCTGGCGGCGTTCCCGTTCCAGGCCACCGACACCCGCATCGCCGTCGCCGTGGACGTGGAGGTCCCGGGCGGCGTCCGCTTCACCCACGTGGACGGTGAACCGGCCCTGGCCGGCGCGGCAGGCCAACGGGTGCCGTACCTCTCCTGGGCACCCAACGTCACCGTGGACGGCCGCGACGAGGACGTCGCCGCCAGCGCCCATGTCTCCGTCGACCCTGAGCAGGCGTCCGGGCTCCTCTACTGGAGCTACCCGCAAGGCGCCCACATCCTTCACGACCCCACCCTCGGCGTCACCACCGTGGCGCTGGAGGTCCTGGGGCGACCCACCGTGTACCTGGCCGCCACCGCCGCCGCCCTGCTCCTGATGCTGGGCGGCTACGAGGCGCGCCGGAGGTACCGGCCGTGAGCAGCCTCCTGAACGCCTCCGCCGCGGTCCTGAGCCTCGTCGCCCTCGCCGTCACGCTCCTGGCGTTCCTGGGTTGGCGCCGCAGCGGCCTGGGCAAACAGCTCCTTCTCGCCCTGGGCTTCGGTTGTTTCGCAGCCGCAGGCATCGTCACCAGCATCGGGCTCTTCCGAGGCACCAGCGAGGTCACGCTGCTCACGTGGCAGACCCTGCTGGCCGCCGTCGGCGTGTTCATGGTGTACGTCGCGGCGGTCAAGCGATGACGGTGGACGCCCACCGCGCGAGCCTGCTGCACCTGGCCGTCCTGGGAGGCCCACCCGGCCAGGAAGGCTCCACCCGGCGCCGCGTCTACGACCTCCTGCAAGAGCACCCCGGGCTGCACCAGCGGGACGTGGCCCGTCGCCTGGACCTGGCGCCGGCCGCCGCCGAACACCACCTGCGCCACCTGGTCCGCTCGGGGCTGCTGGGACGCGAAGAGGAGGCCGGCTTCGTGCGGTACTACGTCCGCGCCACCGTCTCCGAACGGCACCCCGGCGCCGTCCCCGCCGCCGACCGGGCCAAGCTGGGCCTCCTGCGCCAGGCGCGGCCCCTTCAGTTGGTGGCCAACCTGGTGCAGGCGGAAGGACCCGTGCCGATGGGTGAGCTGGCGACCGCCATGGGCATCAGCGCCGGCACCCTGACGTACCAGGTGAAGAAACTGGAGAAGGTGGGCCTCGTCGAGCGCCGACGGGACGGCAATGCTCGCCTGCTTGCGCTCCGGGACCGCGACGCCACGGTCGCCCTGCTGTTGGCCTACGAGCCGCCCGCCGACCTGGTGGCCGGTTTCGAAGGGCTGTGGGCCGACGTCGGGCTGTGAAGACCGGGGCCCTTGGCCGGCTGCTTCGCAAGGGCTACAACCCGAGCGGGCCCTCCCCGAGGCATGGCGCGCAGGCGACGACGCGAGCGTGGCCCAGGGTTGCTCTTGGCCGGCATGGGCTTGGTGGCCCTCACGATCATGGTGGTGGGCGCCGTGTCGCTCTTCCAGGTGGTGACGGCCGAGGAGGACCCCGACCATGGCACCCCCGAGCCCCAACAGGATCCACCCGGTGATGGCGGCGGGAGCGGCGGCACAGGCGGCGGGTCCGGAGGCGGAAACGGGGACGGCGACGCGGCAGGCGATGGCGACCAGTTCTACCACGAAGACGCCCTGGACCAACAGACGATCGGCAACGCCACCAAGGAGATCCGCTCCTGGCTCGGTTCCGCAGCCGGCGGCGCCAGCGTCATGGCCCTCGGAGGCCTCAACGCCCTTGGCGTCATGGTCGCCTACAAGCGGCGCTGGCGGGAGCTCACGGAGCCCATCGCCAGACCAGCGCCGAGCCCGCCACCCAAGCCAGCGGCCGCAACCATGGCGACCATCCGCATCCGGTGCCTCTCCTGTGGCTACATCGACTCCGAGGACGCCCAGTACTGCAGCAAGTGCAGCCGGCCCATGACGCCGCAGGCGTTCCAGGCGAAGGAGCGGCGGGCCTCCGGCGAAGACTGACGACCCGGTTACTTGCGCACGATCGTCTCGTGGCGGGCGGGGCCGATGCCCACGAGCTTGATCTGCGCCTCGGTCTTCTCGCGCAGGAACTGCAGGAAGATGCGCGCCGTGGCCGGCAGGTTCTCCCATTCGCCGTCGCCCAGGTCGTCGCCCCAGCCCTCGAAGGTCTCGTAGACCGGCTCGCAGCGGGCCAGTTCGTCCAGGTCGGCCGGCAGGGCGTCCACGCGCTGGCCGTCCAGGAGGTAATGGGTGCAGACCTTCACCTCATCCAGGCCGTTGAGGACGTCGAGCTTCGTGACGGCGAGCTGGTTGACGCCGCACAGGCGCACGGAGTGGTTGACGACCACCAGGTCGAGCCAGCCGCAGCGGCGCGGGCGGCCCGTGGTGGTGCCGAACTCGTGGCCGACGCGGGCCAGGTGCTCACCGACGCCCTCGTCCGTGGGCAGCTCGGTGGGGAAGGGGCCTTCGCCGACGCGGGTGGTGTACGCCTTTACGACACCGATCACGTCGCCGATGTCACGGGGAGAGAGGCCGCTGCCGCCGGTCATGGCGCCGCTGATGCTGCTGCTGGTGACGTAGGGGTAGGTGCCGTGGTCGAGGTCGAGGAGGACGCCCTGGGCGCCTTCAAGCAGCACGCCGTCACCGTTGCGGGCGGCGGTCTGGAGCAGCGTCGCCGTGTCCGTGACGTAGGGCCCGAGGACCTCCGCGGCCGCAGCGAGCTCGTCGAGGATTGCCTGCGCGGAAAGCTCCTCCTTGGAGCCGTAGGCCCGCAGCATCGCCTGCTTGACGGCCACGTTGTCGAACACCTTGCGTTGCAGGACGTCCGGGCGCAGCAGGTCGCCGGCGCGCACGCCGACGCGGCTCGCCTTGTCCGCGTAGCAGGGGCCGATGCCGCGGCCCGTGGTGCCAATCTTGCCGCCTTCCTTGAGCGCCTCCTCGGCGCCGTCGAGCAGCTTGTGGTACGGCAGGATCAGGTGGGCGCGGTCGGAGAGGTGCAGTTCGAACTCGAGGCCGCGTTCCTGCAGCTGGCTCAGTTCCTGCATGAGGACGAAGGGATCCACGACGCAGCCGTTGCCGATCACACCGGCCTTACCCGACACGAGGCCACTGGGCAGCAGGTGCAGCTTGTAGACCTCGTCGCCGACGACGATGGTGTGGCCGGCGTTGTTGCCGCCCTGGAAGCGCACGACGTACTTGCTGCGCTCGGCGAGGTAGTCGACCACCTTGCCCTTGCCTTCATCGCCCCACTGGGTGCCAACAACGGCACTGACGGCCATGGTCGGCGCCCACATGGGGCCCCGTCATAAGGGCTCCCCGGGACCGCCGAGACTACGCGACGATGACCTTCAAGGTCTTCTGGACCTCGCGGCGCTCCGCCTGGTCCGCCTGGCCGCTGCCCCACTTGCCCACCAGCAGTTCGCCGAACGCCAGGAACTCAAGGTCGTAGGTGCCGGGGGTGTCCATGGTGTACGTCTGAGCCAGGGAGCCGAAGCGGTCGTCCGGGATGCCCCAGCGGTCGCCCCATTCCACGTTCACCGGGTCGGCCGTGCGGCCACCCAGGGATGACGACAGGCCGAAGCGCCAGTGTTCCTGGTCCTGCTGCGTCTCCACCAGCCGGTACGTGAGCTTCACCAGGAGCCGCTGGCCCGCGTGGACGCGGATCTCCTCGGGCGCATCGCTCTCCGCTTCGACGGCGCCGCGGATACGGATGTGGGCGAGGATGACGTTGACGTCCTTGTCGAGCATGGGCAGGCGACCAGCCCGGGCGCCGCTTATGGACTGTGCGGTGGCCGCACGGTGATCTCGCGGATGTCGCTGCCGGGCCCTTGTTCGATCATCGCGAGGACGGCGTGGGCGACGTCGGCAGGCTGCAGCGCCTGCGACAGGTCCGGGGGGCTCTCCCAGTGATCGAAGAACGGCGTCTCGGTCATGCCGGGCGCCACGAGTCCCACCTTGATGCCCTCCTTGGCCACTTCTTGCCGCACGCATTCCGTGAAGCCGCGCAGGCCGAATTTCGTGGCCGCGTAGAGGCTCCAGTTCGCCTTGGCGAAGTAGCTGAGGCCACTGCCGATGTTGACCACCTGGCCGCCGCCGCGCCGCCGCAGCACCTTCACGGCCGCCTGGGTGAGCAGGTAGGGGGCCCGGAGGTTGAGGGCGATCTCACGATCGAACTCCTCGTCCGACACCTGGGTGATGGGGCGCGCCGTGCCGGCGCCGGCGTTGTTGACCAGGATGTCGAAGCCACCGAACTGCTGCACGGAAGCCATCACGACCGCATCGAGCCCTTCGTGGGTCGTCAGGTCGGCCACCAAAGGCACCACCCGGGGCGCCCCAGCGGTACGGCACGCCTCCGCGGCAGCCTCCAAGGCCTCCTGGCCACGGGCCACCAGCAACAACGACGCGCCCTTGGCCGCCAGCGCCTCGGCGACGGCGAGGCCAATGCCCTTCGATGCGCCCGTCACCACCGCGACCTTACCGGAGACGTCCATCGTGACCTACCCGGCGTAGTGGAGACCCGCAGCACCATGGGTGAGCGCGCCGGCCTCTTCATCGTGGACCACAGCGCCCACCACTTCACACAGCACAGCGGCATGGTCGCCGCCCTCCGTGATCTCCACCACCTTCAACTCGATGGCAGCGGGGAGCGCCGGCAGGATCGGGCAACCGGTCGCCTCACCGTCCACCACGTCGAGGGCGCCGGCCGTGCCGTCCGCCACGTCCACGTGCTTGTAGAAGCCCTTCAGGGTCTCCGCGTCGCCCTCGCCAAGGATGTTCAGGCTCAGCACACCCGTCTCCTGCACCGCCTGGAACGCCGCGCCCTCACGGTGAAGGCCCACGACGCACAGCGGCGGCGCGAAACTGGTCTGCGTGAACCAACTCGCCAGGCTCACCACTTGACGACCATCCTCATGGCGGCTACCCGCCAAGTACAGGCCATACGGCACCAGACGCAGGGCGTGCTTCTTCGCCTTCTCATCCATGAAGGCCGCGCAGCCAGAAGGAGGTCAAAGGGGCGTCGGCGTCAGACCAACAGCGCCGCGACCAGCACGATCAACGCCACGACGAAACTGGCGATGAAGTTGACGTCCCCTTTGGAGAGGACGCCGTCGCGCACGTCGTCCCGTTCCAACGTGGCGCCGAGGACGGAGTCGACCTGGCAGCCGGCGAAGCCGAAGAGCACGGGGACCCACGCATGCTGCCATGGGAGGCCCATGAGGGCCACGGCGACGGCAGCGATGATGATGGCGCCGGTGGCGGCTGCCGCCTGTCCGAGCCAACTCACACCCCCGTTGGCCCCGGGTGGAAGGCGCTGGAACGGTGGCAGGATGCGGCGCGGGGCCTTCGAGAGGACGCCGACTTCACTGGCCAGGGTGTCGGCGGTGACGGCGGCGACGGCGGTGGTGAAGGCCAGGGCGGCTGCGGCCGGGTCGACCATGAGGGCGGCGATGGCGGCCAAGGCAGCGGCTGCGCCGTTGGCGATGACGTTGGAGACACCTCGTTCGCCGCCACGTGCCTCCTCCACGCGGCGCTCCTTCTTGGTCTGACGGCCGATCCGGGTGGCGACGAAGCCCAGGAGGGTGAACGTGGTGAACGTGGCGAGCCAGTCGAGGCCCCCTGCGGCTGCGACGATGAGGCCCAGCGTGAAGGCGGCGACGGCGCCGGGGCCGTCGAGGGCGCGGAGGCTGTAGGCGGCCAGGGCGAGCCCGGCGAGGGTGAGCACGAGGACCAGGAGCCACAGGGGGTCGAGGTTCATGCGGCGACGAGGGGTTCGTGGGCGGCGCTGGCTTGCAGGACGAGCAGGAGGCCGTCACGGAACGGTTCGCCGTGGATGACGGTGCCTTCCACCAAGAGGACGCCCCGCTCAGGCAGTGGCTCGGGGGACGTGGTGACCACGTAGAGGCCCTCGCCGGTGTCCACGAGGATGCTGTGAAGGTCCAGGTGGTGGCGTAGGTGGCTCTGGAGGTAGGGGCTCAGGGCGCCGGCTTCGCCGCGGAAGCGCGCTGTTTCGCCCACGTCGTCCAGCTCGAAGCGTTCATCGACGCCCAGGACGCCGTCATGGTAGAGGATGCCCAGAGCGGCGGCTGCCGCGAGACAGGCGAATGCCACACCAAGGAGTCGGGGGCTTCGGATGCTCATGGGTCCTCCTGGCCAAGGCCAAAGGGGAAGAACAGGAGAGGGGAGAGTGGTGGCGCGTCCAGGACGCACCGTTGCGATCGGCGACGCCGAGTGGCTGCCGTTTCAGGCGGCCGGGGCGGCCGTCTCCACTTCGAAGTGGCACGGCATGGCGATCTTGTTGTAGCACTTGCGGAAGGCTTCCTTGACGTGCTCCACCGACTTCTCTTCGCAGTGGACGGTCAGGATCTGCTGGCCGGCCTCGATGCGGGCGGCGGTGCCGATGGCCTTTCCGAAAGCGAGGCGCATGCCCATGGAGACACGGTCAGCACCGGCGCCGGACGCCTGCTTGTTCTGGCGCAGCACCTGGTGAGGGTAGCAGCGCACGCGGAGATGGAAGTTCTCGCGGCCAGCCTTCTTGTCGAGGTAACGGACAGCCGTGATACGCATCGCCTCGAGGGCGGTGTGCGTGATCTGACCGCGTTCCTCGGGGACGAGGTGCACGGTGCAGGGGAAGCTGCCGGTCTTGTTACCGGACTCGAATTGCAGGATGCGCAGGCCCGGCACGCCGCCCATGTATTCACGGCGGGAGTAGGACTGCTGCTTGATGGCGCGGTAGATCTTGGCGGGGGTTCGAGCCATAGGGACACCTCAAGGAGCGTGAAGTGGGCGGCCGACAGGGGACCTGTATAAAGCGCTTGGCCCCACCACAAGGAAGGACGATGCGCCGGCCGACAAGCGCGGCGAGGTCTGCTGGTTTAAGAAGTAGAGAGGCGGCTCAGGGGACCATGGCCGAACTGGTCCAGATCACCAAGGCGTTGCACCTGCTCTTTGCTGCCCTCTGGGGCGGGGGCTCCATCTACCATGGCACGATCCTGATGGGTTCCTTCATGAGCCGCCATGCGGCGCCGCGCCGGGACTGGTGGGTGGAGAGCAAGGTGGGGCCCTACTTCGGGCTCACGTCCCTCCTGACGCTGGTCTTCGGCCTGTGGACATACGTCCTGGTGGGTGCCGACGGGTACAGCAGCGGCGAGAACGCGGTGCTTGGCATCGGCATGTTGGCCGGCACGGTGGGCGTCGTGGTGGGTTACGCCGGCCATCTGCCGACCATGGTGGGGCTCGCCAAGGCGGTCGCCGTGGGCGATGAGGCCCGCATCGCGAAGCTGGAGCACCGGGAGCATGTGCTGGACCTGGTGAGCCTGGTGGCCGTCGCGGTGGCCATCGTCACCATGTCCACCTTCAGGCTCTTCTAGGGCCTCCTGGTCGGCCGCGCCATGGGCAACGACACCACCGACAAGGTGGCCGCGACCTTCGATGACTGGGCCCGCCAGGGCCGCGCCGAGGGCATGGAGGAAGGGCACGGCCAGACGGCGGGGCACGTCGTGGGTGGCCTGCCCATCCAGGAAGGGACGAGGTTCCTGGACCTGGGATGCGGCAACGGTTGGGCCAGCCGGCAGGCGGCCGCGCGTGGCGCCCACGCCGTCGGCATCGATGCCTCGAAGGAGATGGTGGAACGCGCCGGAAGGCTCGCCGCAGAGGCCGGCCTGGCCCCTCGCTGCCGCTTCGAGATCGGGGACTTCGCCCACCTGGACGCCCTGGGCCTCGGCGACGCATCGATCGATGTCGCCTGGAGCATGGAGGCACTCTATTACGCCCCGGACCCGGACGCGGTGCTGCGTGAGGTGCGGCGGGTGCTGGCGCCCGGCGGCGTCGTCCACATCCTGATCGACCTGTACGAGGAGAACGAAGCGAGCCACGGCTGGTCCGAGGACCTGGGCGTCCCGATGGCCCTGCGCTCCGAACAGGGATGGCTGGATGCTCTGGCGGCCGCTGGGTTCACGGATGCCAAGGCAGACCGCCTGCGCGCCGCGCTGGGGGCCGGCATCGACGCCTGGAAGGTGGAGGAAGGGACGCTGCACCTGGTCGCCCACGCCTGAACACGGCGAACGCCCGCCCGCCGGCCCGGGACCCCCTCGCGTCGCCCTTCAAGTACGACCGGCTCGCCAATCCATCCATGGCCGTGGACCTTGCCGGCCGCATCCTCGGGCCGATCATCGGCCTCGTCGTGGTCGGCCTGCTCTTCGCCCCGTTGGAGCGCAAGTGGCCCCTCGTGCGGCGCCGCCTGCTGCGGCCGGGCTGGCGCACCGACGTGGCCCACTTCCTCTTCACCGGCGTCCTCGCGGGCGCCGCCGGCGTGGCGGGCATCGTCGCGGCGTGGCTCCTGGTCGGCTGGTGGGCCCCGGCGAGCCTCCACGCGGCCGTCGGCGGCCAGCCGGTCGCCTTGCAGCTGGTGCAGGTGTTCATCCTGGGCAACCTCATCGGCTACTGGGCCCACCGGCTCAGCCACGAAGTGCCGTTCCTGTGGCGGTTCCACAAGGTCCACCACTCCAGCACGCACCTCGACTGGCTCGCCGCCGCCCGCCGCCACCCCCTCGAAGAGGCCTGGAACGGGCTGCTGGTCGGCGTGCCCCTCATCTTCCTCGGCTTCCAGGTCCAACAGGTCGCAGCCCTGCAAGCGATCCAGGTGATCTACGCCATCTTCCTGCACGCCAACGTCCGCTGGCGCCTGCCCGGCCTGCGCCATGTGATCGCCACACCGGAGTTCCACCACTGGCACCACAGCGACGACCCGGAGCACTACAACACCAACTACAGCCTCTTCCCGTGGCTCGACGCGCTCTTTGGCACCCGGTACCAGCCGGACCACCGGGCCCGCACGTTCGGCGTGCCTGGCTACGAGGCCGGCGGCTACCTTCGCCAGATGAAGGAGCCGTTCCGCCGCCGGCCCAAAGCCACCTCCGCGCCCCCCGCGCCCGCGGCCACCACGACCACGTCGTTGAGCTGGGACGAGTTCCTGCGGCGGCGCTGACGGCCAAGCCCATAACCAGCGGGGCGGCTGCCCCGGCATGCGCAAACGGGAGCCCCACAACAACAAGACCACCAAGGCGGCACAGCGCATCACGCCCCCGGAGGAACCCAAGACCAAGGCGCGGCCCAAAGGGCGCAGCGTCGGCGGTCCCTGGGTCAAGCGCAAGCGCTGACGAAAATCAGGGG
>JBMYRW010000028.1:0-28458 GCA_049602735.1 Thermoplasmatota archaeon
ATGCTTGAAACGAAGGACCTCGCCCGCTGCCATGCAAACTGCGCTTTACAGCGCCAGCCATAATGCGATGACTAATTTCCTGGTTCGGCGTCGACGCCGCCACCCCCCGCGAGTACGAGGCCGAGAACGACCTCGACGCCAAGCGCTGGGGTGCCTTCGGCCTCTCCTTTGACGTAGCCAACAACGGTTGGCTCGACACGTTCGAGTACCTGGCGACCTTGGACACTGATGTGCCCTTGGAAGACCGGCCGGGCTTCATGGCCTGGTGGGACTACGGTCACTGGGCCACCAACATCGGCCAGCACCCGACGGTCGCCGACCCCTTCCAGCACCACTACAACATCGCCGGCCGCGTGCTGGCCAGTGAGTCGGAAGAGGAAGCGATCGCCTGGATGGCGATCCTCCTGGTCAACTCGGACTACAACGAGAACGGCGGCAAGAACTCCCAGGCCGTCCGCGACGTGCTTCAGGCCGTCGACGGTGGCCTGCTGGGCATCGGCCCCGCCAACAACGACGACGCCTACGTCCTGGTGGAGCCCCACCTGGACAACGTCGCCGAGCTCTACGATGACCTCGCCGATGCCACGGGTGACCACATCGGTTACCTGGGCGTCGACGTGCGCATGTACCCCTTCAGCGCCGACAACAGCGGCATCTTCTACGCCCCGGCGTACCTCGCCAACAAGAACCCTGACGACTTCGTGAGCGTCACGTTCTCCGGTGGCGTCAACCTGGAGATGCGCCAGTACTACCGCGACGCGGACGGCAACAGCCAGCGCTACGAGCAGCCTCGTTTCTTCAACACCCTTGACGGGAAGGAATGGGAGCTCATCGGCGCCGAGGCGTTCCCCAAGGGGAAGAGCCTGACGACGACGGGCGCCCCGATCTCCAGCAACCAGCTGGTGGTCAGCCAGGCGTTCCATGACAGCTTCTTCGCCCGCACGTTCGGCGCCCAGCCCAACCCGCAGGCCCCTGGCTTCGAGCTGCTGCCCGATGGCAGTGCCCCGGCGGACGGCCTGAACCACTGGCGCGCCATCTACGAGGCCCGCGAGGCCAGCAACGAGCTGCGCAGCGTGGTGCTCCTGCAGTACTACACGGGTTACGAGGTCAGCGGCTTCGTCCGTGACGACGTGGGCAGCCCCATCGCCGGCGTCGAGGTGAGCTTCGTGGACGGCTTCGGCGCCTCCCATGGTTCGGCCCTGACGGGCGAGAACGGTGGCTTCACGGCGCTGGCTCCCTTCAGTCAGGACGGCGACCTCGAGCTCGTGGTGCGCACGGCCGGCCAGGAGCTCCACAGCGAGACCTTCGATGTCACGATGGAGCAGGCGGACGGCGGCAGCCGCAGCGGCGTGGAGATCACGATCCCCCGCGTCGACCTGTCCGGCATGGCCTTCCGCGACCTGGATGCTGATGGGGCCTACAACGCCACCATCGACGAGGCGCTCTCCGGTGTCACCATGACCCTGGAAGACCGCACGGTCGTGACCGATGGCGCTGGTCGCTACACGTTCAATGACCTGCAGGCCGGTACCTACACCCTGGGCGGCAACAAGACCTACTTCCACAACGCCACGGCGACCGTCGTGGTGGCTGGTACGGACTTGGTCACCCGCGACCTGGCCCTGCGCGCGGTCGCGGTGCCTGCGACGCTGACCTTCACGGATGGCGGCGAGCCGGTCTCCTTGGTCTCCATCCAGTTGGAGGGGCCCACGGCGACGTCGGTGACCACCAATGCCACCGGTGTGGCCAGCCTACCCTTGGAGCCGGGTTCCTACACGGCGACCATCGACACCACGGTGGACAAGGACGGCCAAGAGGTCGCCTACCGGGCGGAGCGGCAGTTCACGGTGCTCTTTGGTCAGAGCTCCTTCGAGCTCGCCCTGGTGAACCAGGCCTAGGCGCGCCGCCTGCGGCCTCGCGCCGTCCCTTCTCCTTCCCTCTTCCTTTCCCTTCCCTTTTGGATGACGATCGACGGAGCCTCAGCGCTGGCGCTGCGTGGTCGTCATGGCGCTCCCGCTAGCTGGAAAGAGAGAGCGCGAGGAAGGGGGGGGGGGGTGCTGGCGCCGTCGTCGCCGCTCAGTTGGTCAACAGGAGGCTTTCCGCGTGGGCTTCCAGGATGTCCATGCCGCGGTCGATCTCGTCGGTGCTGCAGGCGTAACTGAAGCGCAGGTGGTTCTCGCCGAGGGCACCGAAGGCGCTGCCGGGGCTACAGATGAGTCCCTTGGCGGCCAGGTCGAGGGCCAGCTTCTCACTGGGCACGTCGAAGTCGTAGCTGGGGAAGGCGTAGAAGGCGCCTTCGGGGCGCACGAGGTCGAAGCCGCGCATGGCGTCGAGGCGCTTGCTGATGCGGTCGCGGCGCTTCTTGAACTCGACCACCATCGCCTCCGCTTCGTCCTGGGGCCCTTCGAGGGCGGCCAGGGCGCCCATCTGGAGGGGCGTCGGGGGGCAGGCGACGGTGTAGTAGTGCATGGTCTCCAGGGCCTTGATGTAGTCGGCGCTGGCGGCCAGGCAGCCGATGCGCCAGCCGGTCATGGCGTAGGTCTTGGAGAACGAGTTGACCCAGATGACGTTGTCCAGGTGGCCCAGGAAGCTCTCGTGGGGCCGGTCGTAGCTCATCACATCGTAGACCTCGTCCGCGATGACCATGATGCCGGCATCGGCGGCGATCTCGGAGAGGCCCCGGACGATCTCCGGCGTGAAGCAGTTCCCGACGGGGTTGCTGGGGGTGTTGACCACCATCATCTTGGTGGCCGGGGTGATCTTGGCCTGGATCTCGTCCAGGTCCGGCAGGTAGCCGTTCTCCTTGGTGAGGCTGTAGGGGACGGGGGTGCCGCCGCAGATCTTGGCCTGGCTGGCGTACAGGACGAAGCCCGGGTCCGGCACGAGCACTTCGTCGCCGCGCTCCACGAACGTCTGGTTGACGGTCATGAGGCCCTGGGTGGCGCCGGCGGTCACGAGGATGTTCTCGGAGGCCACGTCGCGGCCACGGTACCGCTGGATGCGGTGGGCGAGGGCGCCGCGCAGTTCGGGGATGCCGAGGCTGGGTCCGTAGTTGTTGTGCCCCTCCTTGACGGCGGCCGCCAGGGCCTCCTGGACATGGACGGGGGGGTCGAAGTCGGGCTCGCCGAGCCCCATGTTGACGGAGTCGCTGCCGGCCAGCTCGAACATCTTGCGGATGCCGCTCATCTCGATGCCTTGCAGGCGCTTGGCCATCAGTTCACGGGTCGACACGGGGCGCGCGACCAGGGTCTCCTACAAAAGCCCAGCGTCGATGCTGGCGCTAGAGGGTTGACGGGTACAGGTGGATGGAAAAGGTTCGAGTCGGAGGCTCGCTCGGCCGGTTCAGGCGGCCAGGTGCTCTTCTTCGATGGGTTCCAGCTCGGCGCCGTCCACGTCCAGCTTGGCCTCCACGTGGGTGGGGAAGTAGCTGAGCAGCAGGATGTCGCCCTTGGCGGCGACCCAGCGGTACGGCACGGCGACGTTGCGGCCGCCGTCGATGAGCTTGGGGCTCGTGCGGGTCAGGAGGAGGCTGCCGATGCGGCGGCCGGGCAGGTCGAGGCGCACGTTCTGCACGACGCCCACGTATTCGCCCCGGTGCGTGTACACGGGGAGATTGATGAAGGAGGTGACTTCAATGTCCATTGGCATCCCTGTCGCGCCAGGGAGCCCACGGTTTTACGCCTTTCCTGTTGGTCCCGTCGGGCAGGTGGGTCCGGGCGGGCCTGGCCCGTCCTTCACCAGAAGACGATGGAGCCGGTGCCGACGTAGAGCCCCACGAGGAAACCGAGGATGGCGCCGCCGTTGAGCAGCGGCAGCCCGGCCTGGGGGTTGCCCCTCATGACGAACGTCATGAGCGCCGCGTAGCCGACCATGGTCCCGGCCGCGGCACCCCAGCCGGCCGCTTCGCCGAGGCCGAAATGGAGGGCCGAGACGACGAGGATCGTCGGCATCACCAGGTCGCCGAGCCCCATGAAGAGGGCGTCACGGTCGCCCTTGTTCTCCGAGGACGCCTCCTTGAGCTGGGTGACGTCCTCCAGGAAACTGTACCCTTTGGTGGTCTTGGGCACCACCAGCAGCACCGGCAGCCGGAGGTTCATGACGGAGTCGGCCAGGGCCAGCATGTGCTTCGTCTTGTACACCGCGATGGCGTCATAGACAGCCAAGGCGACCAGCAGCACCACGACGGGGACGACGCTGAGGCTGATGCCGAAGATCGCCGCTGCGCCGGCCGCCACCAGGAGGCCCACGCCATCGACGACGTACCATTCGGGGTGCTTGTACAGCGCGAACGTCGCTCCGGCGGAGGTGACGATGCCGATCCACCAGGCCGGACTCGATGCCAGGCCCCACATCATCAGCAGCGGCGCCACGACGTAAGCCACGGTACCGCCCACGGCCAGCAGGATGACGCCTTGGATCACCTTCGTCCAGCCGCGCCTCTGGGCGTACAGGATGAACCCCGTGAACACCAGAATCAAGAGGAGGTAACCGATCGAGTTGCCGGCGTCGTCCGGGTCTTCGAACGCCTGCAGACCCGCGTTGGCGAACGGCGCCGCGAACAGCACCGCCAGGCCGATGGTCACCAGGAACGCGCCCGCCAACCCCACGGCTGCGGCGTAGTCGCCAGCGGTCGCGGGCGGCAAAGGCTGGGCCGGCTCGTCGGTCACGTCGTCGCGACCGACCCCCGTTTTATAGCCACGACGACGCACGGAAGGCGACCAAAAGGCCCCGTCGGGGGTCCCGCCCGGCTCCGGCGCCCAAGGCTCGCCCACTGGATAGAACGGACCCCTGCCGTGCGTTCAAATATGACACATCGCTGCTCCCGTCACGGCTTCGGCTGACTGGTGGCATCATGGGCGTCAAGCAGGTACGCGGCAGGCTGGCATTCCTGGGAACGGTAGGGCTCATCGCGGCGCTCGCGATCGCGCTCACGACCAATCCCGTCTCAGGTTACACGGCCCACGGATACACGATCCCTGATGGATGGGGCCAAGAATGGCCCAGCGGCGCCCCGGCGGCGACCTGCACGGACGGCGGAGGCGGCACCTGGCCCTCGACCGGCGTCGGCGCGGCCGCCTGGTTCCACTACAACGGCGGCGGCTGCGGTGCCTGGAAGGAATACGACGTCCTCTCCGGCATCGACCTCAAGATCATCGGCTACAGCGACGACTGCACCGGCTGCGTCCTGTACCACATCAACTACGACCTCTACGACTGGATCGGCGGCGCCTGGAGCCTCGTCCAGTCCGTCGACGGCCCGGACGTCCCAGGCGGCACCCACCTGCTCGACTACCAGCCCGTGGGCGACAAGATCCGCATCGAGGCCTCCACCGGCTTCTACGCGGAGGTCCACCAGGCCCCCAACGTGCCCCCGGTGGCCGACCTCTCCTGGACGCCCACCACCCCCACCGACCTGGAAGACGCCCTCTTCTCCGACGCGTCCACCGACAGCGACGGCAGTGTTGTCTCCTGGAGCTGGGACTTCGGCGACGGCGCCACCAGCACCGCCCAGGACCCCGCCCACGGCTACGCCGACGACGGCAGCTACAACGTCTGCCTGACGGTCACGGACAACCACGGCGCCACCGACACCGCCTGTGACACGATCACGGTGCTCAACGTCGCGCCCACCGCGGCCTTCACGTGGAACCCCACGACGCCCACCGACATCGAGGACGCCTTCTTCTCCGATGCGTCCACCGATGACGACGGCAGTGTCGTCTCCTGGAGCTGGGACTTCGGCGACGGTGCCACCAGCACCGCCCAGGACCCGGTCCACGCTTACGCCGACAACGGCGACTACACGGTGTGCCTCACCGCCACGGACAACGACGGCGCCACCCACCAGACGTGCCAGACGATCACCGTCCTCAACGTCGCCCCGGTCTCGGTGCTCTCCTGGTCGCCGACCAACCCGGCCGTGCTCGAAGAGGTCCAGTTCACGGACGCGTCCTACGACGTGGACGGCACCATCGTCCACTACAACTGGACGTTCGGCGACGGCGCCCAGTCCTTCGACCAGAACCCCACCTACTCCTTCCTGGAGACCCGCGACTACGACATCTGTCTGGTCACCACGGACAACGACGGCGCCCAGACGCAGCACTGCGAGATCCTCGAAGTGCTCAACGCCCCCCCGGTGGCCGACTTCATCTGGTCCCCGGACGAGCCCACCGACCTTCAGACGCCCCAGTTCACCGACACGTCCACCGACTCGGACGGCAACGTGGACGAATGGTCCTGGGACTTCGGCGACGGTGCTACGAGCACGGCGCAGAACCCGACGCACCAGTTTGCTGACAACGGCGACTACACGGTCTGCCTGACCGTCGAGGACGACCGCAACGCCACCGACACGCTCTGCCAGGTGGTGACGGTGCTCAACGTGGGCCCCACCGCCAACTTCGTGCTGGGCAGCAACCCCATCGACACCAACGTCCAACAGACGTTCACGGACACCTCCACCGACGCTGACGGCACCCTGGCCTCCTGGGCCTGGGACTTCGGCGACGGCACCACGAGCACCACGCAGGACCCGACCCACGTCTACACGGACAACGGCCAGTACACGGTCTGCCTCACCGTCACGGACAACGACGGCGCCACGGCGCAGCGCTGCAAGAGCGCCCAGGTCACGAACGTGGCACCTGCGGCGGCGTTCTCGGCCAACCCGAACCCGGTCGCCGCCAACGCCGACATCGCCTTCACCGACCTCTCCACGGACAGTGACGGCACGATCACCGGCTGGAGCTGGGACTTCGGCGACGGCATCGTCGCCAACATGGAGGCCCCGGTCTACCAGTACGCCACCAACGGCGACTACACGGTCTGCCTGACCGCCACGGACGACGACGGTGCCACGGACACCGCCTGTGACACGGTCACCGTCCTCAACGCGGCCCCTGTGGCCGACTTCTCCTGGCTGCCCGCGCCGCCCACGGACCTGGACACGGTCGACTTCACCGACCTCTCCAACGACCCCGACGGCAGCATCACGGCCTGGGCCTGGGACTTCGGCGACGGTGCCACCAGCTCCGCGCAGGCCCCCTCGCACGCCTTTGCCGACGACGGCGACTACAACGTCTGCCTGACGGTCACGGACAACAACGACGCGACCGGCACCACGTGCAAGCTCGTCGCAGTGCTCAACGTGGCCCCCGCCCCTGACTTTTCCTGGGGCCCCGTGACGCCCACGGACCTCGAGGACGTCGTGTTCTCGGACGCCTCCACGGATGATGACGGAAGCGTTGTCTCCTGGAGCTGGGACTTCGGTGATGGCGGCGCCAGCAGCGCCCAGGACCCCGTCCACGTCTTTGCCGACGACGGCGACTTCCAGGTCTGCCTCACCGCCACGGACAACGACGGCGATGCGGCGACGCACTGCCAGACCGTCTCGGTGCTCAACGTGGCCCCCACGGCCGGCTTCCTGCCGGATGCCAACCCCGCCGAGACCAACGCCGCCACGACCTTCGCCGACGCCTCGACCGACGACGATGGTACGGTCATGGCCTGGAGCTGGGACTTCGGCGACGGCGCCACCAGCACCGCCCAGAGCCCGGTCCACACGTTCGGCGACGACGGCGACTACACGGTCTGCCTCACCGTCACGGACGACGACGGTGCCGAGGACACCCTCTGCGAGCTGCTGACGGTGCTCAACGCGCCTCCGGTGGCCGACTTCCTGGCCTCCCTGAACCCGGTGGACACCAACGTCCAGGTGGACTTCACGGACCTGTCCAGTGACAGTGACGGGTCGATCACCGACTGGGCCTGGGACTTCGGCGACGGCGCCACCAGCAGCCTCCGCGAGCCTTCCCACACGTTCACCGACGACGGCGACCACGAGGTCTGCCTCACCGTCACGGACAACGACGGCGTCACCGGCGTCGGCTGCCAGACCCTCAGCGTCCTCAACGTGGCCCCTGTGGCCGACTTCGCGGGCGCCGGCGGCACCATCGGCACGAACACGGACGTCCCCCTGACCGACCTGTCCACGGACAGTGACGGCACCATCGCCTCCTGGGCGTGGGACTTCGGCGACGGCGCCACCAGCAGCGACCAGGATCCCGTGCACCAGTTCGCGGACGACGGCCTCTACGACGTCTGCCTCACGGTCACCGACGACGACGGCGCCACGGCGACCGCCTGCCAGACGATCGAGGCGCTCAACGTCGCCCCCGACGCCGGCTTCAGCTACCTGCCCGTGGTCCCCACCACGTTCGAGCCGGTGACCTTCGCTGATGCGTCGAGCGACAGTGACGGCAGCGTGGTCTCCTGGGCGTGGGACTTCGGCGACGGTGCCACGAGCACGGCGCAGGACCCGGCGCACCAGTTCCCCACGGGCGGCCTCTATGATGTGTGCCTCACCGTGACGGATGACGACGGCGCGGCCTCCACGTTCTGTGAGGCGGTCCAGGTGTCGCCCTTGGTGATGTACGGCCGCGGCGCCGGCGTCTACTTCGAACTCGAGTTCCTGACCGCCATGGGGCTGCCCGGCATCATCGGCTACGGTGACACCACGCTCCTGACGACGGAGCAGAGCGACAGTGCGTCCGCCCAGAGCTTCGCGGTGACGGAGAACCCCTTCGTCACTGGTGCGAGCTTCACAGGCGCCACGGACATGAGCCTCGGTACCGTGGAATCCCGCGGCGCCGCACAGGACGTGACCGTGTTCCTCCCGTCGGGCGACGTGTTGTCCTTCGCGGGCCTGGAGACGGTCGCCACGGCCACGTGCCAGGCGGGCTCCACGAGCGTCGCCTCCGGTGTCATCCTGCTCAACGGCGACGTGGTCCATGCGGCCCAGGACCCGGTGCCGGCCAACCTGCTGCTGGCGGGCCTGCCTGCCGGCGTGACCGTGATGCTCAACGAGCAGGTCGCCGGCCCCGGTCTGGCCGAGGCGAACGGGGCCCATGTCCGCGTAGACGGGCTGTTCGACTTCGTCCTGGCCCACGCTCACGGCAGCATCGACAACTGCCCTGGCTCCTTCGGGGGCGATGACTTCGCCGCCGGTGGGCTCGGTGACCGCATCGCCTCCCGTGAGGCCTAGTCGCTGACGACCTCTTCTCCTTCCGCCTCCCTTCCCCTTCCTTTTCTTCTCTCGGTTCCCTGTTTTCTCCCGTCGCCGCTATTCTATTCGGCCCTGTCCCCGTGTGTCTCCCACAAGGCCCCGCGGCGGTCGGCCCTGCGGACTTAAGCCAGGGTGGGGGCCTCGCCTCGGTCGGTGGCATTGATGCAGAAACGTTCCGCGACCAGCGTAAGCCTACTCCTGATCCTCGTGGGGGCCTCCTTCATGGTGGCGAGCCCCGCCGGCGCCCACTCCAGTGAAGCGGTGTTCGTCACCAGTTTCGACGGCACCCAGATCGACATCAACGTCTGCAAGCCGGATGGCGCCAGTGCCGCGGACCCGGTCCCCTTGATCTTCTGGGGCCCTGGTTGGGCCGGCACGAAGGCCGGCTGCGACTCGCTGGCCGGCTGGAACGACGACGGCTACGGTGTGATCAGCATCACGCCGCGCGGCTTCGGCAGCTCCGGCGGCCAGGCGAACGTCCATGACCCTGACCTGGAGGGCAAGGACTACCGCGCGGTCATCGACTACGCCGCCAGCCTCGACTGGATCCAGAAGGAGACTGGCCCCGACGCTTGCGGCCCCGACGACGTGGTCCTGGGCGCCATCGGCGGCAGCTACGGCGGCGCCTACCAGTTGATCACCGCCTTGGACGAGACCGCCTCCTGGGGCTGCACCCGTTTCGATGCCATCGCGCCGGAGATCGCCTGGTTCAGCCTCCCTCAGAGCCTGGCCCCGTACGGTGTCGTGCGCAGCGTCTGGGTGGACGCCCTCTACGCCGTGGGCGCCCCGTCGCTGCCTGACTACATCCACCAGAGCTACGCCCACGTGCAGGCGACCGGCCGCGTCCCCACGGGCCCCGAGCCGTTCATCCCTGACCTGGTCGCCGAGTTCGAACAGCACGGCCCCAGCGGCTTCGTCGCGGGCGGCGTCCAACTCGGCATCCCGGCGCTCATCCGCCAGGGCGTCTCGGACAACCTGTTCAACCTCAACGAAGGCATCCACAACTTCCAGCGCACCCTCACCGATGACGCCCGCGCCGAGAGCCTGTTCGTCGGCTTCAACGGCGGCCACGCGCTCCCCACGGTCCTCCCGCTGGGCACCGCCGGCGGCAACACCTGCGAGGCGGACCTCATGGGCGGCACGGGCGGCTGGAGCGAACTGCAGCGCGCCTGGTACGACCACCACCTCAAGGGCGAGGCGAAGGCGTACGACGACAGCTTCGCCTACAACATCATGGACGAAGGCAGCACCTGCGTGCGCACCAACAGCGTCGACACCACGGCCACCTTCCCGGTGGACGGCCTCGCCGGTGCCATCGCGACGACCACCATGATCGGCGCCCCGCAGCACCACAAGATCGCCGACGGCCCCCTGACGGTCTCCGGCATCCCGACGCTCTCCGCGACGCTCACCACGGCGGGCATCGACGCCCGCGCCTTCCTGGCCGTCAGCATCGGCAGCACGCCCCTGGACGCCCAGGTGATCGGCCACAACGTCATGCCGATCAACAAGGAGCTCCCCGTGGTCCTGGAATCCCTGGAGATGGAGCTGCAGGGCATGGCCGCGACCGTCGAAGAAGGCCAGAGCCTCTTCCTGACCGTCAGCCCCGCCAGCGACATGTTCGTCACCCACGGCAGCCGCACCCCCGGCGCGATCGTGCTGACCGACGTCACCGTCGACCTGCCGGTCGTGTAGGCTGACACGCTTTCCTCCTCCTTTCCTCTCCCCCGCGCCTAGACCGGCGCCGGCGCCCAAGCGCTTTCAAGCGGTGCGGGTGCGCCCCCGCTGTGACCTCGACCTTGGTGAGCGCCACCGCGCCGTTGGCGCCGCTGGTCGCCGACTGGGACTCCGATGCCCTCCTCGACGACGTGCTGCCGCGCCTCCCCCGCGACCCTGAGCGGGACGTGCCCGGCAACGCCCACCACGAGTACCGCCAGGAGACCATCGAGAACTACGAATCCGAGTACGACTCCCGGTTCTTCGAGGCCTACCTGCGCAGCCGCGACGACCTCTCCCACGACTTCCTGGCCTTCCTGGACGCCTGGAGCGAGGACGAAGTGCGCCACAGCCGCGGCTTCGCCCGCATCTACGCCGCCCTCTTCGACAAGGACTTCGAAGCACTCTGGAGCGCCTTACCCGAGCGGGCGGCCGACTCCGACTTCAGCGGCGTCGACCACCTGTTCGAGGACGAATTCCACATCCTGGTCCTCTTCGCCTTCGACGAGCTGTGCACCACCCGCGCCTACTGCCAGGAGCGCGACCAGTACTTCGAGCAGTACGGCGGCGGCCTCCTGTGGGACTGGATCAGCAACGTCGCCCGCGACGAGGCGTACCACATGGCCAACTGCATCCGTCTGCTGCGCCGCCATCACGCCCACCGCCTCCACGAGGTGCCGGCGGTCTTCGAGAAGCTCAAGGCGCTCGCCCACCAGGACCTGCCCTACATGGGCACCTTCGTGCTCGACCAGAGCCTCTACCTCGACGACCCGGAGTACGTCACCGGCATCATGGACGAGGTGACGCGGCGGCTGCTCGGTAAGGATGCTCCGTCCGTCGTTGCTGCCGCGTAGCCCCCCAGGCGACGTCAATCGACGTCCAGGCTCACGTCGTAGAAGCGCCCGTCGACCTGGACGACCAGAGGAAGCCCGGACCCTCCAGAACGCGATCCCAAGAAATCGAGCGCTGCGTCGACGTCCACGCTGTGGGTGATGGCCGCCGAACCATGGATGTCGGCGCGCTCGATGGCCCGCGCGAGAGCGGGCACGTTCTCGTGCAGCTCATCGCTGGACAGAACCAGCTCCGCGGGGCCTTGGTCGGTGGCCACGACCAAGAGGCTGGTGCCGTGCGTCGCCGTCAGGAACGAGGAACCGTAGAGCAGCCACAGGCCTACCGCAAGCAGTAGAAGCGCACCGATCAGCGCAGGCCACCGTCGCATGCCCCGACAAAGGGCTCGCGAACCTTCAGATTGGTGGTGAGGGTGCCACGGTCGAGACGCTCACCACAGCTCTTGACGTGCCCTGCGCGCCGGGCGGCGTTGGTTCTCGAGGAACCGGTAGACGCTGGCGTGCTCGGCGCCGTTGAGGATCATGTCGACCGCTTGCTTGGCGTTCCCGATGTCCTCCAGGTCACCGATGATGGCGACCGTGTGGCCGTACACGGCGATGTCGCAGCTGGTCTGCTCCTCGATGATGCGGCGGGTCTTGCCCTCCGAGCCGATGATGCGGCTCTTGACGCGCCGGATGTGGTTCTTGTGCTTGCCCACGTAGTCGTGGATGTCCAAGAGCTCCAGGTAGGCGTCCTCGCCGAAGAGCCGGGTGGCCCGTTCGGGGGCGAACCCGCGGCCGATCGCCTTGACGATGTCCTGCATCTTCAGGAGCATCAACGGGTCGACGGCTTCCCCTTCGTCGTGGATGACGACCTCGTTGTCGTCCGTGTCCACCTCGATGGCGAGGCCGCTGCGCTTCTCCAGGTCCTTGCGGGTCTGGCCCTTGGGGCCGATCAGGACGCCGAGGCGCTCCTTGGGGATGCGGATGTAGATCATTCCTCTTCCTCCTTGGCGGCGCCGTCGTCGCGGGGCCGCAGGCGGGTGGCCAGGTCGTGCTCCGTCACACGGAGGCGCTGGCGGGTGAAGTAACGGGTGAGGTTGCGGATGTCCCGTTCCAGGAACTCCTCGGACATGGGATGGGAGCGCAGGACCGCTTGGCCCACGTCGATGATGCGGGCGCGCGCCGCGTCGGGGTCGTCCGAATCCTGCACGAGGATGTTGTACTCCGACAGGTCCGCATGCACGAGG
This sequence comes from Thermoplasmatota archaeon, assembly GCA_049602735.1. GTDB lineage: Archaea > Thermoplasmatota > E2 > JACPAO01 > JAHFTW01 > JBMYRW01. The sequence goes on from JBMYRW010000028.1 coordinate 12,861, forward strand.
CCGGCGTCGTGGACGGTCCTCTCCAGGTCGGCGGTGAGGCTGTCGTAGAACTCCTGGGCCTGCTCCCGGTCGAGGCGCCCCAGGTCCTTGAGCTGCGGCCAAGGCCCCTCTGGGAGGCCGATGTACTCGGTGACCAGGACGTTGCCCAGCACGCGGATCGGCTCCGGCACACTCACGCCGGCCTCGTAGAGACGGCTAAGGTTACGGAACTCCTTCTGGGCCCACGCGGCCACCAGGCGGCGCTTGTCGCGGCCAGCACCGGCGAAGCGTTCGTCCCCCTCGATGTACTGGAGGACGTGCTTGAAGGTCGCCGTGTTGACGCGGTAGATCTTGACGGCGACGTGGCCGCCCATCGGGGTCGTGCCCCGGAAGACGTTGGCCTCCTTGCCGGTCGAGATGGGGAAGTCGAGGCTGGCAAGGGTGCCCTGCGAGAGCATCTTGTGCAGCACCATCAGCGTCGGTCGGTCGAAGACCTCGCCTTCCGTGCGGCGGTCGACGCCCTCGCGTTGCTTCAGGGTCGAAAGGAGTTGGTCGGCCTTCTGGAACGCCCATTCGTCGTTAGACGCGTACGAATCAACATCGTCCGGGTCGGTCGGGTCAGGCTTTCCTTCGAACGCCAGGCGTTCCTGCTCCAGCCGCTCCAGTTCCGCCTCGTCCAGTCCCAGGTCCTGGCGCTGCAGCAGCGGCAGGCCAGTGGCCTTCTCCTCTGCTGCGGGGCTCATCTTAGAAGACGTCCAGGAGCTCAGGGATGAGTCCCTTCCGGTGCATGTTCTGGGCCTGGGTGCGGTGGTACCGGTACACCACGTCGGCCTTGTCGTCCTGGAAGTCCCAGGGCTTGATGATCAGCAGGTCGCCGGGCTTGATCCACATGCGGCGCTTCATTTTGCCGCGGATGCGGCCCATGCGGCTCTTGCCGTCTTCGCACATGATGGTCAGCTTGGAGGCACCCAGCAGGTTGTCCGCGATGGCGAACATCTCACGGCGGATCTTGTCCGGCATCTTGTAGCGGGTGACGTCCTCGTCCGGTCCGTCATCGACCGGCGGGGCCTCCTGGCTCTCCGTCTCGGTACCTTCCTCGACGTCCGGCTTTGCGTCGTCTTCGCTCACGGCCGGTTCGACGTAGGCTTCTCTTTTAAGGATGGGGGTGGCCAACGGTGATGGCGTCAACGCCCCGGTGGCGCCGGCTGCACCGGAAACCTATAGGGGCTCGCCCAAGTGGGCCCGGCGTGGCGTTCCCGGCCGGCCTTGCTGCCGCCTTCCTGGAGACGGATGCGGCCCGTGGCATCGGCCGTCTGCTGTTCTCCTGTGACGCCCTCTTCAACACCTACTGTTTCCTGTTCCTCTTCCTGCCGATCGTGCTGGCCGGGTACTGGCTGGTGCCCCGGCGCGGTTGGAAGCTGGCGTGGATCACGGCGGCGAGCCTGGTCTTCTACAGTTTCTGGAACGTCCGCTTCGTGCCGCTGCTGGTGGCCAGCGCCATCGTCGATTTCGTGGTCGCTCAGCGCATCGCGGCCTGCCCCGAGGCGCCGGACAAGCGCCGCAAACGTTGGCTGATCGCGAGCCTGGTGTTCAACCTAGGCGTCTTGGCGGTCTTCAAGTACGCCGTGTGGGGCGCCGACAACGCCCGCGGTCTCTTCGAGGCGCTGGGCGCGCCGGTGCGGGTGCCCGCGTTCGACATCGTGCTGCCGGTGGGCATCTCGTTCTACACGTTCCAGACGCTCAGCTACACCATCGACGTGTACCGGGGGGACGTGCCACCGACCCGGAACTTCCTGAAGTACGTCGCCTACGTCACCATGTTCCCGCAACTGGTGGCCGGCCCGATCGTCCGGTACCGGGACATGGACGCGCAGCTCGATGCGGTGCCCCGCCGCCCCCGTGCTGACCTCGTCGTCCTCGGTGTGAGCCTCTTCGCCATCGGCCTGGTAAAAAAGGGCGCCATCGCGGACCCCATCGCCGCCCGCGTCGACCCCCTCTGGGCGCAGCCGGGCAGCCTGGACCTGGTGACGGGGTGGCTCGCGGCGCTCGGCTACACGCTCCAGCTCTACTTCGACTTCAGCGGCTACAGCGATATGGCCATCGGCCTCGGCGCCCTCTTGGGCTTCCGTTTCCCCGTCAACTTCAACGCGCCGTACCAGGCGCTCGATCCCAGCGACTTCTGGCGGCGCTGGCACATCAGCCTCAGCAGCTTCCTGCGCGACTACCTCTACATCCCCCTTGGCGGCAACCGCAAGGGGCCCCGACGTACGACGATCAACCTCGCCCTCGTGATGCTCTTGGGCGGCCTCTGGCACGGCGCCGCCTGGACCTACGTCGCCTGGGGCGGCTACCATGGCCTGCTCCTTGGCATCCACCGCAAATGGGCCGCCGGCTGGGCCGCGCTGGCCATGTGGGCCCAGAAGGGCCTCATGTTCGTCCTCGCCGTCATCGGGTGGGTGCTGTTCCGCGCCCCCGACTTCGCCACCGCTGGCCAGGTCTACGCGGCCATGTTCACCCCCGCCGCGTCCGCGTGGCACATCCTGTGGACGCCGCCCGTCCTGGCGATCTTCGCCGCCGTCGCCTTCACGATGACCGCCAAGGCGACCGCCATCCGCACGTTCCGCCCCGACGCCCGCGGCGCCCTCTTGGCCGCTACCCTGTTGCTTTTGGGCATCGTGGCCATGGGTTCCGACTACAGCCCCTTCCTCTACTACCAGTTCTAGGATGATCCGACCATGACCGAAGCGCCGAGCAACGACCTGGCCGAGACGGCCCGCCCCGCACCCGGCGTCAGCGTCGCCGACGACCGGCCGGTCGCGCTCTCCTGGCAGGCCACGGGCCGATTCCTCCTGCTGGTGGGCGGCATCTTCCTCCTGGAGTTCGCGCTCCTCACAGGCGCCGCCGTGGTCGTCAACCCCTACTCCCAGTTCCCCACGGACACCTTCGAGCCCTTGGTGCCCAACCAGTTCAGGGCCAAGGTGGAGCTCTACGAGGCCCTGGACGAGCCGGCGCAGACCGTGGTCTTCGGCAGCAGCCGCGGCCAGAAGGTCCTCCCGACGGTCTTGGAGGAGAACGGCTTCGGTCGGTCGTTCAATTTCGCCGTCGGCGGCGCGGAGATCGTCGACGAACGGGCGATCTACGACTACATCGTGGCCGAACACGGCGCGCCCGAGAACATCGTCATCGCCCTCGACATGTACCAACTGCGCCGCGGCATCTCACCGTCGCTGATCCTGCAAGGCGTCCCGCAGCTGGCGGCCCAGACGGAGGCCCAGGTGGACGCCTTCGACTACGCGGAGATGGCGGCCTACCAGGCCCTGCGGTGGCAGCACTTGGAGGACCTGGGCACGGTCTTCTGGTTCACGGCGACCGGCTACCCCGAAGGCAAGATCAAGTTCCTGGAGGACGGCAGCCCTCGGCTGCTCCAGTTCCGCCACGAGGCCGGCGAAGAACTGGGCGGCCTGTCCGAGGACGTCATCCTCGCCTCCTTCGCCCACCACCGTCCCTCCTACCTGGGCTTCGAGCAGGTCTCCGCCAGCGAGGCGGCGCGCCTGGATGCCTGGATCGGCGACGCGATCGCGGACGGCGTCAACGTCCACGTGTTCCTGACGCCCATCTACCCTGAGTTCCTCGAGTGGGCCAAGAGCGACACGCGCCTGGGCGCCCTCCACCCCCAGATCCGTGGCGCCCTCGAAGGCGCCTGCCGCGACGGGCTGCACGTCTACGACTTCGTGGATGTCACGAGCTTCGACGGCGACCCGGACGACTTCAACGACGCCGTGCATGGCGGCGGCGGCAACCTGCAACGCATCGTGGAGGAGCTGGCGAGCGGCGAGCGGGACCTCTGCGCGGCGTCCACTTGAAGGGTCCCGTTGGGGGCTTATACGGCGCCCTTGACTGGGTGGTCCGATGGGATTGGCGGAGCCTGAGCGTGCGCCCGCGACCACGGCCGCCAACGAGGGAGGCCTGGCCGTGCAAACGGCCGAGCCCCGTGTAAGCCTGGTCGCCTGGACCGCGCAGCCGTTCCATACGGCCGTGGCCTCCGCGCGCACCTGCTACGCCGGCGAGTTCGTTTTCGTGGGCCGCTTGGGCCCCAAGGGCGAAGCGACGCGCATGAGCCTGGAGGAGGCGCTGCCGGAGCACCAGGAGACCCTCGCCCGTATCGGTGACCTGGACACGCCCCAGGATGAACGCGAGGCGCTCCTGGCCGGACTCCTGGCGGCGGGCGACCTGGATGCGACGATCGTGGAGGCGGCCGAGCGGTTCGCGGACCTGGCCCGCCGCCGCGCCATCGGTGAGGGGCGCATCGCCCAGTCGATCTACGAGGCCGGGCACCACACGCCGTTCCAGCACCCCACGTTCATCTTCGCCTTGGAGGGCGTCAGCCGCAACGTCGTGGAGTCGTTCTTCCACAACCACACGTTCTACAACTCGGAGCAGCAGAGCCAACGCTACGTCGAGATGGCGGACGCCGTCGTCCACATCCCGGCCAGCATCCAGGCCCTCCCGGAGGCCAAGGCGGCCTACGAGGAGGCGACCCGGGCCTCGTGGCTCGCCTACCATGACCTGCGCCGGCGCCTGGTGGCCTCGAACGAGAAGGTGATGGGTGCCATCGGGCGCATCAAGGGCCAGAGCGCCGGCCAGATCCACTCGGAGGCGGAGAAGAAGGCGCAGGAGATGGCTCGCTACGTCCTGCCGATCGCGGCGCGGACGCAGCTCTACCACACCGTCAGCGGCATCGTGCTGCTGCGCTACGTCCGCATGTGCGAGGCGAGCGGCGTCCCGGCCGAGGCCCGCCAGGTCGTAGAAGCGATGGTGGAGGCCGTGCGGGCCGTGGACCCGTCCTTCATCGAGCAGGTCCAGGAGACGACGCGGCCCCGAGGCGAGCACTTGGAATGGCAGGTCGGCCGAGGCCAAGGCGCACCTCCTGCCTGGCCCCATGACGCCGATGCACGAAGCGTCCTGGTGCACGCCACGCCGGACGGCGACGGCCTCGTGGAGCAGGCGCTTGCGGAGGTGCTGGGTGCCGAAGTGGGCCTGGAGAGGCTGCTCGACCCATCCCTCAACGCCGTCTGGAATGACACGCTCAACACGTGGGACCACAGCCCGGCGCTGCGCACCCTCCGGCACGTCCACCTCACCTACCGCAAACGCCTGAGCCTCACGGCGCACGCCCAGGACCAACGCCACCGCCTCACCCCAGGCAGCCGCCCGCAACTCCACCGCGCATTCGGGGACCAGCCGGACGTCTACGTCCCCGACGTGGTGACCGGCGACCCCGAGGCACGCGCCGTGTACGACGAGGCGATCGCTGTGCTCTGGCAGGCGATGGCCACCCTGCGCGGCCTTGGCGTACCGGCCGAGGACGCCGCGTACCTCTTGCCCAACGCGGCGCAGATCACCTTCACCCAGAGCGGCGACCTGCTCTCCTGGATCCACAAGTGGCGCCTGCGCCTCTGCTTCAACGCCCAGAAGGAGATCTTCGAGTCGAGCCTGGAAGAGCTGCGCCAGGCGCAGGCGGCCCTGCCCGCCTTGACGAAGTTCCTCGGCCCGCCCTGCACTTTCGTCGCCGCGGCCCAACCGCCCGAGAAGCAGGACGACGTGGATGCCTGCTGCCCCGAGGGGCCAAGGTGGTGCGGCGTCAAGGTCTGGAAGAACTTCGACGCTGGTTCGGGTCGGCCGAAGCGTCCCTACTGATGGCCTCCTAGTGCGCCAAGAGTGGGGCCACGAGGATGGCGGGCACAGGCTTTGCTGCCTGCCGTAGCACCTCCGCGGCGTCGCGGTGGCCGGCCCGTTGGGCGAGCTGAAGGGGGCTTTCGCCGTCGCGGCTCGGGGGCTCGGCTTCGGCACCGGCGGCCAGTAGCAGGTGCAGGCTGTCGGCGTCGCCGCTGGCGGCCGCTTCGTGGACGGGCGTGTAGCCGTGGCCGTCGCGGCCGACCGGTTCGACGCCGGCCTCCAGGAGCTGAGCGGTGAGTTCTGGGTGGCGGCCGCGGCAGGCGGCGTGGAGGGGCGTGTCGTGGCGGGCGTCCGTGCTCTCCTGGTGCGGATCGGCGCCCCAGTCCAACAGGAGGCGGGCCGCTTCTGGCCGTCCGTGCCGGCTGGCGAGGTAGAGAGGCGAGCGGCCGCGGCGGTCGGGGTCGTTGCGGCGGGCAGGTTCGTCCGCCAGGAGTTGGCCGAGGCGCTCCACGTCGCCGATGGCGGCGGCTTCGCCGGTCTGGAGGGCGGGTGTCTGGTCGGCCAGGATGGCGGCGAAGACCGCGTGGCCACGATCGAGGGCTTCGAGGATGAGGGAGTGGCCGCCGGGATGGGACAGGTCGGCGCGCGGGTGCTCCAGAAGGAGGTCGAAGGCGTCGTCGGTGCGGTCCTGCCAGATGAGGCTGAGGAGTCGTTGTTCCAGTTCCATGCTGGCAAGGCCGTGCGGGGCCTCATCAAGGCAGCCCGATGCGAGACATGGTTCTCTATAGAAACGGCCGGGACTACGTTGGCCGAAACGCCAAGAACAAGGCCGGGGTCGCGCCGACGTGGCGCCTCCCGTGCCCCTCAACACCCGTCGCCACCCGGATGCGGAGCCTGTGGCCGACCCCGCCGGCGACCCCTTGCTGGAGGAGGGCCGGGCCCTCTTCAACGACGGCAAGCACTGGCATGCCCACGAGGCCTGGGAGCACCTCTGGCTTGGGCTGGAGGGGCGGGACAAGCTGTTCGTCCAGGGGCTCATCATGGCCGCGGCGATGCTGGTGCAGTACGGCCGCGGGCGGTTCCAGGGGGTCCTCAACCACCACGAGAACGTCCTGGCGCGGCTGCCGGAGCATGCGCCCACCAAGTGGGGGATCGACGTGGCTGGCCTGCTCGCGCAGCTCGCCCCGTTCCGTGAGGCGGCGGCCCGTGACGATGGCTCCCTCGACCCCGCAGACGTCCAGCTGGTCCGCGATCCGACGGATCAGACGGCATAGAGCGACCTGCGCGGCGCCACATGGGTCACCAACACCTGGCCTTCTTGGGCCGCGTCCACCACGAGGGCCACACCGCCCGCTTCCAGGACGAAACTCCAGGGGACCCCGGCCAAACGCCGCGCCCGCAGCCCCTTCGGCGGGGCGAACGGTTCGGCGGCCAGGGCATCGAAGAACGGCACGAGGGCCCGTCGGACCTCGGGCGGCAACCGGAACAGCTCCTTCTTGGCAGCCGCGGCGAAGGCGAGCTGCATCAGGACCTCAGAAGATGCTCGCGCAGGTCCGCCCAGGCCACGGTCTCGCCTGCCTCGGCGCGGTCCTGGTGCTCCTTCGCAAACACCTCCGGCGGCACCGCATCCATGAGCCGGTTGAGCGCCGCGTCGTAGTCCTCGCCACGCTCCAGGTAAGCCCGGAAGCGCCGCTGCGTGGCCGGCTGGACAGGGATCGATGCGAACGCCATGAGCGCCCATCCGGCCCCCGCCGCATCAGGATTGCGCGTCGCCGCCCCGCTCGCGCTTGCGCGCCGGGACGCCCGCCCAGAACTCGCCTGCCGGTACGTCGCGGGTCACCACGCTGCCGGCCCCGACGATGGCGTCCTCGCCCACGGTGACGCCGGGGAGGATCGTGCAGTTGGCGCCGATGGACGCCCGGGCACCGATGGTGACATCGCCGATCTGGTAGGAGTCGTGGAGGTAGCCGTGGCACAGGACGGTCGTGCTGTAGCCGATGATGGCATCGTCGCCCACCGTGATGCGCTGCGGGTACAGGATGTCCAGCGTCGCCTCGAAGCCGAAGCTGACGTGGCGACCGATCTTGGCCCCCGTGCGCCGGAGCATCCAGTTCTTCAGGCGGAAACTGGGCGCCACGCGCGCCATGAGGATCCACGCCGTGTTCCAGAACACCCGGAAGAAGCCCACGTCGCGGTAGACGTACCACAGGCTGTTGTGCTCGCCGCGGCTCGGGAACGTCTGGGTGCGAGGGTGGGCCACGCTGGGGGCAGGGGGACGCGCTTCTTGGGCTTGGCTACGCCCTAAAGGAGCTTCCGCGGCATCAACTGGCCAGCAAAGCCGCGCGCGGCGTCCGCCACGGCGCCTTGCCAGCCGCCGTCGTGGGTGTCGGCGTCCTTGGGGTAGAGCAGGCCGCGGCCCACGTTGATCACGGCGAAACGGCCGGAGGTGTCGCCGCCGTTCTGAAGGGTCTCCGCCGCATCGGCGCCTTGCGCGCCCACGCCGGGGATGAGCAGCGGCACGCCGTCGCCGCACAGGGCGCGGATCTGTGCCAGCTCGCCGGGGTACGTCGCGCCGGCCACGAGGCCCAGGTTGCCGCAGTCGGGCTGCCACTCCCGCATCGCCTTGGTCGCCACCGCTTGCCAGAGGGGGGTGCCGGCGGCATCGGTGGGGAGGTCCTGGAAGTCGCGGGCGCTCGGGTTGCTCGTGCGCGCCAACAGGAAGATGCCCTTGTCCTCGTAGGCGGCAAACGGCTCCACACCGTCCCAGCCCAGGTACGGGTTGACCGTCACCGCATCGGCACCAAGTTCGTCGAAGGCCGCCTCGGCGTACTTGCCGGCCGTGTTGCCGATGTCGTTGCGCTTGCCGTCGAGGATGACCGGCGTCTCCGGCGGCGTCGCCGCGATCACTTGGCGTAGCGCCTCTTCGCCCACATCGCCCAGGGCCTCGAAGAAGGCGGCGTTGGGTTTGACGGCGCAGGCGACCTCCGTCGTCGCGGCAAGGACCCCGAGGCACCATTCACCGACGTCCTCGGCTTCCATGCCGTCTGGGAACCGCGCCGGGTCGGGGTCGAGGCCGACGCAGAGCCAGCTCCCGGCCAGCTCGGCGCTGGCGGCCAGGCGGTCGTTGAAGGGGTCCATGGGGCGGCCGACCCGGGGGTGGCGCATAAGGGTGCGCCGGCTACGCTTCGGCCGGCGGGGCCGTGGCTGGGCGCCAGCGGCGCTGCAGGAGGTATGCGAAGCCGACCACCAGGAGGGGGACGGTCTCGTACCAGTGGATCGTGTAGCTGTAGTCGGTGGCTCCTTCGACCACGAGCTTGGCGATGTTGGCCAACACGGCGACGGCCACGAACGATGCGGCGAGTGCCACGCCCCAGCGCTGCCACGCCACGGCCTTCCAGGACGCCGTCACGGGACTCCACGACGGCGTCGCAGGATGGCGGTGCTCAGCAGAAGGACCGCGACGATGCCGATGGTGAAGCCCGGGAGCTTGCCGTTGTCCTCCAGGTCACGAGCGCCCTCGGTGCCCTCTGGAGGCTGCCAGAGGGTCGTCGTTTCGTGGTGCTGCTCCCAGGCGAACCAGAAGAGCACCATGGAATCGAGCAGCGGTAGGGCGGCTCCTCCGTCGAGGCTCCTGCCGGTGCGCAGGTCCCACGCAGCGCCTTGGTCGTCGAGCCAGAAGCCGGCCTCGTCGGCGGCGAACGACCGCTGGCCGCCGTCGAACACCTGGACCGCGCCGCTTGGCTCAGCGGCCACAACGACCGTCCGTCCGCCCAGGGCCTCCTCGTCCGCCACGACGCCACCGACGCCGAGGACGCCGAAGAGGGGCCAAGCCCGCGCGTCGCCCGTTTCTGGGTCGGCCACGCCCACCACGCGCTCCTTGGGGTGCAACCCTCGCACGTCACATTCGCCGCTGCCACTGATACCGAAATCGCAGGAGCCGTAGTAGCCGCGGCTGGCATAGGGGTCGGGGTAGCTGGTGCGCTGGGGCTGCAACAGGAGCGTGTCCGGGTGCTCTTCCTTCCACGCCGACCAGTCCATCACTTGCGTCGGCACCACCTCGAGGCGGTGTTCCAGGTGGGGCGCTCGCACCCGGTCCCCCTCCAGACTCGCGATGGCGGTGCCTTGGATCTGCGTCCAGAGCGTCCCCGTCGCCCGGTCGTGCATCACCAGGTCATGACGGTACAGGAACCCGGACGCCTCGAACATCGTCACCACCTCCTGGTCGCCGTCAGTCAGCTGCAATGTCCGTTCGAAGGTGACGCCGCTGCCGCACAGGGGACAGAACGTCACCGCGACCGGCACGCCGCCCACCACGTCGTTGACGATCTCGTGGCTGTTGAGCATCTTGACCGGGTAAGCCCGCGTGTCGCCGTCGATCACGACGCCCAGCACCCGGTCATCGCCGCGCAGCCAGTCGTCTCCTTCGAACAGGGGCTGATCGATGGCGTTGATGCCGCAGTCATCCGGGTGCCCTCGCTGGCCGCTGCCGCCGAAGCCGCACGCCCATTGGATCTCCGAGATCGGGACGTGCTCCGCTACCGCTGCGGGGCCCGCCAGGAGGGCGGCCACGATGCCCGTGGCGACAAGGAGCGCGTGCTGCGTCACAGGCCCTCATGGGTGCCGGCGGTTGAAGGGGCTGGCGGCCAGGGCTTGAAGCGGACCTTCAAGGGTTGCCGACTACGGAGCAGCCGCCTCGACCTGGACCTTGGCCTTGTCGACGTCCTTGGCGCCATGTTCGTCGCGCACCCGCAGCGCGAAGACCAGTCGGTCGTCGCGGCCACCGGCGGCGGTCGGGGCGGTGAAGCTTGGCGTACAGCTGGCCGGGTCGTCCAGGGTCACCGCCGTGCCGCGACGCTGCTGCCATTGGCACGTGATCGCGTCCCCGTCGGGGTCGCTGCTGCCCGTCGCATCCAGCTGCACCAATGCGCCTTCGGTCACGGTCTGGACCGGTCCGGCGTCGGCCACGGGTGGCTGGTTGTCGCCCCCACCGCTGCGCACGGGCTTCACGCGCAGGGCGAAGGTGTCCGGGTCCGAGGTCGCCTCCGTCGGCTGACCATCGTCCACGACGAGCTCCCAGGCGTAGTCGGTCCGCGTGGCCACGCTGGGGGCCTCGAAGGAAGGCATGGGGGCCGTGTCATCGTCGAGGGCGATGGGCGGGCCGGCCGTCTGGGTCCATTGATAGGTCAAGGGGTCGCCGTCGGGGTCGCTGCTGCCGGTGCCATCGAGGACCACCACGTCGCCGCTGCGGACCACCTGGTCGGGCCCTGCATCGGCCACCGGTGCCCGGTTGCCGGTCACGGCGTCATGGCCGTACAGACTGAGGGTCAGGGCGTCGATGGAGCCGGTGTCGAACTCCGCCAGGTCGCGCACCTCGACGATCCACGTGCCAGAGGCGGGTCCCTCAGCTGTGCCCGGGCCAGCGCCAGGGGCTTCGCACCCCTCGCCGATGGTGGATTCGCCCAGGAAATGGCGGCTGGTCACCGTGTGACCCACGAGATCCGCGCCGGCATCCGGCCCGCGCCCCGAAAGGATCGTGGAACGGGTGCCGCAAGGGCTCACCAGGACCACTTCCAGGTCGTTCTCGTACGTGTGCGTCGCGTCGATCTCCAACACGGCGTCCTCGATCGTGAACGCCTCGCTGACCACCAGCTCCACGGCGACCGCGTCGCCGGGGGATGGGAAACCGCCCGTGCCGTCCGGGACCGCTTCGGCGGGGCCGTTGAAGCGGATGGTCGTGGAGCGTTCCGGGCCCAGGTTGGTCCACGTGGACGCCGTGGTCACCGCGGCCTCTGCGTCCACGACGCCGAAGCCGTAGCGGTGGTGGTAGGCGTGGCCGGCCGCGTTGGTCTCGAAGGCCACCATCTCCGTGGGGCCGGTGACGATGTCGCTGTCAGCGGTCACCGCCAGGATGTGGTGGACGTCGCGCCACGTGAGCGCCGGGTTGACGTCGAGCATGAGGGCGATCACACCCGCGACGACCGGCGCTGCACCACTGGTGCCGCCGAAGCACGTCGAGGGGCTGTCCTGGCACGTGTAATCGGTGGTGTCGTAGCCGGCGGTGCCGGGGATGTCCGTGGTCGTCTGGCCGATGGTGCCGCCGCTGGATGGCGCCGCGACGATCAGGCACGAGCAGCCCTCGGAGTAGTCGGCGATCACGCCGCCGTTGCCGATGGCGGCCACCGGGATGACGCTGCGTTGGGTCTTGTGTTCGTCGTAGGCGGCGGAGTCGCCGGAGACGGCGCCGTTGCCGGCGGACCAGACGATGAGGTTGCCCAACCCTTCGCGGCCCGTGTCGCGGGCGGAGGCGTAGGCGGCGGCTGCGGGGGCGCGCAAGGGGTGGGTCATGCTGGCGCCGGGGGTGAAGCCCCAGGAGTTGGTGTACACGTCGATCACGTCGGGCGTGAGCGTGAACGCCTCGGCCACGTCCGAGCTGGAGATGCCGCAGGCGATCAGCCGCTGTGCCGAGAACGCGACGTCCGGTGCCACGCCGACGCCACCGATGCCTCCCATGCCTCCGCCTGGCCCTTCGGCGGGCGGCTCTGGGGCGTGGGCGGTCGCCGCGATGAGGCCAGCGACGGAGGTGCCGTGGTTGTCTCCCGGTGACGGGGCGGGGTCCGTGCCGCCCGCGCAGTGGTCGTCGCTGCTGGTGGCCACGTACCGGCCGTCATCCAGGTCCGGGTGGTCGTACACGACGCCGTCGTCGATGACGTTCACGTGGGACGAGGCGCCCGTGGAGAGGTCCGAAGCCGCCACCCAACCGATGTCGAGCCCCGCGAGTCCGCCGGACTGGCCGGTGTTGTGCAGGTGCCATTGCTCAGGGAACAGGGGGTCGGTGGGGGTGAAGTCGGGGCTGGCGAAGCTCACCAGGACCGGTTCGGCCGCCAGGACGCCAGGTTCACCGGCTAGGCGCGTCGCCTCCGCGGGCCCTTCGAACGGGTCCGCGATGCGCGCCAGCCACAGGTTCTCCAGGCCTGTGTAGCGGAGCTCAAGCACGCCGAGTCCGGCCGCCGTCGGGAAGCCGGTGTGGCGCAGGAGCACGTCGTGGGTGCCGAAGCGATGGAGCGCGGGGTCGTCCGGGCGGTCAAGGGGGCGATAGACGGGGACGTCGCTGCCGGGGGCCTGTTCGCCGACGGCACGGGCCTGCGTACCGCTGGCCGGATGGTACGTCGTCTCTGTGCCGTCGAGGCTTGCCGTCACGTCGGTCGCCATGGCCCATGTGGTGCCCGCCTCCACGAGGCTGGCATCCGGATCGTGGCGCAAGGAACGGCCTTCGGTCGCCGCTGTCTTGCCACTGGTTGAGCCCTCGTCGGCGGCCACCGGGAGCGCGGCCACAAGGCTCGCGAGCATCAAGAAGGCCATGCAAGCGGCGCGGCCGCGGCGAGGGTCGGACATGGTGACGTTCACCATGCGCTGCCGGTCACCTTAACGGTTGTCGCAGGGGTTCACGGAGCCGGCTGGACGCGGATGCGGACCACGTCGACGCGCGAATCCTCCGTGCCGTCATTGACGCGAAGAGCGATGCGTAAGATGGTACGTTCCGTGACGTCCGGCGCTGTGAAGCTGGGCGCGTCGGTGGTGGCGCCGGCCAAGGTGACCGCCGGGCCTCGGGTCTGACGCCATTCGAAGGCGAGCGGGTCGCCATCAGGGTCGCTGCTGCCCGTGCCGTCCAGGTGCACCGTGTCGCCGGCGGTGACGGTCTGATCCAGGCCCGCGTCGGCCGTGGGTGCCTGGTTGCCACCCGTGTCGGCCAGGATGTCGATGCGGACGCGGTCTGCCGGGGATGATAGGATGCCATCGTCGACGACGAGGTCGAACGCCAGGCGACGGTCGCGGGTGTAGGAGGGCGCCGTGAAACTGGGCGTGGCGGCGTCCGGGTCATCGAGGGTCACGACGGGGCCGCGCACCTGGGTCCAGCGGTAGGTGAGAAGGTCCCCGTCGGGGTCGGTGCTACCGGTGCCGTCCAGGTTGACCAGGTCGCCTGCGCCCGCCACTTGATCCGCTCCAGCATCAGCGGTGGGGGCCGCGTTGGCCGCCCCGCCGCCGTGGCCGAACGCGGTGAGTTCCAGGAACGTCACGGTGCCGGCGGTGCCGCGACGCAGGTCCTCCACGGTCACGGTCCAGGTGCCCGCCGCCGATTCGCCGTAGAACTGGGTGCTGGTGGTCGTCCAGCGGCTGAAATGGCCTTGGCTGCCGCCATCGCGCCCCGAGAGCATCGTGCTCGTGGTACCGTCGGGGCTCGTGAGCCGCACCCGCAGGTCGTTGTGGCGGCCATGGGTGGCGCTCAAGTCCAACGCCACGCGCTCGATCGTCAGGTCGTCCGTCAACTCCAGTTGGAACGTCCGGGCCTGCCCAGGCGACGGGAACCGACCATCACCGTCAGGGATGCTCTGGCTGCCCGACCACGAAACGGCGGACGAGGCCTCGGGGCCCCGGTTCGCCCAGCCGACCGCTGCATCCACGGCGGCAGCGGCGTCCACGAGGCCGAAACCGTAGCGGTCATGGACGTGGAAGCCGGCGCCGTTGGTCATCCAGCCGGAAGGCGCCAGGCCATCGCGGCTGGCCGTCTCCGCCAGGATCGCGTGCACGTCCCGCCAGCCGAGGCCCGGGTTGGCCTCCAGCATCAGCGCGATGACACCTGCCACCACGGGCGCCGCGGCCGACGTGCCGCCGAAGTCGTTGGTCACGTCGCCGTTGCTGTAGCCGGGGTTGCCCGTGCGGTCCGTGGTGACAATGCCGCGTGATCCACCATCGGAGGGCGCCGAAACAAGGAGGCACGCGCAGGCCTCCGAGTACCACGCCGGGTCGCCGTCATTGGCGACGGCGCCGACGGCCACCACATAGCGGCTGTTGGCGTAGCCGTCGTAGTTGCCGTGGTCGTCCGGGTGACCGTTGCCCCCGGCCCACGTGTAGAGGTTGCCAAGACCGCCGCGGCCGTTGGCGACGCTGTCCGCGATGGCGGAACGGACCACGGCCTGGGGGCGGTCGGTGACGGAGGGGGAATCGAAGGGCCCCCAGGAATTGGTGTAGATGTCCACGCGGTCGTTGTGGTCCGAAAGCGCGGCGGCCTCCTCGGCACCGCTGGCAAAACACGCCGTGAGACGGACCGCTGCCAGGTTGGCATCGAAAGCGACACCGGCGACGCCCAGGCCGTTGCCGCCGACCGCCGCTGCTACGCCGGCCACGGCGGTGCCGTGATGGTCACCGCTACCAGGGGTGGGGTTGCCGTCGCCGCCGCAGGGGTCATCGCTCAACGCAAGATCGAACCGGTCATCCAGGTCCGGGTGCACGTACTGCACGCCATCGTCCACGATGGAGATCGTCACGCCGGCGCCCGTGGCCGTGTCCCAGGCCTGCACCGCGCCCACGTCCAGGCCCGGCGAACCGCCGCCCTGGCCCGTGTTGCGCAGGTGCCACTGGTCGTCGAAGCGAGGGTCATTGGGGACCAGCCGAGGGAACACCAGCTTCTGCAGCATCGGCTCGGCCGACGCGACGCCAGGAACACCCTGAAGCCGCTCCGACTCGGCCGTCACTGCGAAAGGATCCGCCACGCGCGCCGCCCAGAACCCCCCGCGCAGGTGGCGCAGCGCCTCCACCGCCAGATCAGCGGCGTCAAGGGCGGCACCCGGGGCAAGGCGCAGCAGCACCTCGCCCGTGCCGAACCGATCGAGGGCCAGGTCACCCGGACCACCGGGGCCAGCGAACACCGGGACCGCGCCCGCCGGCCTCGGCCCCTCCGTCATGGGATATTCCGCCTCGCGGCCAGAGAGGACCGCCGCCGGCAGCCCCTCCGGGCCCGTACCGGCGGAGGGGCCAGCAGAGACCGCCACCGAAGCAGCCAACAGAAGGAAAGCGAACGAGAACGCAGCGGCGCGGGCCACGGCCCATCGACGCAGCGCCCTGGCTATAGGGCAAGCGGTGCCGGCCACAACGGGCCGGAGAAAAA
>JBMYRW010000029.1:0-28131 GCA_049602735.1 Thermoplasmatota archaeon
ATCCGGTGGCGAGGAAATTGTAGTCTCCGGCGGGCAGGGGCCCTGCCACTTCGATGGTCTCTTCCGGGCCATCGAGCAGGTTGAACGCCGTGGCGGCCCCGATCTCTTCGCCTGCGGGGTCGTAGAGGAACAGGTCGGTGTCCACGTTGGTGGGGTTGTCGAGGGTCATCAGGACGTGGATGGCGCCGACGGCGAGGGGCGTGCCGTCCTCATCGGCGGTCGGGATGGGCCAGGGCACTTCGGCGATGTCCACGGTGTTGGTGACGCCGCAACCGGAGAAGACCGCGATGCCGTCGCCTTGGGTGCCGAGCACGATCGTCTCCGTGAAGGTGAAGGTCTCGTCGCGGACGAACTGACCGGCGGGCGGGGCGCCGGCCTCGATGGAGAACGCGAGCGTTTCGTTGAGTTCCGTCCCGTCGTTGTAGGTGACCGTTGCCACAGCGGTCAGGTTGCCGGCTTCGGCGTACGTGTGGTTGACCAGGAGTGGCAGGTCCGTGGCGGGCCCTTCCAGGGCCTCGTCGTCGCCCAGATCCAGGCTCCACGCGGTGGCGTTGCCGGCGTCCGTCGCCTCAAGGCTGAAGGTGACGTTGAAGGGAGCCACGCCGGCCAGGGCGTTGCTTGTGAACGTCAAAGAACGCTCGATGGAGGACGGCATGGTGGGCGGAACCCCGTCATCCTCGGCATCGGCTCCGGTGTCGTCGGCGGGGCTCTGGTCATCAGCGGTGGTGTCCAGCAGCTCGGCGCCGGGTTCACCATCGTCGCCGTCATCGGTGCAGCCGGCCAGGGCGGCGGCCAACAGTGCGGCGAGCAGGAACAGGGGTCTGTGCATGCGTGTAGCAGGCAAGCTCCAGGTCAAGGTCGTTGTGCTGCAAACGATGCCCATCCCGGGGGCCGTCAGGGCTGTCTGTTGGCCAGGGCGCAGGCGGCTTCCTCAAGCCTTTTACCGAAGGTTCCGATGGACAGCTTCGATGGTCGCCACCGTGGAGGAGCTGCTCTCCATCGTCCGCCTCAACCCGTACATCGACGGCATCGGTTACTTCATCGAAGTGACCACGCTGGAGACGGTGAACGCGGCCGGCATCAAGCGCCTCAACGACCACATGCGCCGGGACTTTTCCCCTCGTGGCCAGGTGTCGCTCGAAGGGGACATGATCCTCGGACTCGACTTCCACGACCACATCCCCACCCAAGGCGACGGCCGCGAACAGGACCTGGAGGCGCTGCGCGGCATGCTGGAGTACGTGGAGCTGAACTTCGGCATCGACCACCTCTGCATCGAGTTCCAGTTCGACATCGCCAGCGCCCGCGAGGCGCAGGTGAACGTCGACGAGCTGCTGCAGCCGTGACCGTCGCGACCTAGAGAGGCCGGTCCCTAACCGAGGACGACGCCGATGAGGTAGTCGACGACCGCCCAGAGGATCCACGCGACCACGCCGACGACGGCGCCTTTGGCCCAGGTGGTCCGGTAGAACGCGGCGCCAACGAGCGCCCAGGCGCCTAGTGCGGCGGCGATGCCGACGGTGCCTCCGCCGAGCCCGAGCAGGATGACACCTGCCAGGAGGCTGCCAACGAGGGCGGTCAGGAACGCCTGCACATAGTTGGAGTGGTCCAGGACGATCTTGGCGGCCCAGTGGATGAACAGGCCCACGATGAGCCAGGAGATGAGGGAGGCGACAAGAGTGCCGGCGACGTGTTCGCTCACGACCGTGCAGCCGCCGCCCCGTGCAAAACGGTTTTCGGCCGTGCGGCGGGGTGGGGCCCATGGCGGGGGCGACCGGCGGCGGCAGCGGCATGGAGGCGCTGCGGGAACGCATCGCCCTGTTGCCCCGCCAGCCCGGCGTCTACCTCTGGAAGGATGCTGCGGGGACGATCCTCTACGTCGGGAAGGCGAAGGAGATCCAGGCGCGCGTCCGGACGTACCTCAGTGACCCTGGCGAGAAGCAGCGGGCGCTCGTGGCGGCGGCCTCGGGTGGGGGCACGGTGGACTACATCGCCGTGGCGACCGTGAAGGAGGCGCTCATCCTGGAGCAGACGCTCATCAAGCGCCACAAGCCGCGCTTCAACGTGCGCCTCACGGACGGCAAACAGTACCCGTACCTCAAGCTCACCACGGGAGCGTGGCCGCGGCTCATCAAGGTGTACAAGTACCTCGATGACGGCGCGACGTACTTTGGCCCGTTCCCCGACGGCTACGGCGCCTATCACCTGATGCGCGTGGTCAACGACCTGGTGCCCCTGCGGCGCTGCCGGACGTTGCCCAAGCAGAAGTGCCTCTACTACGACATCGGCAAATGCGTCGGCCCCTGCATCGATGCCTGCACGGAGGCGGAGTACGAGGCGCTCGTGGATCAGGTGCGGGCCCTCTTTGCCGGCGGCGCGGACCAGGTGGCCAGGCGGCTCCGGGTCGACATGCAAGCGGCGGCGGAGCGGGCGGACTTCGAGGAAGCAGCCAGGCTGCGGGACCAGCTCCAGAGCATCCAGAGCGTCATGGAGCGGCAGCATGTCCTGACGCAGCGCCTGGAGGACCGGGACGTGGCCGCCATCGCCCGCCGCGGCGACGAGGCCGTGGTGACCATCGTCCATCAGAGGGATGGCAACGTGGTCGGCCAGAGCCCGTTCCAGCTCACCGGCACCGCCGGCGAGGAGGACCTGGACGTCCTGGCGGAGTTCCTGCGGGGCTACTACGCGGACCAACCGGCCGTACCGCGCCATGTCGCCGTGCCCCACGGCGCCCCGGCCGCGGCCCTCGAAGAGGACCTGCGCAGCCTGGCGGGACACGCGGTCACGGTGGAGACGCCACAACGCGGCGAGAAGACACGGTGGCTCGGCGTGGCCCAGTCGAACGCCGACCTGCGCCTGGAAGAGGAGCTGCACAAGCGCAGCCGGCGGGGCATGGGGGCCGTCGAGGCGCTACAAGGGGCACTCGGGCTACCGGCGCCGCCCCGCATCATCGAAGGGTTCGACATCAGCCATCACGCCGGCGCCCACACGCGGGCTGCCATGGTGCGCTTCGTGGACGGCGAACCGGACAAGCCCGGCTACCGCACGTTCAACATGAAGACCGTCGGCGAAGCGGCCGTGGAGGCGGGCACGGCGACCGTCGCACGGGGCGCAGGACGGGAGGTGGACGACTTCGCCTCCATGGGAGAAGCCGTAGGGCGCCGCTACCGTGGCCTCGCGGAACGGGGCGAAGAGCTGCCCGACCTGGTGCTCATCGACGGTGGGCCGGGCCAGTTGGCCGCCGCGGTCGCCGCCCTCAAGGACGTAGGGGTGCCGCTTCCGGTGGCGAGCCTCGCCAAACGCGAGGAGGAGGTCTACCTGCCCGGCCGCATGACGCCGGTCCGGTTGACCCGCCGCGACCCGGCCCTGCAACTGTTGCAGCGCGTACGGGACGAGTCGCACCGCTTCGGCATCACCCAGGTCCGTCGCAAGGCGACCGCCAGCGCCGCCGCCAGCCCCCTGGACCGCGTCAAGGGCATCGGGCCCAAGCGTCGGCAGGAACTGATCAAGGCGTTCGGGGGCCTGGAAGGGCTTCGTGCCGCCTCCGTGGACGACCTCCAACGAGTGCCCGGCGTCTCAGCCGCGGTCGCTGAGCGGGTCGTTGCAGCCTTGACCCCTCCGTGAGGTCAACTGTCCGGCCAAGTGGGGAAACATCCATCAACGCGCGCTTGAATGGCCCGTCATGTTCCACGGCGAGGTCTCACCCGAGATCGCACGGGGCCTCATCCATCTGAGGACCTGCATCGCGAAGGCGGGCATCCCGTCGTCGTGCCTGGACGAAACGCTCACCGTCGCCACCTGGAACATCCGGGAGTTCGGTCGGCGCCGCCGCACCCAGGCGGCGATCCACTACATCGCCGAGATCATCGGACAGTTCGATCTGGTGGCCGTCACGGAGCTGCGTGACAACGTGGAGGACCTGCGACGGGTACTCCAGATCCTGGGTCCCTACTGGCGCGTGCTGTTCAGTGACTTCAACACGGACGCGGCGGGCAACCATGAGCGGATCGCCTTCGTGTACGACAAGCGGGCGGTCGCTTGGACAGGGTTGGCCGGGGAAGCGGACCCGGAAAAGCAGAAGCAAGGCGATGACTACGTGTCCAAGCTGGAGTGGTGGCGCAGTCCATACATGGCCTCCTTCGCCTCCGGCAACTTCGACTTCATCCTGTTGGCCGCCCACGTGCGCTACGGGAAGAGCGTGAAGCGACGGGCCGCCGCCATCGGCGCCCTGGCCGACTGGGTCGATGGCCGCATGGGTCAGAAGCACGTGGTCGACCGGGATTTCTTCGTTCTGGGAGACTTCAACATCACCAGTCGTCGCAGTGCCACGTTCAAGGCGCTTACCAAGCATCGGCTGCGCATCCCGGGCGCCTTGATGCAGAACCGGGTGCTCAAGGCGACCAACGTCCGCGGCACCAAGCCCTACGACCAGATCGCCTTCGATGGCCACTATACGCCGGAGCCTCTGGCGGCCGGCGTCCTCAGCTTCACGATGGAAGACCTGGAGCTCCTGTTCCCCCATGACGAGTACGGCCTGACCCCGGAGCAGTGTACGTACCAGTTGAGCGACCACATCCCGCTCTGGATGCAGGTGGACACCGACATCGACGGCGAGCTGCTTGACCAACAGGCACAGCCCAGCGACCCCTGAGGGGCGGCCGGTCAGGCTTCCGTGGCCACGTCGAAGAAGCGCCACTCCAGGTCGAACCGCTCCGCAGCCCACGCGGCCAGGCGCTGGACGCCGAGGCGCTCCGTCAGGTAATGGCCGCCGGCGATGAAATGGATGCCGGCCTCCTTGGCCAGGTGGTACGCCGGCTCCGTCACTTCACCCGTCACGTAGGCGTCCAGACCCAGCTCGATGGCGTCAGCCACCTGGTACGGCGCCGCGCCGCTGACGAACCCGATCGACCGGATCTCATCGGGCCCGAACAGCCAGACCTGGAACGGCCCCGTCGCCACGTCGCAGCCCTGTCGAAGCGCCGCTTCGAACCGCTCGGTCCACGCTGAGACGGCCATCGGCTCGGCGAGCTGGCCCACCATGCCGATCGGCGTCCCCTTGTAGCCCAGTCCGGGCTCGAAGGCGGTGCAGCCGGCCGCTGCGGCGAGGGATGCGTTGTTGCCCACTTGGGGGTGGGCGTCGAGCGGAAGGTGGTAGGTGATGAGGTTCATGTCCGCCGCCAGGAGCGTCGCGGCACGCCGGCGCTGGACGCCGCGCAGGTGGCGGGCTTCCGCGTTCCAGAGGAGGCCGTGGTGGGTCAGCAGGCCGTCAGCGCCCCAGGCAACGGCCGCATCGAGCACCTCTTGGTTGA
Organism: Thermoplasmatota archaeon; assembly: GCA_049602735.1. Lineage (GTDB taxonomy): Archaea > Thermoplasmatota > E2 > JACPAO01 > JAHFTW01 > JBMYRW01. The sequence continues at coordinate 5,310 of JBMYRW010000029.1, forward strand.
CGCTGACGGCCACCGCGAGGCGCTCGATTTCGGGCTTCCCTTCCACTTGGAGGCCGTTCACTTGGCCGTCCTGGAACCGCTCCGGCTCCAGCAGGCCGTCGAGGGCGTCCACGAGGTCCGCGCTGCGCGTCATGGCTTCACGCCGCCGGCGCGGTGGCAGCGGAGACGGCGGCCAGGTCGAGTTCCAGGGCCAGCGTAGCCGCGCTGAGGCCGAAATGGACGATGGTGTCGGGATGGAGTTCGCCGAACCAGCCCACCTCGGTGCCTTCCGGGGTCAGGAAGCGGCCTTGGCGACCGGGGATGAGGCCGGGGCGCTCGCCAGGTGCGAGCCTGAGGTCCAGGCCGGTGTCCCGGAGGAGCGCCTCGGCGAGCCCTTTGGCGTCGCTGAAGCCCGCCTTGCCCGCCGTCTCGACGACCCCGAGGCGCAGGCGGTTTCGCCAGGCGCCCGGTTCGCCCGCGTCCTCATGGACGACGTACCCCATCTCGAAGAGTCGTTGGGGCAGCTCCCGGTGGCGGTTCGCCGCCAAGACCCGCAGGAGGCTCGGCACCAGGCGGGTGCGGAGGATCGTCTGCTCTTCCAGGACCGGGTTGCGGACGCGGACGGCTCCGTCCTCGGGGGCGGCTTCGCCCCAGGCGGTCCATTGGTCTGCTTCGTTGGAGAGGGTGAGCGTCCGTGCTTCATGCATGCCGTGGCCGACCAGGAGCAGCCGCAGCCGGTCCTCCAGGCCCTGGTGGGCAAGGGGGCCGCCGTGGGTCACCGCCGTCGGTAGGCAGCCTTGGAAGTTCTCGAAGCCGTGGCCGATCGCCACGTCCTCCATGAGGTCCACGTCGTGCAGGATGTCGGCGCGCCAGGCAGGCGTCTGGACCAGGATGCGGGTGTCGTACGCTTCGGCGCCGTGGCCCATGCGGCGCAGGCAGTCCGCCATCTCGTCGGCGGTGAGGTCGATGCCGAGCCAGGTGTTGGCGGGCTCCACGTCGAGGGTGCGTTCCGCGGGCCGCAGGTCGGGGCAGCTCCAGGTGCCGCTGGCGTCGTGGACGGTGACCGCTTCGATGCTGCCGCCCCGTTCGGCGAAGCCGGTGGCCAGGAGGGCGATGGTGCGGCGGACGCTGGCCGGGTCGGTGCCGGTCACATCGAGCAGCAGGTCACGGGTCGCGGCGGTGACGGTGGTCTTGGCGGCGTTGATCACCGGCGGGAGGCTCAGGACGTCGCCCTTGCCGTCGAGGAAGACCGGGTAAAGGCCGTCCGGTAGCAGGTGGCCGTACTCCTGGCCCTTGGGGTGCTGCTCCATGATCTGGGCGGGCGTCAGGGCGGTGCCGTCGTCCCAAGCGAGGGGCACGAACGGCTTGTCGTCGGGGCCCACGCAGGTGTAGGTGAAGGGGCCTTCGAGGCGCTCGCCGCCGGGGGCCGCGTCGTGGATGCCGATGGCGATCTTGCGGCGCTTGCGCCCCGGCGCCAGGGTCAGTTTCTCCTGGGCATCAATGATCGTCTGCACGTAGTCGTCGTCCATGGGGACGTCGCGGACGAAGCAGAGGGCAGCGTAGGGGCGCACCTTGGCGACGGAGGGATCGACGCGGAGTTCCGTCGTCGCTTTGGCCACGTCGTAGGTCGGCATGCCGGGTTCGTTGCCCAGGAACGCCCGCAGTGCGCGGCCGGTCCCTTCGAGCGTGAGAAGGTCGGGGCGGTCAGGGAACCATTCGATCGTGATGGCGTCGCCGTCGATCTTGTCGAGGTCGCCGCCCATCATCGGCATGCGTTCCCCGAGCTCGTCGCTGGAGTGCTCTTGGCCGATGAGCCGACAGAGGTCTGGCCTCTGGAACGTGACGACCGGCATGGTGGCCCGCGCGAGCCTGTGGCGCTATTTAGGCGGCGGCGCCTGGGCCCCGCGTGAGCACCTGGAGCGGCTTCCACCGCTTGGACCTGGCCGGCCGCCGCGACCGCCTGAAGGACCTTGCCGGCCTCTTGGACGAGGAGCTCGCGGCCCTGGTGCAGACGGCCACGGTGGCGCAGCTGGAGCCCCTCATCGAGAACGTCGTCGCCACGTACGTACTTCCGCTCGGCATCGCGGGCCATTTTGTCGTCGATGGCGAATCCGTCGCCGTGCCGATGGTGGTGGAGGAGTCCAGCGTGGTCGCAGCGGCCAGCCACGGCGCCAAGCTCGCCGCCGCCAACGGGGGCTTCCGGACCGAGATCGCGCCGCCCATCACGATCGGCCAAGTGGAACTCCGCGACGTGGCCGACCAGAACGCGGCGCAGGCCGCAGCCGCAGCGGCCGCGAGGGGGTGGGTGGAGCAGCTCAATTCGTCCATTCCGTCCATGGTCACGCGTGGGGGCGGCGTCCGCGCCATCCAGGCCCGCCCTATCGGGGATGACCGCCTCGTCCTGCACCTGCACGTGGACTGCCGGGACGCCATGGGGGCCAACCTGGTCAACAGTCTCTGCGAACGGCTCGGCCCCCTTGCTGCCGAGGCCCTCGGCGCGCGGCTCGGTCTGCGCATCCTGAGCAACCTGGCTGACCAGCGGCTCGCCACGGCCCGTTGCACCATTCCCGCGGCGGCGCTCGGAGGCCCCGACGCCGTCGCCGCCATCGTCGAGGCCAACGACTTCGCCCTCCTGGACCCCTATCGGGCGGCGACGCACAACAAGGGCATCCTGAACGGCATCGACCCGGTCGTGGTGGCCACCGGCAACGACTGGCGCGCCATCGAAGCGGGCGCCCACGCCTACGCCGCCCGCGACGGCGCCTACCGGGCCCTCACGCGCTACCGCGTGAACGACGAGGGCGACCTGGAAGCCGAACTGAGTCTGCCCCTCTCCTTGGGCACCGTGGGTGGCGTCACGCGGCTGCACCCCACCGCCCGCGCCGCCATGCGACTCCTGGGCGACCCGGACAGCACCCGGTTGGCCGCCATCGTAGCGTCCGTCGGCCTGGCGCAGAACGTGGCCGCCCTCAAGGCGCTCGCCGGCGAAGGTATCCAACGGGGCCACATGTCCCTCCATGCCCGCAACCTGGCCCTGGCGGCCGGACTCGCTGGCGATGCGGCGGCGAAGGTGGCGGAGCGGATGGTGGCCGAAGGCAACGTCAGTGCGGGGCGTGCACGCGAGCTCGCAGCACAGGCCGGCCAGGGCGCCTGAGCCCCCATTGTTCAGTCTTCGAACCAGAACGGTTATGGCCACCGTTTCCGGTGGAACCCTGGATGCCCCGACTGGCCAAGCTCCTACGAGACAAGCTCCGGATGCTCAAGGAGGATGCCCAGGCCGTCGCAAGTGTCGTCGAAGAGGCGTTCCGTGGTGAACCGGAACTGAACGACGAGTTCCTCGACACGCAGCTCCGCTCTGTCTTCTACCAGCTCCAGGACGAAGGGGTCCTCGGCCTCCGCCGCACGGAGTACGAACTCAACGGCCAGGCCCGCCGCGCCTACTTCTGGCAGGTCAACGACGCCCTCGCCCCCGAGCACGCGCCGGCCACGCGCCCGGAGCCCTCCGTGCGCCTCTACGGTCGCCTGGACGACCAGGCCTGGAGCCGCCGCCGCGCCTACCACAGCGTCCTCCTGGAACAGGACGGACAGGGTCGCGGCCCGCAGGGCCCCAACTAAGGCCCGGTCAGTTGTTGCCTGGCGGTCGCCGGGCATGACGGTTCTGCAACGCGTACAGCTTGACGTCCCGTTCCAACTCCCGGGCACGCTTGCGCTTCGCGGCGTCCTCCCGGGCCCCGCGCAGGAGCGCCCGCCACGACAACACCGTCAAGGCCACGCTGAAGGCGCACGCCAACAGAAGGAACAGCACCTCCCCGGCGGCCAACGGCTCGCCCTCCACGGGGAACAGCACCTGGTAGGGCTGCGTCGGCTCCGGCGGCTGGCGGTAGCCCGCAAGGACCAGGCTCGTGTAAGGCACCGTGACCAGCGCGGTGATCAGACCGAACACCACGACGCCCACATAGACCCGGCTGGGGACCGCCACGCCTCGACCGTGCCCTTCGCGCTTTAGAGTCCTTTCGTTACCATCATCAGGGGCACACCGGTCGCGCGCCCATGAGCCTCTTCGGCACCAACGGCGTGCGCGGCCTCGTCGGCAGCAGCATGACGCCCGAACTCGCCCTCCGCCTCGGCAAGGCCGTCGGGTCCTGGCTGCAGCCCGGTGACAAGCTCGCCATCGGCACCGATGCCCGTGCCAGCCGCGACATGCTCAAGGGGGCGTTCTGCGCGGGCGTGCAGTCCACCGGCGTCCACACCGTGGACCTCGGCGTGCTGGCCAGCCCCGGCATCCAGCTCTACGTCCGCGACAAAGGCTTCGCGGCGGGCGCCATCATCACCGCCAGCCACAATCCGCCGGAATGGAACGGCATCAAGCTCATCGCCCCTGACGGCACGGAGACCAGCCAGGACGAAGAGGCAGAAGTGGAGGCGCTCTACGACAGCCAGGCGTTCCGCACGGCCGGCTGGGCCGACGTGGGCGAAGGCGGCACCGACGCGGAGGCTGCCCAATACTACATCGACGCCGTCCTCTCCCAGGTGGACGTGCCGGCCATCCAGGCCGCCGGCCTCAAGGTGGTCCTCGACCCCGGGGGCGGCGCCGGCTGTGTCACCGCGCCGCGGTTGATGGAGGCCCTCGGCGTGCAGGTGGTGCCCCTGAGCTGCGAACTGGACGGTGCCTTCTCCGACCGCCCCAGCGAGCCCACGCCCGCCAACAGCGCCGCCTGCATCGCCGCTGTCAAGGAGCACGGCGCCGACCTGGGTATCCTGCAGGACGGCGACGCGGACCGCGCCGTCTTCATCACCGAGAACGGCGACTACATCTGGGGCGACACCACGCTCGCCCTCGGCTGCCTGCATGAACTGAAGCGCCACCCCAAGGGCTCCGTGGTCTGCACGGCGGTCAGCAGCGGCTCCTGCGTCGCCGACGCCGTCGAAGCGGCCGGCGGCAAACTGGAATGGACCGTCGTCGGCAGCCCCGTGGTCGCCCGCGAGATGCTCCGCCTGGGCTCCGTCTTCGGCGGCGAGGACAACGGCGGCCTCATGTTCACCCGCCACCAGGTCTGCCGCGACGGCCTCATGGCCATGGCGTTCATGCTGGAACTCATCGCCACCACGGGACGCCGCTTCAGTGACCTGGTCTCCGACATCCCCTCCTACAGCTTGGTGAAGGACAAGGTCCCCGTGGCCGAAGAGCAGAAGCAGGCGCTCCTGGCCAAGCTCCAGGAAGCCGCGCCGTCGGAGGAGGGCGTGCAGGACGTCGACGGGCGCGACGGGGTGAAGTGCTACACGGACGACGGCTGGGTCCTCGTGCGCCCCAGTGGCACGGAGCCGATCTACCGCGTCCAGGCCGAAGCCCGCACGGCGGAGCGCGCCCAGGCGCTCGTGGACCACTTCAAGAGCGTCCTGGCCCGCCTTTCCTAAGCGGTTCCCGCCACCAGGCTCGCCTCGAAAGCCGGGTCCTGGATCGTCGCCATCACCGTGGCCCCCACGAGCCCCAGCATGGCCGGGGACAGGTTCACCATGGTGTCCTGGCTGGTGTGCCAGTACGGTGGGAAGCCCTGCTGGCGTTCGCCGCGACCATAATCGATCACGTCGACGGCGGGGATGCCCCGCTCGAAGAACGGCACGTGGTCATCGGCGACGCTGCTGGTCTTGTCGATGAAGTTCTTGGCGCCGCCCAGGCGGTGGCCATGCTTCCAGATGAGGTCCACGAGCTCAGGGTCGCTCAGGACGCCCCGCTGCTCCTTGATGTAGCGGGCGTCCGGGTCGCCCACCATGTCGAGCAGAAGGAACCGGTCCACTTCGCCGGGCTCCAGCTGCGCCGCGTAGGCGATGCTGCCGGCCAGAGGGTGGCAGTCCTCGAAGCCGTCCTCGCCGTCGAAGAAGATGACGCCCACGTCGAAGGTGAGGTCCACGTCATCCAACTCCCGCATCAACTGGAGAAGGACACCCACGCCGCTGGCGCCGTCGTTGGCGCCCAGCACGGGTTGCTTCGCCTTGTTGCGGTCGCGGTCATGGTTCGCTTCTTCCTTGGATTCCCAGTGGGCGCCCATGAGGAAGAGACGGTCGCTGGGCGGGGAGGCGCGCTTCACCGCCACCAGGTTGTGGAACGTCAGGTTGCCCACCTGTTCGCGGTCCTCCCCAGGACAGCGTCCCTCCTCGGCGTACACGGCCACGGCGCCTTTGTCCAGCGCTTCGTATTCTTCGCCCGTGACGTTGCGCCACGAGCGTTCCCAGCCAGGGTGCGCCATCTGGTCCCATAGCCAGTCGGCCGCCTCCGCGTGGCCTGGTGTGCCGGGGACGCGGTAGCGGGGGCCGCCGTCCGGGTCCGTGACCAGCCCCTCCACGAAGTCGTAGGCGGCCTGGCCGTCGAAGTCAGGGGACGGTCCGGTGGTGCAGCCGGCCAGAAGCAGGCCCGCCGAGGCGAGGAGGGCCAGCGCGGCGTGGTTCATGCGTTGATCCTCCTGATGTTGCGGGACGCCAAGAGCCCCACGAGGACCGCCACGGCGAACGCGGCGCCGTTGAACAGCCAGGCAACGGAGAGGCTCTCCGACCAGGCGAGGCCCAGGTAGCCGAGACACGCGGCGGCGGCCATGGTGAGGGCGTACGGCAGCTGCGTCTTGACGTGGTCGATGTGGTCACAATGGCCCGCCATGCTGCTCATGACAGTCGTGTCACTGATGGGGCTGCAATGGTCGCCGAAGACGGCCCCGCCCAGGGTCGCCGCCAGGACCGGGCCGAACCACATGGAGGCGTCGCCGCTCGCCGCGGCCAGGCCGAGGGTCACGGGGATCATGATCGTGAACGTGCCGAAACTGGTGCCGGTCGCGAACGCGATGACGGCCCCGAAAAGGAACGCCAGGAGCGGCAGGTAGGCAGCGTCGATGGAGTCGCCGATCGTGTCGGCCAGGTAGTCGCCCAGGCCGATGCCGCCACCGTCGCCGCCCTGGGGCCCGACGGCGTTGCCGATGCCCCAGGCCAAGCCCAAGATGGCTAGGGCCGGGACCATCGCCTTGAACCCGTCGAGCACCGTATCGAGGAAGCCGTCGCCCTTGAGGAGCCCCTGGGAGCGGTAGAGCACCCAGGCGAAGCCGAGGGCGAGGAAGCTGGCGATGGCGAGACTCAGCTCGGCGCTGGCGTTCTGCAAGGCGCCCACGAAGTCGTCCTGGCCGTCCACGCCGGCCGCGTATCCGGTGGCGTAGAGCATGCTGATGGCGGCGACAAAGAGGAACAGCACCGGCAGCACCAGGTTGAACGCGCGCGGCGGGGCGCCCTCCTCCGGCTCCATCTCCGCCAGTTCGCGGCTCATGAGCGGCTGGGCGCCGTCACGCAGCAGCTTGCCTTCCTGCATGGCGCGGCGCTCGGCCTTGGCCATGGGGCCGAAGTCGAGGCCCAACAGGGTCACGAAGCCGACGAAGGCGACGGTCAGGATGGCGTAGAAGTTGTACGGCAGCCCTTCGATGAACACAGCGAACGCCGTGCGCTCGTCGCCGAAGGCCACCAGGACCGGGGCGACGACGCTCAGGATGAACCCGACCCAGGTGCTGATGGGGACCAGGATCACCATGGGCGCCGCCGTGGAGTCGATGACGTAGGCGAGCTTCTCGCGGCTCACCTTCAGCTTGTCCGTGACGGGACGGAAGATCGTACCAGCGGCGATGACGTGGAAGTAGTCGTCGATGGCCAGGAACGCGGCGCCCACGAACCAGGCGAGCCCTTGGCCGCGGCGACGGGTGGAGGCGAAACGTAGCGCCGCCTCGCCGAACCCCTTGATGGCGCCACTGCGCTGCATGACCGCCACCAGGCCGCCCAGGAAGAGGGTGAACGCGATCACACCTGCGTGCCCGGTGTCCGCAACACCGAGGACCATCCACTGAACGGACTGCATGAAACCGCCGCCCAGGGCAGCAGCGCCGCCTGCGATGGCGTTCGTGTCGCCGCCGGAGAAGGCGCGGTCGCCGGCCACCATGACGCCGGCCACGAGGATGCCCAAGGTGAGGCTCTCGTACACCCGCTTGGTGAACATGGCGAAGGTGATCGCAAGCACGGGTGGAAGCAGGGTGAACAGGCCGAAATCCGCCACGCCGTCCACGACAGGAGGGGCCGCTTAGTAGTTTCTTAACCCAAGGCCGCCGTCGCCGCCGCGTGGGCATCGACCTGGCCGCCGTCGTCGCCAAACGACCCGTGGAGCTTGGCCACTACGCCGGCAGATGGGTCGCCTTCGACGCCTGGAACATCCTGTACCAGTTCCTCTCCAGCATCCGGCAACCGGACGGCACCCCCCTGAAGGACGAACAGGGGCGCGTCACCAGCCACCTTGCAGGCACCCTGTACCGCACCGCCAGCCTCGTGGAAGCCGGCATCAAGCCGGTCTGGGTCTTCGACGGCGAACCCCACCCGCTCAAGGCCGAGACGCTCGCCGGCCGCAGCGCCCGCAAAGCCGCTGCCCAGGAGGCCTACGACAAAGCCCTCGAAGCAGGCGACCTGGAGACAGCGCGCACCAAGGCCCAACAGACCAGCCGCCTCACGATCCCCATGGTGGAGGACGCCAAGCGGCTCCTCACCGCCCTCGGCATGCCCGTCATCCAGGCCCCCGGCGAAGGAGAAGCCCAGGCCGCCGCCATGGCCGCCGCCGGCAGCGTCCACGCGGTCGCCAGCCAGGACTTCGACGCCGTCCTCTTCGGCGCTCCCCGCATCGCCCGCAACCTCACCGTCACCGGCCGCCGCAAGCTCCCCGGCAAACAGGTCTGGGTCGACGTCGCCCCCGAAGAGGTCACCCTCGACGACACGCTCCAAGAACTGGGCATCAGTCGCGACCAGCTCATCGACGCCGCGATCCTCGTCGGCACCGACTTCAACCCCGGCGTGAAAGGCATCGGCCCCAAGAAAGCCCTGGGCATCATCCGCTCCGAAGGCAGCCTCGAAAGCGTCCTCGACCGACTCGCCGCCCGCCCCGACGCCGCCGACAAGGCCTGGGAACGCAGCCTCCTGGAACAACACGAGGCCCTCATGGACCGCGACGCCATCCACGCGCTCTTCCAGAAGCCTTCCTCCCAGGAGGTCCCAGAACTCGCCATGAAGGCCCCCGACGCCGACGCCATCACCACCTTCATGGTCGAAGAACGCGGCTTCAGCGAGACCCGCGTCAAGAGCGCCCTCGAACGGTTCGGCGCCGCACGCGGCAAGCGGCAACAGCAGTCACTCTTTGACTTCTGAAGCGAAAACGGGGAGCAAGAACAGAAGGAAGGAGAGGAAAAGGACCGGACGCCGGTTCAGTTGACGGCGTAGGCGTCTTCGGGGGCCACGAAGCCTTCGCCGAAGACCGGGTGGTCCGCGCTGGGCGTGAAGGTGAACAGGCCCAGGAAGACGTCGGCGGCGTACAGGATGCCGCTGGGGTGGACCTCCACGTCCATGTACGTCGGGGCGTCCATGGTGAGGCCGAGGCCGCACAGGGTCGTCTCGACGGCGTCGAAGACCGGGTCCTCGATCTGGGTCGGAGTGCCCTCGGCGTAGACGGCGTAGGCGATCTCGGCCGGCTCGGCGCGGAACTCGGGGTGGCGGAAGTCGAGCTGCCAGAGGCCACCGTGGTAGCTGCTGAGCGTCAGGATGCCGTCGTGGGTGAAGCGGGGGTTGTGCAGGCTGAAGCTGGTTCCGATGGCGGTGTGGTTGCCGGGGTTGCCCCACATGCCGATGTCCTCCATGACGACGGCGCTGGTGGCGCCTTCGAGCTCGGTGGCGTCGAGGATCCAGAAGGGGCTGACCCAGTCGAGCCAGTCTTCGCTGCTGATCATGATGATGATCTGTTCGTCGAAGAACGCCACGTCGGCCGTGTGGAGGTAGTAGCTCTCCGTGAGGCTGTCGCGGTCGGGGACGTCCCAGTTGCCAATCTCGACCGGGTTCATGGGGTCGGTGACGTTGTAGATCTGCAGGCCGCCGCCACCGTTGGCAGACAGGGCCCAGACGTCGCCCCAGGGGGTGTCGCGGAGGTAGAGGTCGTGGCCGACGTTGATGACGGCGCCGGTGTCGACGAAGACGCCGCTGTTCTCGCCGCCGCTGATCTCGAAGATCTTGCCGAAGATGAACGCGTAGTCGATGCCGCCGATGTTGTGGACGGCCACGGAGTGTTCACCGATGGAGGGGTTGACGCGGGTGGGGCTGCCGATGGCGGGGCCGGCGCCGGTGATGACGTCGGCGATGATCGGGAGGCTCTTGTCGCTCGTGTCGATGAGGTAGGCGTTGAACACGGCGGAGGTGGGGCTCACCTGGCCGAAACAGGTCACGGTCTCGGTGACGATGACGGCGTAGTTGCCGTCCTGGGTCGCTTCCATGGAGCGGTCGCCGCCGATGGCGCCGGGCAGGCGGAGTTGGCCGGCGAGGCTGGGCTGGGCCGGGTCGGCGAGGTCCCAGATGGCAAGGCCACCGTCGACGGCGACGGCGTGGCTGCCGTAGACTGCGCCGAACAGGTAGCCGGCCTGGAGGTCGAGGGCGTGGACGCCGGCGATGTTGGCGGCGTTCTGGCCCAGGGGATCACGGGCGCTGAACTCGTAGTTCCACAGGAACTGGTGCTGGTCGACGGCGGTGTGGTCGTGGCCGGCGCCTTCCGGCATGGGGTCTTCGGGGAGGACGTAGCGGATCGCTTCACCGTACTTGTCGACGGTCTCGCGGACGGGGTCGTCGTCGCCATCGTCGCCGAGGCAACCAGCAAGCGCTGCCGACAGGAGAGCGGCAAGCACCAGGAACTGCTTCATGGACGGTTTTCGAGGTCGGCGGCTACTTGACGGTTGTGGAGCTAGTGGACCAGCGTGTCCCTGGAAGACGAGGCGTTCAAACTGGAGGACCTGCGGCGACGCGCGGCGGGCCTGGAGGCCGCGCCGGGCTGGTCGGAGCGCCGTGAACCGGGGCCGCGCGGGCCCATGGGCTGGATCGCCTGGGCCTTGGTGGTGGGACTCACGGCGTTCCTGCTGGGCGGGTTCCTCCAGGTGTTGGAGATCTACGGGGTGGACCTGGCCGTGCCCGTCGCGCTCGTGGGGACCGTGCTGCTCCTTCATCTCCTGTCGGCGGCCGATGAGCGTCGGCGGTCCCGTCGGCGCATCGAGGCGTTGGAGGAAGCGGTCCTACATCTCTTGGAGGACAGGGACGCCCAGGTTGTCGAGGCTGGCGGAAAGGGTCCGGTGGGCGGCGGCGACCGTGGCGACGCGGGTAGCGCGTAGGGCGGCGTCCTCGCAGGCCACGACCGGGTGGTCCCGGTAGTAGTCGTTGAACGCCTGCGCCAGCTCCAGCGTGTAGGCGGCGAAGCGATGGGGCGCCAGGTCGTCGGCGGCGGCCGCCAGCGCGGCGGGGTATTCGGCCACCTTGGCCAGCAGCTTCTCTTCACCGGGTCCGGCCGGGGCGTCCGCCGTCGCGGGGATGCCTTCGTCGGCCGCCTTGCGCAGCAGGCTGGCGGCGCGGGCGGTGGCGTACTGGAGGTAGGGGCCCGATTCGCCATCGAAGGCGAGGGCGTCCTCCCAGCGGAACTCGATGGGTTTCTCCGGCTGGATCTTGATGATCGAGAACCGGATGGCACCCATGCCCACCGCTTCCGCGATGGCAGCCTGCTCCTCGTCGGAGAGTTCGTCGCCGCGGCGGGCCTTGACCTCGGCGGCGGCGCGGGCGACCGCTTCGTCCAGAAGGTCGTCCAGGAAGACGACGCGGCCCACGCGGGTGCTCATCTTGCCGTCCGGGAGGGTCACGAACGAGTAGAACACCACGTCGGGGCGGCGGTGGCCGAGCTCTTCCAGGGCGATGCCGACCTGGAGGCTCTGGAGGCGGTGGTCTTCGCCCAGCACGTTGAGCAGGCGCCCGTCGGCGCCGACCCGTTCGGCCTTCCATTGGTGGTAGGCGACGTCGCGGGTGGCGTAGACGCTCGTCTGGTCCTTGCGGGTGAAGAAGAACTTGGTCGACTTGTTGCCGGCCAGCTCCTTGGAGAGGTCGAGGTAGTTTGCGCCGTCGTCCTCGCGGCCGGCGCGGGGGCTGTCCTGGAGTTCGCCGATGACGCGCTCCACCTCGCCCTCCGTCACGAGGTCGCTCTCGTCCTTGATGGTGTCATAGGTGACGCCGAGGCGGGTGAGGCTGGCCCGCATGCCGCCGAAGCAGGCTTCGTAGACCGGCCGGACCTTGGCCACCAGTTCCGGCGGCGCCTGCTCCAACTCCGCCACGAGCAGGCGGATCTCCTCCTTGACGGCGGGGTCCTGTTCCATGCGTTCGTTGGCGGCCTGGTAACAGCGCACCAGGTCATGGTCGGGCTTGTCGCGCCCCAGCGGCCCCAGCTCCAGCTCCTCCCGGTGCGCATGGCCCCAGTAGAGGAGGGCCACTTGGCGGCCCAGGTTGTCCATGTAGTACTGGGTCTCCACGTCGTGGCCCGCGGCGCGCAGCAGGCGAGCGAACGTGTCGCCAAGGATCGGGTTGCGGGCGCGGCCCACGTGCAGCGGCCCGTTGGGGTTGGCGCTCGTGTGTTCCAAGAGGATCTTCTGGCGGCCGTCGGCGCCGGGCGCAAGGAGCCCTTCCATGTCGCCAAGGACCTCGGCGGCGAGGCGTCCGCGGTCGATGAAGGCGTTGAGGAACGGGCCCACGGCGCGGACCTCCTTCACCCAGGAACCGGAGGGGATCTCGATCGCTTCGGCGAGGCGCGTGGCGATGGCGGGGGGTGCCGCCTTGAGGCTCTTGGCCAGGGCGAAACAGGGCATGCCCAGGTCGCCCATCTTCGGGTCCGGGCTGGGTGCCAGGCCGAGGAGCGGGCCCTCGTGGCCGACGCTCGCCAAGGCCTGCGCGAAGAGCTGTTCGACATCGGCGCGGAAGGCCGCCCAGGGGTGCACGGCGCGGCGAGCCGGGCGGCCGGGAAAAAGGGCACGACGGCGCAGGCGACCGCGGGGACACCGGGGGACACCGAAGGCCAGGGCTATGAGGGCCGGCCGCCCTGGCCCTTGCGTGGAACCGGTCTCCTTCGTCGTGGACGGCGAGACGCTCGTCGGTGAACTGCACAGGGCCCGCAAGCGCAAGGCGAAGGGCGCCCTCGTCATGCTGCACGGCTTCAACTCCTGTCTCAAGGAGTTCGGCGATGCCCCCGCAGAGCTGGCCCAGGCCGGCTACCATGTGCTCGCCTACGACGCGCGCGGCTACGGTGGCAGCGAAGGCCGCCGGGGCTACAGTGACGTGGAGCGCGCCGTGGCCGACCTGGACGCCGCCGCCGGCCTCCTGAAGGGGCTCTTCGGCGACGACCTGCGTCTTGGCGTGGTCGGGCACAGCCTGGGCGGCGCCTTCGCCGTGGCCACCATGGGTCGCCTGGACCACTTCGCCGCCGGCGTCGCCGCCCACCCGGTCGACCGCCTCTGGGATGAACTGAACCCCATCGAGAAGGCCGGCTACACGGTGCTGGCCAAGTGGGGCGCCTGGATGGAGCGCCGTGGCCAGGACGCCAAGACGATCCCCTACAAGCTCGGCTACGACAACCTGTTCGTCAGCCGCGAAGCCAAGGCGTGGGGCAAGGCGGTCGGCTTCCTGTCGGGGACCATGGACCTTGGCAACTACCAGCCCGCCCGCGACATGCAGGCGAGCGCCTGGGCCAAGGAGGTGACCCAGCCCGTGATGGTGGTGGCCAGCGACCAGGACAAGGTCGTCCGCAAGGCCCACAGTCTTGCCGTGTACGACGCCCTGGCGGGCCCCAAGCGGCTCACCACCCACCGCGGCGGCCACTCCTGTTGGGGCGACCTGGACGGCGAGCACGTCGTCGCCGCCACGGCGGCCTGGTTCGACGAGCACCTGGGGGCCTGATGGCAACGCGCAAGGACACCGAGGCCGCCCCGACCGGCCTGGCGTTCTTCGACTTCGACAAGACCCTCATCGCCGACGACATCGGGCCCCTGTACGGCTGGTACCTGTTCCGGCAGGAGATGGCCCGCCTCGGCGATGGCCATGGCGGCGAAGGCGAAGGCCGGGCGCGCCGCCGGGCCCGCAAGGCCGGCTACATCGCCCGTTACACGGCCTTCCTTTCCTGGATGGGCCTCGCGAGCGGCCTCTACAAGGCCCGCGCGCTGCGCCGCAGCCAGATCGTCCGCGGCGCCTACAAGGGGCTCAAGGGGCTACCCGTCGAAGAGTACCTCGCTTCCATGGACCCCTTTTTGGACGACCGTCTGGAGGGCCTGGTCTACCCGGAGATGGTGGAAGAGATCCGCGACCATCAGGCGGCCGGCCGCACCTGCATCATCATCACCACGGGCCAACAGAAGCTCGTGGAGCGTTGCCTGGAGGCGTTCCCTCCCGGCATCGAGCTCATCGGCTGCCACCTCGAAGAACAGGACGGCAAGCTCACCGGCCGGGTGGATGGCCCCCTGTACGGCGCCGACAAGGCGAACATCCTGCGCACCTACGCCAAGGCCCACGGCATCGACCTGGCCGACTGCTGGGCGTACAGTGACCATTACAGTGACTACCACATGCTGGAAGCCGTGGGTCACGCGGTCTGCGTCAACCCCCGTGGCCGCCTCCTGAAGATGGCCCAGGAGCGCGGCTGGCGCATCATGGAACCCAGGGACCCGCAGCCGACGGCCGTATCGTCCTGACAGAAAAGAGAGCAACGTAGGAAAGAAGGAAGGGGAAGGAGGCGCGAAGCGCCGGAAGGACGGGGCCGCGGTTCGACTCAGTTCTTCTTGGAGTAGGCGATCATGCCCACCAGGAGCGCCGCGAGGACGGCCAGGGGCTGGAGCCAGTCGGCCCACTCGGTGCCGTAGCGGCCGCCGTGGGCACCCATGACCATGCCGAAGAGCATGGGGATGCTGAGCCAGGTGTTGGTGCGGCTGGCCAGGACGGCCTTCTTCAGGTTGGGGGCGTTCTCGGCGGCCAGCTTGCCGCCCTCGTCACCGGATTCGGCGATCTTCTTGTTGTTGGTGAGGATCTTCTGCTGGGCCGGCCAGATGACGAACCAGACGTTGCCCCACATGATCGTACCGAACGCCATGCCCATGATGATCATGAGGCCCTGGGGCTCGGACCAGCTGGCGTAGCCTTCCCGGACCGCTTCGAAGAGAAGCAGACCCAGGATGAACGTCAGCATGGCGCCCCAGCGGAACCAGAAGAGCGTCTTCAGGGTGATGTTGGCGGTCGCCTTCTCCGTCATGTCGACGGTGAAGGGCTTCTTCAGGTCGAACTTGAGCAGGGGCAGGTTGACCAGGTTGAAGAAGTACAGAAGACCGATCCAGGTGATACCAGCCAGGATGTGGAGGTAGCGGAGAACAGGCTCGAAGTCTACCAGAGGGCTTGCCATGGCTGCCGCGAGCCAGGTGGCCTATTTCAACCTAAAGCGACCGTCAGAAGGCAGACGGCGCGTTCCCGGCGGCCGCTTCTTCGACCCACTTCATCCGGTCGTTGCCCCAGTACCCTTCGCCATCGAGGACGAAGAACGGGACGCCTGGAGCGCCGGCCTCGTACGCTTCGACGGTGTTGGCCACCAGGAGCCGCTTCACCGATTCATGGTTGCAGCGCGTCGGGGCGTCCTCGATGCCGACGCTTTCGGCCAGGCGTGCCATAAGCTCCGCGTTGCCCAGGTCCTGGTCGTCATGCCAATGGGCCTTCCACACCGCCTCCATCCAGGCCTGCTCCAGGGCAGGGCCGCCCTGGTCGGCCAGGAAATGGAGGCGGCTCGCCTCGATGGACCGCGTGGGGCTCGAGGCCGGGATCACCAGGTCAAGGCCGTACGCCTTGGCCCACCGAAGGACGTCCTCCTTGGTGTAGGACCACAGGTTGGGCGCCAAGGCGTTGGGTTGGGAGCCGTCCTGCCGGAACAGGTGGGCGGCGCTCACCGGCTTCCAGAGCACCTCGACGTCTTGGTAACGCTCCGGGTACGCCTGGGTGATGCGGTGCCAGGCGAGGTAGCTGTAGGGACTGCCGTAGTCGAAGTAGACGTGCAGCTGGCGCGGTTCGGTCACAGGCTGGTAGCGGCCACCTCCCTTTTTGCGTCCTCGGTGAAGACCGCCTGGATGGTGCCGGTCCAGACTGGCCCCATCTCGTGGTAGAAGACGGGGTAGCGGCCCGCGATGGCGCGTTCGAGCTCCTCCAGCGCGTGCTTCAGGGCTTCCAAGAGGGGCCCGGCCTCTTCCTCAGCCTGCACGAGGAAGGCGCGCGGCAGCCGCTGTACGTGGCTGCCGGGCAAGGCGTCCAGGGCATGCACGAGTTGGCGTTCCATGGCGTGGCCGAGGTCGCCGCTGAGCCAGGCGGCACGGCTCACAGGTACGACGAACCGGGATGCGGGTGCGTCCATGCAGGGGGCAGAGACCTGACGGGGATGGTCGCTTGCCAGGGGACGCCGAAATCGAGTGGGCCAAGGCCTGTTCGAGTCTACTCAAAGCAGCCCTGGGCGTCCAATCCATCCAGGAGCCCCGGCCCTTCCTCGAGGCGACCGAAGCGGTTGACGTAGTTGGCCTCCCGCCAGCACGTCCGGTTCTCCGCGGCGTAATGGAGGCTCAGGGAGTCGACGGGCCCCAGGGTCACGAGGACGGCCACCTCGTCGTCGCTGGTCTGGGTGCGGCTCCATGCCGCTTCCAGGTAGCCCGTGGCGCAGCAGGAGTCCTTGACGCGGGCGTGGTGGGCTTCCAGGTTGGCCGTGCCGTTGCCGGTGATCCACAGGAAGCCGTCTCGGGTGGTCGGGGTGGCTTCGCCGCGGCTGACGTGCATGAGGTCCGTCCACTCCTGAAGGCTGGGGCCTCCTTCGTGCAACAGCAGCGGCAGGCCGACTTCATAGGGGCCGTCGGCGACGATGTTGATGCGGACGCCTTGGCTGGCACGGTCGGGCTCCCCCGCATCCGTGCAGCCGGCCAGCAGGGGCGCGAGCAGCACTATGGACAGCAGGAGCGGCCAAGCGGCCAGACGGCGTCGGGATGTCACGAGCCTGCCAGTAGAGGGCCGTTCATGGCTGCACCGTCTCGGGCCGGGGCGCGGCCGGGTTATTATTGAGCAGAGGGTATGGCCTGGGGAAACACACTTGTGGCCTGTGACGTCTCGGTCTGCATGTTCATTCGATGCCTGCTGGTGGCCTTGCTCCTCGCTGCGCCCGTGGTCGATGCCCAGTCTGATTCCGGCAAGATCAGGGGCTCCATCGTGGACGTCTTCTGCCAGTCGGTCACGTTGTGGTCGGATGGCACCATCGAGATCGAGTCCTGCGACGATGGCCGATCCCATCTCACCTTCGTCGTCGGCACGCCACCCGCGGGGGTGGACGCGGACGGCGACGGCGAGAACGATGTCGAGGCCGGCTTTAGCGTCGGCGCGACTGCGGGGGAGACAGAACCTTGTGAACGCTCGACGGCGCCCGACTGCGAGGACCCCTGCGAGGGTGATGATGGCGCCTCGGTCCTCGATCTCCGTTACCGGGGTCGCCGCCTGAACATGGACCTCGTGAACGCGGACATCCACAACGTCAACGACGACGGCGAATGCATCGGCGTCTCCACGGCGGCTGGGGGCTACACCGAGGGGCCCATCATCGTGGACGACGATGACGACTGATCGCCAGGCTGCAGGCTGACCTAGGCGACCTGGGTCGCCACGATCGATTCCAGGATGGCCCGACCGTCACCCACATCATGGCCGAGGCCCACGTCGAGGCCGGTGCGGGTCCAGTCGTGGTGGTTGCGGCGGAAGAACACGCGTTCCGGGTGAGGCATCATGCCGAACACGTTGCCCGCGGGGTTGCAGACGCCGGCGATGGCGTGGGCGGCGCCGTTGGGCGTCCACGGGTAGGCTGGGGCATCGCTGCCGTCCGGATCCGTGTACGTGAAGACCACCTGGTCCTGGTCAAGGAGGCGCTGATAAGCCGCCTCGTCGGCCATGAGGAACTTGCCCTCGGCGTGGCTGCTCGTGATGGTGCGCACGTCGCCTTCGGGGATGGTGCGGGTGTACCGGCAGGTGCCCTTGTTGACGTGCTTGAGGAGGCTGGGGCGGCATTCGTAGTGGCCGCTGTCGTTGAGGTGGAGGGCCGCCGTGGGGGCTTCCGTCATGCCGACGCCGTCCATGTCCGGCAGCAGGCCGAGTTCCACGAGGATCTGGAAGCCGTTGCAGATGCCCAGCACCGGCTTCTCGTCCTTGACGAACTCCAGCAGGTCGGCGCCGAGGCGGCTCTTCATGCGGGCGGCGATGGCACCGGCGCGGATGCTGTCGCCGGCCGAGAACCCGCCGGCCACCCAGAGGCCATCGTAGTCAGAGAGGCGGCGGCGCTCGTCGGCCGACACATCATCGCCGGTGAGCTGCTTCAAGTGGATGATCTCCGCCTCGGCGCCCACGTGGCGAAGGCAGGCAGCGGATTCGTCTTCCGAGTTGGTGCCCTCGATTCGGAGCACGGCCCAGGACGGCTTCACGGGCGCCGCGACGCGGATGCGGTTCTTAACGGGACGGCCCGACGGAGGGAGCCCACATGCCACGGCCACGGGCTACAAGGGGCGAAACCCATTGGTTCTACGCCTCTTATGGAGGGCTTCCGGCCTTCACCAGGCATGCGTACCCTCCTGATGGTCGCCCTGTTGGTGACCACGCCTGCCGCTGCTGAGATCGCAAGCTTCGAGACGACGACACCACTGAATCGCGAATTTCACTGCTACTGGGTCATTGATGACTCCGGCAACCTGGAGATCTGGCTTGAGACCAATGGAGAAGAAGGCCTCCAGTCGGAAGCGGAACCCAACGAAGGAGGAGATACCCAATTCTATGACGGCTTCGACGCGGAGGAAGCCCAGCAAGACCCTTGGACCCAGGCCGCAGGCCCCGTCAGTTGCGTTTGGGGGGCCCGGGCGTACAGCTTTGGCCACTTCCAAGCCCAGGTCCGTGACCAGCTCCCGTGAAGCGAAGCTTCCCGCCGCTTATCGGGCCCCGTAGCGGGTCTTCCTCTACCCTCCCTCGTTTCTGTCGTCGTGGCCACCTACGCTTTGGGCAGGCTGGCCGGCCCCATCATGATGGCTTGGCCGAAGACACAAGATCGGCGTGCAGCTGCTCAGCGCGCCGGCGGGCCGCGCTCAGGTCCTGGTCCACGACAATGACGTGTCCCATCTTGCGGCCGGGGCGGGCTTCCGACTTGCCGTAGAGGTGCAACGTCGTGCCCGGCGCGGCGAGGACGGGGCTCCAGTCCGGTTCGCCGTCCTTCCATGCGTCGCCCAGGATGTTGAGCATGGCGGCCGGGGCGAGCTGCGTCGTGTCGCCCAGGGGTAGGCCCAGGACGGCGCGGGCGTGCTGTTCGAACTGGTTTGTGATGCAGGCGCCGTAGGTGTAGTGGCCGCTGTTGTGGACGCGGGGCGCCACCTCGTTGACCAGCAGCTGGTCGCCGACGACGAAGAGCTCCACGCAGAGGACGCCGATGTGGTCGAGGCCCTCCGCGATGGTCGCCGCGATGCGCTCCGCCTCCGCCAACAGCGGGGCCGGCAGCGGCGTCGGGGCTGTCGTGATGTGCAGGATGCCGCCGCGGTGCTCATTGTGGGCGATGGGGTACGTCGCCGTTGCGCCGTCGAGGCCACGGGCGACCAGGATGCTCACCTCGTCATCGAAGGGCACGAAGCGCTCCATGACCGCCGGCGCGCCCATCTGCTCGTAGGCGGCCGCGGGGTCGTCACCTTCCTTCAGGCGGATCTGTCCCTTGCCGTCGTAGCCGCCGCGACGGCTCTTCAGGATGCCCGGCCCGGTCTGGGCGAACGCGGCGCGGGCCTCATCGGGGTTGCCGACGGGCGCCCAGACCGGTTGCGGGATGCCCAGCGACGCCAGCAGTTCCCGTTGGCGCAGGCGGTCCTGGATGTGCCAGAACACCTTGGCGTTAGGGCGCAGGGGTTTCTCGATGCGCTCCAGCAGCTCCGCTGGGACATGTTCCGTCTCCAGGGTCAGCACATCGCTCAGTTCGTTCATGCGGGCCACGGCGTCAGCGTCATCAAGTGCGCCATGGACGAAATGGTCCGCGCAGCCACGCGCCGGGCAGTCGGCGCTGGCGTCCATGATCGCGACCTTGTGCCCCATCTTACGGGCCTCCACGGCGATCATGCGGCCCAGTTGGCCACCGCCCAGGATGCCCAGCGTGACGGTCGTCATCAGAGCCGGTCCTCGAGGATCGCCTGCTCTTGCGCCGCCCGCCGGGCCTCCAACTTGTCGCCGATGGCCGGGTCGTGGAGGGCGAGGATGCGGGCCGCCAGGATGGCCGCGTTGGTCGCCCCCGCGTCACCGATGGAGAGCGTGCCGACGGGGATGCCGCGGGGCATCTGCACGATGGAGTACAGGCTGTCCACGCCGGAGAGGGTGCTGCTCTTGACGGGCACGCCGAGGACGGGGAGGTGGGTCTTGGAGGCCGCCATGCCGGGCAGGTGCGCCGCGCCGCCCGCGCCGGCGATGATGACATGCAGGCCGCGCGAGGCGGCGCCCTTGGCGTAGGTGTAGAGCTTGTCCGGGGTGCGGTGGGCGCTCACGATCTCCTTCTCGTAAGGGATGCCGAGCTCGTCCAGGATGTCGCAGGCGTGCTGCATCGTCGCCCAGTCGCTGCGGCTGCCCATGATGACGCCCACCAGGGGCGAAGGGGCCTGTTCGGACACGTCGCCGGCGAGTCGGACGACGTTGATAACGGCCCCGCAGCGCCGCGAGGAGGATCAGGGACGGGGTGGCTGAGCGCCGGACGAACCTGCTTGCCCTATGGAAGGACTGGGGCCCGTGGGACCGTGGCGCCCGAGTCGGCACGCTGGACGCAACGGCTGCGAACCGGCAACAGCTGAACCGCCCTCGTGGCCGCAAGGTTATGTCTCCTTACACATCAGGCCCGGGCATGCATCTCGTCTGCCAAGAATGCGCCAACGTCATCGAGGGCGACCACCACGTCAACTTGCCATGCCCTCGCTGCGGTGCTACCGGGAGCTATCACGGCCCGGAGCATGCTGAGGCCGCCGCCTCCCCTGAATCCCTCCTGGCAGCGACGAACCCGGTCGCTCCGGCCACCACCAAGCCCTACGGTGGCTTCTGGCTCCGTTTCGTCGCCGCCTTGCTGGACAGCCTGATCCTGCTCCTGCCCTGTCTGTTCCTGATTTTCGTGTTCTCTCCGATCTCAAGGAGCAGCAATGAAGCCCTGGTCACCGCAGGGGAGACGGTCCTGGAGCTGCTGTTCCTCTTCATCAGTTGGCTCTACTTCGCGCTTCAACAGAGTGGACCGCGCCAAGCCACCATCGGAAAGGCCGCGATGCGGGTCAAGGTCACCGATCTGCAAGGTCAACGGATCTCCTTCGCACGGGCGACCGGCCGCTACTTCGCCGCCATCTTGAGTTACATGATCCTGTTCATCGGCTTCTTCATGATCGGCTGGACCGAGCGTAAACAAGGGCTGCATGACATGATCGCCGGGACGCTGGTCCGCAAGGAAGAATCATGGGCCTAGAGCCGCCACAAAGAGGACGCGAAGCCCGTTCGAGTCCATGATCGCCAAGGGGGCCCCGGGGGGCCTCCCTCGTTTGGGCGACGCAAGGTGCCCATCGGCACTATTCTCGGTCCGCAGCGGGCACCGTCATGCTAAGTTGGATCACCGATGCTGGCAACGGCCCTTGAATACCCGGCCGCATCAACGGGGTCCAAGGTCTTCGTATGAACACCCGTAACCTCACCACGATGCTCGTCGCCCTGCTCTGGCTGGCCACCCCGATCGCCAACGCCGAAGAAGGCCACGACCACCACGACGCCGAAGGCACCTCCGTCGGCCTCCTGTGGATCCTGGAGATCCAAGACGACGATGGCGAACACATCACCGTGTACGCCCTTGATGCCAACGGCGTCTTTGACAACGGTGTCCTCGTCGAGCATGACGATCACGCCGACGACAGTGGCGTGCAGCTGCACGACGGCTGCCTCATCCCCGGCTTCGACGCCGACGAGGACCTCCTGGAGCCCTACATGGCGACCCTGCCCGCCGGCACCGAGGAGCCCTACTACCCGTACGCTTCCTACCTCATCGCCCAGCCCGACCCGGCCGGCGACGACGATGTCGGCTTCGCGGATGCTGGCGCCATCGAGGCCGCCACCTGGTTCTGGGCCCAGCACGGCGTGGACATGTTCGACCACGGTGCCCTCCACGACGGCTGTGAAGCGCTCGGCGGCGCCTTCGAGCACGCCGACGTCATCCTGAGCCAAGACGGCCACAGCCACTGAGCTGGGCCGTCTGGTCTCTCCCTCCTTTGTCACCAGGTGCCACCGATTTTCCGGCGACCTCGGGTGCTTCCTCGCTGGCTTCGGGGCAGGGTCGGCTACGCGTCACCCTGCACGAGCTTGGGCATCGCTTCGCTCCAGGCGGCGCGCAGCTTGGCGGATTCCACGACGAGCAGTTCCCGTTCGTCCGCCTTGATCTCCACGACGCCATCATCGGTGACGTGGCCCAGCAGCAGGGCGGAGACCTGGTTGTCCGCGGCGGCGCCGAGGAAGGCATCCAGGTGCTCCGTGGGTACCTCGACGAGCCAGCGGGTGTTGGACTCCGAGAAGAGTGCGACGTCACGGCGTAGTTCGGGGGCGACGCCTGCGATGTCGAGGCTGATCCCCATCTTGCCGGCGAACGCCATCTCGGCGGCGGCGACGGCGAGGCCACCTTCACTCAGGTCGTGGGCGGCGCGCACCTGGCCGGCCTCGATGGCGGTGACCAGGAACTCGGCACCTCGGGCCAGGTCGGCGGGGTCGGTGCGGGGCACCTGTTCACCATCCAGACCCAGGAGGTCCATGAGTAGGCTGCCGCCCAGTTCGCGCTCCGTGTCGCCCAGGAGGACGATGGCGTTGCCTTCCTCCTTGAGGTCCATCGTGGTGGCGTGCTGGAAGTGGCTCAGGATGCCGACGC
>JBMYRW010000030.1:0-27865 GCA_049602735.1 Thermoplasmatota archaeon
GTGGCGGCCGTCAGCAGGATCGACCCGTTGAAGCCGGTAAGGAGGACCACGAGGGCGACGATGCAGGCCAAGGCGACCCCGGAGAGCACGCGGCCGTCGACGCGAGGGGCGAGCCGCGCCGCGCCGGCGCCGCACACGACGGTGGCGACGAAACCGAACGCTGACGCCGCAGCCACGGCTGCCAGCACGACCAGTAGGCCCTCCGACGGGGCCAGGTCCCAAGGTGCCACGGGGAACGTCCGGTCGACGGCCTGCGCGACGCCCGTGCGAGGGCGGCCGATGAGCCACAGGACAGGCAAGGCGAGGACGGCGTGGGCGGTGTTCACGACGGACAGCGTCGCGACCAGCCGAAGCGGGGGCACGGGGCGGACGGGGTGCGCCATGGCGGTGGCAACGGAGCTGGTGAGCCCAGGCAGGACCGCCGTGAAGGCGGCGGCGCCGAGGCCGCGGCCAAGGGGCGCAGCCATGGGCACGGAGCCGCGCTTGGCCGGTCGCTGCACGGGAATCGCGGGGGGTCGTCCCAAGGTCCACAGCAACGCGGGCACCCCGAAGAGCCCCGTCAGGAGCGGCAGCAGCGGGCTGGCGGCCCCGACGAGTAGCCCATGGAGTGGCACGTTCAACGCGACCAAGCCGAGGCCGCCGGCGGCCGCCAGGGTGATGGCGGTCCAGGTCCCTGCGCGAAGGCCACGGGCGGCCGCCTGGAGCCAAAGGAGGCCCAGGACGGAGCCGAGGATCCACGGCGTCGCCTGTTGGAGCCAGGGAAGCAGGCGTCCCGGTTCCAGGAGCAGCCACCGGTACGGCAGCACCAGGCACAGCGCGGCAAGGGCGGCCGCGAGGCTTGCCAGCGCGGAGGCACCGACCGCCTCGGGGCCCCGCCCTTCCAACAGGAGCCGGTGGGCAGGCAACGCTGTGAGGAACGTCTCTTCGCCCGGCGCGCCCAGATACGTGGCGGGCACGATGCCGACGAACGTGTGGACGGTGCCGGCGGCCACGACGGCGAGGCCCAGCTCGGGAGAAAGGGGCAGGCTGGCCAGGGCGAGCGCCGCCAGGGTGTTGACGTGGAGGCCTGGAACGAGTCCCGTCAGCGTCCCGGCGAGGCAGCCGGCCGCGATCCACGCCAACTCGCTGCTCATGGCGCCGATGTCACACGCGTCGCGTGCAGCTGGTAACAGAAGCAGGCGGGCTCGTACCGCAAAAGGCCCTGCGCCGAGACCGGTCCGGAGGCCGGCCAATCTCCGCTACCCAATCTCAACCGGTGGCCCGCCTTGTCGACGAGGAGGCCGTCATCCACCAGGCCCGTCCACCGGGTCGCCACGCCGGCCCAAGCGTCCGGGTCCGCAGCCGCGGCAGGCCAACCAGGCTCCGCGACCGGCGACTCGCGGAGCACGACGACGTCCGCAGCGCGTGCCGATCGGAGTTCCAGGTCGACGCCGCGACGCCAGAGGTCTCCCGTTGCCTGGATCCGGTCGCCGATGCTGGCCTGCGGAGGTCCCGGAAGGTCCACCCAGAGTCCGTGGCCATCCTGGACGAGTAGCAGACGCGTCCGGTCGCCCCACGTAGGAACGGCGCGTTCGACGGTCCCCTCCAGCAGCACCTTGCCGCCTTCGTGGTCGCTCGCATCCGCGAGGTGGATCGGCTCCAGCGGCCGATCGGCCAACTCCAGGAGCCCTGCGGTGAGCACGCCGGCCAAGGCCAGCAACAACACGGGTGAGGGGGCCACGGACGGCCAGTCGCGCCGTTGGCTTGGCCCGCGTCGAACGGGCGCTGGCCTACGCCATGCGCAGCAGCACGGAGGGGATCGCTTCGAGGACATCGCTCGCCGTGGCGCCGTAGCTGCGCAGCGTGGCGGCGTTCTCTCCGGCACAGCCGACCAGGTAGGCTCCGGCGCAGGCGGCATCGAACGGCGTGGCCCCTTTGGCCAGCAGCGCCGCGACCGCCCCGGCCAGCAGGTCCCCTGTGCCGCCCACGGTCATGGTCGGATGGCCTCGGTCGCAGCGCTTCCAGGCACCGTCGCCGGTGGCGATGACGTCCTCGGCCCCCTTGCGCAGCACGGTGACGCCGTGGCGCCCGGCGTACCGGCGAACGGAGTCGGGCGAGGCGCTGCGAGGCCCCAGGTCCGTGAACTCGCGAGCATGAGGCGTCAGAACCGTACGGGCGCCTTGCCGCCGGAGCCATTCGGGGGTCACCCCGTCGAGGCCGTCCGCGTCCACCACCACGGGGACATCGGCCTTGGCCGCCGCATCGAGCAGCGCGCCGACCGCTTCACGCGTCTCCGGATGGGTGCCCAGCCCTGGGCCCACCAAGAGCGTCGAGGCCCGGCCGAGGTCGGCCGCCACCAGGGCGGCGCCATCGGAGGTCAGGTGGCCACCGTCGTTGCAGGCATGGACGATGAGATCGGGCCCCCAAGAGGCGATGATACGCGCTGCGTCCGCCGGCGTCCACAGGACCACCAGGTCGCAGCCGGTGCGGAGTGCCGCCATGCCGGCGTAATGCGCCGCGCCCGTGTAGGGGCCGCCCGCCACGACGAACAGCACGCCGCCCTGCCCTTTGTGGGCGTCCGGCGCGGGCGCGGGATAGCCGACCACGAGGTCGCCAAGGCCGACGTGGGTCGCCGCGCGGCGCGGGATGCCGATGTCCGAAACATGGATGCGGCCGCTGTTGGACTCCGTCATCCCTTCTTTCATGTCATGGAAGGTCACCGTGGCCTCTGGATGCACGGTCGTCTTGGTGCCCAACCCGCTGGGGACATCACAGGCCAAGATCGGCACTTTGCGACGGCGCTGGGCGTTCACCCATCGGATCGCCTCATCGTAGGGGGCCCGCGGCGGGCCGGCGAGGCCGGAGCCCAAGAGGCAGTCCACGACGAGCGCGACCGGCCCGGGCGGCCGCGCAGCTGGCCAACGGCCCACGCAGTCCGAAGCGAGCCGGTCCAGCCAGGCCTTGGCAGCAGGATCCCGCACGTTGGCGGCGGGCTCCACGAGGACCACCTGGGCATCATGGCCGTCCGCCAAGAGCAATGATGCGGCCGCGAAACCGTCGCCGCCGTTGTTCCCCTTGCCACACAGGAACAGGAGTGGGCCGGGGCGTTCCGCCGCCATCTCCAGGGCCGCGTCAGCCAGGGCACGGCCCGCCCGTTCCATGAGTCTCCGGACCGGCACGCCGGCCTCCTCGGCGTTGAGGTCCAGGCGTCGGAACTCTCGGACCGGGAGGACCATGCCGGGGCAACGGTCAAGCGGACTTCAGGCTTGGGCCGCGCCCATGATCCCCGGAATGGGTGGCATGGACCCCCGCCAGATGGGCTCCATGATGAAGCGCCTCGGCATCCAGATGGAAGACCTGGATGACGTGGAAGAGATCGTCATCCGTACCCCCGCCAAGGAGTACGTCTTCACCGATGCCACGGTCAGCATCATGAAGGCCCAGGGCAGCGAGACCTACACGATCAACGGCACGCCCAAGGTGGCCGACCGCGAGGTCAAGGTGGAGATCTCCCCTGAGGACATCGCGATGGTCGTCGACCAGTGCGGCGTCTCCGAAGACGAAGCCCGCGCGGCGCTCGAAGAGACCGGCGACCTCGCGGAAGCGATCGTCAAGCTCTCCGAGTAGGCTACGCGTAGGGCAGCACCATCTGGTTCGGCTCGCCCGGCGACGGCTCCTCCTCGAGGTACCAGTCGGCGTGGCCGCCGAACGCCCAACCGTCTTCACCGCGGACGAACGCACGCGCCAGGCTCCAGCCGGACGGCGGGGCAGGCTGGGCCGGCGTGCCGCCGGCAAAGGGCGCATTGCCGTAACGGACGCGGTCTTCCACCTCGCCGGTGGGGTCGCGGAGCTCCAGGTAGCCGCCGCTGTTGGCCAACTGTGCGCCGGTGAATGGATGGCCGTCGAGGAGGACCTTGGAGAGCCCTTCGGGAAGGAGCGTGAGGCCGTCCAGGGCGTGGGTGCGGCCACGGTTGTCCACGAGCATCCATCCGGTCAGGTCCACCACGAGTGGCGTGGGGTTGTAGAGCTCCACCCATTCGTTGCCCCGGTCGGTGCCTTCCGGGTTGACGAGGATCTCGTTGATCACGGGGCGCTGGGTGATGCCCGGCGCGGCGGATTGGCCGGCGCCGGCGGTGATCAGGAGGCAGGCAAGCAGGGTCGCGGCGACAAGGCGCATACCAGCCACAGAGGCGCCGCTGGCTTGATGGGACTCGAACACGCCTTGGCCTTCGCGGCTTCACCGGGCCCACCCCAACGGCTATGCCGGTCGGTCGGGTCGGCCGCCCCGTGGCAGACCATGAGAGCGAGCGGGGCCGCTTGCTCTTCGAGTACCGCCCGCCGCGGGCGCACCCGATCCTCTACGCGGGCCTCCTCGTCTTCTCGTTCGTCTTCCTGACGGGCAGCCTGGAGAACGCCCTGCGCGACGACCGCGGCAGCCTGTACCTGGTCTACGCCGCGCCCCTGGTGGGCACGGGTCTTCTCATCCTGTTGGGCCTGCCCAGCCCAACGCGCATCCACGCCGGCGGCATCGCCCCCAGCCGGCCCCTGCTGCTCCGCTGGCGGCGCCCGTTCGCCCATTGGGACGACCTGGCGGCCATCTACCCCAGCTACTACGACGTCACGGGCGCTTTCGTGAGCCCGTTCGCCTCCAGCGATGGCAAGGTGACCCAGATGGGCCTCGGCCTCGAACGACCGGGCGGGAGGACCGAGACGGTCCGCTTCACGCCCACCCGGTTCACCATGTGGCAGGCCGAATCGGCCGGCTACAAGGAGGCCATGGGCGTCCTTCGCCAGGTCTTCGCCGACCTGGGACGCCCGCTCACCCCCGAAGCGGACCCCATCCCCGTCCCGCGCCGCCGAGAGATGCTCGACGAGGCCAACGCCCCGTTCCTTCCCTTCATCGTGATCGTGCTCCTGGTCGCCTCCGCAGCACCGGTCCTCTGGGTGCTCACGCGCCTGGCGGTCCCCATCGGGCCCGCGTTGCTGCTGGCCGCCATCGCCCCCCTGGGCGTCATGCTCCGCAGCGCCGTGCAGAGCCGCCGCCGCAACGCGCTCCTCAACCGCCTCGCCAAGCTCGCCGAATACGAACGCCACACCGTCGGGGGAGGCGCCGCGTGAGCCGCCCAGACAAGCCCAAGTGGCGTTACATCGCCCTGCGTCTCCAAGCGCCTACGCCGATTTCGCGCCGTGGCTTCGGCAACGCCCTCAAAGGCCAGGTCCGCAAGGCCGAACTGGACCCGCCCCCAGAGTTGACGCGCTTCGAATGGCCCCATGCCATCGTCCGCGCCGACCATACCAACCACCTGGAGGCCCGCAAGATGCTCGCCGGCATGACCTGGGCCATCGAAGCCGCCGCCAAGGTCCCCCTCCAAGTGGAGACGCTCTCCACGAGTGGCACGATCCGCCGCGTCACCAAGCGCGTCCGTTTCCTCCAGGAGCGCGGCCCCGCCGCAGGAGGCTCCAAGTCGCCTGGCAAGGGCAAGGACAGCCGGGACAAGCCGAAGGGCCCTCGGCGAAGCCCCGTCGCAGGCGGCCCCGCCGCCCCGCCGGGGCGCACAAGAGGTTATGTAGCACCCCCAGGTCGCGCGACACGACGACAGGGATAGCACCGCTGTCCCTCCTGTCGTTGAAGAATGAACCCCGCGCCGCGGGGTAACGGAGACAGAAACCATGTCCATGTTCGTCCGCTTTGAGACGCCCAAGGAGCTCGCTAACCAGATCTATGAGGCCGTCGAGAAGGCCCGCCAGACCGGCCGCGTGTCCAAGGGTGCCAACGAAGTCACCAAGCAAGTCGAGCGCTCGGCCGCCAAGTTCGTCGTGATGGCCGAAGACGTCACGCCCCCTGAAGTCCTGGCCCACGTGCCCCTCCTCTGTGAAGAGAAGGGCATCCCGTACGGCTACGTGCCCAGCAAGGCCGAACTCGGCGCCGCCACCGGCATCGCCGTCGGCACCGCTGCCGCCGCCGTGCTGGACGCCGGTACCGCCGGTGAACTGGTCGAGGACGTCGCCGGCAAGGCGGCTGCCCTGAAGGCCTGAGGTGATCCTCCATGGCTGACCAAGAAGTCAACGTCGAACTCGATGCCTTCCCCAGTGAGGTCGTCGAGGTCATGGGCCGCGGCGGCATGACCGGCGAGGTCCAGATGGTCAAGGTCCGCGTGATGGCGGGCCGTGACAACGGTCGCATCATCTCCCGCAACGTCATGGGTCCCGTCCAGGTGGGCGATGTCCTGATGCTGCGTGAGACGGAGCGCGAAGCGAAGAAGATCGGGGGCCGGCGCAAGTGAGCCGCGTCTGCAGCTTCAGTGGCGAAGAGATCGAGCCCGGCACGGGCCTCCTGTTCGTCAAGAAGGATGGCACGGTCCTCCACTTCAAGAACCGCAAGGCCCTGCGCAACATGCTGGGCCTCGGTCGCGTCAACCGCCACGTCAAGTGGACCCGCGCTTACGAGCGCGGCAACTGAGCGCGCCGCGCTTCTGCGACCCTTTTCCTTCCCTCTCTCCTTCCTCTCCTTTTGATCCTCTCTTGAACGGCCAGCGGCGCTGCCGCCCCAATCGTGACAAGGTGTGTCAGGCCGCCTTTTTGTGGGATCGGTCAGATCGAAGGGGTATGCGGTCCCTGTTAGCGGTGGTGATGGCGTGTCTGGTCGCCCTCTCGTTCGCCCCGACGCTCGTCGAAGCCGGTCCGGTCAAGACGGCTTACAACAACCTTCCCTGGAAGCCTTGCAGGGAATCGGTGGACGTGGCCAAACACAACACGGTGAAGGCGGACAGCAAGTGCCGCATCAAGGTGTTCGTGGGCCACAACCTCGTGTGCTATGGGGTGTTGGAGTACGGTGATGGTCGCTACGGCGTCCAGGTGGGCGTCGACGGCGGCCATAAGGTGCTGGTCCTGGGCTGTGGCCCCAAGTTCTGACGGCGCCCCATCCTCTACCCTCTTACCTTCCTCCTGGTTGCCCGTGCCATGGTCTTGACGCCGAGCACGATGGTGCAGCTGGGGACGCCGGCCCCTGATTTTCGGCTCCCGGATACCTCTGGTGAGCTGGTGGGCCGGGACGACTTCGCCGGCCGGCCGTTGCTGGTGGCCTTCATCTGCAACCATTGTCCCTACGTCAAGCACATCGCGCCGGCGCTGGCGGCGGTCGGCCGTGCCTTGCAGGACCGTGGCGTGGCCGTCGTGGGGGTCAACAGCAACGACGTGGATGCCTACCCGGATGATTCTCCTGAGGCGATGAAGGAAGAGGTGGCGGCGCGGGGCTACACGTTCCCGTACCTGTTCGACGAGGCCCAGGAGGTGGCGCGGACGTACGAGGCGGCCTGCACGCCGGACCTGTTCCTGTACGACGCCGACCACAAGCTCGCCTACCGGGGCCAGTTCGACGCGAGCCGCCCCGGCAACGACCTGCCCGTCACGGGCCGTGACCTTCTGGCGGCCGCCGATGACGTGCTGGCCGGCCGGGTGCCAGCGGAACAGGTCCCGTCCATCGGCTGCAACATCAAGTGGCGCCCGTGAGCCTCCTGCTGCGCTTCGGTGCGCTGGCCGCTGTGATCCTCCTGTTGGGCGTGGTGGCCAACGCCGCGCTCTTCCTGTGGGGGCCGAGTCCCCATGGCCGCCGTATCACCGTGCCCGTGGACGGCGACGACCGTGGCGCGCTGCTGCACGTGCCGCGTGGGGCCGACGGTCCCTTGCCCCTGGTGGTGGCGCTGCACCCGCACATGGGTTTCGACCATCAGTTCGCCCGCGTCACCGGGCTCTCGCGGCTGGCGGACGACGAGGGTTTCGCGGTCGCCTACCCTGATGCGACCGCCAAGGTGCGGCATGTCTTCCAGGGATGGAACGCCGAACACTGCTGCGGCCACGGCTTCCGCACGGGCGCCGACGACGTGGCGTTCCTGGATGCCCTCCTGGACCGCCTGGTCACTGACGGCGTCGCGGACCCGGAGCGCATCTACCTGGTCGGCCACTCCAACGGCGGCATGATGGCGTACCATTACGCCTCGCTGCGGCCGGACCGCGTGGCGGCCATCGGCGTCGTGGCCGGGTCGATCGGTAGCGGGCCGACCCCCTCGCAACACATCCTGGCCCCGTTGCCTGAACCCAGCGGCGGCGCCCTGCTGCCGCCGGCGATGCTGGTGCATGGTGGCGCAGATGACGTGGTGCCCATCGAAGGTGGCAGCAGCGACCGCGCCGATGGCTGGTCCTTCACGTCGTTCGAGCAGGCCGTCGACGCCTGGCGCCTTCGACTCGACCTGCCGGCCCAGCCGGACCTCGCCGAATCGGACGGGAACCATCGCACCTGGATGCAGGAAGGGCGCCCGGTGCTCCAAGCGGTGGTGGTGCCCGAGGCCGGCCACTCCTGGCCTGGCGGAGCGCCCAACCCGTTCGGCGTGAAGCCCAGCCAAGCCTACGACGCCTCGGCGGGCCTCTGGGCCTTCCTGCGGCAGCAGCGGCTATGAGGCGGTCGAGGCTCGGTCGGCCGTGAGCTGGCTTGAACGTCCGGGGCCTGGGCTCGCCGTGGCGTTCCTGTTGCTGCTGGCGGGCTCCGGCGGCCTGGTCGCTCTCCTGTTGGACCCTGCCCCCTCGCCCCATGACCCTGCCGACGAGGAGGGCGTCGTGCGCGTGGACGGCGTGCTGCGCGAGTACCACCTCCACGTCCCGTCCGCGGACGATTCGCCCGACGTGCCCATGGGGGAGGGGAACGCCACGGCGCTGCCGTTGGTGATCGTGCTGCACGGCGGCGGAGGCGATGGCCGCCTCGTGGCCGAACAGACCGGCTTCTCCGCCGTGGCGGACCGGGAGGGTTTCGCCGTGGCGTACCCGAACGCCCACGTGGTGCCTGGGTCGTCCAACCATTTCTGGAACGCCGGCTTCTGCTGCGACGCTGCGCTGGAGGGGCCGGATGACGTGCTGTTCCTGCGTGCCGTCATCGACGACGTGGCGACGCGCATCGACATCGACCTCGAGCGGGTCTACCTGGTGGGCTTCTCCAACGGTGGTATGATGGTGCACTGGGCCGCCGCGTCGCGGCCGAGCCTCTTTGACGGCATCGCCGTGGTCTCGGGTGCCTACGCCGCCGCCCCGACCCCGGGCGCCCAGGAGATCGTGCCGCCCAGCCCAAGCCGGGGCATGCCGACGTTGCTGGTCCATGGGCTCAAGGACGGCATCATCCCGGCCGATGGGGGGCCCACCGGCCGCGCCAACAGCACCCTCCTGTTCCCTCCCGTCGAGGACGCCTTGGCGTTCTGGGCGCGGGCGGCCGGCTACAACGGGCAACCGGAGCGCACGTTCGCCGCCGACGGCGACCACTTGTGGCTGAACCACACCCACCGCGCCGTACCGGTCTCAGCGTTGCTGCTGCGGGAGGGACTGCACCGATGGCCCGTCGAACCGGATGCCACGCGGCTCATCTGGCGGTTCTTCGAGACCGCGCACGCCGCCTCAGATGTGCGGCGGGACGTCGCCGGGCAACCCTGACGGAGAGCCCACCTTGCCGGCCGAGCCGCGCAGCCCCACGGCGGTGCTTCCTTGGCGCATGAGCCGCGCATCGAGACGCAGCACGGTCCGGGCCAGATCGAAGCCCGCAGCCACCGTCGCCTTGGCAGTCGCTGCCACGTCCCAGACGGCGGAGGCGTCGGCGAGCAATGGCACGGCAAGGGGATCACCGCCACCGTTGGCGACGAGACGGTCCGCCAAGGAGCCGAGCGCTGCGCCCGCTGCTTGGATCCCGTACGGCGCCTTGTCCGGGGCATGATCGGCCACGCGGGCGAGGTCGGCGGCAAGCGCGCGCTGCCATCGCCCGCCGCCGGGCACCACGCGGGCCTCGGCCAGGAATTTGCCAGCAGCGCGCAGCAGCGCCTCCGCTTCCGCTTCCAGCAACTTGGCGCGCCCGTCGTGGGCGACGGGGAGCCACAAGGTGGCGGCAGGACCGTCCCCTCGGACCAGCCACTGGTCCCGCCATGCCTCCACATGGACCTGCGCCACGGCGGAGGGTTCCAGGGAGCGCCAGTCCGGCACCGGGGCGGCCCCCGTCGAGCGGGCGAGACGTTCCATCGTGCTCCGTCGGACGTCCGTGGCCACCACGACCCCGGCAGCCTCCAAGCGGTCTGCCAGCTGGTCCGGCAGTCCACGGGCGCACGCGACGACACCGATCCCGTGCTCCGCCACCGCGGCGGCGGTGTCGGCGACGCGCCGTTCTTCGTGACGCTCCCAGGTCAGGCGGTCCGCTGGGTTCCGGAACCGTGCGTGGACGTCCCCGGTCCGCAGGGCCCCGTCCCCCAGCAGCACCAGACCCGTCGGTCCCGGGGGGAGCTTGGTGGCGTCTGCTTTCCTGTCGCCTCGCGGGGCGAGCAACGTGCCGGGCAGCCAGGCCGCTGCGGTTTCACCGCCGCCGCTCGCGACGACCACGTCCACCAGTTCCAGGTCGAGGCGGCCGTCGCGGACCAGCTCCGGCAGCCTCTGAAGGACCACTGCTGCGGTCCCCGCCGGAGCGTCGGGTGCGACCTGGTCCAGGGCCGCAACACCCTGGGCACGGTCGGCTTCGGCCAGGCCTCCCAAGCGCGCTGCTGCCTGCCGCCTTGCCAGCTCCAGCCCTTCCAGGAACGACGCTACCGGGACACCCTCCCTGGCCGCATCGAGCCCTCGCACCACCAGGTCCGCCGCCAGCAGTAGGGCGCCCGTGGCGCCATCGCCGTGCAGCGCGTGCAGGCTGGCCGCCGCCTCGATGTAGGGTTGGATCGCCGGATGGTCCGCCGCGGCCTCGCGTAAGGCCGCCGCGCCCCCCGGCACCAGGGCATCCGTGCCGTCGGCGCCGCGCACCAGAGCAAGCCCGCCGTGCGGGCCGTAAGCAGGCCCCAGGGAGTCCAAGAGCCACCGTGCAACCTCCTCCTGTTCGCGCCGCGCATCGGCGCCCGTCAGGTGCAACGCGGAGGGTCGGCTCACGGCCGCCGCCAACAGGAGGGGGGTCGTAGTCTTTTCAAAGGACACCCGCGTCGGCCGCGCCATGGGCTTCCAGGCCTACCTGGCCAAGCTGGTCTCCACCATCCTGTTCCCGATCCTCTGGGTGCAATCCCTGCGCCTCGCCAAGAGCCAGCAGGAGCATGATCCGCGCGCCGTCCCCAAGGTCGCCGCTGCCATCGTCGTCAGCGTCCTGCTGGGTGCCGGCGGTGCCATGGTCCTCATGGATTTCCAGGAGACGAGCACCGACGGCTTCTACAGCCAATTGGAAAGCCGCATGGCCGGCGCCACCGGCGAGGCCGACTACCAGGCCGCCGCCGATGCCGAGGCGACCGCCCTGGGTGTCATCGCCCTGGCGGAACGGAAGCTCGCCGAATCCCAGGCCGCCGGC
The DNA here is from genome assembly GCA_049602735.1 of Thermoplasmatota archaeon. GTDB lineage: Archaea > Thermoplasmatota > E2 > JACPAO01 > JAHFTW01 > JBMYRW01. The sequence goes on from JBMYRW010000030.1 coordinate 11,321, forward strand.
GACGAGAACGCCACCGCCAGTTGGCAAGGCAACCTGGAGAGCGCCCAGGCGGACCTCATCGACGCCCGCGCCCAGAAGGCGGAGCTGGCGCCCAACCACGCGCTCTTCAACCAGGTGGCCGCCGCCATCGACCGCCGCGACGACGCGGCCGTCAAGAGCCTCATCGCCAACACGAACGTCGAGTACGAACGCATGCAGGAGCGCACCGACTACGCGTTCTTCCAGAAGGACGACATGGCCAGCGACCTCTGGCAGGTCCAGGTCTTCATGCTGATCCCCAGCGTCATCGGCATGTTCTACGCGCCCCTGGCCTTCGCCATGGGCAACATCCTGCGCAAGGGCTGGGAGCCCTCCGAATCCGTGGGCTTCAAGCCGTACCCGGGCGGCGCTGCCGGCTGGTTCCTGCTGCTGGGCGCCTTCGGTCTCCCCAGTGTCCCCTTCGCCGCCTGGACGTTCTTCGACATGGACCAGCGCGTCGCCGAAGGGCAGATCGCCCTCTGAGCCGGGCCTGTCAGAGCCCCCCTAAGCCGATCCGTCGGCAGCCGCTTCGCGGCCGGCGCCTTGGCGTTCCAGGATCAGTTCCAGGATACGCTCGGGGTCCGTGAGGCGCCGCAGCTCCGTGCGGCTCACCACGGGCATCCCTTCCACGTTGGTGTGGTTGGTGCGTTCCAGCACGAAGAAGCCGGGCCGCTCGACGATGCCGCTGACGCTGGCGACGATGCGGGCACGCCGCCGCAGTTGCGGTGAGTCTCGACCCAGGCCGGTGAGCATGGCCGACGGGTCGGGGCCTGATGCGGCCGGAGTGCCGCTGGTTGCCCGTCCCTGCTCGGTGGTGAGTGCGTTGAAGGGGCTGCGCTTGGTGGCGTGGACCTGGTAACCGAGGTCCTTGAGCAGCCGTAGCACGAGCGCCTCCATGGGGTCCGCGTCCGGTTGCCCTTCCGGCTCCGGCGCGGGAGGCGGGGGCTGGTAGGCGTCCCGGTCGAAGGAGGCGAACGGGTCCACGGGCTGGATGAGGTCGGTTTCCAGGTATTCTTCGAGCCGCATGGCGGCGTCGATCGAGGCGCTCATGCCCTCCTCGTACATCTGGATGGCACGGCGGCTGACACCGGCGATCTGGGCGAGGGTGCCGAGGCTGATGGCCAGTTCTTGGCGCACTTGCCGCAGGGCGCTGGTGTCCATGCGGACGTAGAAGCCGCCAGGCGCGGCGAAGACCATGGGGGGTTGGCCGCCCAGGATGTATTCCTCCAGGGTGGCAGGGTGGACGATGGGGATGTCGTGGCGGGCGTAGACGACGCCCTCTTCCAGGATGCCGGTGCCGCTGCGCAGGCCGACGAGGACGGGGCGGCCGTGCAGGAACTTGCACAGCACCTTCATCTCCTGGGCAGTCGGCTCCGCGAGCGCGTCGACGTTGCCCAGGACCTTGACGATGAGGAGGTCCTTGTCGCGGCGGGCCACCAGGTCGAAACTGACGGGGCGCAGGTCGCAGCGTTCGCTGACGGCGAAGCCTGCTCGGGCCAGGACCTGGCGCACGTGCTCGATGAGTGCGACCCGCTCCACGCTGCAACATGGATTGTTCTTCTATAAGAAATGAAGGTTGCTGGTGCGGGGCCCGTTTGGGCGCAGGCAAGGTTAGAACAGAGACGGACAGGGGAGAGAAGGAACGAGGGGGCGGGCGTGGGACTAGCCGCTCATCAGGAGGGGCTCGAGGCCGCGGGGGACCTCGGCCGCCTTGAGGGCGTCGCGCACCTCGGCCAGGTTGGGGCCGGCCTGGAAGAAGCGCTTGGGACTCTGGTAGTCCAAGGCACCGCTGCGGCGCAGGTAGCCGTCCAGGTGCGGGATCGCCTCCCGCTCCAGCAGGGCACCCATCTCGCGCAGGCTCATCGTCTTCTGGTCGTTGAAGCGTCCCTCCAGCTCGTCCAGGATCTGGATGAGGCGCTGGGCCAACTCTTCGTTCACCATGACGTGCCGGAAGCGCACCCGATTTAAAACGTTCATATGGGGAGCCTTGGCCGGGGTCCCTGGGCGCTGGTTCACTCCAACGACCAAGTCACAACAGCCATACCTGACGCATCGGTCCAGCCGCGTCACGCCATGCGCCGAGCCGTCCCCCTCCTGTTGCTCGCCCTGCTCCTCGCCCCCATCCAGGTGGCCCAGGCCGGCAGCGCCGACGACCCTGAGATCACCGATCCGTCAGGGGACCAGGCCGTCGTCGCCTTGGTGGGCCCCTTGGCCCCCGGCTTCGAAGAGATCGACATCGAGGCGGTGTGGCTGGACGAGCTGGATGAACAGCTGCGCTTCCACGTCGTGACCAACGCGACGTTCTCCGGTTCGAGCGTCCTGGAATTCAACTTCGCCATCGAGGAAGGGCCCGAGAGCGTCTTCACCAGCACCGCCAACGGCACGGCGTACCGCTTCGCCGCGAGCCCCGAGGCGGTCGACGGTGTGGCCGGCGGCAACGTCACGGTCGATGGCACCAACGTCACGGTCACCGTGCCCCGCGCGAGCCTCAACGCCAGCGGCGGCGACGTGCTGGCGGACCTCGTGGTGACCGGCCTGGGCTTCGACCAAGGGCCCACGGGCGCCGTCGACCTGCTAGGCCTCATCGACGCAGACGATGCGAGCGCCGCCGACCGGGCACCCGACAACGGCACGGGTCGTCCGTACACCTTCGATCGCGCGCCCATCGTGGCCGACCTGCTCCTGGAGATCCAAGGCGACGACGTCCTGGTCACGCCGGATGGGTCCGCGTCCCTCTCCTTCGGCATCCGCGTGGTCAATGCCGGCACCGACGAGGACACCGTCACCCTCACCACGCCGGCCAACAGCGCCACGTCGGTCCTCGCCCTCGCCCCAGACACGCTCACGTTGGCCCCCGGCGCCGAGGCGTTCAGCTTCCTCACGCTCACCTTGGACGACGTGGCCGCCGGTACCACGCTGGACTTCCCCGTCCTGGCCACGAGCCTGCGCGGTGCCACCGCCGAGACGACCGCCAGCGTCACCGTCCGGGACACGGTCGCCAGCTTCGCCCTCACCCACCTGGACCAGCGCCACCGTCAGACGGACGACCCGGATGCGACGCTGGTCTACAACCTAGAGATCGAGAACACGGGCACCGACACGGACACGCTCACGTTCGACACGCCGACCGTGACCGGTAGCGCCGACGTCACCCTCGAGCCGGCGAGCCTCACCTTGGAGCCCGGCCAGACCGGGACCGTGCAGGTCACCCTGGCCCTCCGTGACGCCAGCGGCCACGTGCACGTCGACCTGCAAGCCTCCAGCCTGCGTGGCGCCACCCTCGAGGGCGCTGTCATGGTGGACGTGGCCACGGCGGGCGGCGGTGGCAGCGGCGGCGAACGGGACCCTGTCCTGTCCAGCCCCGCCGTGCTCACCGACGCCGCGGAGGCCCTCGGCTTCGACGAAGTGTTCGAGGACTGGGCCGAAGTGGTCCTCCTGGCCCTCATCGTCCTGCTGCTGCTACTGCTCCTGTTCCTCTTGCTGTTCCTCCCTCGTCGCCGCTGGATCGCCGTGACGGTCGAACCCCGCAGCCTCCGCGCGGCCCCCGGCGAGACCGCCGAGTTCCACGTCCGCGTGCGCAACCGCAAGAAGCGCCAACGCCCCGCCCTGGCCCGCCTGAGCAACGCCGGACCGGACTGGAAGGCAGGCATCCTGCTGGAGCGCCCCGGTGACACCGAGGCCGCGACGGCCGGCGGCGAAGCCAAGCTGTACCTCGACCGCAAGAAGGAGGAAGGCGACGCCTACGAAGGCACGGTCCGCGTGCAGGTCCCCGCCGACGCGGAGCAGGGCCGCCACCAGTGGGAGCTCGACGTCGTGCCCCTCGACGACGACGGCCTGGAGCGCCCCCGCAAGGGTGACTCCGTGAAGCTCAAGCTCAAGACCCTCAAGGTCCAGGCCGAAGACGCCCTGGCGGCAGCCGCGGCACTCGATGATGCCTACGACGACGGACCGACCGCGGCCGACCGCGATGCGGCCCCCAAGAGCGGCGTGGAGATCCTCGCCGTCACCCATCAGCCCGCCAAGCCCCTGGCCGGCGACCTCGTGACCACGAGCGTCCAACTGGTCAACCACGACGCGACGCCCCGCGAGCTGCGCGTCGTGCTGGCCCGCGACCACCAGTCGCTGGCGGAAGGCGAAGCGACCGTGGATGCCCGCGAGACGGTCACGTTCGCGCTCGACTGGTTCGCCGACGCCGGCCGCAACGACGTCACAGCCCAGGTGTACGAGGCCTGAAGCGGCCCGTGCAGGACGAGGCCACGAGAACAGAAAGGAAGGAAACGAAGGAAGAAGGCAAGGATCGAAAGGAGAAGGATGCGGGTCGTGAGGCCTTAGATGACGCGGCCCATGTCCAGGAGCTCGGCCCCCTGGACGTTGGCGACGCCCATGAGCGCCTCTTCGACCTTGTCGTTGTTGCCCTCGTCGTCAGCGACGACGATGGTGGTCTCCAGCGCCTTGAGGCCGAAGGCGAACGGCTTCTCCTCGAAGCCCTTGACCTCGGCGACATCCGGCATGGCGGCCTTGATGTCGGTACGGAGCTGCTCCAGGTCCACTTCCGGGGACTCCGGCATGACGCGGTAGATGAGTAGGACTTCGCCCATGGCGCCGCCGACTTAGGGGTCTGCTATAACCGTTGGCGCCCCAGAAACCCTAAACGCGGCGGCGGGCGTCGACGCCCTTGTGCCCTTCTGTCAGGAGTGCAAGAGCCTCGTGTACCCCAAGGACGGGGTGATGAACTGCCGCAAGTGCGGCTGGAGCAGCGACGGGGCGGCCGAGCGCCAGGTGGTCTCAGCCGGCAAGGCCACAGGCACCAAGGCCGTCGTCATGGAGGAGAAGGTGGACACCCGGCAGGTGCAGTCCACGGAATGCCCCAAGTGCGGCCACGACAAGGCGTACTTCCACCTCATGCAGACCCGTAAGAGCGACGAACCGCCGACGGAGATCAACGAGTGCATGGAGTGCGGTCACAGCTGGCGCGAGTACTGATCGAACGCGCCTCGGACCCTGGCCTCCCCTCCTGGTGGAGGCCCGGTTTCCACTGGAACAGATGCTGGCCGGTCCGACGCGGCTAAATGGCGCTCGCGGCTGCCGCGCGCTGGGAACCCATGTTCAAGGCCCAGGTGAAGGCGGAGACGCTCAAGACGGTCCTGGAGGCGGTCCACACGCTCGTGGACGAAGCCAAGATCCAGGTCTCCCCGGACGGTATCAGCCTGAAGGCCGTGGATCCCGCCCACGTGGCCATGGTGGACCTCTCGCTCGGCAAGGGCGCCTTCACGGAATACAAGGGCGCTGACCTCGACCTGGGCATCGACCTGGACAAGCTGAAGGACATCCTGAAACTGGCCGGCAGCGGCGACGCCATCGGCCTCGAATACAAGGAGGACGCCCACCGCCTCGTCTTCAAGATCGGCCACCTGACCCGCCGCATGGCGCTGGTGGACACCCAGAACATGACGGATCCCAAGGTGCCCAACCTGAACCTCCCCAACGAGGTGCGCGTCATGGCCAGCGAGCTGATGCAGGGCATCAAGGCGAGCGACGCGGTCAGCGACCACATCAAGCTCATCGCCGAGGGCACCACCTTCGAACTGGTGGCGGAGGGCGACACGGACCAGGTGCACCTCAAGCTGGAGGGCGACGACCTGGTGGCCATCGAGGCGACCGAGCGCAGCCAGTCCATGTTCAGCCTCGACTACTTCTCCAACATGGTCAAGGCCGTCAAGGCCGGCGAGTCCATCACGCTCCACCTGGGTAGCGACTACCCGGTCAAGATGGAGTTCGACATCGCCGACGGCAGCGGCCACATCGTCTACCTCCTGGCGCCTCGCATCGAGAGCGAGTGAGGCAGTCCGATGCGCGCCTCCTTGGCCTGGCAGCCGATGGCCGCCCTGGTGCTGGCCGTCCTGGTGGCCGGCTGCACGGATGACGCGGTCGGCGGCTCCGTGAGCGTGGCGTACAACGGCAACAACAACGGCGAGGCGACCCGTTTCCTGGAGTGCCCTGAGACGGGAACGATCGCGGTGAGCTTCAGCGGCAGCGGTCAGGTGAACGTCAAGATCACGGACGGCGCGGGCAACATCATCCTGGACGATGGCGCTTCGGCCAGCGGCGCGGCCGCCAGCGATTCCAAGCCGGTGCCTGGTGAACCAGGCCGTTGGCGTCTTGATGTCACTTGGACCAATGTGGCCGGGTCCTTCACCGCGACCCTGTCCTGCTAGCCGGCTCGGCCACGCCTCGAAACGCCTAAACCGGTCGGACCCGCATGCTCTCCTATGGTGCGCGCCGAAGCCACGACGACGCGCCGCACGACGCGGTCCGGTAGCTGAAGCCGGGCCGCGGACCCTTTGGAGGTGTTCTGTGGCCAGTGACAACCAGGTCGATCGACCCCGCCCATCCGCCCCTTCCGTGCAGGTGCAGGCGGCGGCCACGGTGGGCAACTTCGGCCCTGGTTTCGACTGCTTCAGCCTGGCCTTGGCCGGCCTGGGGGATCACGTGACCCTCCGGGCAGCCGACGAGGACACCCTGTCGTTCAACGGCCCCAACGCCGAGGCAGTCCCCTTGGATTGGAGGCGCAATTGTATCGGCGCCACGCTCGACGCCCTGCGCGCGGCGACCGGCGTCCAGGAGCGGTTCCAGGTGGACGTGGTGAAGGGGCAGCCGGGGGGATCGGGCCTTGGCTCGTCGGCCTCATCGTCGGGCGGCGCGGCGTTGGCGTTCGCGGCGTTGTACCCCGACGCGGGCCTCGGTGCCGAGGACCTGGTCCGCGCGGCAGGAGCCGGGGAGGCGGTCGCGGCAGGGCGCCATCATGATGACGTGGCGGCGGTGATCCTTGGGGGCCTGGCGCTCGTGCTGGAGGGGCCCGACGGGCCCTCGGCGCGGCGCGTGCAGCCACCCGACGACCTGCATCTGGCTGCCGTGGCGCCAGAGCTGGAGGTGCCGACCAGGGAGATGCGGGCGCTGCTGCCCGCGCAGGTCCCCCTTGCGGATGCCGTCCACAATGCAGCGCGCACGGCGGCGCTCGTGGATGCCTGCCATGCCGGCGACGTGGCTGCTGTGGGCGCCTGCCTCGACGACCGGCTGGCCACCCCTTACCGGGCGCGGCGCCTCGACTACCTGCCCAGCGTGCGTGCGGCGGCGGGTCGGGCCGGCGCGTACGGCTCTGCGCTCTCAGGCAGCGGACCGGCCGTGGTGGCCGTGTGTGATGATCAAGGCGTGGCCACCGAGGTGGCCGACGCCATGCTGGACGCCCTTGTCGGCGCCGGCGAAACGGGCCGGGCCTTCGTGGCCAGGCCAGAATTCGGAGAACCCTATGCGATTGCGAACTCTGGGAAGCGGGCTTGAACTGACCGAACTGCCGGCGGGCTGCGCCGGGCCAGCAGGCGAGCTGCTCGAAGTGATGCCCGACCCGGACCGCGCGTTGCCGGCAGGCTGGCGGGACCGGCCTCTTGGCGTCTGGAAGTACAAGGAGTTCCTGCCGCACCACGAGGGCCGCGACCCGGTCACCATGGGCGAAGGGGGCACCCGTCTGCTGGATGCGCCACGCCTGGCCGAATGGGTCGGCGTCAAGCGGTTGCAGCTCAAGATCGAAGGCGACAACCCGACGGGCTCCTTCAAGGACCGCGGCATGACCTGTGCGGTCAGTTGGGCCGTGGGCGAAGGCGCCACGCAGCTCGGTTGCGCATCGACCGGCAACACGGCTGCTTCCATGGCCGCCTACGCCGCCCGCGCCGGCGTCGGTGCCGCCGTGCTGCTTCCCGCGGGCCAGGTCGCCATCGGCAAGGTGGCCCAGAGCCTCGTCCTGGGCGCCCGCGTGCTGGAAGTGGAGGGAAGCTTCGATGACGCCATGGCGCTCATCCTGGAGTTGGCGGAGGCCGGCAAGCTAGCGCTCCTCAACAGCAAGAATCCGATCCGCCTCGAAGGCCAGAAGACCCTCGCCTACGAGATCCTCGACCAACGCGAAGCGGGCGGCGCCGCGGCCCCGGACCGCATCGTGTACCCTGTGGGCAACGCCGGCAACATCAGCGCCGCCCACCGCGCGCTCCTCGACTACCAGGACGCTGGCCTCCTGGGGGCCGACGTGCCCCGATTGACCGGCATCCAGGCCGCCGGTGCTGCCCCCGTGGCCGCCGCCATCGCCGCCGGTGCCAGCGAGATCGACGCCGTGACCGCGCCCGAGACCCTTGCCACGGCCATCCGCATCGGTCGCCCCGTCTCCGCTGTGAAGGCGTTGCGCGCCATCCGTGAGACTGATGGCACCGCGACCTCTGTCACCGACGAGACCATCACGGAGGCCCAAGGCCAGATCGCTCGCCTGGAAGGGGCGTTCGCCGAGCCGGCCAGTTGCGCTAGTGTTGCTGGTCTTCGGGCGCTCGTCCAGTCCGGTGCTGTAGATGCCTCCGAGGAGGTGGTCTGCGTGCTCACCGGCAACGGCATGAAGGACCCCTCCGCAGCGGAGCGCCTGGCCGCACCGCCCCAGCGCGTCGCCGGTACTCTGGACGCCCTCCTGGAGGCCCTGGCATGAGACTCGAGTTCGAAGTGGAACTCGCGGACGCGCCGGGGCAGCTGCAACGGGTGCTGACGGTCATCGCGGACCACGGAGGCAACGTCCTCTCCGTCCTGCACCGCCACGAGAAGGAGGTCGACGGCAGGCTGCCCGTGCTCTTCGGCCTGGAGATCGAAGAATCGGACTTCGTGGCCCTCATGGCGGACATCACGGCGAAGCATCGGCTCCTGCGGGTCAACCGCGAAGGGGGCCCCCGCCGCGCGGCCGTCCTTCTGTCGGGCCATGTTTTCCAGGCCAACATCCAGCAGCTCCTGGAGCCGGTCTGGGCGAGTGGTGCCACCGTGGGGCGCGTCGATGCCCGCATCAACCGCCACGACAGCCCGAGCGCTGTGCTCATCCAGCTCTCGGCCGACGAGACCGGCGCCCTCACCGCTGGCCTGGCAGCACTGCGCACGGCCGCTGGTGAAGCAGGCTTGGAAGTCATCGAGACCATCGGGGGTGCCGCATGAAGACCGTCCGTCTGCTGCTGGCCGGCTACGGCGGCGTCGGCCGTGCCCTGCACCAGATCGTCCACGAACGCCGCACGCAGTACCAGGAACGCTACGGCATCGACCTGGTCGTCACCGGCATCGGTCGCAGCGACCGCGTGGCGAGCGACGGCGAGGGCCTGGCGCCTGGCCACCTCGACTGGCAGCGCGGCGCCCTGATGGATGAACTGCTCTGGGAATGCCCTGCCGACATCCTGGTCGAGGTCACGCCGACCGACCTTGCCGCAGACGGCCAACCGGCTGTCGGCCACTGCAAGGGTGCCATCAAGCGGGGCCTGCACGTCGTGACGGCCAACAAGGGCCCCGTCGTCCACGCCTGGAAGGACCTTCAAGAACGGGCCGCTGAAGCAGGCGTCAAGTTGGGGGCCGAGGCGACCGTCGCGGCCGCCGTCCCGGTGCTCAACGCCGGTCGCCAAGCGTTCGGCGGCGACACGGTCACCCGCATCGAGGGCATCCTCAACGGCACCACCAACTTCATGCTCACACGCATGGCGACCGAAGGCAGCGACTTCGACCAGGTGCTCCGGGAGGCCCAGGAACTGGGCTACGCCGAGACGGACCCTTCCGGTGACGTGGACGGCCACGACGCCGCCGCCAAGGTCGTCATCATGGGCAACCAACTGCTCGGCCTCGACCTCAGCCTTGAAGACGTAGAGACCACCGGCATCCGCAGCGTCACCGCTGAAGCGACGGAGGTCGCCTTGGCGCACGGCTACCGCATCAAGCTCATCGGCGAGGTCGCCACGGACGGCAAGGCCCGCGTCGGCCCACGCCTGGTGCCCTTCGGCGACACGCTCGACGTAGGCGGAGCGCTCAACGCCGTGCGCTTCCACCGTGAACTCGGAGGCCCCGTGACCCACACGGAGACCGCTGCGGCGCTCTTGGCGGACATCGTCGAGATCGCCCGCGACGGCTGACGGCGCGCGTCGACAACGGGAGGGCAACCGTTTTGGCCGCCGCGCGCCGCTGCATGGCCATGCGTGTGTGGGCGCTGGCCGTGGCCGCGATCGTGCTGTCCGGCTGTGCAGGATTCGAGCAACAGTCCGTGAGCAACACGGACAACAACTTCAGCTACGCCGGCCAGGTGGCCGGCAAGTCCGAGACGGAGACCTACGACTGGAAGAACAGCTTCAGCCGCGCCCAGGTCTCCTGGGGCGGCCAGTCCGCCAGCGGGTCGTTCACGGTGACGATCAAGGACAGCCTGGGCAACCAGGTTTACAGTGAGACGTTCTCCGGCACCCAGCAGGGTGGCGGCAACATGCAGACCGAGCGCGGCACCCCTGGCACCTGGGAGGTCAAGATCACCTTCCGTGACTTCACGGGTCAGATGGGTCTCGCCGTCCAGGCGTCCAACTGAGGTGCCCCCCGCCGGCGCCTCCGTCACGGCGTTGAAGTAATGCCCGCCGCTGCGCCAGCCCTTGACCGACCTGGTCCGGTTGGCCTATTATCCGTTCCTGCCGGGCGTGCAGCAGGCCGTGCGGGAGTACGGTCCGGACCTGGAAGAGCTGCTGACCGCACCCGCGTGGCGCAGCGCCCGCCGTCGGGCCCTTGACCGGGTGGAGGGGACGCTGCGACACCAACAAATCCCGCCTGCCGTGGCGGCCGACGAGGCGAGCGCCCTCCAGGAACTCCTGTCGGTGGGCATCGCCAAGATGGCCGCCGTGGTGCTCAAGGACCGCACCCTGGCCAAGCGCTGGGCGGACGCAGAGGCGGCCAAGGTCTCCGGGCACCTCCAGGATGAACTCCGGCAGGGCAGCACGGAGAGCCTGGAGGACGCCATCGAGGCTCTGGAGGTCCCCCTCAGGCCCATCGGCGACGGCCAATGGCGCATCCACGTCACCGACTACCTGCGCCACGCTCCCCAGGAGACGGAATGGAAACTGGTCCTGAAGCCGGTCGCCAAGGGCCACATCGACGTCTCCTCCGCCGATGCCGCCGTGCTGTGCCGGGAAGCGTACGCCCGCCGCACCTGGACGGAGCTCGAAGCGGAGCTGAAACGGCCGCCTCCCGCGGACCTGGTTCGCTGGCTGGCGCCCGTCGCCACCAGCCTGGAACCTCTGTTGGCGGAGGCGCGGCAACACTGGGGCGGCGACTTCGGACCCGTGCGCACGGAGCTCTTCCCACCTTGCATCACCGACCTGTTCCACCAGATGGCCGGGGGCTCCATCGTCGCCCACCATGGCCGCTTCGCCTTCGCGTCGTTCCTCTCCACGATCGGCATGACCGCCGAGGGCATCATGGACTACCTTTCCACGATCCCCAACTTCGACCGCAGCAAGTCGGAGTACCAGATCAAGCACATCGCCGGCGACCTGGGTGTCGAGGCCTACACGCCGCCCGGGTGCTCCTGGATGCAGACCAACGGCGTCTGCCCCCTGGACCAGCGGGACGACCTGTGCGCCCGCATCAAGCACCCGCTCTCCTATTACCGGGCGCAGACGCGGCGCCGCGACAAGGACGAGGCGGAGGCGGCCAAGCTCATCGCCGCCAAGAAGGCCAAAGATTCGATGGGAGGCGCAGGGGCATGAGCGACGGCCAAGTGGCCGAGGCGCGGCCCGAGTTCCCGCCGCCCGTCAAGGCGACCATCGACTGGCTGCAACGCCGCTTCGGCGCCTACTACAAGGCGAGCCCGCCGCCCATGCCGGACCGCTTCACCCGCCGCGAGTTCGGCTTCATCCTGTGGCCCGAACGCCCGGGGCCCCCGCCGTTCGTGCGCCACCGGGCCTACACGGACGGCCCCCGCTTCCAGGACTACCTGGGCTGGCGCGGCCCCCATTCCATCTACTACTCCACCGCCTACTACCGGGCGCCCGGCGAACGGCGCATGGTGGACAAGGACTGGATGGGCGCTGAGCTGATCTTCGACCTGGACGCCGACCACCTGGTGGAGGCTGAGGCTGCCAAGGCGCAGGGGCGCGAGATGCCCCTGGCCGACCAGCTCGCCCTCGTGAAGCGCCAGTTCGTGCGCCTGCTCGACGAGTTCCTCTTCGGCGACCTGGGCCTTGGCGAGAACGACCTCTTCATCACCTTCAGCGGCGGCCGCGGCTACCACGCCCACGTCACCCACCGGGCCTACCAGGCCTTGGACGCGAAGGCGCGCCGGGAGATCGTGGACTACGTGACGGGGAAGGTCCCTGCCAAACGCGGCAGCGACCAGCCGGACGTGACGCCGTACCTGCAACGGGAGGCGGTCCAGGTGCGCGGCCAGGGAAAATTCGCCAAGGCGGAACACGCCTACCGCCTGGCGCCCGCCGACGCCCCCGGATGGCCGGGCCGCTTGACCCGGACGCTCGCCGAGATGGTCCAAGAACACGTGATCGACGCCGGTCCCGCTGCCGGACGTTCGTGGCTGCTTGGCCTCGATGGCGTGGGCCCCAAGACCGCCGATGGCTTCCTCGCCAAGATGGAGCGCATGGGCGAGCGTTCGGTCATGGACCTCCTGGTGGCCGGCCGCATCAGCCACCGCGGGGACCCCCTCTTCGCCATCGCCGAACACGCGCTCACGTCGGCGGCGCTGCCGCTGGCCAGGGGCGAGACGGACGAACCGGTGACGGCGGACGTCAAGCGCCTCATCCGGCTGCCTGGCAGCCTGCACGGCAAGACAGGCCTGCGCGTCGTCACCATGAGCCGCTCGGAGCTGGACGACTTCGAGCCCCTGCGGGACGCCGTCGCCTTCGACCTGGACCAGCCCGTGGGCATCGTGCCCCGCTTCGACCAAGAGGTGAGCCTCGGCGGCGAGCGCGTGGCCGTCACGGCCGGCGACGAAGTGGAGGTCCCGGAGCCCCACGCGGTCTTCTGGTGCAGCCGTCAGGCCGGCAGTCTGGCCGGGCCGCCCGGCGGGCCCACCGCGGCGCCGGGTCACGGTTAAGCAGGCGGCCCAAGTGGCCCCGACGTGGAGGAAGGGCTGTCCTACGAGGTCCTGCTCGATCTGCTTCGGGCCGAGCGTAGCAGCAACAAGATGGCGCCCCTCCCCACCGGCTTCTGGAGCCAGATCCGCGACCTTCTCCTGGAGATGGAGGCCGACTTCCGCGAACACCAGGCCAAGGACGCCTTCAGCAAGCGCACCAGCCTCGCCCGTGACCAGGTGATCCACGCCCGCGACGCCGCCCAAGGCATCTGGGCCCTCCGCGAACGCAAGCTCGCCATGCTCGCCATCGCCCACGAAGAGGGCCAGAAGCAGCCCGCCGGCATCACACCGGGCGAACGAGAGATCTTCGAGGCGCTCCACCGTGTGGTGGCCGATGGCCGCGACCGCGTCTTCGCCGGCACCGCCGCTGCCCCTGCAATCAAGCCCCGCCCCGCCGTCGTCCCGGCCGCCCCCGTCCAGCCAGGCGGGGCGCCCGCGGCCTCACCCCCCGCCGCCTCCGGGCCACCGCAACCGGCGGCTGCCCCTCCTGTTGGCCCCGCGATGGGCGACAAGATGCCCCCCAGCACCCAGGGGTCCCAGGATGCCCCCGGTGAGGCGCCACCCGGTCCCGGCCAGGAGGCAGACCAAGAGCCGCCCGTCGTGCCGGCCGCGCCTCCGGTCCAGGTGCCCTCCGACGTGCCCGGCGGCGAAGCGCTCGTCTCCATCCGGGCCCTTGGCGACATCCCTCCCTTCGTCGGACCGGACATGCAGACCTACAACCTCAAGGAAGGCGACGTGGCCGCCGTCCCCCCGGCCATCGCCGACCTGCTGGCCAAGCGCGACAAGGCCGTGCTACTGGACGCCTGAGCCCCCTCGAGCGCCGACCGGCACTCTGGTCCGCTTAAATGGCGGGACCCCTTCGCGGCGGCCGTTCCATGGTGACGGTGCGGCGCTTCGAAGAGGATGACATCGAAGGCATCAGTGAGCTCTGGGAAGAGTTCGCCAAGATGCGCGAGGACATGACCCACAATCAGATTCTCAACGAGAACGCGCCGGACTACTTCTTCGGCTACGCCACCGGCCTCCTCCAGCGCAAGGACACCTTGTGCCTGGTCGCCGAGGACGAAGGCGAACTGGCCGGCTACCTCATCGCCACCAAGCAGCGCAAGCCGCCGATCTACAGCCACACCCGCATCGCCTACCTGAGCGACGTGTTCGTGCCCGACGCCCACCGCAAGAAGGGCATCCTGACGCAGTTCATCACCGAACTGAAGGCGTGGTGCAAGAACGAACGCATCACCGCCATCGATGTCATGCTGTTCAAGGAGAACGAGCTGGCGCAGGAGATCTACCGCCGCATGGGCTTCCGCGACTACCGCGTCGTGCTGCGTCAAGAGGTCGGAGACCCCTCCGCGTAGGGCCGCCCCATGGCCGCCCGCGCCGTCGAAGTACCCCTGGTCTACAACCCGGCCAGTGGCAGCGGGCGCGGCGAAGCACGGGCCTTGGAGGCGATCCATCTCTTCGCCCGCCATCAATGGCACCTCGACCCACGCCCCACCCAAGGGCCCGGCGATGCCATCCGTTTGACGCAGCAGTTGGCCGACGAAGGCCACCGCACCATTCTGGTGATGGGAGGCGACGGCACCCTCTCGGAGGCCGCCGATGGCCTGCTTCGCTCCGACGGCCGCAAGAAGGTCCGCCTGGGCTTCCTTCCAGGAGGCACGGGCAACGACTTCCTGCGTGACTTCGCCATGGACCCCCTCGGCGTCGCCGTAGAGCGCGTGGTCGCCTGCAAGAAGCCCCGCCCCATCGACGCCGCCCTGGTCGAATGGACGGACGAAGCCGGCAACCCGCGAGAACGCCACTTCATCAACGTCTTTGGCACCGGTCTGGCCGCCCATGCCACCGACTTTGCCAACCGGCGCCTCAAATGGATGGGCCGCTTCGCCTACACCGCTGCGGTGCTGCCCGAGTTGGGTCGTCTCAACAGCGCCCCCACGCGGCTCGTCGTGGACGGCAAGACCATCGAGGAGCCCATGGCCCTCGTGCTCGCCTGCAACAACGTCTACACGGGCGGCGACATGAAGATCGCACCCATGGCGCGCCCCGACGATGGCTGGCTCGACGTGGTGGCCCTGCGCACCGCGAGCCGCCGCCGTGTCATCGCACTCCTGCGCCGGGTCTTCTCCGGCACCCACATGGACGAACCGGAGGTCGCCCATTGGCGCGCCAAGGAGATCGAGATCGACCCGGAGGTCCCTTCCCCTCTGCTGGGTGACGGGGAGATCTACGGCGGGACCCCGTGCCGCATCCACGTGGTGCCGGGCGCGCTCCAGCTGCTCCTCTAGCGCCCGGCGGAGGGTCGGCTTTTTTCCCGTGGCCTGCGTGGAAGCGGCCGTGCCGAGGTTCACCTTGCAGGACGCCCAAGAGCTCTACCGGGTCGATGACTGGGCCGACGGCCATCTTCGCATCGGCAAGAACGGCACGTTGGAGGCGACGCCGCTGGGCCCCGGCGGCCCCGGCCTGGACCTGCACCAAGTGGTCGAGGAGCTACGCCAGGACGGCATGACGACACCGGTGGTGCTGCGCTTCCCCCAGGTCCTCGCGGCGCGCGTCGACCGCATCAACCAGGCGTTCGCGGATGCCCTGGCGGCCAACGAATGTGGCCCCGCCCGCTACCGTGGAGTCTTCCCCATCAAGGTCAACCAGCACCAGCACGTGGTCAAGGAGCTCGCCAAGGCGGGTCGGCGCTGGCGTTACGGCCTCGAGGTCGGCAGCAAGGCCGAACTGGTGGCGGCGCTCACCATGGACCCCAACCGGGGCAGCCTCCTGGTAGTCAACGGCTTCAAGGACAAGGCGTACCTGAAGGCGGCCTGCGCGGCGGCCCACCTGAAGGACGAAGTGATCGTCGTGATGGACGAGATCGGTGAACTGGACCACTTGATCGAGCTCCTGGCCGGCGACGGGCCGCGGCCGCTCCTTGGCCTCCGCCTCAAGCTGCGCTCCAAGGCACCCGGCAAGTGGGCGCTCAGCGGCGGCGACCGCTCCAAGTTCGGCCTGACGATCCCTGAAGCGTTGCACGCGGTGGATCGCCTGCGCGCCGCAGGGCTCCTGGACCGCCTCGCCATGCTCCACTTCCACATCGGGAGCCAGATCAGCGACATCCGGCGCATCGCAGGCGGCGTCCGCGAAGCGGCCCGCATCCACGCGGAGATGGTGAAGCTGGGCGTGGACCTGCGGCTGCTGGACGTGGGCGGCGGCCTGGCCGTCGACTACGATGGCAGCGGCTCGTCCGGCTACAATTCGGCCAACTACAGCATGGAGGAGTACGCCAACACCGTCGTCGCCACCGTGAAGGACGTCATGGACGAGCACGACGTGGCCATGCCGGACATCATCAGTGAATCCGGGCGCTCCGTGGTGACGCACCACGCGGTGCTCGTGGTGAGCGTGCTGCGCCGGGTGCCGGGGCTGGAACCGGAACCGGGCCCGCAACAGGACGACGACCCCACGGCGCTGGTGAACCTGTACCAGGCGCGCGCCGAATTGGGGCCCAAGAACCTCTTCGAGACGTTCCACGACGTGCTTGGCTACCGGGAGGACCTGCAGCACCTCTTCGACCTGGGTCACTT
>JBMYRW010000031.1:0-27437 GCA_049602735.1 Thermoplasmatota archaeon
GATTGGTCTACGACCAGTTAGGGCCGGTCTTGGTATTTTTGTCTTAGATCAACGATGCCTCAACGCGATTATTGTCTCCCACACTCTGTTTGGGAGCACGACTCCTCGCTGGTCTTCGGTGAGGATTCCGGGCGCTCTCGTGCAGATATCCCAGGCCGATATCCACGTGGAGGGGGCGGAGGAGACGGAGGCGGAAGAGGAAGAGGAAGATGTCTGGTCCATGGCCTTGATTCTCTTCTTCGCTTGCCTTGCGATTGTACTTGTGGCTGCTGCCGCGGCTGTGGCGACCGCGGTCTGTGCCGTGGGTAGCTTCGGCTTCGCGGCCTGTGCAGCCATCGCCATCGCGGTGGCCGCTGCGGTCGCCATCGCCGGCGCTGTCGCGGCTGCTGCTGCCGAAGCGATCGCTGGTGCCCTGGCGGCGTCCATCACGGGCGCCATCGCCCTGGCCAACTCCAAGGAGCACGCCGCGGCGGCCAGTGCCTCCTCCGCGAGCATCGGTCCGGTGCGTGCCAGCACCGCCGGCCAGGGTGCCGGTAGCCTCAACGGCATCGGCGCGACCACGGGCGGCAACGACGCCGACAGCTACGGCCAGTCCGCTGACGCCGCTGTCAGTGGTGTGGTGGCCGCGCTGGCCTTCGCGCCCCTCACGGGTGCCTGCGCCGCGGCCTCCAGCATGTCCGTCGGCGGCATCGAAGCCACCACGACGGGCCAAGGCCATGGTTCCACCAGTGGCCTGGGTGCCCTCGTGGACACCGGCGGTGCTGACAGCTACAACATGGGCTCCTCGGCGAGCTCCAACGTGGCCACGATCGCCAACCTTGGGGACCTGGGCGCTGACCCCGGCGACGAGGACCCCGGCTTCGGTGACACCGAGAGCTGCGGCGACGGCGCGGTCGCTTCTGCGGTCGCGATGAGCATGGGTAGCCTGAGTTCCAGCAACGCCGGTCAGGCGGCTGGTGACGGCACCGCTGTGCTGGTCGACCTGGGTGGCGATGACAGCTACTCGTCCGGCCGCATGGACAACACCGTCGAGACCGGCGGCGGCATCCTGCTGGGCACGGTCCCCACGACCGTCTTCGCGGACGTGGACGGCGATGATGCGGCCGCTGAGACGGTCGCGACCGTCGAGGACGCTGTTGCTGGCGCAAGTGTACCAGAGGTCCCCGAGGCGCCTGAGGTACCGGAGCTGCCCGCGATCTGAGGTGACCATGCACCTTTCTCTTCCTTTCTCCCCCCTCCTGGTGGCGGGGGCGATGCTGATGCTGGCCGTTCCAGGCCAAGCGCTCCCCTGGTTCGAGGAGGTCGCCGACGACGTCGGCATCGACTTCCAGCATGCAGGCTGGATGCCCGAAGACCACAACCCCTGGTTCCCAGAGATCACCCTTGGTGGGGTCTGCTGGCTGGACCACGATGGCGACGGTTGGTTGGACCTGTTCTTCGTCAACGGTCGCTACTACGATGAGGCTCTCCAACAGGAGTCTCTCCCGACGAGTCACTTGTACCGGAACGAAGGTGACGGTACCTTCACGGATGTCAGCGAAGCGGCTGGCGTCGACCGCAGCGGCTTCTGGGACACCGGTTGTTCCTCCGCCGACTACGATGGCGACGGCTGGGTGGACCTGTTCGTCGCCAGCTACGACGATGACGTCCTCTACCGGAACAACGGCGACGGCACGTTCACGGATGTCTCAGCCACCGCCGGCGTCCAGGATGCCGGCCTCTGCGGAACCTTCCCCTGTTGGGGCCACTCCAGCAGTTGGGTCGACTACGACAATGACGGCTGGCTCGATCTCTACGTCGTCAACTACGTGGAATGGAACGAGACGATCCATTCCGGCAATGGGCCGCGGCAGTACCATGGCCAACGCAACCTGATGTGGCACAACAACGGCGACGGCACGTTCGACGAGGTGAGCGCGCTGACCAACACCACGGACGACCCGCAGCCCATGCACGGCAAGGGGCTCGGTGTCGTCTGGTACGACCACGACCAGGACGGCTGCATGGACGCCTACGTGGCCAGCGACCAGACACCGGCCAGCCTGCTCCATAACGATTGCAACGGCCACTTCGAAGACATTGCGGCGGCGGCGCACGTCAACGACAACTACAGCGGCATGGGCACAGTGGCCGGCGACACCAGCGGCGACGGCTGGCCCGACCTTTACAAGACCCACTACGAGAAGGAGCCCAACACGTACTACATCAACGAGCGCAACGGTACATACTGGCCGGGCACCCATGAAGGTGGACTGAGCACCGATTTCGAATACGTGGGCTGGGGCACGGGCTTCTTCGACTTCAACAACGACGGCCACTTGGACATCTACGTCGCCAACGGCCACACGGAGCACTTCGATGACTTCTACGGCATCACGATCATGCCCTGGCAGAAGAACCTCATCTGGTTCAACGACGGCGCCGGCAACTTCCAGGACGTCACGGACGACCTGGGCCCCGGCTGGGCGCTGGAAGAGGTGTCGCGGGGCAGCGGTGTGGCCGACTACGACCTCGACGGTGACCTGGACCTGGTCTTCGGCAACATCGCCAATGGCACACCAGACCTCCTGCGCGCCAGCGAGGCGACCGGCGCTGGGGCCCATTGGCTCAGCGTCGAACTGCGCGATCCCGGCGTGGGCAACTGGCAGGCCATCGGCGCCCGCGCCACGGCGACGCTGCCCGACGGGCACACCATGGCGCGCCACGTCATGGCAGGCTCCGGCTACCTGAGCCAGGACCAGACCGCCCTGCACTTCGGCCTTGGCGACCAGAGCGTCGCCGACATCGAGGTGATCTGGCCGGACGGCACGATCGAGAGCTTCCTGGGCCTCGCGGCGGGCGAACATGTTCGCCTGGAACGGGGCGGGGCGGTCGTCCGCGACCTGCTGGCACCCACGACAGAACTGGTCGTGGCTGCATCCGAGGGGCTCGACGGCTGGCACATCAGCCCCGGCACCTGGCATTTGGAGGCCGTCGATCACGGTCTCGCGGCGACTTCCGGCATCGCGACAACCGAGCGGCGAGTCGCCGGTGGCTCATGGCAGGATGGTTCCGGCGTCTACGTGCTCCCGGAAGGGATCACGGGCATCGACTACCGCTCGATCGACCATGCCGGCAACGTGGAACGCGTCCACCATGCCACCTTGAAGCTGGACACGCAACCCCCGGTCAGCGAGGCCGTCGTGGACGGCACGGCAGGCCTCGGCGACTGGTTCATCGGCATGGCAGACGTGAGCCTGTCGGCCTCGGATGCCACCAGTGGCTTGGACCGCATCGAATACCGCCTCGACGGGGGCCCTTGGACCACCTACACGGAGCCTTTTGATCTGATGGACGGTGTTCACACCCTCGAACACCGAGCCGTGGACGTGGCCGGCAACGTGGAGGCGGTCCAGAGCCTCACGATCCGCGTCGACACGCAACAACCGGCCACCGACCTCGCGACCGAAGGCCCCGAAGGGGAGGAGGGTTGGTTCCGCGGCCCGACGACGTTGCGTCTCGAGGCGTCGGACAACCTCTCCGGCGTCAGTGGCACCCAGGTCCAGACAACCGCCGGCGCCTGGGCCGACTACGTGGGGCCCCTACAGCTCCTCGACGGCGTCCATGACGTGGCCGGCCAGAGCCACGACGCCGCCGGTAACCAGGAGCCGCAGCGGACGCTCCGCGTGAAGGTGGACGGGACGGCGCCTGCCACGACCGTCACGGTCACGGGCGCGCCGGGCGACGCAGACTGGCTCATCGCGGATGCGGTCCTTGACCTGCAGGCCGACGATGCGACCAGTGGAGTCGCACGGACCGAGTACCGCCTTGACGAGGGCGCATGGATCACGAACGAGGGTGCCTCGGTGACGCTGCCCGACGGCCGCTATCCCCTGGACGCCCGCAGCACGGACATCGCCGGCAACATCGAGCCATTGACGCGCCGCGAGGTCGCCGTGGACACGGTGCCCCCCGCCATCCTCGTCCACCAGGACGGCATCGAAGGAGAGGACGGTTGGTGGCGCAGCGACGTGGCGGTCACGGTCGAGGCCTCCGACGCCACCAGCGGCGTGGCCCTCCAGCAGGTCCGCATCGATGGGGGCCCGTGGAGCGCGTCCATGACTCCGACCATCGGTTCCGGAGAGCACCACCTGGAGGTCTGGGTGCAGGATGCGGCCGGACACGAAGCCACGTTGGGGCCGTTGCGCGTCGGCGTCGACCGGACGGCGCCCTTGACCAGTTGGGACCTCCTGGGAGCGGAGGGGCTTGGCGACTGGTTCGTCTCCGACGTGGAGGTCTTCCTGGAGGCCAGTGATGACCTGTCCGGCGTGGCGGTCACCCAGTACAGGCTCGCCGAAGGGGCCTGGACGGACTACCTGGGCCCGTTCACCCTTGGCGAAGGCATCCACGAGATCACGGTGGCAAGCCGTGATGCCGCCGGCAACATCGAGCCCGAACGGCGCTTCGAGGTCAAGGTGGACACCACCGCTCCGGAGGTCCGTCTCGAGGTCGGGGGCATGCACCTGTGGCAGGACGACGGCACGTTGGACGTGGTGCTTGGCACACTGCTGGAGCTACCGGCGACGGATGCCACCAGTCGCGTCGCGCTGGTGGAATGGGACCTTGGCGAAGGCTGGCAAGGAGGCACCCAGGCGTTCTTGATAGGGACCGACGGCCCCCGGACGTTGTCGTTCCGTGCGCAGGATGAGGCCGGCAACATGGCCGATCTCCAGGAGCAGCCCTTGGCGCTCAAGGACAAGATTGCCCCTGATGTGGGTCTGTTGAGGCCGGAGCCCCATTCCTTGAACGTGGGGCTGCGGCAGCAGGCACTACCCGGCGAGGCCCCGACCTTGGTGGCCGGGTGCGTCCCGGTCCGCGTCGACGTGCCCGCGCACGTCTCCGGCGTCTTGTCGATCGAGGTGCTCGTGGACGGCGTCGTGCTCGCCGATCGGCATTGGGCTGATTGGTCGTCGCAGGCGCGTTGGTTCCAGACCGATTGGAACACCCTTGAATGGGGTCCTGGCACCCATGAGCTGGTCGCTCTGGTCAGAGACCATAACGGCAACAGCGCCGAGGTGGAACGGGAGGTCCTCGTTGTCGGGGCCGGTCCGGCCGCTGCCGCGCCGTGCTGGGCCAGCAGCCTCACCGCGCCGCCGTTCATGCCTGACGTCCTGGCGACCGGCGCTCCTCTCCTGTTGGTGGGTCTGTCCGCGTCGCGACGCTCGGCGCTCACGACGCCGCATCGGTCGGCTGACTGAGCGTCCCCGTCGGCCGCGCGTCCCGGTGGATGCGAACGGCGCCCCAGCAGGCCCAGATGAACCCGGCGACGCCGGGCAGGATCAGCGGCCAGCTTCCGAACACGACGAGGATCATCTGGAGGATGCCCCGGCTGCGCAGACCGCTATGGGGGTTCTTCCAGCCGGCCAGGAACGTCCCCAGGCCCGGCAGCGGCACCACGGCGAGTACTGTGCAGAGGATTCGCCAGGTGTCAGAAAGGAGCAGCAGCCGACGGGTGTCCACCAGGTGCGGCAGGCCGCCACGCACGCCGTTCCGGGTCGCTGCGGCCATGTTTTTTGAGGAGGATGGGGAAGGAAAAGGGTTCGGAAGTGGCTTAGTCGCCCTTCACGAAGATGAGGATGCCCCAAATGAGGCCCCACAGCCATCCCAGGAACGGGATGATCAATTGTAGCACGCCGAAGATGATGTCGCGTACCACGTTGCTGCCGTCGCGGATGCCCGCGATGATGGTCCCGACGCCGCCGAGCCCGACGATGGCGAGGACCAGTGCGACGATGCCTTCCCAGTTGCGAGGCACGGAGGGGACGTAACCCATGATGGCCATGAGGTTCCATCATCGGGCCTGCCTTAAGAGCGCCTGATGCGCGTCGGCCCCGCCGTGCCGCTTATGAGGGGCACCCTTGTCGCGCGACCCATGGATCTGTACGAATACCAGGGTCGCGACCTGTACGAGCGCTTCGGGGTGCCTTGCGCCAAGGGTTTCGTCGTCACCTCCATGGACGAACTGCACGCCAAGATCGCCGAGGGCGTCGACTTCCCGGTGGTCGTGAAGGCCCAGGTGCTCGTCGGCGGCCGCGGTAAGGCGGGCGGCGTCAAGTTCGCGCACAACGAACAGGAGCTCGCCCAGCACGTGGACGCCATCCTTGGCATGGACATCAAACGCCACATCGCCGAGCAGGTGATGGTCGCCCAGATGCTCGACTTCGCGGAGGAGTACTACTGCAGCTTCCTCATCGACCGCAACGCCCGCGGCTACATGATGATCTTCAGCCAGGACGGCGGCATGGACATCGAGAGCGTCCCCGAGGAACGCCTCGCCAAGATCCCCATCAGCCCCCTCGACGGCTTCACCGACGCCCACGCCGACGCGGCCTTCGAGAAGACCACCTTCGACGACGCCACCAAGGACGGCGTGCGCGGCCTCATGCACGCGCTCTACAAGATGTTCGTCGAGATGGACGCCGAGCTGGTGGAGGTCAACCCCATGGCCAAGACCACCGACGGCACCGTCGTCGCGGCCGACTCCAAGGTCACCATCAACGACAGCGCCCTCTTCCGCCACCCCGAGTTCGACCAGCGCGACCAGAGCCTGACCGAACTGGAGCAGGAGGCCCGCGACCAGGGCGTCGCCCTCGTGGAGCTGGATGGCAACATCGGAGTGATCGCCAACGGTGCCGGCCTCACCATGGCCACCCTGGACGCGCTGACCCACTACGGCGGCAAACCCCGCACGTTCCTCGACCTCTCCGGGGCCACGGACCCCGAGAAGGTGGCCCAGGCGGTCCGCCTCATGAAGAAGAGCGAGCCCGGCGTCATGCTGCTCAACCTCTTCGGCGGCATCACCCGCTGCGACGTCGTCGCTGAGGGACTTGTGAAGGTCATCGACAACGAAGGCGTGGACTTCCCGATCATCACCCGTATCAAGGGCACCAAGGAGGCCGAGGCCAAGGAGATCCTGGCCAAGTACGGGTTCACCGTCGCCGATACCCTTCAGGAAGCTGCGGAGAAGGCGACCGAGATGGCCGCTGGCCTACAAGTGGCCGCCTAGGCATCATTCGGCCCACAACGCTCTTGCGCGGCCTGCCGATTGCGGCCGGCATGCGCACCACGACACTGCTCGTCGCCGCAAGCCTGCTCGCCTTCTCGATCACCGCCATCCCCGGCGTCGAAGCGGCCAATGAACCGGTCGGCGGCTGCGGCAGCGACGCGACCGTGGAGTACTGCATCGTGCAGTGCGTCCAGCCGCCGTGCCCCCCGTACGTCTGCGTCAACAGTCGCCTCTACACCGACTGCATCCTACCGTAGGGCGAGGCCACCTGGCCATCGGCCTGCCCACAAGACTCGTAAGGGGTCCAAGGTTCTCCTGCCGCATGTCGATGCCTTCCATCGCCATTGCAAGCCTGCTCGTCATCGCCTCCGTCGGCCTGGTCGCCATGCCGGCCGCCGCCATCCCGGAACCCGACGTGGGCTGCGGCGGCGACGTCGTCGAGATCTGCACGCCCGTGTGCGTGACGGACCCCTGCCCGCAGTACGTCTGCGTGCACACCCGGCCCGCCAGCGTGTGTCACACGCTCTAAGGCGACACAAGGCCCCTTGTTCTTCCTTTCCTCCCTGTTCTTGCCCGTCCCGGACGGGTCGCAAGCGTCATGTGCGCTCCGACGTAGACTCCCGTATGCGTACCGCCTCCGTGCTCATCGCTGCCAGCCTCTTGCTCGTCTCCGTCGCCGCCCTGCCCGGCGTCGAAGCGGCCCGTGACCCCGTCGGCGACTGCGGCAGCGGCGCCCTCGTGCAGGTCTGCCCCATCCCCTGCCTGGTGCCCCCGTGCCCCGTGATGGTCTGCATCGACCACAACGCGGCCCTGTACCTGCGCTGTTAGTCGGCAGCGGACCCTTTCCTTCCCCTTCCTCCGACGCTCTTTCTCTCCTGTTCTTGCGGCCATCCCGTCGCAACGCCCAAAAGGGGGCCCCATGTCGCGCGCCCCATGGCCGTGGTGTTGAACGCCGACAGCAAGATCGTGGTGCAGGGAGCGACCGGCTCGGTCGGCCAGTTCCACATCTCCCAGATGAAGGAGTACGGCGACTACGTCGTCGCCGGCGTCACGCCCGGCAAGGCCGGCCAAGAGGTCCACGGGGTCCCCGTGTTCAACAGCGTCGCCGACGCCAAGGCGGCCACCGGCTGCAACGTCAGCCTCGTCTTCGTGCCGGCCCGCTTCGCCAAGGCCGCCGTCATCGAGGCGGTCGACGCCGGCATGGAAGCGGTCGTCGTCATCACCGAGCACATCCCGGTCCACGACGCGGCCCACTTCGTCGCCTACGCCCAGAAGCACGGCGTCACCGTCATCGGGCCCAACTGCCCCGGCGCCTGCACGGCCGGCGTCGCCAAGGTCGGCATCCTGCCCGGCCAGATCTTCACCCCCGGCGGCCCCGTCGCCGTCGCCAGCAAGTCCGGCACCCTCACCTACGAGATCGTCGGCGCCCTCTCCGCGGAAGGCATCGGCCAGACCACGGTCCTCGGCCTCGGTGGTGACCCGATCCCTGGCACCAACCTTCTGGAGGCCGTCAAGCTCTTCGAGAAGGACGACGAAGCCAAGGCGATCGTCCTGGTGGGCGAGATCGGCGGCGGCGCCGAAGAGGAGGCCGCGGCGTACATCGAATCCGTCAACCTCACCGAGAAGAAGCCGATCTACGCCTTCGTGGCCGGCCGCAGCGCCCCCGAAGGCAAAAAGATGGGCCACGCGGGCGCCCTCGTGGAGAAGGGTGTCGGCACGGCGGAATCCAAGCTCAACGCCTTCAAGAAGGCCGGTGTCAAGGTCGTCGATTTCCCGACGGACATTGTCGGCCTCCTCAAGAAAGACCTGAATCTCTGAGATTCAGGGCGGACGAGAAGGTTGACCGAACCGGCACGCAAGTGCCGGTGAGTGTCCCTCTGGTCAAGGCCGATCTCGGCCTCTAAAGCCGGGTAGCCGAGATGCCGGACCGCGAGCCAGGTGATCCACGGGCCCAAGGGGGAAGGAGAATGCGATGGTGTGGCCTAGAAGGCGCACCAGTGGTCGAGCGTGGGGTCCAGCAGGAACTGGCCGACACCGACGCCCACGTAGCAGCGGGTCATGTTGCCGGCGCGGCAGTCGGCCGAGGTGGCCGCGAACGTCGTCGTGATCACGTTGGCACCCACCGTCACATCGCAGCGGGTCACCTTCGCTTCACAGTGCAGCGTCGGTAGCGTGGAATCACAAGGAGCCGCGGAGGCCGCGGGGGCCACCACGAGGGCGGCGGACAGGAGAGCAGCAAGCACCAACAGGGTCCGGAGAACCATGCCGGCGGGAACCTTCGTGCCGACGATGAAGCTTGCGACGCCCAGCGCAGCGGCCATCTGGTGCCAACGACCGCACGAATGGACGGCCTTGCACCCTACTCGCCACATCTGCACCTGGTTGGTTAAAATCGGAGCCCATTGACTTCTTCTGGTTTAACAAGACCTCGTCGATCTTCGAGCATGCGTTCGTCTGCGGTCGCCTTGGTCAGTCTGCTGGTCGCCACCACCCTCGCCGGTTGCTTCGGAGGTGGAGGCGGCGGGGACGAAGAGGCGGCGCCTGACCCGGAGCCCATCGAGGCGGTGTTGCAGTTGCCCTTCCTCCTCGACGGCTGCCAGATGCAGTCACAACGGGGCGGACCGGTGGGAGGGGTCGCCACCAAGGATCCGGCGGGCAGCCTGTTCGGCGTCGGTTATGCGACGTCGCCCGAGCGGACGCTGCTGCGCTGGTACTGGAACGACGCCGGGTGGCGTGAGGCCTCCTATGCCGTGGAGCGCCAGGTCGGCGACCAATGGGCCCTGGTGGACACGGTGATGCCGCTGGCGGCCGCGCCGGCTGCTGCCTCCGCCATGGACGGGGTCGACGACCGTTGGCCGGATCTTAGCGGCGAACTGGTCGACCGCGTGCAGGAGATCGGCGTCGAAGGCGGCTTCGAGGAGGCCTGGGCCTTCGTGCTCTCTCAGGGCTGGTACTCGGCCATGTTGGCCGACCAACGCTACCCCGTGGCCTTGGCACTTGGCTGGGGTGTCCTTGTCGAACCTCCGGGTGCCCAGGAGACGTACCGCGTCGTGGCCACCGTCGCCGGCGAATCCTCCGTGCTGGGCACCGTGGACGTGCAACCCGGCGGCGACACGCCCCTTCCCGCGCCGACAGGCCTCGACTGCCTCGACCTCAACCCGGCCACGTCGAACACGCTGCGTCAGGACGACGCGGATTGGGCGGAGAAGCAGGCGAACCGGCGCTTCGACCACCGTATCCTGCTCGCTTGGGACCTCCCGGAAGCGATGGATCAGGACGACGATGACGATCCGGACGGCACCTGGGGCGCCGGCTACGACGTCTACCGCAACCCCGTCGGCGAGGATCCCGTGCGCCTCATCCAGGACGACCTCGACCTGCCGGTGCTGCCCGTGCCCGCGGCCGTCCCTGAGCGGTTGGCCGGCGACGGCCAGTACACGGACGAGGACAGCATCGTCGCCTACGAGTCCGTCGACCACTACGTCCAGGACCTGGTGCCCCAGGATGGACTGTACGAGTACCGCGTCGCGCAACGGGACCTCCTGGGCAACCCGGCCGATTGGCCCGCCGACCAGGGCCGCTTCAGCCAGCCGGTGACCGCCGCGTCGCGCGACTTCCAGCCGCCGCCGGCCTTGACCGGCTTCAACGTCACCGAGGCGCCCGACTTCACCAAAGTGACCGTACGATGGGACGCCGTCGACCCAGGCGCCGTCCCGGACTTCTCCCACGTCCGCCTCTACCGCGCCTGGAGCGCCCAGGCCGAAGGGCCGGGCCCCGACTGCCTGGAGCCTGGCGCATGCTTCACCGAGGTCAAGCGCACGGCCGCCGCGTCCTGGACCGACAGCGATACCTCCGGGCAGCCGCTGCGCTGGTACCGGGCCGCCGCCGTGGACGCCTACGGCAACGTTGGACCCCTTACGGCCCCTGCCTCGGCCTACATCTGGGACATCCACGCCCCCGATACCCCCTCGGAGCTGCGCCCCTGCACCGAGGACGAGGTGCCGCAAGGCCAACGCCCGGCACCATCGCCTGCGTCACCCCCGCGCCCCGTGCCCCCTGCGGCCCCCGGCGACCCGCCCCGCGCACCCTGGCCGGAGCCCACGGAACCCCCCGCCGACCCTGACCCGCCTCGCCGCCCCACCGGTGGCAGCACCACCGGTGGCGATCCGGCAGGGCCCTCGAGGCCCGCCGTGCTCATCCCGCTGCCCGGCCTGGACGCCCTGCGTGACGGCTGGCGCGCGCTCGGGTCCCTGCGCGGCCTCGGCGCCTTCGGTGGCATCGGCCCTGCCATCGTGCCCGCGCCCTTCGTGCTCGCCGCTGCGCCCCAGGAGGACGACGTGCCTCCCGGCTGTCTCGTGATCGAACCCCAAGACCCCGACACCAGCCGCGTCCGCCTCTACTGCCGCTTCCGCGAAGGCGGCGACTGGCTCTACATGGGCGAACGGGCCACTGCGGCCGGCCAAAAAGAAGTCTGGGACCTGACACAGATCTACTCCCCGGCCATGCTCACCCCGTCCGTCTGCCGCGCCATGGACTTCGATGCCGTGGGCAACGACGGCGCACCGACGCCCGAGCAGGAAGCCCAGGAGATCATCTGGGGCGGCCCCGGCGCCCAGGTCCCGGCCCCCGCCAAACCCCACATCCGCGTCGTCGACCACTTCGAGGACGGCAGCGACGACGGCCATCCCTACACGGCCGTCATCCAATGGGACGCCGACGAGACGCCCGGCCTGTCCGGTTTCACCGTGCGACGCGCCGTGGACACCGAGGACGGCTTCGACTGGGAGGTGCTCGGCCAGGTCGGCCCCGGCGCCCGTGAATTCCAGGACCCCGACCGTCGCGCCCGCTCCGTCGCGGAATACCGCATCACCGCCCACACCATCGCTGGCGGCGAGGAAGAATCGGAAGGCTACCACCACAAGGTCGTGGTGGACTGGGGCCGCACCATGGCCAACATGGGCCTCACGGTCACCAACGAGCCGAACCACAACTTCGTGCGTTGGAACTGCGGCGTCTGCGCCGAGATGTACCTGGAGCGACCCCTGTTCTCCGTCTGGCGCGCTCCCACGCAGGCCGGACCCTGGACGCAGCTCACCCCGGCTTACCACCCCCAGTTCGGCCTGCCCATCGCCACGGAGATCGGCGCCCCGCGCAACGTGTACATGGACACCCACGGCAACGAGCCGGGTCTCTGGTACCAGGTGATCGGCCATGATCAGAACACGTTCGACCCCATCGTCGCCAGCCCCGCCGTCCAGGCGACCGGCGACAAGGCCCTCGACTTCGCGCTCGACTGGGAGGACCACGCCCTCCAGCCGCAGGGCGCGCCGTTCCTGGCGACCCCGGCCGGGTGCGGCGATGTGCCCATCGACCAGGACAAGCCCCTGCGCTTCGCCGGCGGCTTTGCGGCCGACATCCTGACCTACAACGCCGGAGGAGACGGCACCGCGACCGGCACAGCGAGCATCCCTGTCCAAGGAGGCGACCGCATCCTCGGTGGCCAGTTCCAGGACGTCAAGGTCGTGGACACCGACAACAACGTCTGCGCCGGCCGCCTGGTCGCCGCGCTCAGCGTCACCCCCATCGAGGTCGCCAACCCGGCAGGCCTCGCCTACACCATCCACGCCATCGTGGCCGGCCCCACGCAGCACCCGGACGGCAAGGCCCACGCCGACATCGCCGTCGAGCTGCCGGACCACTGGAGCTTCCACCGCAGCTCATGGGAGACCTGGGAAGAACACGACGTGCTGCCGCTGCGCCGGGCCCTCATCGACAGCGAGCTCGACTGGAGCTTCGAGCACGACGCCGCCACGGACCTGGGACAGCTCAACTGCTTCGACCCCGACTTCTGGTTCCAGACCCATGCCCTGCCGCTGCGCGCCTCACCCTCCTCGGGCTTCACGGTCGACCCCAGCGGCATCACCATGGACAACCTGTGCAGCACCTACGCCGACCGCTACAACGGCCAATGGGGTCCCCGCCCCGGCTGGAGCGACACGCTGCGCGGCGACAGCAACAACGGCCTCCTCGACCGGAACATGGACAGCCTCGGACCGGGCACCATCGACCGCCACGGCCTGAGCGTCGAACTGCGCGGCAGCGTCGGCGACCACACCTGGGTCACCGGGGCGCCGGCAGGCTTCCGGATCCGCGCTGAGAACACGGAGGTCTCCATCAACCAGGACGACATCGTGGACGGACGCCTTGAAGACGGCACCGTGACGCTGCGCCACCAGATGATGGGCTTCCCCACGGAATGGAACCCGGTGACCGAGCAGTACGAGCCGATCGACCGCAACACCACCTACCAGACCAGTTTCTCGACCCTGCACGTGGAAGGCCACGGTGCTCTCCACGGCACCACCGCCAGCGCCGACTTCTTCGAATGGCTCCCGGACGGAGGGTTCCTGATCGGCCCGCACAACGGCTACGAGTTCTACGCATCCCCGGTGGTCGTCCATGGCGCCCCCCCGGGGCAGGCGACCAACAGCATCCTGTACCGGGCGCCCGGCCACGCCGCCACGCCCCTCGCCGGTGACCAGTTCCAACTGGACGGCGAACTGGAGCCAGGCCTCAACCTCCGCGAAGAGGAAGGGGGCTTCATCTGGTACAACTGCGCCCAGGATGGCGACGGCCCCAGCCTCATCTACCCCGCCGGCGTCGACGTGGCGCTGCGCATGGGCGGCCTGACGGGCGTCCTGGTCAGTGACGCCGACGAGACGCAGATGCGCCCGTACGGCTTCGATGTGACGTTCCAACGCCTCGCCCTCCACTTCCACAACAACCAGGAGTTCGGCCGCGACATGGCCTTCGAGCTCGTCGTGCCCTACCCCGGGGACTTCGAGATCAAAGCGGTGGACGTGCGCCTCAACGCGTACGGCTGCATCGGCCAGTTCAACGTCCCCGTCTCCGACCAGGAGAAGCACCTGCACTTCTGGGACGCTGGGATGGAGATGACCAGCGGCGGCCTCGAGCCGGCGCCGGGGTACGAAGCGGCCGCCACGAGCCCCCATCGCCTGCGCACGCACGGCTACCTGGACCTCCCGAACCTGTACGAAGAGGACGGCGAAGGCCAACCGTTCATCGTGGACACCTACTGGCTCAACACCGGCGATCCGGTGGAGACCACGTTCCCCGACCACGCCTCGCAGCACGAGACCGGCGGCTTCCCCGTGCTCATCGAAGCGCTCCGGTGGAGCCTGCCCAGTGACGGCGAGGCGCCCCTGGAGCCGGCCGCGACACCCAAACCGGTGCCTGTGCCCGTGCCGGATGCCGCCGGGGACATCTACGGCTACTTCCAAGTGATCGGACCCCTGGTGACCCCGTTCTTCGGCCCCCTGGGTGGCGAGGTCCCCGAGCTCACACCCGACCTGTTCCTGTTCGCATGGGAACCCGAGTACGTGGGCTTCGACCAGATGCCCAACGTGCTCCGGCAATGGGTCGACCAAGAGGACGTCGGAGCCGACTTCGACTACGATGAGCTGCTCTATTCGTTCCTGCCCGGCGAAGGTGGCCGCTTCGTCGGCTTCGAGAGCATCCCGTTCCGGCCCGGCGAACTGCCGGACCCCAGCCAAGTGATCACCGTCGAGAACGCCCTCACCTTGCTGCCGGACGTGGCCCCCATCTTCACGCAGGGCGAAGGTGCCATGGCATCCGCGATGAAGTCCCTGTTCGACGGGGAAGGGCTGCCGGACCTGGCCTTCCAGGACATGGAGGGCAGCCTCGGTCAGTGGGGCCAACAACTGGCCGGCGACCTCTGGGACGACTACGGCGTGGACCACATGGCGCTCCTAGAACAGACTTGGTCCGGCGTCCGTGATCAAGCCGGTGTCGACGACGTGGCCGGCTTCATCCAGACCCAGATCGACGGCGGCCTCCTGGAGGGCATCGACCTGCAGTCCGGCTCCATCGACACCGCCCTCTTCGCCCAGAAGGGCCTGGAGCTGCTGGACGTCAATGGCCTCGCGGAGGTGTCGCCCATCCAACTGGGCGACTTCCAGGTGGACGACATGACCATGGTGATCACCGTGAACGTCAAGGCGCCCGGTACCGGCGACCCGCTGCTGGTGGCCGAGGATGTCAAGTTCACCATCAACCGCCAAGGTGAACTCCTGGTGGAGGCGCCCAACATCGAGTTGTCCCTGGCGGCCCGCGACGTGACGGCCAAGCTGACGATCTACATCCGGCCCGCCAACCCGTCCTTCGAAGGTGGCATCTCCGTGTTCAACATGGACTTCGAGGCGATCAACATCCTGCACCTGGGTGCCGTCATCGGCATCGGCAAGGACAGCCCCGAGCCGGGGGCGGAGGCGATCTACTACGTGGGCGCCCAGTTCGATGGCACGTTCAGCCCCAGCGCGATCCTGGGGACGGTCTCGGTGGGCGGCGCCTTCCTGGCCGGCAGCATCAACCCGGCCAGTCCCGTGCTGCAGGCCCATTTCGGCCAGGCGGTCTCCAAGCTCAGCGAGGCTGGCGACGGCGTCTTCGACGGCTTCTATGCCCGCGTGTACGGCTCCGTCCCGGTCTTCAACTACGGGTGCGCCCTGCGGGTCAACCTGGCCGCCGAGCTGGCCGTCTGGTACTGGAACAACGCCGATCAGGACACCCAGGTGACCGGCGGACGCATCAGCGGCGGCTTCAGCAGCACGTTCCTCTGCATCGCCAGCATCGTCGCCCAGGTCAGCCTTGAGTACAGCAAGACGATCAAGAACGGCGTGCTGGAGCACGAGCGCTTCGATGGCGAAGGCTGGGCGGCCGGCGGCATCGGCTTCTGCTCCCCCGAGACGTGGACCAACTGGGACACGCGTTGGTGGGATGACGGAGGCTGCGCCCAGGGCGGCGCCTGGTTCTGGGTCTGGTACGACTCCAAACTCGACACCGGCGATGACAAGGACAACGACGGCTGGGACTACGACTACGAGCTCGACGGCGAGATCTTCTAACCCTGCCCCGAAGGCCCTGTCGCTCCGGCGGCGTCCGTCGTGGCGCTGCCGGGGCCGGAGGGCTCAACCGCTAGGTCGCTCTGGTCGCCGCGTGCAGGTCCGTGGCGTCGTGCTCTGCCCGCCCGATCACTTCCGCATCGATGATCCCCGCAACCCGTTCAGCGGTACGCGGGGGGCACCGAACCGCATCGACCCGGCGCGGGCCCGCCAGCAATGGGAGGCGCTCAAGGAGGCATGCGTCGATGCGGGCCTGGAGGTCCGTGTCGCGAGGCCCAGCCCGGAGCTGCCCGATCAGGTCTTCACGGCCAACCCGGTCTTGGCGGGTCCCGGCCGTCGCGTCCTGGCTTCCCGCATGACGTACCCTGAACGGGAGGGTGAGGTCGGGCCCCTCCTGGATGCCCTGGGCGACCACGAAGGACTGGGGCCGCTGGCGGAAGGGCCGTACGAAGGGGGCGGCGACATGCTCTGGCATGGCGGGACGCTTCTGGCGGGCCATGGTTTCCGCAGTACCGAGGCGGCGGGACGGGCCGCGGCAGCCGCCTTCGGGGTCCCGGGCGTCTCCCTGAAGCTCGTGGACGAACGGTTCTATCACCTGGACACGGCGCTGTGCGTCCTTGGCGACGCTGCCTGTCTCTGGGTGCCCGGCGCCTTTGATGCAGAGGGCCGGAGCGCCATCGAAACGCGGTTCCCTCGCCGGTTCGCCGTGCCAGAGGCCGAGGCACTGCGACTGGCCGCCAACGCGTTCCACGTGGACGGACGGGTGCTCATCGAAGCGGACACGCCGGCGACACAGGCCTGGCTCAAGGAGGAAGGATACGACGTCGTGGCACTCGACACCTCAGAGTTCCGCAAGTCCGGCGGCTCGGTGTATTGTATGAAACAGGCGTTCGGCGGCCCGTGACCAGCCCCGACGACGTGCTCTCCTTCTGGTTCGGCGACGGCGAAGCGTGGGCGAACGCCAAGATGTGGTTCGAAGCGGGCCGGGACCTGGACCCCATGGTCCGTCAACGGTTCCTGCCCACCATCGAGGCGGCGGTCGCAGGCGACCTGGAACACTGGGCCGCCACGCCGGAGGGCCGCCTGGCACTCGTTGTGGTCTGTGACCAGTTTACCCGGCACGCGTACCGGGACGATCCCCGTTTCGTCGCCGGCGACGCCATCGCCCAACGCCACGCGGTCGCCGCCTTCGACGCCGCCGAGGACCAGGGGCTCACGACGGCCCAGATGATGTTCCTGCTGACCCCACTGGAACACGCCGAGGACCGGGGGCTCCAGGAACGCGGCATCGCGGAGGCCGAGCGCCTCGGGCGGCTCCACCCCGACGACTTGGGAGACATGATCACCTACATGCGGGAACACCACGACATCGTGGCCCGGTTCGGCCGCCTGCCCGACCGCAACCACCTGCTCGGACGTGCCAGCACTCCTGAAGAGGAGACGTTCTTGGCCAGCACCAGTCTACCCTGGTTCGAGCGCCAACCCGGGCGCGGCCCTACAGGGCCTTGACGGTCGATGCCTTATAGGGGACCGGTGTGGACACCACAGGAAGGGTAGCCTTCCATAGGAGATTTTAGGATGTACGGGGACCGCCCGCCGCGCGAAGACCATGAAGTGACCTGTGCCGAGTGTGGCACGCAGACGACGGTGCCGTTCAAGCCGCGCGGCGACCGGCCGGTGAAGTGCCGTGACTGCTTCCAGAAGGACCGCCCCCCGCGCCGTGAGGGTGGCTTCGGCGGTGGCCGCGGTGGTGGAGGCGGTGGCTTCGGCGACCGCCCGCCCCGTGAGATGCACGACGCCACCTGCACCAACTGCGGTGTCCAGACCCAGGTGCCGTTCCGCCCCACCCCTGGTCGCGACGTGTTCTGCCGCGACTGTTTCCGCCGCTAATCGCGACGGAGACCAGGCGTCTCGCCTGTTGGGCTCGCCTACGTGTTTCCGCCGCTAGTCGCTACGGAGACCGGGCGTGTCGCCCGTCGGGTTCACGCGCGTGCTTTGCTAGGCACGCTTCCTTCACCTTCCTTCTTCCTTCTGATCAGGCCCGACGATCAGGGCGGAGCCATCAAACGCCTTCGACGCGGACGTCGGAGCAGTTGACGCCGTAACTCTCCACGACCACCGGGCCCACTTGTTCATGGATCTCGCCGAAGACGGGCCACGGGATGCAGACAGGCGGGATCGCCTCCGCAGGCGGCGCGGCGGCCAGGACCAGTCCAGAGACGAGCAGCAGCATCACAGCAGTGCGCATGCCGGCCTCATGGCGATGCCGCCTCAAAGCCCCGCCGGTGGGCATCGACACCCTTAACGGCGCACCCGCGAAGGCGTCCACGATGGCGGTCCTGGTGCACGCGGGCTACCACAAGACCGGGAGCACGTGGTTGCAGACCCGGTTCTTCCCGCGCCATCCGCACCTGATGCTGCCGTGGCGCACCGCCGACGTGGAACGGGTCCTCGTGCACGTCCACCCCCTCCGATTCGACGCCGAAGCGGCCCGCGCGGCCCTACGCCCTGGACTGGAGGCGGCCACGGCGGAGGGTCTCGTCCCTGTGGTGAGTGCTGAGCGGCTCTCCGGCAGCCCCCTCTTTGGCGGCTTCGATGCCCCAGAGACCTTGGCCCGCATCAAGGAGGTCTTCCCTGAGGCGACGCTGTGGCTGAGCCTACGCAACCAAGTGGACGCCATCGCCTCCTACTACCGCGAGTACGTGACGGGCGGCGGCCAGGCGAGGCTGCCCGAGTTCCTGCGCGGTCTGGTGCGCTCCGAGCACGACTCCGTCCTCCTGCAGCACTACGACTATGTCCCCCTGCTCCGACACGCCCGGGGCCTCTTTGGCGACCGCCTCCTGGTGACCCTGTTCGAGCGGTTCCAGCAGGACCCCGCGGCAGAGATGCGGAAGGTCTGCGACCGGCTCGATGTCCCCCTCCACCCAGAAGACTTCGACTTCCGCCCGGTGCGCGGCGGGCTCCGGGACGGCGGCGTTCGCTTCCTGCGCCCCCTCAACGCCTTCTTCGAAGAACCAGGCACGCTGGCCCATGGGGCGTTCCGGCTGCCGGGACGCAAGGCGGTGGTCAAGATGGCTGCCAGGCGCAACGGCAGGCCGTGGCTGCGATCCGCGGTCGCCGAGCACGTGGGTGGACGTTACGACGAGCCGAACCGTGCGCTCGCGGCGTTCCTGGGTGAAGACCCGGATGCCCTGCGCGGCCTGGGTTGGCGCGTCGCCTAGTCCCGGCCGAAGCGCTTTTGCTACGACGCGTGGCTTGGCCGGCATGCGTTCCTGGTGGTCGGCGCCGCTGATCTTCTCCATCCTGCTCGTGACAGCCGCATGGCAACCCGTGGCAGGTCACGCTGAGCGTGAGACCGAGTTCCCCGCCGGCCTGGGTGCCGTGCCGGTGGTCCGCGACGACGGCCCCTACCTCGTCACCTGCAAGTCCGACTCATGGTCGCGCATCGAGACGATGAACTTCTCGTGGCAGGAGCGCTGGGACCGGGCCCTGTTGTTCATCCACTGCCAGGCGGCAGGTTTCGAGCACCTCCAAGCGGCCGTCAATGCCGTCGCGGAGCCCGGCAGCCGCATCCTCATGCTCCCCGGCCTGTACCAGGAGGAGCCGTACGCGGCGCCCAGCACAGGCGACTGCGCCGGCCTGGACGAGACGCCGATCCTCGAATACGAAGAGCATTGGCGCTGCCCCAACTCCCACAACCTGGTGGCGGTGCTGGGCGACGACCCGGCCGACGACGACCGCGCCTGCACGACCGAGCCCCGCTGCCGCCTGCAGATCCAAGGCATGGGCAAGGTGGCCGAGGACGTCATCCTGGATGCCAACTGGACCAAGCTCAATGCCCTGCGCGCCGACCGCGCCGACGGCATCGTGCTCACCAACTTCATGGCGCAACGGACGGACTTCAACGCCGTCTACATCCTGGAGACCGACGGGTTCCGCATCGACAACCACAAGACGCGCTGGAACTTCGAGTATGGCTACCTCACCTTCGCCGTCGATCACGGCCTGTACATCAACTGTGAGAGCTACGGCAACGGCGACTCCGGCATCTACCCCGGCAGCGCCAGTGACCTGGGCGGCGCCCGCGCCAGCGTAGAGATCACCCTCTGCGACAGCCACCACAACGCCCTGGGCTATTCCGGCACCGCCGGCAACAGTGTCTACGCGCACCACAACAAGTTCCACCACAACGCGGCCGGCATCGCGACGGACAGCCTGTTCCCCGATCACCCGGGCCTGCCCCAGGACAGCGCCCGGTTCGTGCAGAACGAGATCTACTCCAACAACGAGAACTACTTCGACAACTGGCTGCCGGGCGGGCCGTGCCACAACCCGCTGCCGGAGCGCGGCATCGAGGACGGCGTCGTCTGTCCCGTCATCCCGCTGCCGGTCGGCACGGGCATCCTGATCGCCGGCGGCAACAGCAACCGCGTCGTCGAGAACTGGATCTACGACAACTGGCGCTTCGGCACCATGCTCTTCGGCGTCCCGGCGTTCTTCCGCGGCGAGGACGGCGGCTTCGACTTCCTCTGCGCCGTGGGCAACCAGGACCCCGGTTGCTTCGACGACGCCGACCCGGCGGACCTGGTGGGCGATCTACAGATCCAGTTCGACACGAGCCACGATAACCACTACCTCCGCAACAACATGGGCATCACGCCGGACGGCCGCGAGCTGGTCAACGGCGTGGACCATTGGTGGGACGAGCAGGGGCAGGGCAACTGCTGGCTGGGGAACACCTACGCAGGCGGAGCACAGCGGACCGATGCCACGGATCCCATGCTCCATCAGCCGACGTGCGGGCAGAACGCCCCGGTCTCGACCTGGACGCCGCCCCACCCGCGACTGCTCTCCATCGTGCCGTGCAACGATTTCAAGCAGCCCACCAACACCCACCCGGACGGGTGCACCTGGATGGACGATCCTGACGCCCCGTAAGAGAAAGCGGACCGAAGGTCGCCGGGAGGGGGGCCAGGCTGCGGCCCGTTGTTCGTTTCAGCTTGCCAAAACGCCACGCAGCAGCAGCAGGCAGCGGGCGCAGGAGGGGTGCATCGTGGTTGCCGGTCGTTGAGACTCTGGTACCATGGATACCTCCTACGAGCCTGCCACTAGGACGGCGCGACTCTTGGGGTCGCAGGTCTTTGGCTTCAGGAGGTAGCTAACATGGCCGCCGCCGTCGACATGAAAACAGAAGCTGCCAAGGCAATCCGCTCGAGCACCGTAGTAGCTGGGGGCTTGAAAGGAATGATCCGCCGTACAAGGTATACCTTGGGCCTTCGCGCCTTCCTCGTCACTTGAATCAGCAATGGCATCCGTCGTCGCGGAAGCGGCGGGGACGCTGGCGATCAACAGCAAGCCAAGTAGCAGCGTGGTCCGTTGCATAGGCTCAACACGCTGGTGGCATACTTGAGGCGCCATCAGCCTTCAACCTACGGCGACAACCCTTCAGTTGCGCCACTGACTAGGGTCGTTTGCGCCGGTGATCTGGAAGTCAAACTGGAAGCCCCAAAAAGAGGTGAAGGAGAAGGATCGTCGATCAGGTGCGATATCCGGCTAGGAACGGGGATCGCAGGTCTTGATCTCCCACATGTCGATCTCGTTGGGCCCGAACGTGATGCAGAAGGTTCCAAGGCAGTCGATCCGGCCGCGCATGCCCCAGGGAGCGAACGGGTCGATGTAGTAGATGCATGGAACGAAGCTGGTGTCGATGAGCCCTTCAACGTCCGACGTGTCGATGATGCCGATGATTTCGTCGATGCCTAGAGAAGTGATGAGTTCGTTCTGGGCGGAGGCGGCAGGGGCATTGGTGATCAGGAGCAGACCTACCAGCAGCGTGGTGCGTTGCATGGGCAAGAGTAGCATCGGCCCGTACTTGTAGAGCAATCCGCCAAGTGGCGTTGGCGATAACCAACGGGTTCCGTAACAGTGGCCCCCAAAAAGTTGTCTCCATCAGCCCTCCGGCAAGAACATCGAGGCACGGGTCTTGTGTGAGGTCTCCGACATTGAAACGAAGAGGACGGCGCGCCTCAGCCGAAGCTCTGTCCGAGGACGGAGCGGGGACGGTGATCCGAGCTCTTGATCTTCCAGATATCGTTGTAGCCTGGCCCCAACGGGTGTACCGCGCACTCCGACGACCGGAGTGACGGGTCGGATCAACCCGGCCAACGGGAGACGCCTATGGGCCGTGCAGAAGCACCAGCCCAGACAAGGCGGGGTGAATTGCCGCAGCTACGCGAGCGCCCGTGACGAGCTGGACACCAAGATCAAAGCCAGCCTGGAAAGGGCTTGGTGCATGGGTACGGATCCGCCTTGGCAGATTGGTCGTGTTTGCGCCAGGATGGTCCCTTGAGGGGCCAGTCGGCTCGTGTTTCGTTGGCCACACGTTTCAACGGTGATCATTTGAAAACAAGCCAGAAGGAAGGTCGAGGAGGGGGGGGGCCAGAAAGGCCTTGGATTCAGATCAGCTGATTGTGGTGCTGCCCTTGCAGGGGACGGCTCTCAGGGGTTCGGCGGGGCCTGTGCCCTGCACGATGCGGTAGCAGAAGCCGAGGCAATCGACGACCAAGTAAGTGTAGGCACCGGCCAGGTTCTCATCGATCGTGCAGCCGGCGATCTCAATGGATTCGGCCTCGTCGACCGCGGGCACCAACGATGCGGTGGCGGCTCCGACGTAGGCGATCGAGAGGGCTACGGAAAGCAGGGCGAAGGACCATCTGGGAGGGACCATAGCCGTCCATCGGAGGCTAGTACTTGGGCCAGCGTCCTTGAGGCGGTTGGCAAGGCAACCGAACGGTTCCTGGCCCTTGCTCGGGGGCCTATTGCGGTTTGTAGTGGCAGTCGTGGCTCAGCTCAGGGGCGTCGGTGGGGCCAGGGCCGAAGCGGACGGCGCAGCCGCGTCCGTCGTCCGTGTGACAGGAGGCCTTCACCTGGGGGCCGAAGCGGGCCGTGGGGTCGATGCCGGCCCAGCAGTCGTCGGTGCCGGCGCGGTCGGGTAGGGGCCCGGCGAGGGCGGGGGCGGACAGGAGCAGGACAGCGGCGAGGGGTAGCAACCAACGCATGGGCGCCCATCGGACCGTTGGGCTTTGAAGCTGTCCAGGCCTCGCGGCAGCCATGGCGGGCCCGGTGATGGTGCGACGGGGACGGTCCGGGGACGTGGAGGCGCTGGTGGGGTTCAGCGTCGCCATGGCGAGGGAATCGGAGGGCCTCGTGCTGGACCCGGGGCCGGTGCGGCGCGCAACGTCTGCGGCACTCGAGGACCCGGCCAAGGCGCGCTATTTCGTGGCCGAAGCGGGTGGCAAGGTGGTCGGATCGCTCTTCGTGACGCAGGAGTGGAGTGATTGGCGCGGCGGCTGGTACTGGTGGATCCAGGGCGTCTATGTCGTCCCCGGGTGGCGTGGTCGCGGCGTGTACCGGGCCCTGCACGAAGGCGTCCGGCAGGCGGCCCAGGAGGCGGGGGACGTTCGGGCGATCCGGTTGTACGTGGAACAGGGCAACGAGGCGGCCCGGGCGGTCTACGAGGCGATGGGCATGGCGGAGACGCCGTACCGGGTCTACGAAGAGGCCGTGCCGGACGCCGACGGCGTTGCGTAGTTCTTGGCGGAGACCGCGGCGCCCCGGGGCGCGAGCTCGTCGTTGAGGAACGCCACATGCAACGGGTGGCTGCGGTAGGGCTCCACGTCGTCCAGGCGGGCGAAACCGACCAGGAGGAGCACGTCTGCGTCGTCGTGGTCGGTGGGCGTGCCGGCCCAGACCGACGTGACGCCGGGGATATGGGGGAAGCGTCGAAGGGCGGCAGCGGCCACGTCGGCGGCTTCGGCCTTGTGGTCGTCGCCGAGCCGGATGTGGACGACGCGGGTCACCGTCGCGGTCATGATGGCCGGAAGGGGCGGCGGGCCTTCAAGCCAGCGCGTTGCCCACCTGCTTCTGGGGGTAGCCTTCCGGTGGGGCCCGCGTCCAGATGCGCTCGCCGTGGTGTTCGCCGCCGACCGCCTCGCCGTCGCCGATGACGCAGTCGGTGATGCGCGCGCCGGGTGCGACCTGGACGCCGTCGCCGAGCACGCAGTCGGTCACGTGGGCGCCGGCGCCGATCAAGATGCCGCTGCCGCCGATGGTGCCATCGATGTGGGCGCCGTCATCGACCAGGGGTGGGGCTGTGAAGAGCGTGCCATCGCCGAGGTCCAGGGTCGCTTGGCGGAGGCGGGCGGGGTCGCCCACGTCGATCCAATGGCCTTCGAAGGGCACGCCCCAGAGGCCGCGGTCGTCGCAGCCGCCTGCCAGGATGGCGGGGAACACCTCCTTCTCCATGCTCACGAGGCGCCCGGCGGGGATGAGGTCGAGCACCTCGGGCTGCAGGAGGTAGGCGCCGGCGTTGATGAGTCGGCTGGGGGCGTCGGCGGGATCCGCCGGCTTCTCCACGAAGCCCCGCAGGCGCCTCGCGTCTGCCTCGTCCAGGCGGGCGACGCCGTAGTGGACCACGTCCTCCGCGGGGACCTCTTTGAGGCTGATCGTTGCCGCGGCGCCGGTGGCCTTGTGTTGGGCGGCGACGGCGGCCAGGTCCATGCTGCTCAGGATGTCGCCGTTGAGCACGTAGAACGGCTCCGTGGGCGCGGCGTCCTCGCCTCCCAGGGCGTTGCGGACCGCTCCGGCCGTACCGAGGGGCTCGGTCTCGCGCACCACCTGGAACCGGAGGTTGCGGCCGTCCTCGGGGCGTGCGTCGAAGTACGCCTCCAGCGCCTCGGCGAGCCAGTTGACCGCGACGATGACCCTGTCCACCTCTGGCGGCAGGCGGTCCAGCACCCACTCCAGCATGGGCCGGCCGGCCACGGGCAGCAGGGGCTTGGGCTTCGTGTAGGTGAGGGGGCGCAAGCGGGTGCCGAAGCCGCCGGCGAGCAGGACCGCGTCCACGCCCAGGGAGCGCCAGAGGGCTACTTGGCTGCCATGGTCAGTGTCTCTGTAGGGGTCCGCGACCGGGGCCGCCGGGGTACGCAGAAGGGCGGCAGGCCCTCGTCTCATCGGGCGCCTGTGGGAGGTCGTCTCGTGGCAGCGCGGCCCGGTCGGGACAGGGCTTCATGGACCGGTGGGTCATGGTCGTCGCGGCCGGCGTCTCTTGTTTTTGGGGTCCGGTCAGCCTCATGTACGCCTCCGCCGTCGGCCGCCTGTCGCCCCATGCTCCGGTTCGACGTCCCCCAGGAGAACGCCACGCCCGCCGAGCGGCAGCGCGAGCTTCTCCTGTTGGCCCGGGCGACGCTCGCGGAGCAGGGCATGGCCGACATGGAGGAGTACGGGGACATGCTCAAGTGGGGCCTCCCCAAGGAGGCGGGCCGCTGCCGGAACCTCCACGTCTTCCACCCCGACTGGTGCAGCTTTGGCGATCAGTATCGGGGGACGATCCATTACCATCCGGGGGAGATCCGGGGCACGATCCTCCTTGGGGGCCTATGGCACGACACGTACGAGGCCACGCCGGACCCCGACGGCGACCGCCACCTGGCCGGCCAGACGTACAGCCTCACGCGGCACACGCGCCACCAGCCGGTCGGGACCAGTTACAGCCTCTCCTCCCACGTCCCCCACTGGATCCGCCCCACCGCGCTGACGCTCACCTACTTCGAAGAGGAGGACAACGGCGAGATGGGCGACCTGCTCGAACCGGCCACCGATGAGACCGACGAGCACACGTGGAGCCAGGCGGACGCGGAGGCGCTGATGCCTGTGCTGTTGGCCGCCATCGATGCCCGGTTGGCCAGTCTGGAACCGGCCGTGAACGCCCAGCTTCCGCCAGCGGCCTGATCACCGAGTAAACGACGGGCGGGGGCTTCACGTTGGGTGCTAGCCATTTTTGGTAAGCAAGAATTGGGCCTTCCCCTCTGATGGCCCCCGGCCCGCCGAGTTGCCGCTTCGGCGTGGGCCTATTGAAGTGTTGAGGTCCCGGTCAGTGGCGCCAGGTCTCCGGCGAGAACAGCACGAACGCTGTGAACAGCTCCATCCGGCCGAACCACATCTCGAGGGCCAGCACGACCTTGCTCAGGTCCGTGAGGGCGAAGAAGTCGGTGCTGGGGCCGACCGCGCCGAAGCCGGGGCCCATGTTGCTGAGCGCCGACACGCTGGCGCTGGCCGCGTCCAGTGGGTTCGCCAGCGCAGGGTCTGTCGTCACCAGGAGCAG
Source organism: Thermoplasmatota archaeon (assembly GCA_049602735.1). GTDB lineage: Archaea > Thermoplasmatota > E2 > JACPAO01 > JAHFTW01 > JBMYRW01. The sequence goes on from JBMYRW010000031.1 coordinate 26,147, forward strand.
CGTCGCCCCGATCCACATGCCGATGAAGGCGATGACGAACGCACTCGCCCTCATGAGGACGGGGGCATGCATCACACGGTTGCCAAGACGCACGTTGGCCACGGAGCGCGGGTGGAGCGCTTGCTGCATGCGGGCGCCGACCATGCGCAGCATGAGCAGCACGCGGACGTGTTTGATGCCGCCACCGGTGCTGCCGGCCGAGGCGCCGGTCACCATGATGAGCAGGATGAGCAGCTTCGCGGCGGCGGGCCAGCCATCGAAGTCCACGGTGGTGAAACCGGTGCTCGTGATGAGGCTCGCCACCGTGAACGCCGTGCCTCGGAGACTGGAGGCGAGTTCGCTGCCGCCACGTACGAGCAGGCCGGCGATGGCGGCGGTCGCAAGGATGGTCGAGGCGAGGAAGAACCGCCATTCGGGGTCGCGCCAGAAGGCGCTCAGGCGGCCCCGCAGGGCGTGGTAGTGCAGGGCGTAGTTCATGCCGGAGAGCAGCATGAACACGATCAGGATGCCTTCCAGAACGCCGTCGTGGAAGTAGGCGATGCTGTCCGCGTGGGCGCCGAAGCCTCCCGTCGAGATCGTCGTGAGCGTCAGGATGAGCGCCTCGTAGAGACCGTCGTACCAGCCGAAGCCGATGCGCAGCAGCTCCGCCAGCACCGCCAGGAACAGGGCCGCTGTCAGGCTCAGGTACACGGTCCAAAGGAGCCGCGCCGTCTTGGCGATGCGCGGCGCGATGCGCTCCACATCGGGGCCGGGCGCCTCCGCCTGCATCAACCGGGAGCCGCTGGGCGTCAGGCGCGCCAGGACGGCGACGGAGAGCACGATGATGCCCATGCCGCCAAGGAACTGCAGGATCGCCCGCCAGGCCACCAGGGAGCGCGGCGCCGACTCCAGCTCCGCCAGCATCACCGTCGCTCCGGTCGTCGTCAGGCCGCTCATCGCCTCGAAGAAAGCGTCCACGGGGCTCGTCATGACCCCCTCCAGTAGGAACGGCAGCATGGCGAAGAGGCACAGGGTCAGCCAGCCCAGCCCGACGACCACGTAGGCGTCCCGGTCGCGCAGGCCGCCACCATCGCTGCCCGAGAGCCGTTGCAGGCCCCAACCGGTCGCCGCGGCGGCCGCCGCGCAGGCCAGGAACACCAGGAGTCCCCGCGGCACGAGCCACGGCCCCACGGCGGTGTCGTAGGCGTCGTAGACCAGCGCCAGCAGCGCGGGTGGCAGGAACGCCAGGGCGAACAGCCTCGTGACGGCACCGATGGCGCCGACCACACGCAACATGCGTGCCATAGGCAGG
>JBMYRW010000032.1:0-26629 GCA_049602735.1 Thermoplasmatota archaeon
GGCGCGCCGCGAAGGCTGCGGCCAACACGCCGACGCCAAGGAGGGCGCCCGGTCCAGGCGAATCCTCGCCGGCTGCCCCCGCACCGTCCGACGACGGGGCCACCGGGACCTCGACGTGGATCGTGCGGGCCTCGCCTTGGCTGTCCGTCACGGTGAGCACCACTTCATGGGTACCGGCCTCGGGGAAGCGGACCTCCATGGCCGCCTCGTGCCCCGCCTTGCCCGCCACGAACCAGTTGCGGGCGACGATGCGGCCGTCCTCGTCCACGGACGTGTCCTCGAAGCGGACGAGCTGGCCCGCCTCCGGGCGCTCCGGCGAATAGGTGAAACTGGGCTCCGGGGGACGGTTGGCGACCTTCACCTGCTTGGAGACCTGGGCGGTCTCGCCGTCCTCCGCGGTCAGCGTGAGCTTGACGGTGAACGTGCCGGACGCCCTGTAGGTGTGCAGGATGGTCTGGCCCCCGGTGGAAGTGCCGTCGCCCAGGTCCCAGGCGCGGGAGAGGATGCGCGCGTCGCCGGTGTCACTGACGTCCACGAACTCCAACTCCTCCAGGGTCTTGGGGGCCGTCGGGCGCACCTCGAAGTCGGCCAGCAGTCCCGCGCCGCTGCTGCTGCCGGGGGCTGCCACCTGGATCGTCCGGCTGGAGGAGGATGTGGCGCCGTCGTCATCTGTCACGCTCAGGCTCACCGTGTAGCTGCCAGGCTCCGTCCAGGTCTGTTCCACCGTGCGGCCGCTCGCAGGGGCTCCGTCCAGGTCCCACGTCCAGGAGACGAGTGCGCCGTCGGGGTCGAAGGAGGCGTCCGTCAGCGTCACCGCTTCGCCGGCTACGGGGTGTGTCGGTTCGAGGATGAAGCTGGCACTAGGGGCCTGGTTGGCGGCTGGTTGGGGCTCGGAGCCGTTGCCGTTGCCCGGGTCCTGAAGGCTCAGCGTCCGCGTCGTCGTCGCCGTGCCGCCGGCGTCATCCGTGACCGTCAGGCGCACCGTGTAGCTGCCCGCCGCCGCGTAGGTGTGGCGCGGGTCCTCGTCGGTGCTGGAGGCGCCGTCGCCGAAGTTCCAGGACCAGGAGACGATCGTGCCATCCTCGTCCACGGACGTGTCCGTGAAGACGACCTCCGCGTCGACCTCCGGCGTCGTGGGGGTGAGTTCGAAACCGGCCACGGGCGGCGTGTTGGGCGCGCCCGGGAGCTGCCAGTCGCTCGCCTCCACCACGTAGAGGCCCGCCTCGTAGAACGTGTCATCCCGCAGCGGGTCGTTGTCGGGGGCGCGGCGGCACCCCTCCACGAAGTCGCCGCCGTCCCAGTAGCCCCCCGCCAGCAGGTCGGCCGGGACCACGCTGCCACCGAGGGTCGGTTCGTGGTAGGAGACCACCTCGAAGCCGGAGAGGGATTCGCCGTTCTGGATCTGCAACTGCTCGTAGGTGTAGCCGATGTCCCACGCCAAGAGCGCCTCGTCCTCCACGCCGCCCGACGTGAGACCGAATTTGCGCGGACCCAGGTAGGCCGGCATCTCACCCGCGACGAACGTCATGGGGCCCGTTTCCGTGGTCGATTCCAGGCGGGTCGTCACCGTCGCGCGGGGCGTCTCGAAGCGCAGCTCTTCCTCCATGTCGTAGGACGTGCCGTACCCGGACGCCTGCGCCTTGACCATGTTGATCTCGAAGAGGACCAGGGCGTCGCCGCCCTCCATGCGCTCATCGATGTCCAGCGTGACGAGTTCGTGGCCCCTCGTCAACGGGTAGCCGGCTTCCCAGCCCCAGTCGTGGCTGCAGTCGTAGAGCACACGTTCGTAGCCTTCACGCAGCCCCTGCCGGTGGGCCGAGGCCTCCGGCGCCAAGAGGAGTAGCGCCAGCGTGGCGACCAGCAGCGTCACCACGACGGGTGCGGCGAGGCTCCGCTTGGGGGAAGTCATGTCCATGGGTCGCTCGACCCGGGATGCAGGCTAAGCGTTGCTACCAAGCGGAGGGGCGGTTTTTCACAGTGGCCGGCCAGAGGCCGGTCAGAGGCCCGTGACCTGGTAGGTCGCCCGACCGACGCCGCGTTCCACGCCGGCCTCGGGCGCCAACGGGTGACTGTCCGCCTGCAACTCCACCACGGCGGTGTGGCCGCCGGGGAGATTCAGGAGGCCCACGTCGAAGGGCAGGTCGACGCTGAAGGCGCCGCTGCCGGTCACGGGGATCGTGGCCAGCACGATGGCGCCGCCCACCAGGGGCCGGTACTGGATCTCGAGGGTGCCCTCCACCTGCGCCGGAGGCGTACCGGGGACACCGCTGTAGAACGCGGTCACGTCGAGGATGCCCTCCGACGTCAACGTCGGCTTCTGGGCGATGCGCCCCGATACCAGGAGGGCGTCGTCCACGGTCACCTGATGGACCGCGGGTGCGCTGTCGAGGCCGGTGGCGTCGGTGGCCACGAGGGTGACATCATAGACGCCGACCTGGTCGAACGTGATGGTCGCGGAGCCACCGGCCGGGCTGACCGTGGCGGGGGCGGGGCCGGTGACGGACCATGCGAAGCCGGTGATGGCATCGCCGTCGGGGTCGCTCACGTCGGAGCCCAAGGTGACGGGGCCGGCACCTTGGCGGCGCTCAGAGCCCGTGATGTCAGCGACCGGAGGCGAGCCGGCGGGGGCGATCCAATCCGAGTCGTCGAGGACCCAGGAGCCCACGTCGAAGTGGTGCTGGTCCTGGGCGGGGTCGTTGCCGGGGGCGCCGCGGCAGCCGGCGACGAAGGAGCCGTCCTCGGTGTAGCCGCCGGCCATGTAGTCGGCCGCCTGCACGTTGCCGAAGGTGTCGCGGTAGTACCCCTCCACCTCCATGCCGGTGATCGACTCGCCGGCCTCCAGCTTGAGCTGGTCGTAGGTGTAGCCGATCTCGTAGGCGAGCAGCCCGTCGTCCTCTACGCCACCGCTCGAGAGGCCGTAGCGCATGGGCGACAGGTGGGCCGGGACGACGCCGGACTTGTACAGCGCCGGCTCGCCCTCCTGTTCGGCGGTCGTCTCGATGCGGGTGGCGACGCTGGTGCGGGGCGTCTCGAAGCGCAGCTCCTCCCAGATGTCATACGAGGAACCGTGCCCGGTCGCCTCGGCCTTGACGGAGTTGATCTCGAAGAACACCATCGGCACGCCGTCGTGGTCACGCTCGCTCACGTCGAGGGTCACCAGTTCATGGCCGCGCGTCAGGGGGAAGCCACCCTCCCAACCCCAGTCGTGGCTGCAGTCGTACAGGAGACGGTCGTAGTGTTCGCGGATGCCCTGGGTGTGGGCGTCGGCCACTGGCAGGGCGGTCGAAAGGAGCAGGAGCACAAGGACTGCAGCGCGTCGCATCACGTCGACGAGCCCGCATCGTGAGATGAAGGGGCCTAACAATCAGACCGGCCGGGGTTACGAATGGCCTTCAAGAAGGTCGCAGAGGGCGTTCTTCCCATCCGAGGCAGCCCGAAGGCTGTCCCAGGAGTCTGAACATGAACCCCGCAAAGATCGCCCTGCTCCTTGCCACGGCCCTCGTGGCCGCCCTCGCCATGACCCCCACGGCCGTCGCCCACGGCCACGCCACCGTCGTCGAAGCCGGCGAAGCCCGCTGCTACCTCGTCACCAGCACCCTGGGCGCCGAGGTCGAGTTCTGGATGGAGACCAACGGTATCCTCACCGGCGGCGAAGCCAGCGGCCCCGCCGTCATCGAAGGCCTTCCCGTCTCCGGCGTGCCCTTCTGGGACGCTGGCGAACTGGCCCTCGGCTTCGTCGGTGGCCTGCCCGTCGTCGGTGACCTCTTGGAGGAGCTGACCCACGACCACGACCATGACCACGGCGATGGCGACGATGACGACCACGACGAAGAGGAGCTCCTGCACCTCGAGGACGGCCAGAGCGGCCTCCAGCGCGCCGCCCGCGACTGGAACGGTGACGGCACCATCGACCCCGCCGACACCATGCTGACCGCTGACGAGTTCCTCGCCAGCTGCTTCTGAGCCCGACCTCGCGCCGGCCCCTCTTCCTTCCTCATCCCCCCTTTTGGCCGACCTTGGATCCACCAACCTGCGAGCGCCAGCCTTGGCGCACGCCGCTCGGCATGTCCCCTTGGCCAACGGTTATGCGGCCCCTGAAGTCCGCGCCACCGTGGCCAACTCCGACGGCGGCGCCATCGTGCAGGCGCGCGGCGTTTCGAAGGTGTACGAGACCGGCCGGCTGCGCGTCGAGGCGCTCAAGGGGCTCGACCTGGACGTGCAACGCGGCGAGATGCTGGCCATCGTGGGGCCCAGCGGCTGCGGCAAGACGACGCTGCTCAACTGCCTCTCCGGCCTTGACGACATCTCCCAAGGCAAGGTGCACCTGGAAGGGCGCGACCTGGCCCAGATGGGGGACAAGGAGCGCACCAAGCTGCGCAGCCGCCGCATGGGCTTCATCTTCCAGTCGTTCAACCTCCTCCCGGTCCTGACGGCGCTGGAGAACGTGGAACTGCCGCTTCTCGTCTCCGGTGTCAAGCCGGCCGATGCGGCCAAGCGGGCCCGTGAAGCCCTCGGTCGCGTCGGCCTGGCGGACTACGTGGACCACAAGCCCCGCGAACTCTCCGGCGGTCAGCAGCAGCGGGTCACCATCGCCCGCAGCCTCGTCAACGACCCGGCCCTCGTGTGGGCGGACGAACCGACGGGCAACCTGGACACGAAGCATGGCCAAGAGGTCCTCGACCTCCTGCACCGGCTCAACCGGGAGCTCGGCCAGACCTACGTCATCGTGACCCACGACCCCGCCATCGCCCGCAGCTGCCACCGCATCCTCCACATGGAATCGGGGCGCGTACGGCACGTGGAGAAAGGCGAAGGGCGTCCCCTGGTGCTCGCTGAGGCCCGGAGGCTGTAGGCGAGCCTATGGGCATCGGTCCCGTCACCACGACGCTTCTCATCCTGGCCCTCGTGGCCGCCCTCGCGGTGGGCATCCAGGCCGCCCGGCGCCCGATCCTGTTCCGCATGGCGGCCCGCAATGCCGGACGCCGCCCACGCCAGACGGCCACGGTCATCGCGGGCCTGCTCGTGGGCACGGCGATCATGAGCGCCGCGATCGTGGCGGGCGATTCGGCGGGCAGCGCCATCCGCGGCAGCGTCTACCAGGCCCTCGGCCACGTCGACCAGACCATCACGGCCGGCACGTTCCAGTTCTACCCCGAGGAGGTGTTCCTACGCCTGGAGGACGACCCACAAGTGGCGGGCGCCTTTGACGGCATCGCCCCCAACGTCATCTGGGAAGCGGCAGCGGACAACCCCCGGACGGACCTGTTCGAGCCGCGGACGGCGCTGGTCGGCTTCGACCCGGCCCGTGACGTGCCGTTCGGCGATTTTGAGCTGGTCGGCGGAGGGAGCTGGGACGCCGCCGACATCGGCCAAGGGGAGGCGATCGCCACCAAGCGCCTGGCCGACGAACTGGACCTGGAGCTGGGCGACACGGTCCACCTCGCCTACACCGACCCCATCGATCCCCTACTGCCCGACGTCTTCCCCCTCAACGGCACCCTCGCGGCCAGCATCGACACCGGCCTCCTGCCGGATGCCGCCGCTGCTCTCCTGGGCACGCTCCCCATCGTCGACCGCCACCCCGTCGAGGTCGAAGAGGACGCCACGCAGATCCTCGTTGTCCTCGGTTGGCAACCCGGGCTCTTGCCGCCGCCAGCGCCCGCGACGACGCAGCTGCAGATCACCGTCGTCTCCCCCAGCGGCGACCGGACCAGCGCCGACGTGCCGGCGCCCCCCGAGGTGACCATGCCGTTGTGGCTCAACGTCACCGCCGCGGTCGGCCAGACGCTCGAGGTGGGCACCTGGCAGGTGGAGGTCTCTGCCGGCCGCGTCGCCGCCGCGCAGGTCCCCTACCAAGGCGCCGCCGTTGTCCTCTACCCCGTCTTCGACCTGCAGGCGCTGGCCGAACGCGCCGGCGAGCTAGAGGAGGAGTTCGCCGGCTTTGGCCCCGACGGGTTCGACCCGGACAGCTTCCTGGACGACCAACGGCCGCCCAAGGAGGCCAACGTCACGGTCGTCGCCATCACGGACGGCGGCCGCGGCGACCAGTTCGACTTCCGCCGCGCCCTGTTCCTGCCCAAGGACGACCTTCAGACCATGATCGACCGGGAGGGGGAGATCAACGTCCTGAAGTTCAGCAACCCAGGAGGTATCGCGGAGGGCGGGCGGGGCACCGAAGCCGCGGTGGCGCTCCTGGAAGCGGCCATCATCGACCTCGACGGCGAGCTGTCCGGGCCCGCCATCGCCTACCTGGAGGTCAACGACCGCAAGCGGGAGTTCCTCCAGATCGCCGACGACGCCGGCGCCACCATGACGAGCCTCCTCCTGTTCGCCGGCAGCCTCAGCATCGCCAGCGGCCTGCTGCTCATCGTCAACATCTTCACCATGCTGGCCGAGGAGCGGCGGTCGGAGCTCGGTATGGCCCGCGCCGTCGGCCTCAGCCGCCGCGACCTGGTGCGCCTCTTCCTGTTCGAAGGCAGCCTCTACGCCGTCATCGCCGCCGCCATCGGCGCACTCCTGGGTCTCGGACTTGCCGCGGCCCTGGTGGCCGGCCTCAACATCCTGGTCTCCAACTTCAGCGGCCCCGACGGCGCCTTCCCTGCCATCCCGTACCAACCGAGTTGGAACGCCTACCTGGCGGCCTTCGCCGGCGGCGCCCTCCTGACGTTCGTCACGATCTTCTTCGCCAGCCGACGCCTTGGCCGCCTCAACATCGTCCGCGCCATCCGGCAGATCGAGGAGCCCGAGGGCAGCGCGCCGACCTGGGTCGTGCTGGCAGGCATCCCCCTCGCCGCGATCGGGTTGTTCCTGACGGCCGCGGGCTGGCTTCTGGAATCGCTCAGTCTCCAGGTGTTCGGGCCGCTCGCCCTCGTGGTGGGGCTCGGCATGGCGCTGCAACGGACGCTTCCGCGGCGGCGCCTGAACCCTTGGCTGGCCGGCCTTCTGGCGGGCTACTACGCGCTCACGTACTTCGTCATCACCGAGTACCAGAACATCGAGGAGGCCAACATCGTCGGCCCCATCCGGGGCATCATCATGACGCTCGCCATCGTGGTCCTGGTGGTCCACTTCGAGCGCGGCACCCGCATCATCGGCGGCCTGCTCCTGCGCATGCGCCGCTTCGCCGCCGTGGCGATCCCCGCCATGTCCTACCCCCTCCACCGCCGCTTCCGCACCGGTATGACGCTCGCCATCTTCGCCATCGTCATCCTGGCCATCGGGTTCTTCACCATCTTCGGGGGCCTCTTCGAGACCGACCCCGAGGACCAGACCGGCGGCTTCCACATCGAAGCGACCACGACGCTCGACGTGGACGGACTCGCGGCGTTCGACCGCGGCCTCATCGAGGAAGGCGTCCTGGAGACCCAGGTCGACCTGGTCGTGTACGACACGTTCGAGCCCGACTTCATCACCGTCAGCGGCGAACGGACGGGCCAGTTCGGGCCCCCAGAACACAACGTGTACGGCGTCGAAGAGGCGTTCGTCGAGGAGCAGGAGTTCCGGCTACTGTGGCGCCTCCCCGAGTACGCCGACGACGCGGCCGCCTACCAGGCCCTCCTGGAGCGGGACGACGCCGTGATCGTCGCCTACCAGTACAGCACCAACGAGCAGGGGCAGGACCTCAGCCACGAAGTGGGCGAACCGCTGCAGATCAACCTCGGCGAGCAGGTGCAAGAATACACCATCATCGGCATCCAGGAACAGTTCCACTTCCCCGGCGTCTTCCTGCCGCAGGACGAGGTGGAGTCCCTGTTCCCGCGCACCAACGACCTCTACCTGTTCAAGGTGGAGCCAGGCCAGGACGCCCGCGAGGTCGCCAAGCTCCTGGAGCGCAACTACCGCGACGTCGGCATGGATGCGGTCAGCAGCGTCGACGAGGTCCAAGAGGAGCAGGAGGCGTTCCGTCAGATCCTGGGCGCCATGAAGCTCTTCCTCGGCCTCGGCCTCATCGTCGGCATCTTGAGCCTCGGCATCGTCACCAGCCGCAGCGTCCTGGAGCGTCGGCAAGAGATCGGGATGCTGCGCGCCATCGGTTACACGGGCAACCAGATCCGCACGCTGTTCCTTCTGGAGGTCACGGGAACGATCCTGGTCGGCGCCCTCGTCGGCTTCGCGTGCAGCGTGCTGGTCACCTATGGCCTCTGGTTCGCGCTCATCAAGGACCTGAACTATCCGTACACGATCCCGTGGGTCGAGGTCGCCATCATCCTGGGCGTCGCCTACGTGACGGCGCTCGCGGCGACGTTGGCGCCCATCCGACGGTCAGCCCGCGTGGCGCCGGCGGAGGCGCTTCGCTACGTGGAATAGCGACCCCACGCAGGCCCGTGGGCGCCCTAACCCTGAAATACGACCGGGGTCAGGCTCGGCCATGCGTCTCGGGCTCGGTTTGGCCATCTTGATCGTCATGGCCGGTTGCATCCAGGTGGATGTCGCGGAGCCGGAAACGGCACCGGTCCTCCAGGAGCAGGCGCCGGCGCCGCCACCTGCCCCCGAAGCACAGGCCGACTTCGACTGGTTCCCGCCGACGCCAGAAGCCGGCGAACCGGTCCGGTTCACGCCGAGCGTCCGTTCGAGCGCCGAAGGAGACGAAGTGCAGCGCGTCGCCTGGACCATTGCAGGGGCGACGCATCACGAGAACACGCCGACCACGCCGTTGGCGGAAGGCGAGCACCACGTGAAGCTCGAGGTCGTGTTGGCTTCCGGCATGACCGCGTCGGCGGAGCGCATCGTCACGGTCGCGCCGGCCTCGGCCTCCGACGACGATGCCGCCGAACAGCCGACGCCGCCCCCGGGCAACGAGACCACCGGGGCGCCGGCGGAGGCCCCCGCCGCCAGGGACGAGCCTGCCAGCAACGGTACCGCCGTCGAAGTGATCCCCGAGGACGCTTCCAGCGAAGTGGTCCAGTTGCGCGAAGCGGTCCAGCAGCACCTGGAGGGTGGACCGTCCGTGTCCGTCCGGGCCCGCCTGGTCGACACCCTCTTCGGCTTCGATTCCTGGGGCCCTCCCCGTTCGTTCTCGCTGACGCTGCAACCCTCGCAGCTGGTGGACGAAGAGGCCTGGGCTGCCGTGGACAAGCAGGACGTCCCGTTCCCGTTCGTCGAGGTCTACGAAGGCCACGTTGACGGCGAACCCGACTCCGTGGTGCGGCTGGTGCTGACGTGGCACTGGGCCCGTGGTTCGATCCGCGTGGGCGACGAGGTCCATCTCATCCGGTACGAGATGGCAGGCAACCTGCCCATGGCGGGAGGCAGCGCCGTGGCGGCCCCCATCGATGCGGTGGCCAAGCAGCCGCCTGCGCTCTTCGAACGCCCCGATTGGGCGGCTCACCCCTGCCCCGACTTCCTTTCAGAGTGGACGCCGATCGACTACCAGCCCGTGGTCGCCCTTGGCCCCAGCGGCCTGGAGCCCATCACCACGCGCATCGTCATGGCCGGCGATGGCCGCTACATCGAGCAGGTGGGTCACCAGGCGATGCCGTTGCTCGTCGCCATGCTGGCCGAGGCGGACGCCATCTACGACCATGAGGTCGGCATCCGGTTCACCTTGACCGGCCTGCACCTGGACAGCGCCCTGGATCAGTACCGTGACCCTGAGGTCGACGACCCCCTGGGTGATCTGGAGGCCCGGTTCAACGGGTGGCGCGACGGCGACCGCGACCTGTTCCACCTGGTGACCGGTTGGCCCAGCAGCTACGCCCAGGCCAACTGCATCGGCGCCGTGGGCCATCCGGACTCGGCGTATTCGTTCACGCCGTTCGAGTGGGAGCACGAGTACGTGGTCTTCCATACGACGGCGCTCGCCCACGAATGGGGTCACCTGTTCGCTGCCCACCACCATTACGGCAACCACGGCGAAGCCCACTTGGCGACGCTGATGATCCAGGGCTACACGCCGGGCGCCGATCCCAACTTCAGCAGCCTGACCAAGGGTGTCATCCGTGGTTGGGCCGAGAACAACCTCTAGGCCGACGGGCACCGGCTGCACCGACTGTAGTACGGGCTCGCCGTGTTGGGCGTGCGGTCGACGGCGCTCGCGAACGGGATGACGTTGGTCCCTTTCTCCTGGGTGCGGAACCGCAGCTCCTCCACGGGACGGCCGCCGACGATGTGTTCATCCCAGATGCGCTCGGCGTCCGCCAGGGTAAGGTGGCTGTACCAGACCCCTTCCGGGTAGACGACCATCATGGGGCCGTGGCCGCATTGGCCCAGGCAGCCGGCCTGGTTGATGCGCAGCTCCTCCTTCAGGCCCGCCGCGCGCAGCTTCCCTTTGAGCAGGTTGCGGATCTCCATGGCGGGGCCGTCCCGTTCGCAGGCGCTCTCGCTGACGCAGACGAAGGCGTGGAGCTGGAAGCGGCGGCCTTCACCGGTGACGGCGGCAGGCGGCGCGGGGGCGGGCACCGGCGAGGCAGCGGGCGTCGGCACGGCGGGGGGCGCCTCGGACACGGGGTCGGACCTGACCGGGTCGCCTTAAGGCGCGCGGCGTGGGTCGCCGGCCGTGGCGCACCTCGGCGCGGGCGAGATCCTCATCTGGGCCGGTACGGCCGCGTTCACCATCGCGCTGATCCCGCAGCTCATCCGCACGGTGCGACTGGGCCGGGCCGACGACCTGTCCGTGTCGTTCGTGGCGCTCATCCTGTTCGCGTCCGCCGCCACGTTCACGTACTGGGCGTGGCACCAGCACTGGGTGGCCGCCAGCGGCTTCGTCGCCAACCTCCTGGTGTGGGGCGTCGTGTTCTACTACCGGTTGTGGCCACGGCCGCCCGCGACGACGGATTCTTGAGCCAGGCCTGGCTGGCCGCCGCATGGCCGAGACCTTGAGCTTCGCGTGGCCCGACCAGGACGGCAACACCGTCAGCAGTGACGACCTGGCCGGCAGCCCCTACGTGCTCTACTTCTACCCCAAGGACGACACGCCCGGCTGCACCAAGGAAGCGTGCGGCATCCGCGACGAATGGGCCGGCTTCACGGAGGCCGGCATCAAGGTCTTCGGTGTCTCCAAGGATGACGCCGGCAGCCACCAGAAGTTCATCGCCAAGTACGACCTGCCGTTCCCGCTCCTGACGGCGCCTGAGGCTGACCTGGAGAAGCTCGGGGTCTGGAAGGAGAAGAACATGTACGGCAAGAAGTTCTGGGGCATCAACCGGGAGACGTTCCTCGTGGGCGCCGATGGCCAGGTCCTGAAGCACTACAAGCGCGTCAAGCCGGCCGAGCACGCGGCGCAGCTGCTGGCCGACCACGCCGAACTGACGTCATGAGCCAGCCGGCAATGGTCACCTTGGAGCCGAGTCTGGAGGAGTTGCCGGAGCGTCGCTTCGCGGTGCGCCGTCACGTCGGCCCGTTCGCGACCATCGAGGAGACCCGCCGGCCCCTGTACCAGCACCTCATCATGCACGAACTGGTGGGCGGCCCCCCTGTCGTACGCTGGCTGGATGAACCGGAAGGCGAACGCGTCCTGGACGTCCTGGTGGGTGCCACCTGTGGCTTCGACGGCGACGACGTGGTCCGCGTGGAGATCCAACCGGAGGGCCTCTTCGCCGTGGCCCACTACGAGGGACCGCCTTCCGGGCTTCCCGCCGCCCGCGACGAGCTGTCCGCTTGGGTGGCCGCCGAGGGGTTGGAACCGACCGGCCCCCTGTTGCAGGTCCACCTGATGGACGAGATCGACGGCGAGATCGAACAGGAACTGCAGTTGCCGGTGCGCCGCAAAGGGCCCCAGGCCTAGGCCCGCGGCCACAACGCTAAGGAGCCCGGTCAGGATGGCGGTGTTGTGCTGCGGCCGGGCGAACTTGCACCAGACTTTGTCCTGACCGACGCGGACGGCGACGACGTGCGCCTGTCCAGCCTCAGCGGCCGCCCGATCCTCCTGGTGTTCTTCGCCAAGGCGGCCAACCCGTTCGCGTTGCGTCTCCTGCGCGCGCTCCGGGACCAGCACGATGAGATCCTTCGTCGGGGCGCCATCGTCGCCGCAGTCAGCCTCGACAAAGCGGGCCACCTGGCCGCGTTGCAATCGCGGCACAACATCCCGTTCACCTTGCTGGCGGACGCCGATGGCCACGTGCATGACCTTTACGAGGCGTGGCGGACGAGCCTGCTGGGCCGCACCGCCTGGGCGGCGCGCCGCTGCACCTACATCCTCGACGAGGACGGCGTGCTCATCAAGCACTACCGCGCCGTGAACCCCCTCGGGCATCACCGCCAACTGGTCAAGGACCTGGACCGCCTGGCGGCGCAGCAGTCCTGGGGCAAGCCGGAAGGGGACCCCCGCATGCGGCGCCTGCGCCGGCCCAGCCTGAAACGGTCGGGCGGCGGCAAGAACGGGGGGGCGCCTTGAGCACGGGCGACCCGTTGGAGGCCGTGCCGGTCGGCGATGCGGCGCCCGACTTCTCCCTGCAATGCACGGAGGGCCACCACGTCCGCTTGTCGGACTTCGCCGGCGCCCCGGTCGTCCTGTACTTCTACCCCGAGGACCACACGCTCGGCTGCACCATGGAGGCGCGGCGCTTCCGGGACTACTTCGAGGCGGTCAGTCTCCACAAGGCCGTGATCCTGGGGGTCAGCCGCGACAACCACGAGAACCATTGCAGTTTCCGCGACAAGAACCAGCTCCCCTTCGAGCTGCTTTCGGACGAGGACGGCGCCGTCCATGACCTGTACGGTGCCTGGAAGAAGCCCCTCTTCGGGAGTGGTAAGAAGATGCGCCGCTGCACCTACCTCATCGCCCCGGACGGCACCGTGGCCAAGTTCTACCCCCGTGTCAACCCGGCCGCCCACCCCGCCGAGGTGGTCCAGGACCTGGAGGCGTTCGTCAACGAGGAATGGCCGCCGCAAGCATCGGCAGCCGCTCTCTGACACGCCACCCCTGGGGTCCAACCTTCATGCCGAGCGGCACGATCTGGACGCCCGCGGCCACGGCACGGTCGAACGCCTCACCGTAGGCGGAATCGATGTCCCGGGCGACGTCGAAGCGGTCACAGTCCGCCCGGTTGACGAAGAACACGACGGCGGCCCGGTGCCCTTCCTCTACGACGTGGACCAGTTCGTCCATGTGCTTGGCGCCCCGGGCGGTGACGGCGTCAGGGAACCTGGCGAGGCCGTCCTCAGCCAGCGTGGTGTTCTTGACCTCCACGTAGGTGAGTCCGGCCTCCTTGTTGCCCAGGAGGAGGTCGATCCGGCTGCGCCCCTCGCGGCCGTATTTCACCTCGCGTCGGAGGCCGGCTTCCGCGCTCAGGCCAGGGATGAGCCCTTCCTGGATGGCCCATTCGACGACCTGGTTGGGGCGTTGGGTGTTCATGCCGACCCAGGTGGCGCCTTGGTCGGGGCTCACCAGTTCCCACGTCCACTTGAGCTTCCGTTTGGGGTCGTCCACGGGGCGGACATAGCAGGGGCTGCCCGGCTCCTTCATGCCCAGCATGGAGCCGCTGTTGGGGCAATGGGCCAGGATCTGGGTGCCGTCCTCCAGTTCCAGATCCGCGAGGAACCGCTTGTACCGGCGCAACAGGCTGGCCGGCTGGAGGGGCGCCTCGAAGGGGTTGAACCGGTGGTCGCTCATTCGAGCACCTTCGCCTTGGCGGCCTGGTATTCGTCGTCGGTCAGTCTGCCTTCGTCATGGAGCCTGGCGAGTTGCGAGAGCTGCTCGGCGAGGTTCTCCGGTGGCGCGGCGGCCGTCGTCCCGGCCGCGTCCTCCTCGACGCCGCTTTGCTGGCGACGGATGACGTAGGTGCTCACCTCCGAAGCCAGGAGGCCGATGGTGCCGATGCCGGTGACCATGAGCACGACGGCGATGGCGCGGCCGATCGTGGTCACGGGGGTCACGTCGCCGTAGCCGACGGTCGTGACGGTGACGATCGCCCACCATATCGCCTCCGCGAAGCTGCGGATCTGGGCTTCCTCCACGGGGGCCTCGACGAACCAGATGAGCAGCGCGCCGACCAGGGTGATGCTGCTGCTGGCGACACCGAGTTGGATGAGGCTCGATTCCTTGGCGAACTGCTCCGTGGAGCGCAGGAGGCGTCCGAGGTTGCGCATGGCGCGCACGATGCGCAGCAGCCGGAGCAGGCGCAACAGCCGCAGCAGCCCAGCGCCCGCCACGACGAGGGGCACCATGCCAAGAAGGTCCCACCAGGTGCGTTTCAGGTACGCCGTGCGGTCCTGGCTGCGGTACAGCCACCAGCACCAGTCCAGGAAGAAGAGGACCACGAGCGCCAGGTCGACCTGGAGGATGCGTTCCCGTGCCAACGGTGACAGGTCGCGGGTCTCGTACCAGAGGACCAGGGCGACGGAGAAGAGCGCGAGGACCACCATGAGGCTGTCCCAGACCAGCCCTGCTGTGACGCGGACGGTGCGGCGGTCCATGGGGAGGCGGCTCACGGGCGCCGCACAACGGGCCTGTTTGAGGGGTTGCCGCCTTCGATGCGTCATCCGAAAAAGGGAAGCGCCACCGCGACCAGCCAGGGGTATGACGTCCCGGCCCTGGCTTGCAGCCGCCCTCGTGGCAGCACTGCTGTTGGCCGGCTGTGCCGCAGACGATGGCCCGGGCTCTGTCGGACCAGAAACGCCCGCCGGAGGAGGCGGGAACTCGGAGCCGGGAGGTGCTGGACAGACTCCTGGCGGCCCCGGCAATACCCCGGCCTCGCCGCCGCCGGCCACGTCGGTGCTGCTGCTCAACGACTTCGCGTTGCTGGACTGCACCGGCATCGCCATCGCGCAGTTGACCGACGCCGCCGCGGTGCAGGCGCTGCTACCGGACGGCTTCACCGTGCGCACCGAGGTCGATCCTGTCACCGGTCAGGACACGGGCCGTGCCAGCCTCGTCGTCGACGCCTTCGCCTGCGGGAACTTCACGATCCCGACGGCGGCCGTGCCGGACACCTGGTTCGGCCATGTCTACACCTTCGTCGAACCGCCCGTCGACATCGCCCCGGAGGCGGCAGCCCGCGAGGGCGACCACGAGTACCTGTTCCGCGTGCTGGCAGGCCCCGACGTCCTGGCCGATGTCTGGATGGCGGCGGGCTACGATGCCTACCGCGGCGAGGACGTGGCCATGAACCTCAGCCGCGAGCCGGCCCCCGGCGTCGTCCTTTCAGAGGTGACCGTGGCGGAGGGTGCCATCGGCGACTACGTGCTCGGGGGCGTGGTGGCCGCTGCGGCTGAAGCAGCCGAGGCTCGCCCCTTCAGTCGGTACTCGATTACCGACGCCGGTGGCCTGCTGCTGTGGACCGGCATGGAGCAGCTGCCGCGGCGTCACGTGGGCGCCGGCGAGGGGGCCCTGGCGGCGGACGACCCTCTGATGGGACTCGGGTTCCCGATCGGCAACGAACTGGCGGGCCCTGCACTGACCTTCGAAGGCGCGTCCTACACGGGCCAGGTGCTGACGTTGCACACGGAGCTGCCTGTCGGCGGCCCCTAAAACATCGGGCCAGTTGGCGTGGCCGTGGACCCCCTGTGGTGGATCGTTGCCATGGCCGTGTTCCTGGTCGGCCTCCTAGAGGCGGAGCGGCGCGGCTCGCAGCGGGGCAAGGCGCTCACGAAGCCGCTCGCATCCGCCTGCTTCATCGGGCTCGCTGCCACGGCACAGGGAGCTGCACCGTACCAGACGATCGTCCTGGTGGCCCTTGGGCTCTCCTGGCTGGGCGACGTGCTGCTCATCCCGCACGACCAACGGGTCTTCCGCGCCGGCATCCTGGCCTTCCTGGCCGCCCACGTCGCGTTTGCCGCCGCGTTCCTGAGCCTGGGCCTGCACCTGGTGGCCACCCTTGTCGCCGCGGTCGCCTTGGCCGGCCTGGCGGTCGTCGTGGGTCGCTGGCTGCTGCCCCATGCCGGTGGCCTGCGCGGCGCCGTCCTCGCCTACATCGCTGTCATTTCGGTCATGGCCGCGCTGTCGGCCGGTGCGACGGCGGGCGGCGCTTCCTGGTTGGTGGCGGCCGGTGCGACGGCCTTCTTCGTGAGCGACCTGTCGGTGGCGCGGGACCGTTTCGTGGCGCCCGGGTGGGGGAACCGCCTGTGGGGCCTGCCGCTCTACTACGCTGCGCAGGCGATGCTGGCGCTCAGCGTGCGGGCTTGACGCGGGGAGCCACCTTCGGCCGCGCGGACAGGCTGCGCACGAACGCCTCGATCTCGCCGATCAGGAGCTCCGGCCGGTCCTCCTGCAGGAAATGGCCCGGCGTGTCCAGGAACGTGGGCTCCGGGTGGCGGGGCAGCTTGCGCTCGAAGGCGCGGGCGAAGCGCTCGCCGAGCACCGGGTCGGGTCCCCAGAGCAGGCGGGCCGGGACGTCCAGGTCGCCCAGGCGCTCCTCGATGCCCCGCATGGTGGCCCAGTTGGGGTTCTTGGGCTTGTCCGGGATCATGCGAGGGAACTGGACGATGCCTTCGCGGCTGTCCCGGTTGGTGAACGGGTGCCGGTACCCCTTCATGACCGACTCGGGCAGCTCCTTCTCGATGGCGCCGGGGAGGAACCGCTCGATCGACAGGTTGTACTTGCCGAAGACGAGGCCGCCGATGCCGCGCGCCCGCAACGCCTTGAAGGACGCCGGGAGCTTCATGGGCTCTTCTTCCGCGAACGCCCACGTGTTCATCAGGACGAGGCCCGCGATGTTGTCCGGGTGGCGGGTGGCGTAACCGAGGCCGATGGGCCCGCCCCAGTCCTGCATGACCGGCACGACGCGCTTGAGCCCCTTCTTCTCCACGAACTCCTCCAGGTTGGCGATGTGCTGCTCTAGGGAGTAGTAGGAGGGTTCGTTGGGGTGGTCGCTGCGGCCGAAGCCCATGTGGTCCAGCGCGATGACGCGCGCGACGCGGGACAGGGGCTGCATGAAGTTGCGGTACAGGAAGCTCCAGGTGGGGTTGCCGTGCAGCAGCAGGATCGTCGGCCGACGGAGGCCGGCCTTGCCCATCTCGATGTAATGGAGCGTACGCCCGTCGGAGAGCCGAAGGTAGCGGTCTTCGAACGGGTAGAGGTCCCCGAGCACTTCATCGGGGAATCCATTGCGCACAGCCATGCCAGACCATCATTCTGCCCCGTCCGCTATAAAAACCCCGGCACGCGAGCGGCGATGCCGCCTGCGCCTCAGCGTGGCAGCAGGGCGCCGAAGCGTCCCAGGATGCCCTTCGCCGCCGGCGTGTCCAGTTCCGCGTCGCTCCAGGCGTCCACGTCCTGCTTCTCGGCGATGCGCGTGATCTTGGCGTCTGCCTCTGGGTGGCCCTGGATGCCCCAGATGGGCAGCCGGCGATGTCGGAACGCCTGGATGCCGCCCAGCCCACCCGTCGCCACGGCCTCCAGGTCCGGCCCCAACGCGATCAGATGGTCCCGGTGGGTATGCAGGAGCGCCACCTCGCCCGGGGCGAACGGACCGTCGGCGCCCTCGTCGAACGCCACGGGGGCCACGCCGACGCGGGGGGCCTCCCAGGAGGCGAGGGTGGCACCGAAATGGGCGCCTAGCATCTGATGGCCGAAGCAGACGCCCAGCACGGGCACACCGTCGCGGGCGGCGTCTTCGCACGCCTCGGCGAGCCCCGGCGCCCAGGGGGCGTCCTCCTGAAGCATGCAGACACTGCCCGTCACCTGGATGCCCGCCGCCCCCTCGAACGCGGTAGCGAAGTCGTCCTCCGGTCCCACGACCACGAGCGGGCGGTCCGGCGCCGTGTGACGGTGATGGCTGGCCACGACCATGGGGCCGTAGGCGCGTCGGTGGCTCATGAGGTCCACGACCACCAGGGGCATCGGGGAGGGCACGGGGCGCCCAGGCTCGCCGGGTTACAGGAACCGATCGCCTCGACGCGCGGCCACGAGCAGCACCAATGCCGCGACCAGGAACGCCAACGAGGGAGCAGGCGTCGCGCGGTCGCCCTCGCCGTTACCGCCGGCCTCCTCGACGACCGGCGCCAGCACAGTCACGTCCTGTCGATCGGAATCGGTGGCACCGGCGTCGTCCTCGACCGTCAGCCACACCTCATAGGTGCCAGGCTCGGTGAACACGTGCGTGAACTGGGCGTCCCGGCGGGTCTCGCCGTCCCCCAGGTCCCACCAACGCGCCACCACGTCGCCGTCCAGGTCCGTGGACACGTCGCGCAGCCGCAGCGTCTCGCCGACATCCAACCGCGTGGCGGACAACTCCATCGCCGCCACGGGCACGTGGTTGCTGGCGCCTGCCGCCACCGCGACGCGCTGCTGTCGGTGCGCCTCCTGGCCACCGGTGTCCCGGACGGTGAGGGTGACATCGTAGGATCCATCGGCCTCGTACGTGTGGCTGGCCGTGCGGCCCGACCCGGTGGCGCCGTCGCCCCAGTCCCACGTGAAGGCCAACGGGCCGTTCTCAGGGTCGAAGCTACCGGAGCCGTCCACGTCGATGCCGAGGCCGTCCACGGTGGTCTGGAAGTCCGCGATCGGGGGAAGGTCCACGCGGTCGGGCGATGTGGGCTGCGGCGGCTCAGGGGCAGGGGCCTCGTGGCCAAGCCCTTCGTCGATCTGCGCCGGCGTCAAGTGGGCATACCGCACCTCTGCGTTGCTGCCATGGCCGTCGTGACCATACGCCACGTGCAGGCCGCCCCACTTGTCGTAGTCGATCATGAAGTAGTCCAGGAGGTCGCGGTCGGCGCTGCCGTCGCAACCGATGCCACCCATGCAGAGGTCGCCCACGTGGTTCGGGATGTCCGTCACCCGGAAATGGGCCTGCGTGGCGGCGCCCCAGAAGTTCTCCACCACCGTCACGAAGACGTTGAACTCACCCGTGAAGCCGGCCGCGGAAGGATCACCTGGCGTCTCGGAACCGTACCAGGCGACGGCGACGCGGTCCCGTGGCGGATCGGCGGAGAGCGTCACGAAGGTGCCCGACTTCATCGCCGGTCCCGAGACCACCAGCTGGTCCGGCGCGCCGAAGCTGCGGGCGCCCGACAGGATGATCTCCCGGTTGCCAGGCCCAGCGGCGGCCGAGAAGACCGCGCCGTCCATGACGTCCACTTGGATCATGTTGTTGGCGCCGAGGCCCGAGAAGAAGCTCTTACCCCCCGCGCCGGCACAGGAGCCTGCGAACTTGGAGACGTAGCCGTCGTCGTCGGCGTAGTAGAAATTGCCCGAGGCATCAAAGACCGCGTTGCCACCCTGGGGCGAACCTGCGGCCGGGTTGCGCTCCAGCCACGTGGCACCGCCGTCCGTGCTGCGGGCGCAGTGCTCGAAGAAACCGGTGGCCACCAGGATGCCGTCGAAATAGAACAGCACGACCTCGCCATCGCCGCGTGCTGCCAGCCAGGGACGGTCCGTGGTGCCGCTGAGCGCCGCCGCCCGGGTGATGGAGTCCCAGCTCTTGCCGTCCGTGGAGACCGCCACGTCGATGGCGGGACCGATCAGGCCGGCCGCGTAGAGCGTGCCCGCCTCGTCCTGCGCCAAGGCCCAGCCGTCGCCCACGACGCTTGGCAACAGGAAGTTGGGCAGCTTGCTCCACGTCGTGCCGTTGTTGGTGGAGTAGTAGCCGCCGCTCGTGTCACCGATCCACAGGAACTCGCCGTTGCGGTCGGCCAGGATGCTCGGTTCGGCGCCGTCCGAGACGCGCGTGTTCGAGACGGGCCGGATGCCATCCAGGAGCCACAGGTTCGGTGACGTGCCCCTGGCCTCGCCGCTGCCCGCACCGTCATCGGCCGCACTTGGGCCGTCCGCCGCATCGCTGGGGCCTGGGTCAGCCAGGCAACCGGCCAGCGTGAACGCCAGGAGGACGGCGAGGGTCGCAAGGGCACGGGGACGGCTCACGAGAAGGTGCTGTCCTGGGCTTGCTTAAGGGTTGCTGGCGCGTGCCAAGGGGTCGCAGGGAACCGACCGGGCCGCGTTGGTGCTGAGCCGTTCAGCAGGCGCGGGGGGGGGGCATCGTCGGCATCCCACCTGAAGCCCGTTTCGCGGTCTTCAGGCCGTTCCCCGACGATGCGCGCATCGCCGGCATCCCACCTGAAGCCCGCTTCGCGGCCTTCAGGCGATCGTCTGCGACCTTTCCCTTGTGAACTGCAGCAGGTAGTACCGCCCACCCGCACCGGTGCCCGTAGAGCCGGAGAGCTTCCAGCCGACGAACGACTGGCCGTTGACGACGGCGCCCGTGGAGCCGCCGATGGCGCGGTTGGCGTAGGTGACGCCGCTTTCCACGTGGTCGAAGAAGTACTGCTGTTCGTCCTCGTCCTCCGTCATCACACCGGCGGTGAGGCCGTACTCCACCTTGTTGTACTCAGCGACCGCCTCTTCCAGGCTGTCCACGACGGCGACGGCGGCGAACGGCATGAAGAACTCCTCACGGAACACGCGGTGGTCGAGGGGGAGGCCGGTGACGACGGTGGGTTCCACGTAATGGCCACCCAGTTCGTCCGCCAGAACATTGCCGCCGGTGACGATCGTGCCGCCGTCGCGCTTGACGTTCTCGATGACGTCGCGGTAGAGGTCGAGCTTGCGGGCCTCGATGACGGGGCCCATGAAGTTGGTCTTCTCGGCGGGGTGGCCGATGGTGGTCGCGGCGGTCAGCTTGCCGAGGCGGTCGAGGAACTCGTCGGCCACGTCGCGGTGGACGTAGACGCGGCTGCACGCGCTGCACTTCTGGCCGGAGAAGCCGAAGGCGGACTTGTAGACGCCTTGGACGGCCTTGTCCAGGTCGGCGTTCTTGGTGATGAGCACGGCGTTCTTGCCGCCCATCTCGGCGATGAACGGCTTGGGGCGGCCCTGTTCGACCTGCTTGGCGAGCGCCATCATGCCGATGTGCTTGGAGCCGGTGAAGACAAGGCCGTCGATGTCCGGGTTCTCCAGCAGCTCGGCGCCCACCTCGGCGTCCTCGCCGGTGATGAAGTGGCACACCTCGCCGGGCACGCCCGCAGAGATCAGGGCCCAGTGGACCATCTTGCCGCTGAAGCAGCCCTTCATGGAGGGCTTGATGATGGCCGCGTTGCCCGTCAGCAGCGCCGCGGCGGCCATGCCGAACGTGATGGCGACGGGGAAGTTGAACGGGCACACGACGCCGAAGACGCCGACCGGCTTGCGGATGGAGCGGCAGGTCTCGTTGGGGAACGGCTTGCCCATCAGCATGTCGTAGCCGCCGTGTTCCCTGTAGTTCATGGCGTAGAAGTAGCCGAAGTCGACGCCTTCATCCACGTCGATGGACGCTTCGAAGCGGGTCTTGCCGGTCTCCCAGGTCATCACAGCGCAGAAGTCGTAGAAGTGCTCGGTGATGAACGCGGACGCCTTCTCGATGATCTCGGCGCGTTCCTGCCAGCTGCGGGCCGCCCAAGCGGGCTGCGCCTCCTTACTGATCCGCACCGCCTCGCGCACGTCCTCCTTGGTCCCCTTGGCCCAGTGGCCCACGACGACGGAGGTGTCAGCGGGGCTCGTGGTCTCGAACGTGTCCCGCTCCACGGCCTGGCCGCCGATGTAGAGCGGGTGCTTCTGGCCCAGCTTCGCCTTGAAGCCCTCCACGGCCGCATCGAAGGCGGCATCGAACTGGTCCATGGTGCCGTTCTGGTCGTGGCGCCACCAGGTGTTCTTGTTCTCGAAGCGGTTGAGCCGCGCCTCGATGTGGTCCATGATGGCGCGGTCCTCTCCGAGCACGACGGGGTCCAGTTCGACGCTCATGGGGCGGCGCACCCCGGCCCCGTTCATAAGAGGGGAAGGCAGCGGAAGCGACTTGAGGCGCCGCGGCGCTGCGCCCGGTATGAGTGCGCCTTTCGACCCGCACAAACACGTCTCCTTGAACGCCGTCCTGCTCTACGTGACAGGCTCTCTGGCGCTCTTTGGCGGCCTGGTCGCCTTCGCCGCCACGTTCGTCACGGCCGAGTTCCTTGACGGCCAAGACCAGTCCGGCATCGCCGCGTTCTGGGTGCGCTTCGGCGGCATGGTCGCCCTCTCCGGCGCCCTGTTCCTGGGCGTCCCGGCCCTGGCGGCCGGCGTCGGCCTGTCCCGGCGGCAGGAATGGGGCCGCATCCTGGCCCTCGTGGTCGCCGGCATCAACGCCCTCCTGGGGTTGACGCTCTTCGCCGGCAACGTGGTGGCGCTCGTCAATGCCGTGCTCGCCGTCTATGCCTTCTGGTCCCTCACCCGGCCGGAGCTCATCGCGTACCTCCGGGGAGAGGACGCCCAGCAGCAGCAACTGGTGGTGACCGTATGAAGAGCCTCGCCGAACAGATGTCGGTCTACGCCGCCTACCACCGGGACCCCGTGAACAAGGGCATCCACTTCATCTTCGTCCCAGCGATCGTCTGGACGGTCATGATCGCCCTCGACCATGTGCCCGTGGCCGGCCCCGTGAGTGCCGCGTTCCTGGTCACCGGCGCCCTCCTGGTCTGGTACGTCCTCCTGGACCTGCGCCTCGGCCTCGCTGCCGCCATGCTCTACACGGTCCTCCTGGTGGCCGCCGTCACGCTCAACGACGCCGTCAGTCTCGGCACGTCGCTTGCCATCGCAGGCGGTGTCCACGTGGCCAGCTGGGCGTTCCAGTTCCTCGGCCACGGCGTCTGGGAGAAGCGCCGCCCTGCGCTCGCCGACAACCTGTTCCAGGTGCTCGTGGCACCCATCTTCGTGCTCGCCGAGATCGGCTTCGCGATGGGGCTGCGGAAGGACCTGGAAGCGGATGTGGAGCGGTTGATGGTGGCGCATCTGCCAGAGGCGGAGAAGGCGGGTTTGGTGGCGGCGTAGTCCCCACAGCAGGCCCGGCTTCGCTCACTTCGTTTGCTTGCCGCCCCCTCTCCGGCCCTTCAGGCAGGGCCGGAGAGTCCGCCCGACCGTTCCGGTCGAGCTGGGCCGAAGTTGTTTCACAACTTCTGCCCCTCAGCGTTGAGCTTCCAGTCACACGGCGTATCAGGCGCCTCATCCTGGGATAACCTCGTCATCGGGGCAGACCGCCCACCGGCGCTCGCCGGTTAAGGATAAGGCCCCACGGCTGCCGCTGGCCCGTTCTTGATATAGAGGGCCTGCGTCGGCCGCCCCATGAGCCGGGAACTGGACCTCGACAACCTGCGCTGGGGCAGCGAACTCGTCAAGCGCGGCTTCGCCAAGATGCAGAAGGGCGGCGTCGTCATGGACGTCACT
Organism: Thermoplasmatota archaeon; assembly: GCA_049602735.1. Taxonomy (GTDB): domain Archaea; phylum Thermoplasmatota; class E2; order JACPAO01; family JAHFTW01; genus JBMYRW01. The sequence continues at coordinate 23,039 of JBMYRW010000032.1, forward strand.
AACGCCGAGCAGGCCGCCATCGCCGAAGACAGCGGCGCCGTGGCCGTCATGGCCCTCGAACGCGTCCCCGCCGACATCCGCGCCCAAGGCGGTGTGAGCCGCATGAGCGACCCCGCCATGATCCAAGCGATCATCGACGAGGTGAGCATCCCCGTGATGGCCAAGTGCCGCATCGGCCACTTTGGCGAAGCCCAACTCCTCCAGGAACTCGGCGTCGACATGATCGACGAATCCGAGGTCCTCACTCCTGCCGACCCGTTCTTCCACGTCCTCAAGAAGGATTTCACCGTCCCGTTCGTCTGCGGCGCCACGAAGCTCGGCGAAGCCGCCCGCCGCATCGCGGAAGGCTGCGCCATGATCCGCACGAAGGGTGAGGCCGGCAGCGGCGACATCGTGGAAGCGGTGCGCCACCGCCGCCTCATGACCCGCGGCGTGCAGCTGGTGCAGCAGGCCGACCCTGAGGAGCTCGACCACATGGCCCAGACGTTCGTCGGCCGCTACGACCCCCTCAACGAAGCCGTCCTGGACGATCTGGGCGGCGGCGACGCGGAGCTGACCGAAGCCTACGGCGGCCTCTCCTACGAGGAACTCACGGGCAACATCCGCACCGTCCTGGGCGAGATCCACGACCACGGCCGCCTGCCCGTCGTCGACTTCACCGCCGGTGGCATCGCCACCCCTGCCGACGCCGCGCTCATGATGCAGCTGGGCAGCGACGGTGTCTTCGTCGGCAGTGGCATCTTCAAGAGCGGCGACCCGGCCACCCGTGCCCACGCCATCGTGGAAGCGACCACGCACTTCGCCGACGCGGCCGCCGTGGTGGAGGTCTCCAAGAACCTCGGCGAGGCCATGGTGGGAAGAAACATGGATGAGGTCGAGATCAGGCTCGCGGAACGCGGCATCTGAGGAACGAAGATGGCGCGTGAAGCGCCTGAACTCGACCGAACCGGCACGTCAGTGCCGGTGAGTGGAGAGATCCGCCTCGCCGAGCGCTGCATCTTGCCACGCCCCTAGCGTCGAAGAGAGGTTCGCCGAGCGCGTTGGCTGCGCGTCAGCTTCCTTGGTCACATCAAAAGAGAACAGGACAGGAGGGGGTAGAGGGGAGCGCGACGACCTTACAGGAGGTTGTCGTCGGAGAGGAACACGAGCGGGCTCACGTCGCCTTCCATGCCGAGCTCCATGAGCTGCATGTCGGTCATGCCGTTGAGGTCAGCCTCGGTGACGCCCCAGGGCATCTTCATCCAGAAGCCGCAGCCGTCGAGCCACAAGTAGTTCTGGCACTCGCCGGCCATGTGCTGGAGGCCGTCCATGCCGTTGCTCTCTTCCCAGAGGCCCAGGGCGCTAGGGGCGGGAGCGTTCATGAGGTCACCAGCAAGGTTGGTGACGGCGGTGGCGCGGAGGTACTTGGTGGCCTCGCCGGCGATCATGATCGTGGCGGAGGCTTCATCGCTGTAGTCGACGCGGTCGGACTCGCCGCTGTAGTACCAGCACTTCACGGCGATGTCGCGGTCGTTACCACAGTGGTCGAACGGGTCGGCCGTCTGGCCGTCGCCACAGTTGTCATCGTGGGCCACGGCAGGCATGGCCATCAGCAGGGTCGTGGCGACCAGCAGCACGCCGGCGGCCTTGAGGGTCTTGTTCATTCTCAACCAACCTCCCTTGTTCAGGGGATGAAGCGATTCTTCAACCCCTCTAAGTAGTTTGTTGCGAGGGGCTTCACCATCCATCCGCAGGCGCCTGCCAAACCGCCGTTCGGTGGAGAACGGCTAACCAGGGACGCCAGGTGGCGGCCGCGTGGAACCTGAGCAGGCGGTGCAGCGGTGCCTCGACCTTGGAGCGGAGCACGCGCAGGTGCGTTGGCAGTCGGTCCGTGAGGCCCGTTTGGAGGTCGAGGACGGGGAGTTGCGGCGTTCGGCGGCGGGCCAGGAGGCGGGCTTCGCCTTGCGGGTGCTCGTGGACGGCGCCTGGGGTTTCGCCAGCAGCAACGACCTGGGTAACAAGGCCTGGGCGCGCGCGGCGCAGCAGGCGGTGCGGCTCGGCAAGGCCGCGGCGGCCGCTTCCAAGCACAAGGTGGCCCTGGCCGATGTACCGTCGATGCGCGCGCGTGTGCGCTGGCAACCCAAGATCGACCCTGTGGGCGTCGACGAGGAGGACAAGCTGGCGTTGCTGCGTGACCTGGACCGCGCCGTGCGGGTGCTCCCTGAGGTCGCCAGCGTGTCGGCGGCGTACCGTGATGCCACCGTCGAGACCCGCATCGTCACCAGTGAAGGCACTGACGTCTCCTGGGAGATGACGCGTACCGTGGCCCATGCGACGTTCACGGCGAAGCGCGACGGCGAACTGGCTGGCCGCAGCACCCGTGTGGGCGCCACGCGGGGTTGGGAGACGTTCAGCCTGGAGGATCCCATCGAGAAGGCGGTCCGTGCGGCCGAGGCGACCGTGGCCGCCCTTGGTGCTCCGGCGGCCAAGGGGGGCAAGCAGACCGTGGTCATGGACGGTGAGTTGGCCGGTGTCTTCGCCCATGAGGCGGTGGGGCACGCGGCGGAAGCGGACCTGGTGGTCGCTGGGGACTCCTGTTTCAAGGGGCGCCTGGGGGACCAGGTCGGCATCGAGGGGCTGACGATCCGTGACGACAGCAGCCTCGAGGGCGCCTTCGGGTCGTTCCCGTTCGACGATGACGGCGTGGAAGGCCGCAGCCGCCCCATCGTGACGGATGGTCGACTCACCGGCCTGCTGGCGGACCGGGAGCACGCGGCGGCCTTGGGCGTCGAGGCGACGGGGTCCGCGCGGGCCGAGAGCTTCGCTGCCCGTCCCCTGGTGCGCATGAGCAACACGCTCATCGAGCCCGGCGACCACCCTGAGGACGAGGTCTTCGAGGGCATCAAGGACGGTGTGTACTGTCGCGGCAGCCGTGGTGGCCAGGTGGACACCGCGCGCGGCACGTTCCTCTTCAACGCCCAGGATGCCTTCGTCATCCGCGACGGCGAGATTGCCGAACCGTTGCGCGACGTGAGTCTTACCGGCTCCATCCTTGGGACGCTGCACAACATCCAGGCGCTCGGCGACCGTCAGCACCTCGGTGACCCCGGCTACTGCGGCAAGGGGCAATGGGTCCCCGTGTGCGACGGTGGCCCCTTGGTGCGCGTGGCGGACTGCTTGGTCGGGGGTGCTGCATGAGCGGTGGTGGCGCGGGAGCCAGCGCGGGCGGCGGCGGACTGCCGGAGCCCCAGGAGCTGCTGGGCCAGGCTGAACGGGTCGTCGAGAAGGCCGTGGCGGCGGGCGCCGATGACGCGGAGGTCTACTGGTCGGCCAGTGAGTCGTTGGACCTGGAGATCGCCGCGGGGCGCCTTTCCGCCACGAGCACGGGGCGGGATGCGGGCGCTGGCCTGCGCGTCCTCGTGGGCGGCCGCCTCGGTTTCGCCTACTTCACCCGGCAGCAGGACGCCGGTGCTGCCATCGATGCGGCCCTGTCGCGTGCGCGCCTGGCGCCCAAGCTCGACTACGCCCTGCCTGATGGTGGCCGCGTGGAGCCGTTGCCGGGGCGCTTCGACGCGGACGTGGCGGCCTTGGACGTGGACCGGGCGGTCCGGC
>JBMYRW010000033.1:0-26460 GCA_049602735.1 Thermoplasmatota archaeon
CCCCCCCCCGCCCCCTCCCCGTGGGCAGGCCATCCACCCAGAGAAGGTGCTAGGAGGAGAAGGAGCGCCAGGCTTCGCCGGGTGGTATCGTCATCAGAGGCCACAACGGACCAGAAAGGAAGAAGGAAGGAGAAGGGGAGACCGTCCTCTAGTAGAGGATGCGGACGTTGCCGCCGGACGGGTCCTCAGGGACCGCGGGCACTTCAGGTGCCTCGGGGACCAGGGACGTCGGGTCGAGCGTGCTCGGGTCTTCAGGGACCTCGGGGGCAGCCGGCGGCTCAGGGGCCTCCGGAGCCTCGGGCTCCTCGACGGTGGGCGGCGTGGCGGAGACCACGGTCGCCTCGAAGTTGACCTCGTCCATGTTGCCCAGGCGGTCGAACGCGCGCAGGGTCACGGCGTGGGCGCCGATCGTCTCGGCGCTGGTGTCCCACGTGAAGTCGAAGCGGCCATCGCCGCCGGCCTGGTCGTCGTAGAGGACGCCGTCCACGAGGAACTGCACGTTGCGGGTGCCGACCAGGTTGTCAGCGACGTCGGCGCTGAACTCGACGATGCCCTGGACGAGCACGACGGGCGTGAACTCGACGGCCTGTTCGGCCACTTCAGCGCCACGGGGAGCCGCAGGGGCCTCGGGGGCTTCCGGTTCCTCAGGGGTCTCCGGGGCTTCAGGTTCGCCGATGCCCAGCATCTCGCGGGTGAAGCGCACGGTCTCGGGCTCCTCGGGGGCTTCCGGGGCCTCAGGGGCTTCCGGCGCTTCGGGGGCCTCGGGGACGGCGATGCCGTTCTCGTCAAGGATGTCCTGGACTTCGGAGGGCACGCCAGGGGCCTCGGGGGCCTCAGGCTCGTCCACGTGGGGGGCGGCCGGGAAGATCACCGTCATGCCGGTGGTCTCGATGACCTGGCCGTAGCACAGGTCGCCGGTGGTGGCCTCGGGGCCCGTCACGCTACCGGTGTCAGGCTCGCTCGGCTCGGGGGCCTCAGGGACCTCACCGGCTTCCGGCGGGGTCTCAGGGGCCTCGGGGGCTTCCGGAGCCTCAGGGGCCGCGGGCAACTGGGCCATGATCTCAGCGACGAGCGCGTCGACCGCAGCGCCGTTCTCGGCGGCCAGGGCCTCCAGGGCCATGCGGAGCGCGTCGGCTTCGGCCTGGGTGGCAGCGACAGGGGCCTCAGCGAGGACCGTGTCACCCTCGCGGACGCGGGGGTCGCCGTCGCAGGTCTCGGCGCCGTGGTCACCGGCGGTGGCGGAGTTGGCTTCGGGGTGGATCATGTCACCGACGGGGCCGGTGTTGTCCAGGATGAAGGTGCGGCTCTTCTCGGCGGTCCAGCCGACGTTGTCGACGGTGCGGTAGGTGAGCGTGTGCAGGCCGTCCTCGCCGGTGATGTGGGCACCGCCGGACGCGTCCTGCCAGTCGCCGCCATCGATGCGGTACTCGATGCGGTCGACGCCGGAGTGGGCGTCGCTGCCGAGGATCTCGATGGCGGTGTCGCTGGTGACGTACGTGCCGTCCACGTAGGGGCCGCTGATGGCGCCCAGGTCCGTGGTCGGGTCGGTGACGTCGATCTTCACCGTCGGGCTGGTGACCCAGCCGGAGTACTGGTAGTGGGGGTGGTACGTGGTCACGCTGTGCCAGTGCCAGCTGAGGCAGGTGCCCCACCAGGAGGAGTGGCAGTGCCACCAGCCGGAGGAGTGGTAGTGGTCGTAGACCCAGTAGGAGCGGGCCTGGATGTTGTATTCACCAGAGGGCAGGGTGGGGTGGTAGTCCCAGCTGCCGGTGCTGAAGGCACCGGTCCAACTGGGGTTCACGTTCCAGTGGCTCACCTTGCAGTGGCCGCTCTGATAGAAGCGGGGGCTGTCGTGCGTGGTCCAGGTGTTCGCGGGCGAGTGCGCGGGGTCTGCGTAGACGCCGAAGCTGCAGGTGTGATGCGCAGCCACGTTCGTGGACATGGCCATCAGGCCCGCCATCAGCAGCGTCGCCGCCACCAGCGTGGCCCTTACGGGAGTTCTTGTCATGGTTCAACCATCCAACAAGCAGCCGTGCCACCAACCGACCGCAGCGATGCTGCGACTCACGCTCGGACCGGCTACCTTGGACTGCAGAGGTGCCGACCGCTAAAGCCATTTTCCCGCCGACCGAAAAAATCGCATCCCTCCGCGATCGCCATGGTTGCAAGGAGCTGGGTGAGCCGATCGTTGAACGTTCGATGATCGAGCATCCAAGTGGGCCGCTGCAGGACCGTGGCGACCCCGACGATGATCCTCGCGGCACAGGAAGGGCCCCCTGAAGGGCACCATCAGGGCCTTCGAAGAACAGAACGAAGAGGAAGGACAGGAAGAGGGAGGAAGGAAGGGAAAGACGCTGCCGGAAGGTCCGGCTACTAGGCAGCCGGATACAGCTGCGCGATCTCCTTGGCGAACCGTTCGTCCACCACGCGGCGCTTGACCTTCAGGGTCGGCGTCAGTTCACCACTGTCCGGCGTCCAGTCGACGGGGAGCACCCAGAACTTCTTGAGCTGCTCATAGCGGGCCAGGTGGGCGTTGACCGCCTCCACCTCTTGCTCGAACAGGCTCACGATGCGCTGGTCGGCCACCAGGGCCGCGGGGTCGGTCGTGGCGATGCCGTGCGCCGTCGCGTACGCCTCCAGGGCCTCGAAGTCGGGGACGATGAGCGCGGACATGTACTTCCGGTCGTCACCGATGACGCACGCCTGTCCGATGTGCGGCTGCAGCTTGAGGGCGCCTTCGATGGGCGCCGGCGCCACGTTCTTGCCGTTGGACATGACGATGATCTCCTTCTTGCGGTCCGTGATGAACAGGTAGCCGTCGTCGTCCACGTAGCCGACGTCACCGGTGTGGAAGAAGCCGTCCTTGTCGAAGACCTCGTCGGTCGCCTTCTTGTTCTTGTAGTACCCCGCCATGATGTTGGGGCCCTTGACGCAGATCTCGCCTTCGACGACGTCCGTGCGTTGGCTCTGCCATTGGGTCGTGTCGATCTTGCACTCCACCGCCGGGATGGCGCGGCCGGCGCTGCCGAAGCGACTGGCACCGGGCAGGTTGGCGTGGGTGACGGGGCTGGTCTCCGTGAGACCGAAGCCGATGAAGATGGGGATGTCGGCGGCCCAGAAGAACTCGGCGATGTCCCGGTTGAGGGCCGCGCCGCCGGCGATGAAGAACCGCAGGCGTCCACCGAAGTTGGCCTTCAGTTTGCTGAAGACGAGCTTGTCGGCGCGCTTGGCCTTGCGGGCGAGGCTGGCCGGCATGGGCTGCCCCGTGGTACGGTAGACGTTGGCGGCCTTGCCGACCTCCATGCTCCAGTTGAAGATGAAGCGCTTGAGGAACGAGGCCTCCTTGACGCCGGCGACGACGCGGGCGTAGATCTTCTCGTACAGGCGCGGCACGCTCATCATGATCGTGGGGCGCACCTGCTTCATGTCGTCGGTGAGCGTGTCGATGGAGCGGGCGAACATCACGGTGGCGCCGCGGCCGTAGGCGGCGAAGTGGCCACCGGTGCGCTCGAAGACGTGCGCGAGGGGCAGGAAGCTCAGCATGACGTCGCCGACGCCGAAGCGGAACAGGCCGCTGGCCGTCCAGGCGTTGCTGGTGATGTTGCCATGGGTGAGCATGACGCCCTTGGGGTCACCGGTGGTGCCGCTCGTGTAGACGAGGCTGGCCAGGTCGTCCGGCTTGATCTTGTCGCCGATGGTGGCCAGCTTCTTGGCCAGCTTGTCGGCGTCGGCCCGTCCGGCCTCCTTGAGCTGGTCGAGGCTCATGACACCGTCGGCGCTGAGGTCGGCACCTTCGGCGTCGATGACCACGAACGTCTTGGTGCTCTTGAGGTCCCCGCGGACCTCCAGCACCCGCTCGAGGACCGTCTGGTCCTGCACGAAGAGGACCTTGGAGCCGCTGTTGTTGAGGATGTAGGCGCCCTTGGGGCCCGTGAGCGTGTCGTAGATCGGCACGCTGGCGGCACCCATGGACTGGCAGGCCATGTCCGCTTCGGCCCACTGGGGCAGGTTCTTGCTCCAGATGCCGATGCGGTCGCCTTTCTTGACACCCAGGGACAGGAGGCCATGGGCCACTTCCTTCACCTGTTCGCCCAGTTCGGCATAGGTCCGGGTGGCCCATGTGCCGTCCTCGTACCAGCCCTGTGCGGTCACATCGCCGTTGGCCTCCACCGAATTCCAGAAGAGTTGCTTGAGAGTCTGCGGTCCGTCTTCCACGCCCCGACCTCCTTTTCGGCTTGAACACGAGGTCCCTATGAAAGGGGTCCGCCCCGACGCGCCCCGCACGGCCTACGTCGTCAAGTCTGGACTCGAACATGTTCGAGGTGGTGGGACCGGTCAAGCGCTCCATGGGAAGTCGAGGGGTCTGCTGTGGCATCCTGTGGAGACCGTTGGTGCCTTGTGGCGTTTCCAGCGCTCCACCGCAACGGGAAGCAGGACTTATGTGCCCGGGCCGGGATGGACGCCGGCTGCGGCCCCGCCGCGGCTGATGGAGCACCCACCATGAAGGCCGTCGTCGTCGAGAAGCACGGAGGACCGGAAGTCAACCAACTGAAGGAGATCCCGGACCCCACGCCGGGACCCACCGATGTCGTCATCGACGTCAAGGCGAGCGGGGTCAACCCGAACGAATACTGGGCCCGCGAAGGCAAGGTCCGTGGCTTCGACCTGCCGCTCATCCTGGGTAGTGACGCCGCCGGCGTGGTCTCGCAGGTCGGCAGCGCCGTGACGCACATCCAGGAAGGGGACGAGGTCGCCGTCTACTGCGGCGTCGGCTGCCGCCACTGCTTCCGCTGCATCAACGGTGAAGAGCACCTGTGCGAGAACACGTTCCGCATCTGGGGCTTCGATGCCGGACCCATGTGGGGCGCCCACGCCGAGAAGGTCTGCATGCCGGCCTACAACGCCGTGCCCAAGCCGACCAACACGAGCTTCGAAGAGGCCGCCTCCATGCCGCTGACGCTGGTGACTGCGTGGCACATGCTGGTGGCCAACGCTCGCGTGCAGCCCAACGACACGGTGCTCATCCGTGGTTCCAGCGGCGGCGTCGGCTTCTTCGCCACCCAGATCGCCAAGATGCGCGGCGCCAAGGTGATCGGCGTCGTCTCCAGTGAGGAGAAGGCGAAGCTCTCCGAGAAGTTCGGCGCCGACGAGACGATCATCCGGCCCCACACGACGCCGGAGACGCACAAGCAGGTCACCAAGGACTTCCTGGCCGACATGAAGGACCGCACCCGCGGCCGCGGCGTCGACGTGGTCTTCGACTCCATCGGCGGCGAGACCCTCATGGAGTCCATCAAGCTCATGCGCGCCGGCGGCAAGCTGGTCACCTGCGGTGCTACGGCCGGTTACAAGACCGACCTGGAGCTCGCCTACATCTTCATCCAGAACAAGACGATCATGGGCAGCACGCTGGGCACCAAGGCAGAGCTCATCCAGGCCCTGCGCGCCGTCGAAGCGGGCCACATCAAGAGCCTGGTCACCGAGACGCTCCCCCTGGAGAAGGCCGGCGAAGCGCAGCAGCTCCTCCAGGAGCGCAAGGCGACCGGCAAGGTCGTCCTGACGCGCTGACGCCCCGTCGCCCCTCCCCTTCTCCCTCCACGCCCCCTCACCCTACCGCCCCCCCCTCTCTCGCCGCTCAGGGTAGCCTTTCAAGGCGTGCCTCTGATGCCTCCCCATGTCCCGCGTGGTGGTGGGTCTGCTGGCGTCGGCCTTGGTGGCCATGGGGCTCCCTTCCGGGTCCGCCGAACTGGAGCAGCCGTGGCATCCTGAGCCCTTCGATCCCTACGATCCGGACTTCCCGGCCATCTTCGAACGCCTCCGCTCCCACGGTTTCACGCACGGCGTGGCGATGACGCCTCCCGGCCCGGACGGCGCGAGGCGCCAGCTGGTCCCGTTCGACGAACTGGAGGCAGCCCTCATCGCAGCGCATGCCGCCAGCCGATACCACGGGCAGGATGGCGCCAGCCCCGCCCAGGACAGTCCCTCTGCATCGACCAAGGACGCCTGGCGCATCGGCGCCGGCAGCTCGTTCCTCGAAGGCGAGTGGACCGAATGCTGGCACGTCTTGGTGTTCACCAGTGTCTACGAAGGGCCGCGGCCCCTGATACAGGCCGAGCCCGCATCCTACGAGGTCGGTGTGCAGGGCGACGGCACGTTCTGTGAGGACCCCGGATGGCGTACGCCAGACTGGCAAGTGGATGCGACCTGGGAAGCCGCCTGGTTCGATGTCAGCCACCCCCGCGCCGGCGGCCTTGCCGGGGCACGCGTCGGCATGGACATGGCGCCGTTTTCCGATGACCAGCGGCCGGAGACGTTCGGAGCCTGGGAGAGCACCGATTGGCAGCGCGCGAGGCTGCAGGGCGAAGGCCGCCTCATCATGATCGACCTCTGCTTCTGGCCGTGCTACTACTTCGCCTACTTCTACGGCAACGGCGCCAACGTGGAGCTGTACCGTTAGACACCCTAAGGACGGACCACCGAGACCGTGATTGCTGGAAGGAAGGAGCAGCCGGCGCGTGCCGACTGATGTCTCGGCGGCCCGTGGGAGGCGGGCCGACCCGCGCCCGAAGGCGCAATAGGTCCCGGGGTCGGCCCAGGCCCATCACCCACGGGCACGACTTAGTATCGGTGCAACCAGATGGTTTCATGGCGGCGGCAGCCGCCGCAGGCGTTGAAGAAAACCGGGCCACCGGTCGCTGGAATCTTTGGTGGGAGGCGGTCGGGGTGGTTCGCCTGGTCGCGCCCGATGGCCCGTGGGGTGGGTCGACCGAGACCAGCTGGCTGGCCTGTTCCCCGGGGAGCCCGACCCGCTCTTCCAATCGAGAGGTTCTTTTTAAACCAGGTGGAAGCAGTCGCTTACGTTGCAACCACGGACCGGGCGCGGTGGGCAGCCTCGCGCAAGCCGCCGGATGGGCCGATGTGGCGCCCTCGTGTGTAATCAATCGGTTGCGTCCCGTTCATATTGGAAGGGGCGGTCATGGGTATGCCATGGGGGTGGACCTAGCCGAGATGGAGGCCGTGTTCAAGGCGCTGGCCAACCAGAACCGCCTGCAGTTGTTGGCCGACCTGGCCACGCCGCAAGCGTACGCGGACATCCGCTTGTCGCCGACGCGGGACGACCATTACGGATCGTCCCAGCGGGGCATCTCCCGGCCGGCGCTGCGGGGCCACATCCAGAAATTGGCCGCCTTGGGCCTGGTGAGCCAGTTGCCCGACGAGGACGGTCGCGGGGCGCTCTTCGTGGTGAACCATGGCCGGCTCTTCGCCCTGCTCGAACAGGCCCGGCACATCAGCGACGTGCGGCCGAGCATCGAAGTGGACGAGGCGACGGCACTCATGCCGACGGCGAGCCGGGCCGGCCGCCCTGAGGGGCACCACCTGCTCCTGGTGCGCGGCGTGGGCCAAGGCCGGACGTTCGCCCTCGCGGAGGAGGCGACCATCGGCCGCCACCCGTCCTGCGCCGTTCGCCTCGACTACGACCCCCACGTCTCGACGCGGCACGCCCGTATCATGGTCAACGGGGACCAGGTGCTCGTGCAGGCCCTCCCCAGCGGCCGCAACGGCACGTTCGTCAACGACGCCCGCGTGCGGCCCGGCGGCGTGGCTGAGCTGCGGCCCGGAGACACGATCGCGGTGGGGTTGAGCCTGCTCGTCTACCGAGACTAGGCGCGCCCCTCAGCGTTTCCGGAGCAGCTGCTCCATCAAGGGACGGACCTTGCCCATCCTGGCTTCGGCATTGCGCTCCAGGCAGGCAGACCTCAGCGCGGCGAGTTCCGGGTCCTCGTCGGGGCCGGGCCGGGGCGGTCGGCCGGTGAGGATCTGTTGTCGCACTTCGTACGCGGTGCGCCCGGCGTGCTCCACGGGCGGTCGGCCGCGCAGCAGCTGGTGGAGGACGGCTCCGTAGGTCCACCAGTCCGTCGCTTCATCAGCGGGGGCCCCCGCGAGTTGCTCCGGCGCCATCCAGGGCATGCTCCCGGCGCCACCGGTCGCCAGGGCGACGGTCTCGTCGCCGACGGTCGCGTCCACGGCGCCCTTGATGGTGCCCATGTCGATGAGCACCGGGCGACCATCGGGGCGCACGATGATGTTGTCCGGCTTGAGGTCGAGTCGCACGTAGCCTGCTTCGTGGAGGTGCTCGATGGCCTCGGCCAGCTCGCGCGCCAAGCGCCGCTGCTGGGCCGCTTCCGGAGTGCCGACCTCCTTGAGCCACTCGGCCAGGCTGGTGCCGGGGACATGCTCCCGGACGAGGTAGTCGAGGCCCCGATGGCTCACCATGCCTTCCACGCGCGCGATGTTGGGGTGCTCCACGCGGGCGGCCACCCGAGCCTCGCGCCGCAACGCCGCCAAGCGGCCGGCGTCCTCCTCCCAGGGGCGAAGGACCTCCTTGATGACCCAGCGGCGGCCGTCCAGGTCCTCCGCCAGCCACGCCCGACCCATGCCGCCAGCACCCAACTCCTGCAACACGGTGTGGCCGGCCACCACGTCGCCCGGCTTGAGCCCTGCCACGACCACCGTCGGGACCATGGTGTTGGTGGCCAGGATCGCCCGCAACGCGGCGTGCTGGTCACGCGAGATGCCCAGGCGTCGGCGCAGGCTCCGCAGGGCGTCACGGGGCTCCCCCTCCTCCAGCGCCATGCGGTAGCGGTCCAGGCTCCCCTGGCGCAACGCGGCCGCATCGCCGCGGACGAACCACAGCCAACGCCTCGCCGCCACGTAGCCGAGCGCCACAACCAGGGCGGCCCCGAGCGCGGAGGGTGCGGGGATCGTCGTCGCCGCCATGCCGTCGGGGTTGAGGACGATGAGGCTCACCATGAAGAGCAGCGGCGCAGCGCTCCAGGAGACGAAGTTCAGCATGTACCGGCGCAGGGAGCCTTCCTTGTCCAGGGCGTCGTAGCCCACGAACGCCAGCGCCACCGTGGCCGGCCGGATCACCTGGGAAGGGAACTCGGCGATGCGGAACTCGGCGACCATCGTCAACCGGAGCCCCATGAAGAACGCGATGAGGTACGCCAACAGGAGAAGGCCGGCGCTTCGGTGTCTCCGCCACGCCAAGAGCAGGATCAGCATGGCCGTCCCGAAGAGGATCAGGTAACCGAAGTCACGGGCGGGGAACGTGGCCACGTAGTAGGCGGCCGTGTTGGAGCCGAACTCCGTGGCGGCCCCGTCGCGCAGGGGCACCACCACCCGCTCCAGGAACGCCTCCCCGGCCCACATGAGGAGCCCCATCCCGGTCCCCAGCAGGAGCAGCAGCGTCCGTCGGTGCAGGAGGCCGGGTCGCATGCGGGCCCATCGCGGCAGCGCCCAATGGACCAGGATCGCCGCCGCGACGAAGACCGGCACCACCTGGAAAACGACGAAGAGCGCGTCGCTGGGATTGCTCGGCCCTCCCACGGCCTGGCCACCGGACCGGATGTAGTACGGGGCGCAGGCGACCCAGGCCGCCACCAACGTGGCCCAAAGCGCGACGCTCCAGCGACCGACCGGGCGCGGGATGTGCAGCATCAGGAACGGCAGGGTGAGGACGATGACGATGTCGACGGCCTGCAGTGCGGCGAGCGGTAGGAACGACCGGTCCACGGCGCCCAGCGCGTATTCCAGCGTCTCGACGCCACTCAGGAAGACGACGAGGGCGAAGCCGTAGCGAAGGAACGTGGGCCGGCCCGCGAGCAGCACCGCTGCGACCACGAACTGGAACACCGTGGCGGCGGCGTGGTACGGCACCGACAACGGGACGTCCATCGACGGGCCCCCCAGGCCCCCTCCAGGACTTAGACAGGTCGGAACCGTTCGCCGCTCGCCGGCCGCCCGCGTCCCGGTCACGCCCTTCAAGTAGCGTCATCCGGCTCGCCGCCTCGTTGACGACCAAGACCGCCGCCGCGCCCCGCCTCATTCCCAAGGGGCGCTACTGGGACCAGTTCGAGGAGGGCATGGTGCTGCGGCACAAGTGGGGCCGCACGTTCACCCGCGACGAAGCGATCGGCTTCGCCACGCAGACCATGAACTACAACCCCCTCTGGTTCAACCTCGAATACGCCAAGGCCCACGGCCACCCCGACGTGGTCGTCTGCCCGTGGCTGCTCTTCCACGTCAGCCTCGGCATGACCGTCGAGGACGTCTCGGAACAGGCGACAGCTCTCCTGGGCTACGGCGACATCGTGTTCCACAAGGACCTCTACCCCGGCGACACGATCACCGCCCAGAGCACCGTCGAGGAGCTGCGGCCCAGCGGCTCCAAGCCCCACCTCGGCATCATCCGCACCGCCATCGAAGTGACGGACCAGCACGGCGACCTCGTGCTGAGCTTCGAGCGGACCAACCTCATCCGGAAGAGCCCCGAAGCGGTGGCGGCAGCGCAGGGCGCTGGTTCGGGAGTCTAGCCGCTTCGCAGGCGCCTGCCTGCCCGGGAGGCATCGTCCCTGCGAAGGCCCTTATGTTGGCCCCTGATGCGGCAGCATGACGTCTCACCGCCGGCTCCGCGAATCCGCCTTCTTGGCCATGCTTGTCATGCTGATGATAAGCACGCTACCTGCGGCAGGACAAGTCGGCGAGGAGGCCCCGTGCATTGAAGTCCATCCGGTACGATTCGCTTGCTTGGGCCCGCTCTTGCCGCCGGACCCGAAGACGGCGACGATCGCGACCGGAGTGGACCACACTTGCATCGTGACCGTTTCAGGCAACGTTACCTGTTGGGGCTCGGATTCGTTCGGTCAATCCGCAGATTACGACGGCCAAGACGCCATCAGCGTTTCCGCCGGCGCCGCCCATTCCTGTGCCCTCCTGTCGGACGGCAACGTGGTGTGTTGGGGGACGGACTACGAGGGAACGCCCATGGAGAGTTACCAAGGCGGCGACGCCGTGCAGTTGACCTCAGGGGACGATCATGCCTGCGTGTTGAGATCGGGTGGCGAGATCGCTTGCTGGGGCGACGACCGTTACCGGCAGTCACGCCCGCCGGCCATGCCGTACATGGAGGCCATCGGGGCCGAAGTGATTCAGGTGGATGCAGGGGGGGTGCATACGTGCGCCCTCCTGAGCAACGGCATCGTCGACTGCTGGGGAAACAACGGGCAAGGGCGTGCGGAGGACTATCGGGTCGGCGACGCCCGCACACTTTCCGCGGGTGGCAGACATACCTGCGTCACCACGGCCAGCGGAGGCCTCCATTGTTGGGGCCTTGATCATCGATCCCAGGCGCCCGATCGAACGGAATTGGACCCCGAGGTCATCGAGGAAGAGCCATGGGCCGCGGTGGAGGCCGCCTACTTCGAGGTCCTGCGCCAGGCCGGCTCCACCGGGCTGCCCGAGCGGACGTGGACTCCTGGAGGCTCGTTGGGCCAATACGGCCAGTTCGTCGCGGTTTCCGCTGGAGAGAACCACACCTGCGCGCTCCTCGAATCCGGGGAAGTCCGGTGTTCTCGGCCCGACCAAAGCCTCATGGACCCCCGCGAAGCTGGATCGAATGTATCTGAAGCCAGAATCGTCGCGTTGGCGGCCGGCGGAGGCCATCAATGTGTCCTGACCACCGACCAGCAAGTGCTGTGTTGGGGTACGAACGACCACGGCGAATCGGCGATCTACGGACGGCTGCCCGCCACCGAAGTAGGCGTCGGATACTGGCACACCTGCCTGGTGTTGACGGATGGCAATGGACGCTGTTGGGGAAACAACCTCCAGTCTCAGCCCGCGGCCGACTACCTCGGGCAGGACGCCCTGCGCATCACAGCCAGCGCCATCGGTACGTGCGTCTTGACCACGGCCGCGAATGTGGCCTGCCAACCGATCCACGATGGCACCAACGTGACGTTGATCTATGACGGCGGCGACGCGTTACAAGTTGACATGGACAACACGCGGATCTGCGCATTGCTCGAATCCGGAAACGTCCGGTGTTGGGATGACCTCACCGGCACGTCGGCATGGGACCAAGTGACCACCGGCGACGCGGTCCATGTTTCGGCCGGCTACTACCAGACGTGTGCTCTCTTGGCTGGTGGAAGCGTCGACTGTTGGGGTGGCACAGGATTGGGGCAAGGCGACGACCGACCGGGGACCGATGCGATCGCCCTGGTGTCGGGCGGATACCACAATTGCGCCCTCCTGAAGAGCGGGATCATGGATTGCTGGGGGGGCACGGCCTTCCATGCCGACGGAGTCCGCGTTGCCGGAACGACCCTGGCCGCTTCCACGGGGACGGTGAGCAACTCGTTTGTCGGCCGCACATATGTCCGCGAATCTGACCAAACGGTCTACTCGATCGACCGCGACCACCCCAACGGCCTGAAGCAAGTCCTGGCCGAACCAACGGTCGCCATGGATGGCGACTTGGACTACCCCTTGTGCGCCGTCACCATCCACGGTGAAACGCACTGCGCGCGAGAAAGAGAGATTGTGACACGAATGATCTACACGTACGGCGAACCACCCCTGCTCCCCAGCTGACCGCAGGCCGACTCGCCACCTTCATCAGCGACACCCGGAATGGCCGCGCCTTGACGGCCGACAACGAGGTCCTCGACGCCTTCCGCCAGAACGTCCGCGAGTTCGTGGAACGGGAGGTGGAGCCGATCGCCCGGGAACTGGACCGGGAGCGGCAGCTCATCCCGCCGGAGCTCATCACCAAGCTGGGCGACCAGGGGTACCACGGCATCCTGTTCCCGGAGGAGCACGGCGGCCTGGGCCTCGACAACCAGACGATGGTGGTCGTCGCCGAGGAGCTGAGCCGTGGCTGGCTCTCCGTCGGCTCCGTCATGACCCGGAACATCATCACGGGGACGATCCTCCTCCATCACGGCACGGACGATCAGAAGGCGCGCTGGCTGCCCGGCCTCGCCACCGCCCGCACCCTCTCCGCCGCCGCGTTCACGGAGCCTTCCGTCGGCAGCGACCTGGGCAGCGTCGAGACCGCAGCCAAGCGGAACGACGCCGGCGACGGCTGGCAGCTTCACGGCGAGAAGACCTGGTGCACCATGGGACTGCAAGCCTCCGTGCTGACCGTCCTGTGCCGGACCGACCCCGACACCAGCCTGCGCCACCGCGGCCTGAGCCTGCTCCTGGCCGAAAAACCGGCGGACGCCTGGCCAGAGCCCACCATGACCGGCGGCCCCATTCCGTCGATCGGTTACCGGGGCATGAAGAGCTACAGCGTCTTCTTCGACGGCCACGACGTCCCCGACCAGAACGTGGTCGGCATGGAGACCGGCAAGGGCTTCAAGCAGCTCATGAGCACCTTCGAGGTGGCCCGCATCCAGACCGCCGCGCGCGCCGTCGGCGTCGGCCAGGCCGCCCTCGACGCTGCGGTCGCCTACGCCACCCAGCGCCGACAGTTCGGCAAGACCCTCGCCGAGCAGCCCGTCATCCGCCACAAGCTCGCCGAGATGGCCGCCCGCCTGGAAGCGGCCCGCCGCCTCACCTACTACGCCGCCGAGCAGAAGGACACGGGCAAACGCTGCGACCTGGAGGCCGGCATGGCCAAGATGGTCGCCACGGAAATGGTGGAATACGTCGCCCGCGAGGGGCTGCAGATCCACGGTGCCTACGGCTACTCCGAGGAATTCGATGCCCAACGGTTCTGGCGCGACTCCAAGGTCTTCTCGGTGTTCGAGGGGACCTCGGAGATCCAGGCGGACGTGGTGGCCAAACAGCTTCTGGGGAGGTACGCCTGATGACCCCGCCGCCCCCGGCTGCCGACCGGGAGCACCTGACCGGCTCCGGGACCTACTTCGAGGACTTCACCGTGGGCGACGTGCTGCAACATGCCCGTGGCCGGACGATCCCCGACTCGGAGCACGTGGTCGCCACCTGCCAGGCGCTCAACACGGCGCAGATCCACTTCAACCAGGACCTGACCGACCACGACCCCGCCATGCAGGCGCAGACCGGCGGCGAACGGCTCGTGGTGGGCACCTACGTTCTTTCCGTCTGCATGGGACTGGCGTCCCAGGACACGACCGAGAACGCGGCGCGCATCCTGTGCATCCGTGAAGCGAAGCACATGGCGGGCGTCTACCCCGGCCAGACGCTGTACGCCGAGACGGAGGTCCTGGAGAAGCGCGCGGCACCGGACGACCCTGGCTGCGGCATCGTGGTGTTCAAGCTCCGTGGCCTGAAGGCAGAGGACCGCTCCAAGGTCGCCGTGGAAGCGGTCTATGAGGCCCTCGTGCGGCGGCGACCGGCGTAAGGCCACTCCGTGCCCGCCACCACCTTAGTGGTGTTCGTGGCCGTCGCCACCGTCGTGGTCGTGGCCCTGGTCGACCATGAACGCGATGTCGAGGTCGTAGTCGTCGGACCCGACCTCGATGGAGAACGTCCAGAGTCCCGCGTCCAGGGCGCTGTTCTCGTAGAGCGTCTCGCCACCTTGTTGCTGCGGGAGGCCGATCTGCAGGCCGCCGCCGTCGCTCTCGCCGGAGCATCCACTGCTGCTCGACGAGTCGCCGTCGAGGCCCACCCAGGAGATGGCGATGCAGTAGCGGGGCACCCGGCGGTCTTCCAGGGGGCTGACATCCTGGGGCACCAGTTCCATGCTGCCGACGGCGGTGGTGGCGTTGGGCCCCACTTCGAAGCTGTAGCTCTGGCTGGTGCCGCTGCCGCTAAGATCGTAGGACTCGTTGATCGCCACGTCGTCCAGCTTGGGCATCTCTTGGCTCTCTTCGGCCACGGGTTCGTCGTCTTCGTCCAGGCATCCGGCCATCGCCGCGGTGGCGACGAGCAGCATGCCGACCAGCAAGGTGCGCATGGCTCGGCCCACCGGGCCCGCCGCTTCAAAGGTTGTGGGGCAAGCCTGCAAGCCTGTGGCCTCCCCGAGGGGTTCGCGTCGCCTTGCCTCCGGGCCCGTGGGTGGCATCCCCTTGAAGCAGCCTTGATAACCGGGCCTGCTTGGCCGGGCCGCCGCCAGGGCTTCAGGGACCTGGCATCATGGCCCGCGCCTGGTCGGCACCGCCGCCCCGAGCCCATGGCTCGATGCCGCAAGCGACACCGCGTCGCCCTGTGGCCCCTCAGCCTCGAGGTCCATCCTCTGGCGAAGACCGGCCGCCGCGCGGTGGCTCCCTGCGCCTGACCGGGGCCCCCACGAGAGGGCCCTGGTCGAAGGCAGGTCGCCGGACCCCCTTCCATCGGGGTTCGTGAACAACCCTTAACCTCACCTCTGGCCGCATGGGGCCATGCAGTTCCGCTTGGAGCGCTACCTGGATGCCAGTCGCCGCCTGGACACCACCGGCATCAACTGGGACGCCGCCGGCGAAGTGCCGTTGCAGCGGGGCGAGCGGGCCTTCCTCCAGTATGCCACGGAAGTGGAGGACCACACGATCGTCTACCTGCGGGAGCTGTTGGCGACGACGGCCGTCGAGGACCCGGACGTCACCGCGTTCCTCTCCTGTTGGGTGTACGAGGAGCATTTCCATGGACGTGCCCTGGAGCGGTTCTTGCAAGCGGTGGACGGCGACGAGACCCCGCATCGGGACCTGCCGGGCCGGCTGCGCCGTGAAGGACGCCTGCGCCGCGCGGCCAAGGCGGTGGTCATGCCTGTCCTCTCCCGTGCGCTTCCCGACTTCCCGGCCGTCCACATGACCTGGGGTGCCGTCAACGAACTGACCACGCTCACGGGCTACCAACGGTGCATCGAGAGGACCGACAACCCGGTCCTTGCAGAGCTTCTGGCGCGCATCATCCGCGACGAGCGCCGCCATTACGCCTTCTACTATCAACAGGCGAAGCGGCGCCTGGCCCGCAGCCCGACCATGCAGCGTTGGACCCGTCGACTCATGGACAGGGCCTGGAGCCCCGTGGGCACCGGCGTCTACGACCTGGCCACCATCCGCATCGCCAGCGACCATTTGTTCGACAACCCCGACGGTCGCCGAGCGCTGGCCGCTGCGCAGGACCAGATCGCCAAACTGCCCGGCATGGAGGGATGGACAGGCCTCACGGACAAGGTGCTGGGCGGGGCCCGCCCGGCGCCCGCCGCGTCCCGCCGACTCGAACCCGTTCACCTTGGAGGCGAACCGGTCCGGTAATCCTTTCATCGGCAGCCCCCGCTCCGGGCGGCATATGCCCCACTTCCCGGTGCGCCGCAGCGAGATCACGACGCCTGGCCACTCCGTCAAGATGATCACCAAGGCGGCCGGCGTCAAGCCGGACCTGGTGATGATGGACCTGGAGGACGCCTGCGCGGTGAGCCAGAAGGTGGCGGCGCGGGACGCCGTCATCGAGGCAGCCAACACCGTGGACTGGGGCGACACGCTCTGCGCGTTCCGGCCCAACAACGTCCACACCCAGTTCTTCTTCGACGACATGCTGCGCGTCATCCCCGAAGCGGGTGCCAACCTCGACATCGCGATCCTCCCCAAGACGGAGTCGGCCGATGAGATCCGTTACGTCGACCAGCTCCTGACGCACCTGGAGCGCAAGGCGGGCCTGCCGCACGGGAAGATCAAGCTGGAGGTGCTCATCGAGAGCTGCAAGGCGGTCCTCGAAGTGGAGAAGATCACCGCCGCCAGCCCCCGCCTGGAGGGCCTCATCTTCGGCGTCGCCGACTACGCGGCCGAGACCGGCGCTGACCTGCGCCCGGACATCAACACCGACTTCACCTACGCTCGCCAGAAACTGGTCAACGCCGCTCACGCCAACGACCTCCTGGCCATCGACTGCGTGACGATCAACTTCCGCGACATGGACCAGGTGCGCATCGACGCAGAGACGGGGCGCCGGATGGGCTTCGACGGGAAGTGGTGCATCCACCCGGGCCACGTGGAGATCGTCAACGAGGTGTACACGCCGACCGCCGAACAGGTGGTGCGCGCCAAGGAGCTCGTGGCGCTCTACGAGAAGGCGGACGTGCAGGACGGCCTGGGCGCCGTGGTGTACGGCGACGAGATGGTCGACATGGCCACCGTCCGCGTGGAGCAGCGCATCCTGGAGACGGCCAAGCGCGCCGGTAAGGCCTGAGGCCCATGGCCGACGACCCGGTCGCCAAGGAGTGGACGACCCCCAGCGGCATCCCCCTGCCTCCCCACCTGAGCCCAGAGGGTGCCGAGAAGCCCGGGGCTTACCCGTTCACGCGGGGCCTCTACGCCGAGCAGTACCGCCGCCGCCTCTGGACCATGCGCCAATACGCGGGCCTGGCGACGCCGGAGGAGACCAACGAGCGCTTCCGGTGGCTGCTGGAGCATGGTCAGACCGGCCTGTCGGTGGCGTTCGACCTGCCAACACAGATCGGCTACGACCCGGACGACCCCATGGCCGAGGATGACGTGGGCAAGGTGGGTGTGAGCTGCGCCAGC
Organism: Thermoplasmatota archaeon; assembly: GCA_049602735.1. Taxonomy (GTDB): domain Archaea; phylum Thermoplasmatota; class E2; order JACPAO01; family JAHFTW01; genus JBMYRW01. The sequence continues at coordinate 17,274 of JBMYRW010000033.1, forward strand.
CTGGCCGACATGGAGGCGATGATGGCCGGCATCCCGCTGGACAAGGTCTCGACGTCCATGACGATCAATGCCACGGCGCCGATCCTGCTGGCGTTCTACCTGGTCGCGGCGGAGAAACAGGGCGTGCAGGCGTCGGCCGTGTCGGGCACCCTTCAGAACGACCTGCTCAAGGAGTTCGTCGCCCGCGGGACCTACACGTTCCCCCTGGAGCACTCCATGCGGCTGTGCGCCGATGTCATCGCCTACTGTGCCCAGGAGGTGCCGCGCTTCAACGCCATCAGCGTCAGTGGCTACCACATGCGGGAAGCGGGGTGCGACGCCGTCGAGGAGGCCGCCTACGCGCTGTCCTTTGCCCGCGCCTACCTGGACCGCGTCGTCGCCCGAGGCCTTGACGTGGACCGTTTCGCGCCGCGCATCAGTTGGATCTTCAACACCCACAACGACCTCTTCGAGGAGGTGGCCAAGTACCGGGCGCTGCGGCGCATCTGGGCCACCATGCTCCGGGAGGACTACGGTGCCAAGGACCCGAAGAGCTGGATGCTGCGGACGCACACGCAGACGGGCGGCAGCACCTTGCCGGCGCAACAACCGGAGAACAACATCGCCCGCGCGACGATCCAGGCGCTCGCGGCGACCCTGGGCGGCGTGCAGAGCCTGGCGCTGTCCTGTTTCGACGAGGCGTTGGCGATCCCGACGGAGAAGGCGCAACAGATCGCGTTGCGGACGCAGCAGATCGTCGCCCATGAGTCCGGCGTCCCCGCCGTGACCGACCCCCTCGGGGGCTCCTACCTGGTGGAGTACCTGACCGATGAACTGGAGACGCGCATCCGCGCCGAGATGAAGGCGGTGGCGGACCTGGGAGGCGCCGAAGAAGCCGTGCGCAAGGAGTACCTGCAACGGCGTATCGCGGACGCAGCGGCCCGGCAGCAACGGGCCATCGAGAGCGGCGACCAAGTGGTCGTGGGTGTCAACCGCTTCACGGAGGACGTGGACCCGGCGCCACCCGCCATCTTCGCCCTCTCGACGACCGGGCTTGCCGCGGCCAAGGAGCGTCTGGCGGACCTGCGCGCTCGCCGCGACGAGACCGCCGTGGAGGCCACCCTGACGGCGCTGCGGGCGGCCGCGGAGGACCCGGAGGTCAACCTGATGCCGCCGATCCTGGCCGCCGGACGGGCCTATGCGACCCTGGGCGAGATCACCGGCGCATTGGCCGATGTCTTTGGCCGCGCGGACTCAAGCACCCTCGTCTGATGCCTCAAGGAGGCTTGAACGGACGGGGGTTTTCTGTCCAACGTGTTCCAGGATTGAACAAGAACTAAATACTCTGGCGTCCAACAGAGAAGTGCGGGTGCGCCCTTGTGGCAGCACTCGTGTGGCACCAACCACCAACCAGCAACCACCCACCACCCCCCTGGGGCGCATCTGTGCCCCAGGGGGACCCAACCCGCTGGCCCCCCTTCGATTCTCTTTGGAACCAACGTACTCAAGAGCGACCGCCAGGATGGCACCAGCATGGCAGCCTTCGACAGCGCCACGCTCCTGCCCGTGAGCGCGTCCCTCCTTGTGGCCTTGCTGGCCAGCCTCATGGCCTACATGGGGTACAAGTCGTTCCAGGCGACGGAGAACGCCCGGCTGCCCTTCGTGATCCTTGCCTTCATCATCTTCGCTGTCAAGTCGATCTTCGTGGCGTCCGCCCTGGCCAACCACAACGTCGCGCCCCACGACACCATCGAACTGGTCTCGTCCCTGTTCGACCTGGTGATCGTGCTGCTGCTCTTCGTGCCGTTCATCCTCCCCGCCCCCGGCCGCAGGTGAGCCATGGACGACGAAGCGACCATGCGGGAACAGGTGATGGCCACCATCCGCCAGTTCCCGGGCATCCACCTGCGCGGCCTGGTGCGTGAGCTCTCGACCACCACGAGTCTGGCCCGGTACCACCTTCAGCTCTTGGAGGAGCAGGCGCAGGTCCGCGCGGTCGATCTCGGCGGTTTCGTCCGGTACTTCCCCCGCGGCGGCGACCAGGAGGTCACCAAGGAGGACCAGCAAGCGCTGCACGTGTTGCGCCAGGAGCGACCCCTTGAGATCGCCCTTGCCTTGCTGGAGATGGGGGCAATGCAGCACCGCGACCTCCTCGAAGTGGTGGGCGGCTCCAAGGGGAACCTGACCTACCACCTGGACAAGCTGATCGAGGGCGGCCTGGTCCACAAGGTCTCCAAGGGCCCCGAACGGGGCTTCCACCTGAGCGACGCGGACCGTCTGCGGGCGCTGCTCTCCAAGTACGAGCCGGTGCCGGACCTGTTGGCGCAGGTCTCCAATACATGGGACGACCTGTTCTCAGGCCACAGGCGCGGCTGACGCGGGGTCTTGTTTGGTTCGATCAGAAACGGGGAAAAGGCCAGGAAAGGGAAGGGAGAGGGGCGTGGACGTTTTAGGCGCCCAGGACGCAGCCGGTGAGCCAGGCGTCAGCGGACTCGTACTGGGTGTCAGGGTCGGAGCCACCGCGCTGCAGGCCGGTGGTCTCGCCGTCGCCGAGGCCGAAGTGGTTCAGGAGGGCAAGGCCGTTGTCGGCGCCGCCGTCGGAGTCGCCGTTGCTCTCTTCCCAGAACTCAGGGGAGCCCAGGTCGCTGTTGTAGACGTAGCAGGTCTTGCCGGTGGCGGGACTCTCGACGACGACGGCGCTGCCGTGGGCGACGGCGGCAGGGGCGGCGGAAAGCAGGGTGGCGGCCACGAGGGCGACGAGTAGGGAACGCATGGTGTCTCCGTGGGCCGTTGGACGACCCGGTTGTGCGGCCATGCAGGGTGCACCGCTTAAGCCTTGCTCGATCCCGGAACGTTTTGGTTCTGGTCGATGAGGGAACCCCAAACGTTCGGAAAATGGAAAAGGAGGGATGGTGTGGCCAGCCCAATGAGACAGCGTGCCGTGGCCACCGTGGCCGTCCTGGTCGCCCTTCTCCTGGGGAGCATGGGCGCCCAGGGCCATTTCGCGGGGCAGAGCCCCACGAGGGACTTCCAACGCGTCGTGCATGACTGCGCCGACGACTACGGACTCCATGGCGGCGGCAGCGCCGACGACCGCGGCCACGACCACGTCGCCATCGATATGGCGGAAGAGGAGGTGGACGGCCAGTTGCTGCTCATCTTCCATATCATCCTGGGCCACGACACGACGCCCCCCTCGGAGATGGAGGTGGAACTGGCCTTCGATGCCGCCGGCGCCCCGTTCACCACGACGGTGCGGACGGACGACGACGAGACGTTCGCCCACCAGGGCGGCCTCGTGCCGACCTACATCAGTGACGCCCTCGGCGCGGTCAACCCGGTCAACAGCCAGGCCCCCTCCAGCGACCCCGGCGACGGCGGCCCCGACGACGCCCGCCTCGCCGTGGAACTGGGGTACACCTACGCGCAGCTGGGTGTGGAGCCGGGCGATGTGATCGACGGCTGGGAGACCCGCGGACGCTACCAAGGCGTCCTGGGCAACTGGCTCGAAGGGGACGTCATGCCCAACAGCTGCCCCGGCAACGAAGGCCGCTACGTCCTCGAAGCCGGCTTCGTGGTCGGCGCAGACCCACCCCAGGTGGCCGCCAGCGTCGACGCGACGGAGGCGACCGTGCTGGACACGCTCACCTTCACCGCCACCGTGTTCCCCGGCGACGGCACGCCCGGCACGACCCAGTGGGACTTCGGCGACGGCACCACGGGCAGCGGCAGCCCCACCACCCATCAATATGCGGCCAAGGGGACCTACACGGTGACAGCCACCAACACGGACGACCTGGGCGCCGTCGGACGCGACACGCTCACCGTGACCGTCATCAACCTCGCTCCCACGGCCAGATTCGATCTCGCCCCTACGTCACCGGTGCTCGGCGAGACCGTGACCTTCACGGACGACAGCAGCGACCCGGACGGCGGCGTCACCTCATGGTCCTGGGACTTCGGCGACGGCACCAGCAGCACCGACGCGTCCCCGAGCCACACCTACAGCGCCGCCGGCAACTATGTGGCGGAACTGACCGTGGAGGATGCCGAAGGGGACTCCAGCAGCGTCAGCCGGCTTGTGCAGGTGCGCGCCTCCTCGGATGACCAGGCGACCGGCGGCGGCCTCGGCCCCGCGGCGTCGTTCACGCCGAGCACCACCAGCGCCGTCACCGGGCAGACCATCCGCTTCACGGACGGCTCCAGCGACGACGGGACCATCGCGTCTTGGGCCTGGGACTTCGGCGACGGCGCCAGCAGCAGCGACGCCTCCCCTGACCACGCCTACGCCTCGGCCGGCACCTACACCGTCAGCCTCACGGTCACCGACGATGAAGGGCTCACGGCGACCGCGAGCCGCACCATCACCGTCGTGGCGCGACAGCAAGCAGGCGATGACGGCGACGGCACGACCAGCACGCAGGCGCCCATCGCCGACTTCCAGGTCAGCGACCGGACCCCGACCGCGGGCCAGCAGGTCGCCTTCACGGACCGCAGCAGCGACGATGGACTCCTGGTGGCGTGGTCCTGGGACTTCGGCGACGGCACCACCAGCACCGACGCCAGCCCGGCACACAACTTCGGCGAACCTGGGATCTACCGCGTCCGGCTCACGGTCACCGACGATCTTGGCCTCACCGGAGAACGGGTCCAGACGGTCAGCGTCGGTGCCGCGTTGCCGACCGGCGACGAAGGGAGCGGGGACGAGGAAAGTCCTGGGGTCGCGCCGGCACTCCTGGTCGGCCTGCTCGCTGCCCTCGCCTTGGTCGGTCGTAGGCGGCAGGCATGAAGCTCAGGCTGCTGCCGGCCGCCCTTCTTCTCCTGGTGGCGGCGGCGCCCATGGTGGCCGGCCACGCTGTGCCGGCCGAGAGCAGCCCTGCCAGCGGCAGCGGCCTCGACGAGAGCCCCACGGAGGTCTGGATCCGCATGACCCAGAAAGTGGACCCCCTGTCCGCCTCCCTCGATCTGGTCGACCCTGACGGTACCCGCTACGACCTGGGCGACATCACCGTGGATGAAGGTGACAAGCGCATCAGCGCCCCGGTCATCGACGAGCTGCCCGACGGCGGCTACCTCCTGGAATGGGAGGTGCTCAGCGTCGTGGACGGCCACACCACCAGCGGTGCCATCGTGTTCGCCGTGGGCGACGGGACGGTCCCTGCCGGCCGTGCCGTCGAATCCCCCAGCCTCCGCGCCGACGCCGTGGCCGGCCGGGCCCTGGAAGCGATCGGATTCAGCCTGCTCGCCGGCGCCGTTGCCTTCGCGCTCTGGGTCGGTACACCGGACCTCCCTTGGCGACGGCTCCTTCTCTGGGGCGGCGGCCTCCACCTCCTGGGCACCGGCCTGTTCGCCTTCGCCCAGCTCGCCATCTCGCCCCTCACCCCGGTCGACTACCTGACCGAGACCACGTTCGGCCAAGGCGTCCTCTGGCGCACGCTGCTTGCGGCCACCACGCTCGGCCTGGCCGCCTTGACCCCCAAGGACGCCCCTCCTGTCCGCGGCACCACCTGGCTGTTCGCCGCCGTTCTTGCCGCCATCGCTCTCCTGCACGGCCGGTTCAGCCACGGCGCCGAGTTCCTGCCGCCGTTGGCCGGAACGCTCCTCGACGGAGCCCATCTTCTGTTCCTGGGTGCCTGGATCGGCGGACTCGTTCCTTTGGCCCTGCTCCTGCGCGCCGCCCACGTCGGCGACGCGCCGTCCCGCTTCAGCCGCCTGGCCACCATCGGCGTCCTGGGCACGACCCTTACCGGCGTCGCCCTTTCCAACGGCCTCCTTGGCCGTGAGCTCTCCGCCTGGCAAGGCACCTACGGTCGCCTCCTGGCCGCCAAGATCGCACTCGTGGCGCTCATCGTGGCCATCGCCTGGTTCAACCGACGTCTGGTGGCCCGCACAGACGACGCCGGCAGCCGCGCGGCCCTGCGCAAAGGCGTCGTGCGTGAGGTCGGCGTCGCCCTGGCGGTCTTCGCCATCGCCGGCGCCCTGCTCAACCTGTCACCCCCTGTAGCCCCGGAGAACAGCGGCGTCATCGGACCCGCACCGCCCCTCTTCGAAGAGCTGCACGCCGACGACGTGGGTTTCCACCTGTTCGTCGCCCCCGGCCCCGCGCTCGCCACGCCGTCCACGTTCGACATCCACGCCTTCGACCGCCTCGACAACAGCAACGTCGAGGACGCCACGCGGCTGACGCTGGTCATCAGCAACGCCGAACGCGGCATCGACTCCGGCACCATCACGCCAGAATACGTCGGCGGCGGCAGCTACGTCGTCGACGGGAGCTACTTCGCCACGCCGGGTACGTGGAAGCTCGAGATCCGCATGGAACACCCGATGCACGGGCCGCAGAAGGCCAACCTGGACATCCAGGTGTGACCCAAAAGAGAGGACAGAAGAAAGGAGGGAGAAGAGCCGGTCGCCGCGACCTTAGGCCGTGACGATCACCACGCCACGCATGTCCGCGCCCTGGTGGGGCTTGCAGAAGTAGCTGAAGATGCCCGGCGTCTCGAACGTCTGCACATAGCTGGACGGCGCGGACAGGAAGTCGCTGTCCGTGGGGAACAGGACGTCGCAGCCAAGCTGCTTGAACTGGTTGCCGTCGCAGTTGTGGTTGCCGATCTGCTTGTCGTAGCCGGCGGTCACCGTGTGGCAGCCGGTGTTCACGGTCCACAGGACCGACTGGCCCATGCCGATGATGGAGACGCGGCTGCCCGTGTCGTCGTCACGGAAGCGGCGTTGGCTCACGTCGACGGTCGCACCGATGTCGGTGCCGCCGTCGGTCTTGTCCACGGGTTGACAGTGGATGGCGGCCTCGCCCACGGGGGCGATGCCCATCAGGACACCCGTCATCATCAGGCCAGCAAGGAGTGCGCGAAGGCGCATGGGAGACATCATCTCGACCACCGCCACCGCGATTCCGCCCCGCGCTTAAGGTTGTTTGGCCAGAATCAAACGACCTGGGCCGTGCAGGGGTCGCCACCGAAGTAGCGGAACAATGGGTCCGCCCGAATTCGAATCGGGGATCTTCGCCATGTCAAGGCGACGTCATAACCAGCTAGACCACGGACCCGTGGTGTGCTCCTGGGCGCCGGGGGCGCAGGGCCGCCGACCCAGGTGCTTCATATAAGCGCTGCGACCAGGAGGCTACTTCGCCGCCAGGTCCTTGGAGCGCCAGTCGTCGAAGACGTCGCGGATGCGGCCTTCGAGATCGCTCTTGGCGGCGCGGACGATCAGGCGAACCTGGTGCAGCTCCTGGCTGGCACTCTGGTACGGTTCGGAGTCGGCGAGGTAGCTGTTGACGACGTCGAGGGGGTTCTCCCACTTGATGAGGTCCTTGACGTCCTGCACCGGCTCTTCGAGCGCTTCGGCCACGAGGCCGGTCATCTCGCCGGCCATCTCCAGGTAGGTGCCGATCCATTCCTCATCGGGGATGTCGTCGTCGGGCACCTCTTCACCGGCCGCCTGGGCCTCGAAGGCGACCACGGCGTCGGTGAGCTGCTTCTTGACGCCCTGGAGCTTGGTGCGCCAGGTCTGCAGCGCCTTGTCCGCCACCTCTTCCGTGTTGGCCAGGAACGCATCAAGGGCGGTGATCTGGTTGTCCCACATGTAGAGGAGCTCTTCCTTGGCACACGGGCGCTGGGCGAGCTCTGTGGCGTTCTGCAGGTGGGCGATCGCCTGCTGCACCAGCTCCTGGACGTTCCAGTCGGACACGCTGCGGCGACCCGCGCGGGGCATCTTAAGGGGCGCGCACAGGGCTTACAAACAGGAGGCCGCGAGCTCACGCGTACAGACCGGCCGTGGCCGGTCCGGTGGCACCGGTCGCCAGCTCGCCGCGCCCCAGTCGGGCCACGGCGCGCAGCAGGTCGTCCTGGCCGATCGTCGTGCGCTCGGCGCGCAGTGCGATCATGCCGGCTTCGGTGCAGACGGAGCGCACGTCGGCGCCCGTCCCGCCACCTTCGGCGTCCAGCGCGGCGGCCACGGCGTCCAGGTCCACGTCGCCGGCGAGGCTCATGCCACGGGTGTGCAGGTGGAGGATGGCGCGCAGCCCTTCGGGGCTCGGCAGGGGCACCTGGATGACGCGGTCGAAGCGGCCGGGGCGCAGGATGGCCGGGTCGAGGATGTCGGCGCGGTTGGTGGCCGCCAGCAGCCGCACGTCGCCGCGGTCCGAAAAGCCATCGAGCTCGGCCAGGAGCTGCATGAGGGTGCGCTCCACTTCCCGGTTGCTCGTGTTGCCATCGTCGACGCGGCGGGCGGCGATGGCGTCGATCTCGTCGATGAAGATGATGCTGGGGGCCTTCTCACGGGCCAGTTTGAAGACGTCGCGCACACGGCGGGCGCCTTCGCCGATGAACTTCTGCACCAGTTCGCTGCCGACGAGGCGGATGTAGGTGGCGTTGGTGGCGTGGGCGGCGGCGCGGGCCAGCAGCGTCTTGCCGGTGCCGGGCAGACCCGTCAGGAGGACGCCCTTCGGGGGCTTGATGCCGAGTGCCGCGAACCGTTCCGGCTGCGTGAGGGGGTACTCCACCATCTCCCGCACCTCCTGGATGACGTCGTCCAGGCCTGCCACGGCGTCGTAGCCCTCCGCCGGGCGTTCCACCACTTCGGCGGCGGCCACCACGGGGTCGCGGCTGGCCGGCAGAAGACCGACGACGGTGAGGTTCGACTGGTTGAGGCTGACGCGGCTGCCGACGGCGAGCTCCTTGCGGTCCACGAAGTCGGCGACCGGGACCACGAAGTTGGGGCCGGTGCTGCTCTTGATGATGAGGCGGCCGTCGTCCAGGACGTCGAGCACCATGCCGACGATGAGCGGCGGGTGCTTGATCTTCTCCAGTTCGACGGTGAGGCGCTGGACCTCCTTGGTGAGGTTGGCCACCTCGTCGCGGAGGTACCGGGTCTCGCTGGCGGCCTTGCGCTTCTCGGCGCGCAACGACGCGTTGCGCTCCTCCAGCTCGGCGACGCGGTCGCTGCCACTGCCCTCCGCCGTCACGGCTGCGGATGCGGCGCGGTCGGCGTCGGCCAAGCTGCCCCTCCAGTTCGTTTCATTAAGGAGGCGGCTTTAGGAGTTCTTGTCGAGTCTGCTTCCCGTTGGAGGCGGGTCGCAAGCGGTGCGAATCATGGAATGCGAGATGTGCGGTTCCCAGGTCCAGACGCGGAAATACATGGTCGACGGGACCATGATGAGCCTCGGCCTGTGCTGCTCCAAGTACGGGCAGCA
>JBMYRW010000034.1:0-26235 GCA_049602735.1 Thermoplasmatota archaeon
GTGTGGGAGGACACCTCCGGCCAAGCGGGGGTCTCGTGTGGTAGGAGGGAGGTGCACCCCGCGGCTGGCGAGTAAGAGGGAAGGGTGGAAGGTGGGGAAGTGTGGTTGGCTGGTCTGGGTGAGACTCAGTTGATGCTGTCGAGGCCGAAGCGGCTGCGGTCGCGCGCCATGCTGGTGGGGCGCTCCATGGAGTACTCGCTGCGCGGGCGCTCGTCGTCGCGGGCCTGGACCTTGACCTCGGCCTTGGCTTCGGGCTGCGCCAGGGCGTTGGCGGTGCTGATGCCGGTCATGATGGCCATCACGCGAAGGCGGCCTTCGAACTCAGGGGTCACGCGGGCGCCCCAGATGACGTTGGCGTGGCTGTCGAGCTCGTAGGTGAGGCTCTCGGCCACTTCTTCGGCGTGCTTGAGGGTCAGGTCGGGGCCGCCGGTGATGTGGACGAGGCTGCCGGTGGCGCCGCGGTAGTCCACGTCGAGGAGCGGGTGGTTGATCGCCTCGTTGACGACGGCGGTGGCGCCGTCGGTCGTCTTGGCCTCGCCCCAGAGCATGACGGCCACGCCGCCTTCGCTCATGATCGACTTCACGTCAGCGTAGTCGAGGTTGATGAGGCTGGGGGTGGTGATCGTCTCGCTGATGCCCTTGACGGTCTCGGCGATCAGCTGGTCCATGACGCTGAAGGCCTGGTCGATGGGCAGGTTGGGCACGAACTTCAGGAGGCGGTTGTTGTCGAGCACGATGACGCTGTCGGCCTGCTGGCGCAGCTTCTCGAGACCCTGGTCACCCTTGATGATGCGGGCGCGCTCCACGTTGAACGGCGTGGAGACCATGCCGACGATGATGGCGCCCATCTTCTTGGCGATGGAGGCGACCACGGGGGCCGTACCGGTGCCGGTACCGCCGCCCATGCCGGCCGTGATGAACACGAGGTCGGCGCCCTTGAGCATCTCTTCGAGCTTGCCGCGGGCCTGTTCGGCGCAGCGCTCGGCCACTTCAGGGTAGCCGCCGGCACCGAGGCCGCGGGTGATCGACTTGCCGACGAGCAGCTTCTTGTCCGCTTCGACGAGGTCGAGGGCCTGCTTGTCCGTGTTGATGGCGATCGTCTCAGCGCCCTTGACGCCGATCTTGTGCAGGCGGTTGATGGTGTTGCCACCTGCGCCGCCGCAGCCGACGATGACGATCTTGGGCTCACCGAAGTTCTCGTACTCCTTGAGCTCCTGTTCTTGCGTGAATTGTGTTGCTGCTCCGATCAGACTGTCCATGTTCGTGGCTCCTTCCATGGTGTGCGACTGGTGTTCTTGGGCAGGAGGGGGTCGCGTACCCCTCCTGCCCGTGCATCCCATCCCTACTGTGAAGCAAGGAGACTTACAGCGCGTCGAGCAGGTCTTGGTTCTCTTTGAGCACCGCGGCCAGCTTGACGAGCTTCTGCATCTTCTCCTCCGCTTCCATGGTCTTGTCGGCCTTGCCGCCGGCGTCCTCGAAGAACTGCCGGAGGGCGTGGCGCATGACCTCGGTGCGCGTCCCGTACTGTCCCAGGTCCACCAGGGCGTCCATCTTGGCCGTCATGGCGGAGGGCAGTCGGATCGTCACGCGTTCGGTCTTGCTCATGGTCGTGGGGGAGGAGGTGCGTCCGTGTACGACGGTGTCAGACACCGTGCGCACACAACGTCGGCTTCCGGGCAACAGGTGTTGCCTTTTGTCCGACATTGTCAGACGCTCCCATGTGGCCTTGGGTATTTAACCCTTGACACGCGACAGGAGGAAATGCTCCTGTCAGTTAAAAAGGAGGGGGCCGCAGGGGCGTCAGACAGCGTCCGCGACCCTCATTGCAGGTGGAGATTCCACAGGAAATGGGGGTCTGGGTGTCTGACGGCGGCCGGGAAGCTGCCGCCAGACACCATGGGTCGCCTCTGGACCAGCGTCGCTGGCCGATGGGCGAGCATTGGTTGCGCTTTGGATCAGGATCAGCTAGCGCTGGCCGGGAAAAGGTTCGCCTCGAAGAGATGGAACAGCTCGATCTCTTCGACGGCGCCCGACGTCAGCAGCCACAAGACCAGGTCGTAGAGGTCTTCGACGAACTTGATTCCACCAACCGGGCTGAAGCATTTGATGCCGGGTTGGTCGTAAGGGGTGTAGTGGAGGTGGGGTTCTGTATCATCGCAGGGGCCACAAGAGCGGTTGGCGATCTCGGTGCAGACATGGGCCGTGGTCGGCGCGGCCATCAGCAACGTGGCGGTCAGCAGGCTGCCGACCAGCACGTGGGCAAGGAGGGTTCGACGGTTCATGGTAGGTTCCTGTGCGTCAGCACAAAGGACCAGATGCGCGGCTGTACTAAAGGCCCCGGCCACCAGGCCACCCGTGGGCCAACCATTCGGTTTCATTCGCGCGCCCCGCAGCAGCGGCGCGGGATAGCCGGCCTCGAGATGGCCGCATCAAGAGCTCGCCCGCCCCTGCGGGATGCTTGATCTCAAGGCCGAAGGTCGAACGCCCACGTGTCGATGGATTCTGGAAGAAGGGCCAGCAGGATTGCCAGGAGCCATTCCACATCCTCGCTGTTCAGGTTGTCGCAATAGGATGCCTTCGACGGGTCCAGGGTTGACAGGCCGGTCACCACGTGGACGTGTCGATCGGTATCATTGATGACATCACATTCTCCGCAGGAACCGGCGTGGCTAACCGGCTGAATGCAGGCATGGGCTTCAACGAGTGGCGCTGGAGCGGCAAGGACCAGGAGGCTGATCACGATCATCGAAGGCGCTGCGGCAGTTGGCTTGTACATGGTTCCTCCATTGTAGCTGAACAGGCGGCTCCAGGGCCTTCGTGACCTTAAGGGCCCTACCAACGTTCGGTGAACCCGACAACCAACGGGTTCGTCCGTCGCGTCGGTGGGCCTCGGCGACGATCGTCCTTGCCCACGCGGGTTCTTGGTAAGTTTTCCTTTGACCGCTCAGGATGCAAAGCCGGCGACGGACACGCAAAGCGGGGGTGTGTGGTGTGGCACCTGTTGGGCCTAGCGTTCCAGATGATGGGCCGCCCCCACTCAGGCCTTGCCACGCTGTGCCAGGTTTCCGCTGCGCACCCACTCCCCGAACCATGCCCAGTCTGCCAGGTAGTCCTCCCGCCACGCTTGGCGGTAGATGATCGCCGCAGGGTGCAGGCTGCAGAAGACCGGAAGCCCGCCTGGGCCTTCGACGAACCGCCCCCGGACCTCCGAGAACGCTTTGGGGGGCCGCTCCACCAGGGAGGAGAGCCCATGGCGACCCAACGCAACGAGCACCTTCGGGCCCAGCGCGTCGAGCTGGGCCTCCAGATGAGGCCGGCACGCCGCCTTCTCCGCCGGCTTGGGGTCCCGGTTCTTCGGGGGCCGGCACTTGACGATGGAGGTCACAAAGACGTCGTCCCGGCCGATGCCAGCCGCGGCGAGCCCAAGGTCCAGGTTCTTGCCAGCCGCACCGCAGAACGGCCGCCCCGTCTCGTCCTCGTTGCGGCCAGGCGCTTCGCCCACCAGCATGATGCCGGTGAAGCGTTCCGGCGCGCCCACGCCGCTGCCCCCGCCCTCGCCCGGGACCGCATGACCGCGCGTCTCGTGCAACGGACAGGCGGTGCAGCCGCGTACGGCGTCCGCAGCGGCCTCCAAGGCGACCAGGTCGATGCTCATGCCCGTCCATCGGCGGCCGGGCCATAGGGTTGCCCAAGCGAAGTCCTTTGACGGGCGCCGGGGTGGGCCGCCTGCACTCATGGACTTCGAGGACCTGCAACAGGTGGACCGTGCCACCTGGCGGCGCTACCTGTTCTACATCGACCTGGCGGTCATCGCCATCTTCGCCCTCAGCCTCGTCCTCCTGGTCCGCCACACGTTCGCGGCGGGCCAGTTCTACGAACGCGACGAGTTCACCATCGCCACGCGCAGCCTCTGGCTCGTCGTCGGCGACACGGCGTTCCTGGTCGGGTCCCTGGGTTGGATCTTCTACCGGTTCTTCAGGAACCAGTACCTGGTCTTGACACGCCGCTTCTGAGCGTATCGAGGAAGTGGCGTGTTGATGCCGTGCCGCTGGCGGCGCGGCGGATGCGTGGCGTTTCTGAGCGTAGCGAGGAAGTGGCGCGTTGGTGCCGCGCCGCGGGCGGCGCGGCGGATGCGCGCAGCTTCTGAACCCGTTCTGCGCGGCCCGCGCAGACCTGAAGGTTATGCCGCCCACCGGTCCAGTCGGAAATGGTGCGAACCATGCAACGATTGGGATTGGTGATGGCCCTGCTCGCAGCCACGATGGCTGGCTGTGTCGGGGAAGATGCCGCAAACGAGACGACGCCCGCCACGACGAACGACCTGGCTGCCGCGCCGCCGCAGCCCGAGCCTGCCCAGCCGCCGCAACTGCTGGTGCAGGCCCACTCGGACCACCTGCGCCTGCTGGATGCCACGGCAGGAACGGAGACCTACAGCGCCCGCGCCGGCCAACCGGTGCTCCTCGATGCCGGTGCCAGCCGCGACCCTGGTGGCGGCGACCTGGCCTTCGCGTGGTACTACCAAGGCGCCCTGGTGGCGGACGGCCCCCTGTGGGCCTACGCGTTCCACGACACCGGCGACCACGTCCTGAGCCTCGAGGTCACCAGCGAGGCCGGCCTGACCCGCGTGCACTCCATGCTGTTCGTCGTCTCCGAAGCGCCGGCCGCCGACACGGCCCGTGACTATGCGTTCCAGGGACGCTACGCCGGCACGTGCAGCTCCGCCACCGGCGAGCCTTTCTGTGCTGGCGACGCCGTGGAACATCGCTTCCAGGTCCCCGCTGGCGCCCGCGAGCTGTGGGTGGCGGTCCGCGACGACGACCGCGCCGGTGCCTTCGCCGCCCGCCTGTATGCCCCTGACGGCAGCCTGGAGGCGAGCCTCGACGGCGGCGAACTCGGGATCCAGATGGTCGCCGCAGGCGTCACATCGCCTCCTGTCGGCGGTCCTTCCGATGTCCAGGGTCGCGAGCGCTGGATGGTCGTCACCGGCGACCTGGCCGCTGGCGAGTGGATGTTGCACCTGGCCTCCGAGGATGGCGCGACCGCCGTCCACTACGAGGCGCTGGCCTCCACGGCGTAGCCCGGTTGTCCGGATCTCTTCCTTCTGTCTCCTGTTCTCGTTGGTCCCGTTCTCCAGCGATGCGCCCGCGCGAATAGCTAGCGCCAAAGGCACGATCCAAGACAACAAGGCAGGCCGAAGGCCAAAAAGGGGGAGAGGAAAGGAGAAGGGAAGCACGTGGGCTTACAGGACGGGGTCGTCCAGGCTCATGGTCCAGGTCCACGGGGAGGTGCCGCCGAGGATGTGGCCGCCAGGAGCGCTGTAGTGCATGTGGCCGGGGGCACCACCGACGGTGGCGTCGCCGAGGCCGGCGTTGTTCCAGCGGACCGTCCAGATGTCGAAGTCCAGGTTGCGGAAGCTGGTCTTGTCGTAGACGGCGGTGATGCCGGTGGCATCGCCGGGCAGGTTGTAGTCGCCCTGGGTGCGGGTGTGGATGCCGGCGACGCGGCTGTCCACGGCGGGGTCAGCGCCGGGGTAGTTGGCCTTGGCGAGACCGACGGCGCCGGTCACGTCACTGTTGGCCTGCAGACCGTAGTAGGTCGGCTCAGGGGCGATGGCGTGCAGGTCAGCGACGCCGGGGGTGCCGCCGGGGACGGAGCCCTGGGCGGGGGTGCCGGCTTCGAGGGCATCCGCGGTCCATTCCTGGGCGCGCAGGCGGCCGACGCTGCCAAGGGCATCGTAGACGACCTGGAGGATGTCGCTGTTCGTGGCGCGCTCACCGAGCTGGCAGTTGTTGGCCGGGCAGGTGTGCACGTAGTCCGCATCGTTGGCCAGGGCCACGTTGGGGAACGAGATGAACGGCAGGATGATCGGGATGCAGATGCCGAAGAAGCAGATGTAGCCGACGATCTCCAGGCCGATGTCGATGACGAGGCCGGTGTGCAGGAGCACCTGGTCCGTGGTCTTGTGGAAGTCGAGCGCCAGTCCGGCACCGATGTCCGTCACGATGCGGATGCAGAGGATGCCGCGGCTGCAGCTCAGGATGCCGAAGTCGAGGTACACGTCGATGCTGTTGATGTCGAGGAACAGGGGCGGGTGGGCCACGCCGGCGGCCAGGTAGGCCGTCGTGAGCGGGATCACGAGCTCGTCGAAGGTGTCGGAGCCCCAGCCGGTCTCCATCTCGATGATGTCGACCTGGGCCGCTTCGTATGCACTGTACAGCATGTTCGTCATGGCGGTCTGGAGCGTCTCGGCGAGCGGGACGTTCAGCATGTCGGGCGCCATGTCGGCGTCGCGCATGTAGCGGGCCAGGTCCAAGAGCTCGAAGGTATCCAGCTCTTCGCCGGCCATCAGGCGCTCGAACATGGCGGTCACGTCCTCGGAGGTCAGGGGGGAGGCCTCGTCGAAGAAGGCCACGAGCTCCTCTTCGGTGCGCAGGGCCTCGAACGCCTCCTGGGTGGAGAGCTCTTCGCTGCTGGCGGCGCCAGCCGTACCGGCCAGGGCCGGGGTCATCATCACAAGTGCCACGAGAGCGGGCACCAAGCGCATGGTGTTCATGTTACAACCAACCGTCGACCGCGAACGGCCGACGCCCCTTCATCTAGCGTGCTGCAAATAAGCCTTGGCAGGGGTTTGGTTGCACCGCTACTTCTGATTCCGGGGCTCTCCAGCGGCGTTCGCACCCTCCGTTCGCCTCCTGTCTGCCGGCTGCTGGACCCCCCATCGTTAAGAGGGGCACCCGCGTCGCGCGGCCCGCGGCAGCCTGAGTGGGCTGTCGACCCGACGAAAGGCGGGGACTAGGCCGGGGGACCAGGCGCCCCCTGTTGCGAAGTCTATAGCGCGGCCGAACCCCTGTTGGCTACGGCGGGATTCGCCAATGGAGCCCATGCCGTTACAATGAGGTCTCGTCCTCTGAGGTCGGCGGTGGCCGGAACCCATCCGGAGGGATGGTCGAAAGCCTTCGAAGCGGGAACCGGGTCAGGCCCGGAAGGGAGCAGCCTTACCGCCAACGACTGACGTTTGGAGGAGCACGGGGCGGAGGCAGGCAAGGGAGTTCTCCAGGTGGGTCCAATCGTGGTGACAGGAGCGTCCCCGCCCGTCAAAGGGCGGGTCTGGGCGGCGCCTTCGTGGCTGGCCGCGCCCGCCAGGTACCTCTTGGCCCAGGGAAAAAGGGGATATTGGAGACCTTGGTATAGGGTCCCTTATGAGTCTCCTGAGATGCTCCAAGTGCGGGTCCGATTCGGGCTTCCTGATCGAGACCTCCACCGGTAGCACGTTGACGGTGAAGGGCAAGCTACCGTCGGACCGGATCCGGAACACGGTACACGTGACGTGTACTTACTGTAACGCGGTGTGGGACCATGTCCCCATGCGTGTCACGGATCCCCGCGTCGGCTCCACGATGGGCCGCACCGTCCAGCATTAAGCGGCGAGCGTCGCCTCTTCCACTTCCTGGGCTGCATCGGCTTCAGCCTGCCAGAGGGCTTCCTGGAAGCGCCCTAGCCGTTCGAGGCCGTTGACGTCGCGGCGGAAGAGGGGCATCACGACCCGCGGCACGGCGGGCACCTTGCGCGCTAAGAGGTCCAGGTGGTCCTGGTTCATGTCGCGGCGGATCTCGTTGAACGCCGTTGCGGCCAGCATCGCTTGGAGGAGTCCCGGGTCCGTGCCGGTCGCCTTGGCGGCGTCGGCGGCGAACCGCCCGCGGGCTTCGGCGTCGGTCTCGATGGCGTCGAAGGCGGCCCGGTGGTCTCCCAGCGTGTCCGGCTGCATCTTGTTGACCAGGATGTGGGTGACGTTCATGCCCAGCTCGCCGGTCACCTGGTGGTAGAGCTGCGCCGTCTCCTCGACGGGGAGCTTCTCCGGGAGGCAGACGAGCACGAGGGCGCTGTGGTCCGGGTCGGTGAGGAACGCCTGGATGCGTTGGGCTTCCGCCTCGATGTCCCCGAAGACGCGCTCGAAGTCGACCTCGGGTGGGCCGTCCTTGCGGTCCTCCTTCTTCTTGAAGACGTTCTGGAACTTCTTGGCCGTGGTACTCAACTGCTGCCAGACGGCGTATCCTTTGATGGCCCACTTGATGAGGCTGCGTTCGCTCATCAGCTCCTTAATCGTCTTGGGGGCGGACAGGAAGCTGAGGGCGTGGCCGGTGGGCGCCGTGTCGACGACGATGACGTCGAAGCGGCCTTCGCGGCGTAGGTCGTTGAGCTTGCCGATCGCCATGAGCTCGTTGAGCCCCGGCATGTAGTTGGTGACGTACCGGAAGAGCGGGTGCTCTGTGATGTCGAGCTGCGGCAGCTCGCGGGCCAGGTGCTCCCGGATGACCGCTTCCGGGTCGAGCATCATGGCGGTGAGGTTGGGCTGCACGGGGGTCTCGGTGAAGCCGACATCGACGCCGAGGCTGTCGGCCAGGCGCTTGGCGGGGTCGACGGTCACCAGGAGCGTCTTGCGCCCCTCCTTGGCGAGCCCGATGGCCGTGGCGCTGCTGCTGGTGGTCTTGCCCACGCCGCCCTTGCCGGCGAAGATGATGAGGCGGCGCTCCAGCAGCGACTGCACGGGGCCGTCCACTTGGCGCCGTCACAAGAGCCTTCTGAAGCAGGCGGGTCCGCGGCGCGTGGCGGACCGGCCGGCAGAGCCTGCCCAGGATCAGCATCGGGTCTGGGAGACCATTGCCGAGAGCTTCGACGCCACGCGGCAGCGACCATGGTCCGTGGTGACCGAGTTCCTGGCCGACCTGCCGCCCGGCCAGCGCCTCCTCGACCTGATGGCGGGCAACGGACGTCACGCCGCACTCGCCAAGGAAGCAGGCCACGACGCCTGGTGGTGTGACTGGAGCCGCCCCGCGGCCCGGCTGGCCGCCGGCCACCTCGTGGGCCCGGTCGTCGTCGGCGACGCCACAGCCCTGCCGTTCGCGGGCGCTTCCTTCGACGCCTGCATCTACATCGCCGGCCTCCACGGCATCCCCGCGCCGGAGGGCCGGGTCGCCAGTCTCGCCGAACTGCGCCGCGTCCTGAGCCCCGGGGGCCGCGCGCTGGTCACCGTCTGGGCCAGGGAGGCGCCGCGCTTCGCCGAGGAGGGGCCACCGGGGGAGCCGTTCGATCTGGTCGTGCCGTGGCGCCGCGACGGCCACGAAGAGCAACGGACCTACCACCTCTACACCGAAGCCGCCCTGCGCGCTGACCTGGAAGCGGCGGGGCTCCTTGTGGAACGGCTGTGGCTGGCGGCGCTGGGGGGCAAGGCGGGGGACAACTGGTGTGCCATCGCCGTGGCGCCGCCGTCCACCCCGCTCGCTTGACCGCTCCGCTTATGCAAACCGGCCCCGTCGCGCGGTTGTGCAGACCGTCGTCGTGGCCGGCAGCGCCAGTGGCCGCCTCGGTTCCCGCCTCGCCCAGGCCCTCGGATGCCCCTTGGCCGACACCGAGATCAAGCGGTTCCCCGACGGCGAGGTCTACGCGCGTCTCCTGACCGGCGTCGCTGGGGCGCATGTGGTCTGCGTGCAGTCCACAGCACCCAACGACAACCTCGTCGAGCTCCTTCTCTTGCAGGACGCCGCCCGCGAGGCCGGCGCCGCCCAGGTCACCACGGTCGTGCCCTACTATGGCTACGCCCGCCAGGACCGGGTCTTCAAGGACGGTGAAGCGGTGAGCGCCCGCGCCGCCGCCCGCGCCATCGCCACCACCAGCGACCGGCTCCTCGTCGTGGACCCCCACAAGGACGCGATCCTCGACTTCTTCGACGGCCCCGCCGCCGGCGTCACCGCCGTGCCGCAGCTCGCCGCCACGCTGGGCTCCTGGGGCGTCGATGCCATCCTCGCCCCTGATGCCGGCGCCCGCGACCGCGCCGCCGCGGCAGCCGCCGTCCTCGGTGTGCCCCACGACCACCTGGAGAAGACCCGCCTGGGCCCCACGGAGGTGGTCATGAAGGCCAAGGCGCTCGACGTGGCCGGCAAGCGGGTCGCCATCGTGGACGACATGATCGCCAGCGGCGGCACCATGGTCACCGCGGCCGGTCAACTGAAGGCGAACGGCGCCACGGCCGTCTACGCCGCCTGCACCCACGGCATCTTCACAGGGGGTGCCGTGCCGAAGCTCCTGGCCGGCGGCATCGACCGCGTCCTTGCCACCGACAGCGTCGAACAGCCAGCCGAGGCCGGGTGCGACGAAGTGAGCGCCGCCGACGCGGTGGCCGAAGCGCTCGCCGCGCAGGTCACCGCCTGACCTCGCCCGACGCAGCCCCGGCCGTTTCCCCTTATGGCCAACGCAACGGTCTTAACGGATACCCGACTCGGCCGGCTCCAGAGGTCATCCCTCGGGATGGAATCATGAAGAGAAGCAGCCGTGCTTGGAAGAAGCCTGGCAACCAACGCTGGAAGTGGCGCAAGAAGAAGATGCGCCGCAGAAAGCGGGCCCAGGCCATGCGCAAGAACTGATCACATTCCAGTGGGCATCGCCCACGTCTTACCGCTCTCCCTCATCCGCCACCCGCAACACCACGGGGCTATGGTGTAACCAGGTATCATCGTGGGCTCCAGTGATGGAGATGATGAGAAACGGGTCAGCGTGACGCGAGGGTCGCTCCCTCGCTTGTGACGAATCACTGGAGCGCTGATCCATCGGAGTGACCCGCTGATCTGGGTTCGAATCCCAGTGGCCCCATTTGCCGCCGCGACGCGCACGCGCCGCCCGGCCTGACCTTCCTCGGTGAATCACATGGAAAAGGACGTCACGACCATCCTATCGTTTGTCAGCATCGCCTTCGGCGTGCTGCTCTACCTAGCCAGCGTGCTCGGCCTCTTCTACGACAACGCCACCCCGCCGGCCGACATCGGCCTGCTCTCCACGGTGCTGGTGTTCGTCCTCTTCGGCGTCTTCGGCATCCTGCTCTCCAAGGCGCGCGCTGAAGCGGCCAACTGAGCCGGCACGTCGCCGCAGGCAGCACCCGGCTGCCGCCCTTTCCCCTTCCTTTCTCCGTTCCTTTTAGGCCGGCCGGCCCGGCCAACGTTCCACGGATGGCGAGCGACGGCACCGTCGGCGCCGCGTTGGGCGTGACAGGCTAGGAGGGCAGCAGCGGCCAGTAGAATTTGGCAGCCAGGCCGGCCACGACGACACAGACCACCGTCAGCGGGATGCCGGCGCGCGCCAGGTCCCGACTCGTGAAGAGACCGCTCGAGTAGCAGATGACGTTGGGTGGCGTGCCGATCACCATGATGAAGCTGAACGCGGCGCCCATGGCGGTGATGAGGCCCATGTCCGCCACCGGGAAGCCGATGAGGGCCGCCAGCGACAACGTGACGGGTGCCAGGACCGCGGCGGTGCCGCCGTCGCTCATGATGTTGGTGACGATCGCAGCCAGGGCGAGGGTGCCGAACAGGAGGACCGCCTCCGTGTGCAGGAACTCGAAGCCCAAGAGCGCGTTGGCGAGCCAACTGACGGCGCCGGTCGTCTGGAGGGCGTTGCCCATGGTGAGGGCAGCACCGTAGATGAGCGGGACGCCCCAGGCGATGCGGCGGCGGGTGTCCACCCAGTCGAGGATGCCGAGCACGAACAGGCTCACGGCGCCCGCGATGGCGATGGTGCCCAGGCCGTAGTCTTCACCGAACAGGATCCAGGCCACGACGGTGCCGGCGAGCACCAGGAGCGTGCGCCACTGCATACCGTTGAGGCTCTCGTGTTCGATGGGGATCGACGTCGTGTCGATCGCCTCACTGGGCATCTTGAACGTCCACTTCAGGATGAAGAACACGGCCGGCATGAGCACCAGCGTGATCGGCATGGCGTGCATGACCCATTCCAGGTAGCTGATGCGGATGCCGTACAGTTCGTCCAGGTAGCCGAGCACGATGGCGTTGCGGCTGCCGGCGCTGGGGGTCGCGAGGCCGGCGATGCCGGTGCCGAAGGCGATGGCGAGCACGAAGGCCGCGGCGATGTTGCGACGAGCGTGCAGTCCGGTGGCACGCAGGATCGACAGGACGAGGGGCAGCATGACCGCAGCGATGGCGTGGCTGCTGACGATCATGGCGGCCACGGTGCTCGTGACCACGATGCCCCAGAGGAGCCGGTCGGTGCTGCCACCGATGCGCCGCAAGAGCCGGGCGGCCAGGATGCGGTCCGTGTCGGTCTTGGTGACCGCGTCGGCGAGGATCAGGCTGCCGAGCAGGAAGAAGATCGTGTCCTTGGCGTAGGGCTCCCAGGCGTCATTGGAGTGGTCGACGACGCGCAGGACCACGAGGCCGACGCCGGCCAGCAGGGCGGTGACCGGCAGGGGCAGGGCCTCGGTGGCCCAGAAGTAGATGATGAGGACGAAGAGCGCCAAGGTGTTCATGGCGTCGTCCGAGAGCCCTTCAGGCGTCGGCAACAGGAACAGGATCAGGGCCAACAGCACGCCCACCGCCATCTTACGGTAGGCACGCCGGTCGAGGACCGGAGAGGGTTCCATTACTTGCGCACCACCCAGACGGGGCGTTCAGAGTGGGCGATGAGCCAATCGACGGTGCGGCTGCGCCCCGTGTGCATGCTGGTCTTGCCCAGCCGTGCGAGGGCGATCATGGGGCTGTCGACGGCGCGGGCGTGGTTGAGCAGCACCCGGCCCTTCGACTTCCACATGGGTGCCGGTAGGACGTGGGTCTCCACGTCCAGGTCCGGGGCCTCCTGGCCGACGATGCCCTGCCCTTCCTTGAGGGCCACCTGCGCCTCGGCTTCGTGGCCCTTGGCGGCCACGGTCACCAGGTCGAGCCGGCACGCCAGCAGGGAGGCGAACTTGACCACGTGGGGCAGGCAGTGGCGCGCGTAGTGGCTGCCATCGAAGGGGACCACGATGGTGTCGCCGGGCCCGGGTAGGCGGGTGCGCTCCCGTACCACGAAGGCATGCCGCTCGGCGTGGTGGACGATCTCCACGGCGACGGAGCCCCACATGTTGGTGCGCGTCGGCTTGGCCCGGAAGCCACCGATCACCACGGCCGCCGCGCCGGTCTGCAGGACCACCTGGAACAGCGCCGTGGCAGTGCTGCCGTAGGCGAGGCTCTTCTTGATGTCCAGGTCTGGATGGTGCTTGGCGAAGTCGTCCATGGCGTCGCGGCCCACCCATTCCAGCGCTTCGTCCATGGCACCCGTGGTCGCCTGGGCGCTGGGGCCCATGAGTCCCTCGTCGATGACGTACGTGGCCACGAGGCTGCTGTCGAAGCGATGCGCCAGGTCCACGGCGTACTGGTTGGCCGCGTCGAAGGGGCGCGACGGGTCCACCGGGATGAGCAGGCGCTTGAACATCGTAGCACGGCCAGCGGCGGCGCTGCTTTGAGCCTATCCGGACGCCTCAGTGGCCGTGTCGGCGCACAGGTCGGGGCCATCGACGGCCACGTACTCCATGATGGTGCGGGGGAGGCCTTGCTGGACGTGCACGCCGTCGCTGAACAGGGACGGGTCGCCGCCGTAGTCCTCCAGGTACGAGGCGTCGACGACGCGCACGCCGGGGGCGCAGAACGCCTGGAACAGCGCCAGGGAATTGGCGCGCCATTCATCGTAGCCGCCCGCCTTCTGCAAAGCGGCTCGGTAGTCCGGGTGGTAGGGCGGCAGGAACAGCACCACCTCGCCCTCGGCCGCCGCCATCGTGACCAGGTCGCGCAGGTCCTTGGCGGGTTGCCGGGCCGGCTCCGTCAGGCGCGCGTAGGTCCCGACGGCCGTATCGATGTGGCGGTCGAGCACCGCGCGACCCTCCGGCGTGTCCACCAGGGGCGGAGCGCGGTCGGGGTGGTAGATGAAGCCGCCATCAGGAGCGTAGGTGTTGATGGGGTCCGGGTAGCCGACGGCCGAGTAGTACAGCACGCGCGCCATGTCGCGGATGTACGCCTGGTTGATGGCGTACTGGGTGCTCCAAAACACGTAATCGAACCACCCGAAATCGGTGTCCGTGTACGGCTGCACCAGGGGGTCGGTGAGGAAACGTAGGTTGGTCGCCTGCCCCGGGCGCAAGGCGATCAGATCGACGCCGAACACCATACGGTCGGGTTGCAGGTCATGGTCGACCAGGAAGCGGTACAACGCCAACTGCTCCTCCAGGGACAGGGCGCCGGCGGCAAAGTTGAACGTCTCGCCCCAGCCCACCTCGGCCGCGTCCGCTGGCTGGTACTGGCGGACATTGGAGGCCCCGATGAGGACCGTCTCCGGTGGCTCGTCGAGGGCAAGGTACAGGTCCAGTTTCTGGCGAGGCTGGTTGGGCACCAGGGGCTCGAACGTGTCCTGACCGAACTGGTCCCAGGGATCGATGGCGACCACCGCGCCCAGGAGGCACCCGGAACTGACCAGGAGCGTCAAGGCGAGGGCGCCCAGGAAGCGCTTGAGGCGGCGGGGATCGGTGGCGACCATGCGGAAGCCGTCCATGTCCAGGTGGTCCGCCTCGGGTACGCCAGCGGCACCCCGCAGGCCCCACAGGTCCGCCCCACCGTCACCCGCAGAGGGCTTCCCGCCGTCGCCATCGGGGGCGCCCGGCGGCAGCGCGCCCGCTCCAGTGGCGGGACCGGAAGGCTCGTCGGGTGCTCCAGGGGGGTGGGGGTCGGGGGTCATGATACAGGTTCAGAACTGGTAGTACAGGAAGGGGCTGCTGAAGGCGCCCATGAAGGCGAGGGCCAACAGCAGCAGGCCGCCGAGGGCGATCGCCTGCGGGACCGTGGGGCGCAGGGTGCGGTCGGCCAACGGCTTGGCGAACAGGGTGAAGATGAACGCTGAGACCATGGTGAAGGTCTCGGGGAATCCGACGCCGCCCCAGGCGAGGTGGGTGGGGGCCAGGAGCGCCGCGTAGACGGTGCCGGCCACGTCGAGGTCGGGGGCGCGGAACAGCACCAGGCCGAGGACCCAGAGGAGCATCATGAGCGCCTGTTGGGCGCGCGCCGGCCAGGCATCCCAGTGCTTGCGCATCGCCTGGTAGCCGATGAGCAGCAGGCCGTGGTAGATGCCGAACAGGATGAAGTTCCAGGAGCTGCCGTGCCAGAGGCCGCTGAGGACCATGATGACCATCAGGTTGCGGTAGAGCAACAGGTGGTCGACGCGGTTGCCGCCCAAGGGGACGTAGATGTAGTCCCGGAAGAACGTCGAGAGGGTGATGTGCCAGCGGCGCCACCATTCACTCGGGTTGAGGCTGTGGTGGGGTGCCCGGAAGTTGACCGGGAAAGCGAAGCCGAGCATCGCGCCCAGGCCGATCGCCATGTCACTGTAGCCGCTGAAGTCGAAGTAGAGCTGGGTCGTGTACCCCACGGCGGCGAACCAGGCGGTGGCGAGGCCGAGGCTGGCCGGGTCCGCCCAGAGGGGGTCCACGGAGCGGCCGATCGTGTCGGCGAGCACGACCTTCTTCGAGAGGCCGAAGATGAACAGGCTCAGGCCGAGGACGAAGCCGGCCAGCGGCAGCCGGCGTGGCACCGTGTCCAGTTGGCCATCGAGCGTCCTGTAACGGACGATGGGGCCAGCCACCAGTTGTGGGAACATGGTGACGTAGGTGAGGTACTTGGTGAAGCTCCGGGTCGGCTCCACCAGGCCTCGGTACACGTCGATCGTGTAGCTCATCGTCTGGAACGTGTAGAACGAGATGCCGATGGGCAGCACGATGTAGAAGCCGGGGATCTCCACCGGCACGCCCAGCAGGTCGAACAGGCTCCGGGCGTTCTCGGCGACGAACAGGGCGTACTTGAAGAACGCCAGGAGGCCGAGGTTGATAGCGAGGCTGACCATCAGCCAACGCTTACGGGCGGGCGTCTCGCCTGCGGCCACGATCCGTTTGGCCACCAAGAAGTCCAGGAGCGAACTGCCCAGCAGCAGCGGGATGAACCGGGCGTCCCAGAAGCCATAGAACACCAGGCTCGACAGGGTCAGGAAGCCCAGGCGGGCGCGCCCCGTCGGCAGCAGCCAGTAGATCGTGAGGACCGCCGGCAGGAAGAGGAGAATGAAGCAATAGGTGTTGAACAGGGTGTCACACCGGAACAGGACCGACAGTGTGCGAAGGACATCGAAGCCCAGTGCATCAAGGACGGCCACGGCGCGGCCAGCAGGCGCGGCCCAAAAGGGTTCTCGACCCGCGGGCGCCGTTCACGGGGTCGTCGTGACGGCGATGTAGAGCGCCATCAGCACCAGTCCGGCGGCGAACACGAGGCGTAGGCCACGTTCAGGCAACCGGTGCGCAGCGGCGACGCCGGCCCAGGAGCCTGCCATGGCTGCGGCGGCCATGACAAGGCCGCCCAACCAGTCCAGGTCGCGCCCTGCGTTGCCCAGAGAGGCGACGGCGGCGTTGCTCCAGACCGGAACGAGGCTGCTGCCGACGGCCAGGTGGGCCGGGACGCCGGCCAGGGCGAGGATCGGGACGGTGACGAGGCCGCCGCCGATGCCCAGGAGCCGACTGATGATGCCGGCGCCGAGGCCCACGGCGAGCGCTGCGGCGACCGGCAGGTGGCCGCCCCCGTCCGGGCGAGGCGGCTTGCGGTCCCGGTAGAGCTGCCGCGCCGCGGCGAGCATCAGGAGGGCGAAGGTGAGCTTCAGCCAGGGGACGCCGATACGGGGTTCCAGCCAGGCGCCGATGAGCACCCCGCCTGCGCCACCGGCCACGAGCGGCCCGGCCATGCGCCACGAGACGGCGCCCTTGCGCCTGTGGCGCCAGATGCCCAGCGGACTCTGGGCGGCGATGACGAAGAGGGACAGGGCGACGGCGTCGCCCCAGGTATAGCCGAGGACGTAGTGCAGGACAGGCGTCAGGATGATGCCGCCGCCGACGCCGGCAAGGCCGCTGACAAAGCCGGCGGCCATGCCTGCGACCACGAAGGTGAGGAGCAGCGATGCATCCGGCACGGTGGCGAAGCGGCGCCGGCGTTCAAAAGGGGACGGAGGGGCGGGGAGGTGGAACGGGAGCGCTGGGCTTGGAGTCCCGCGTGCGCCGCCGCCACTGGCTTTGCGACGCTCTCCCGTTCCGCTTCAACGTGGGCTGGCGGTGGCTTAAGCCTTTGGCGAAGGGGTCGGGGCCGCTGGCGCCACGGCGTCGTCGGTGACGTCCTGGGGCGGGTAGAAGAGGGGGATGACGAGCATGGTCGCCAGCCACATGAGCAGCACGGCGACGGCGGTCGCCATGAGCGTCCGGGTGACCAGGATGTCGGTCTGGCGACTGAAGATGCCGAACGCGATGAACGTCGTGATGCTGGTGAGGAACACCGCCTGGCCCACGAAGCGGTAGACTTTGGCGCGGTCGCTGCTCTGCTCCATGTTCCAGATGAGGTGGATGGCGTCGTCGCTGCCGATCGCCATGATGAACACGATGGGCAGCATGAGGCCGACGGAGAGGCCGATGCCCATGAGCGGCAGGGTGCCCAGCCACCAGAGGCTTGTGACAAGCATCAGGGCGGCGATGGCGCCGGTCGCCCGCACGTTGCGGGTCAGGAGGGCGATCATGATCACCACAAGGCCGAAGGAGACGTAGCCGATCGTGTTGACCCACGGCTGCTCCTCCTCGATGAACAGGTAGCTGAACGCGTTGTTGCCGAACTGGTGCACCGCCACCTGCTCCGGGCCGACGCCGGTCGCCGCCCGCGCCGCCGCCACCGCTTCGTTGGTGGCGTCCCAGATGCGCTCCGCCTCCTCGAAGGTCAGTTCCCGTTGGTTCGTGTCATACGTGACGACCCCGATATCGTAGCTCTCTTCGGCCAAGAGGATCGTCATGAAGTTGGCGAAGGGGCTGGCGAAGACCGCGTCGAACGTGGCCCGGATCTCCTCCTGGGTCTGCGGGTACTCGATGTCCTGCAGCTCCTCGTTGCCGCTGTTGGCCAGGATGAACTGGCTCACCAGGGCGTCCGGGGTGCCGCCGTCGATGGCGAGCCACGCCCGCACGATGCGCGTCAGGCTCGTGACACTGAAGCTCTGCAACTCGGGATGCTCCTCCAGTTGGACCTCCAGTTCGTCCAGGAAGACGTGGGCCTCCGGCTGCGTCAGGTCCCCTTCGACGATGAGGAAGTTGCTCACCGTGTCCGACTCGCCGCCGAAGAACAGGTCGTTGATGGTCTCCGAGTCGTCGCGGACCCGGTCGCCGTGTG
The DNA here is from genome assembly GCA_049602735.1 of Thermoplasmatota archaeon. GTDB lineage: Archaea > Thermoplasmatota > E2 > JACPAO01 > JAHFTW01 > JBMYRW01. Next base: position 18,042 of record JBMYRW010000034.1, read on the forward strand.
GGTAGTTGAGCTCCGGGTTGCCGAACGCCTCGGCGTGGAGGTTCTGGGCGCTGGCGGCGGCGGCGCCCGTGGTGACGATGAGGAGAACGAGGGCGGCGATGCGGTTGCGGGCGACGAAGGCGGCCAGGCGGGGGATCGTGGCGCTGCCTTTGTGGGTCCTTCGGGGACCTGTCGCGTCCTTGGCGGTGAGCGTCAAGACGGCCGGGATGAGGGTGAGGGTGAACAGGAACGTCACCACGAGGGCGATGCTGCTCACGATGCCCAGCTGGGCCATGAGGACGCTGGGGCTGAACGCCATCACCAGCAGACCGGCGCTCGTGGTGACCGTGGCGATGAACATGGCGATGCCGGCACGGTCGCCGGCGAACTGGAACGCCTCGGTGTTGGAGTAGCCGTCCCCTTTGTGCTCCAGGAACTCGCTGATCATGTGGATGCCGTAGTCGATGCCGACACCCAGGATGAGCGGCACGATCGTCATGTTGAGGGCGCTGAACGGGATCTCCAACCACCCCATGATGCCAGCGGTCCACAGGAACGCGGTGAACAGGTTGGCCGCCGAGACGAGGATGACGCGGGGCTCACGGAACGCCAGGTACAGGATGACGATGATCGCCCAGATGATGATGGGTGCCAGGACGCTGATGTCCCGCTGCGTCACGTCACTGGCGTGGGCATCCAGGGTCGAGACGCCACGGACGGCCAGTCCGTCCTCGGCATCGAAGACGTTCCACCGCAACTCACACGGCGCCTCTGCGTCGGGGTCCGGGTCGTCGCAGGCGGCCACGGCGGCCTGGTAGGCGTCCACCGCGGCATAGACGTCGCGACCCAGGTCGACGCGGCTGGGCGATTGCGTGCTGTCGAAGAAGATGAGGGTCCGCCCGGCCTTGAACGTGGGCGCCACGGCGTCATTGATCGAGTCGTCAGCAGCGTTGGCGCCCCGCCAGGCCGCTTCGTACTGCAGGGAGCCCACGGGGTCGGTGCCAGGCAGCGCGAACGCCTCATCGAAGGGCTGGGCGACCCGGTCCGGCTCGCCGGCCAACAGAGGGGCGAGGATCGCCTGGTCCGGCTGGCTGCCGAACGTGCCGCTGTTGGTCCAATTGACCGTCTTGATGATGTTGGCCATGTCGATGGCGTACTGGGCCGACGGGATGCGCTCCTGGATGAACGACCAGATCTCGTCCATGCCCCGGACGTACGCCTCGTCCGTGATGTTACCGCAGTTGGCCGGGGAGGCGCGGTAGGGCAGGTAGGCATCGCTGGCCGCCTGGCACTTGCCGGGGTCGATGCCGTAGAAGAAGGTCACATAGTCGTAGAAGCCGCGGAACTCCGTCGTGGCGTTCTGGGCAGCCAGCGTGTGCGGGTTGTCCTTGGGGAGGATCTTCAGGAGGTCCGCGTCGGTCTCCAACTGCGTCATGCCGCCCCCCACGAGCAGCGTCAGCACCACGATGAGGCCGATGGTGCGCTTGGGATGGGCGGCGCTGGTGAGCGACAACCGCCCCAACGCGCGGCCCAGGAACGTGCTGCGCCCCTCCATCCGCTGCCGCAAGCCCGCTGGCGCTCTTGGGCTTTCCTTACCGGTCGTCCGAGGCGGGGCCGGTGCCGCTCTGCCCCTTGTGCTGGGCGCAGGTGCGGTGGCGCTTGCGGGCGGCGCGCTTGCAACGGGTGCCGGCGGCGGTGATGGCGATGCAGCGCTCGGCCAGCCCTTCGTCGTCGTACCATTCGGCCGGGTCGTCCGGCATGGCGTCCAGTTGGCGTTTCAGGGCCTCGGCGCGCTTGCGGTACTTGGCCGCCGCCTTCTTGCCCTCGTTGAGCGCCGTCTCCACCAGTAGCTCCTCGTTGGCGATCGACTCCTCGTGCAGCTTGCGCGCGGCGACGCGGATCGCCAGCTCCCGGGCGTTGGCCGGGTACCCCTTGTCGATGAGCCGCACGACGCTCTTGGCCTGCAAGGGGAGCGAGATGAGCACCAGGAGCATGACGAGCGGAATCATCAGGAACAGCATGCTCACAGCGTAGAACAGGGGCATCCAGGCCGGCTGCACGAAGGCGACCACGATGCTCGCCAAGATGATCAGGATGCCCGTGGCCAGGAACGCCCGGACGAAGCGGAGCGTCCGCACGACCCGCTTGAGCACCTTGGAGAGGCTGCGCAGGGTGCCGTCGATGCGACGGAAGAACGCCTTCGCGCTGGCGAGCTTGCCGGCCACGTCGCCGCCACCCCCGCGCCCCGCCTAAGCCCTTCTGGCTCGTCTCCGCGACGGACGGGCAGCTTCAACAGCCGCCCCATGTCTCGGCCCGGCCATGTGGAAAGAGACCCTCAAGGTGCGCCTGTTCGGACTGACCAAGGTGCCCCTGATCCATTGGGTGCGCCCTCGCGTCGTCGAACTCAGTGACGACGTGGCGGAGATCGCCATCCCGCTCAAGCGCCGCAACAAGAACCACCTGGGTTCCATGTACTTCGGCGTCCTAGGTGTCGGCGCCGACCTGGGCGGTGGTCTCCTCGCCTTGGCGGCCATGGAGCGCGCCCGCAAGAAGGGCCACAAGATCAGCCTCGTGTTCAAGGACGTGGAAGGCCGCTTCCTGCGCCGCCCCACCGGAACCACCCATTTCCGTTGCGAACAGGGGCCGGAGGTGGCCGCCTTGGTGGACGAGGCGATCGAGACCGGCGAACGGGTCAACCTACCCCTCAAGATCACCGCGACGGTGCCCAAGGAGGGGCCGGAGCCGGTGGCCGAGTACGTGTTGACCCTGAGTCTGAAGAAGCGGTGAGGGGAGGAGCTGGGTCGGGCGCTCTTAGGAGAGCGCCGCGTTCGCCGCCGCATCGGCGTCGGCGTTGTCACCCCGCCGAACCCATTCCAGGCGCACGGCATCGAAGCGGGCCAGGAGCTTCTTGGCCGCCTCGTAACGCGGCCGCAGGTTGGCCGCCTTCACCTGGTAGCGCCCCTCCAGTTGCCGGATGACCAGTTGGCTGTCACCACGGACCGTGACGCGCTCGGCCCCGGCCGCGAGCGCCGCTTCCAGGCCCAGGATGAGGCCGTCGTACTCCGCTTCGTTGTTGGTGGCGCGGCCGACCGCCTTCGAATGGGAGCGCTTGGCGCCGCCGTCCGCTTGGACCACGGCGCCGGCGCCCGCGGGGCCAGGGTTGCCCTTCGCGGCGCCGTCGAACCACACGGTGGCGTGCATCAGCGACGGGTCAGGCCGACGAGACCGCCCACGATGCCCAGGACGCCGGAGGCGATGGCGGCGTACCAGCCGAAGCCGGCGGCCGTCTCGGCGGAGGCGCTGCTGCCGCCGAAGCTGGCGTTCTGTTCGTCCCAGAAGTCCATGTCGTCGCTGGGCCAGTCGGTGACGGCGATGATGCCCGCGGCCAGGATCAGGGCGCCGGCCGCAAGGACGACGATGCCTGCCAGGAGGCGCATGTCGCCGCCGAGGGCGAAGAGGACCGCGCCCAGAGCTGCTGCGCCGAGGGAGGAAACGGCCAGGATGCCGGCGAGGGTCGCCTGCTCCTCATCGATCATGTCGCCGTCGTCGAACGGCCTGGCTTCCGCGTCGCCGCTGGACGAACCGCCGCCGAAGGCGCCGCCGCTCGCAGAGAAATCGCCTTCCCACCAGGGGAGGACGATGGAGGTCAGTGCCAGGAGCGCTGCGACGCCCGCGAACGTGATGGCGGTGGTGTTGGCCATGCGGCCCCACGGAGGACGGCCGTCATGAAGGGTTCGATGGACGGGTCGGCCGGTTCAATGGCTGCTTCAGGCCGCCCGCAAGAGGTTGGCGCTCGCGCGCAGGGAGCCAGCGACCCCATGCAGTTGGCCGATCGCTGCCGCCCGGTCCGGCACGCGCTCCAGTTCAGGATACAGCGTCTCGATCGCGTGGATTCGGCGCAAGTCCTCTGAAAGAGCGACCACGCGCTCCTTGAGGGCGCGTTTCTTGATCACTTTGGGAAGGTCGAGGGCGTATTGCTCCAGCTCCTGACAGGGCCCATGGGGTTGGATGTCGTTCTCAAGGTCTTGGGCAACCTGCATCACGCAGGCGCCGATCTGGTCGTACAACGTGGCCGCGCGTTCTCGGCTCGCGCGTCGGGCTCCCGCTAGATCGACCGCGATGGAATGGAAGACGCCGGCCAAGCGACCGAACGCGTCGAAGCCGTTGGTCACGCCTGCCAAGAACTCGATGACCATGCGGAAGGAACCGCGCCGGTCGGCTTCAATTTTTCCTGTTTTCAGCCCGCCTTCTTGCGTGGCCCGATCTTCTCTTCCACCTTGGCCTGGGCGGCCTCTTGGCGGGGGCTGGTGCTCTTCTTGCCAGGCCCCTTGGTCCGGAGCTCCATGAGTTCGTCGCGGATCTGGGCAGCGCGCTCGAAGTCCCACTCCTTGGCGGCCTTCTTCATCTCGGCTTCCAGGCGCACGATCAGCTTGTCGAAGTCGTTCTTGTCCATCTGGGCCAGTTCGTCCTTCGACACCAGCGCAGGCTCAGCGCCGATGCGCTTGCCGTCCACCTCGATGCCCTTGATGGCCCGGACCACCGTGGTCGGGGTGATGCCGTGTTCCTCGTTGTACGCCATCTGTTTGGCGCGGCGGCGCTCCGTCTCTTCGAGGGCGAGTTTCATGGCGTCGCTGTGCCGGTCGGCGTACATGATGACGCGGCCGTTGGCGTTGCGGGCGGCGCGGCCGATGGTCTGGATGAGCGACGTCGCGGAGCGCAGGAAGCCGATCTTGTCCGCGTCGAAGATGGCGACCAGGCTCACTTCCGGCAGGTCCAGGCCTTCACGCAGCAGGTTGATGCCCACGAGCACATCCACGTCGCCCTTGCGCAGCTGCTCCAGGATGATGACGCGATCGAGGGTGTCGATGTCGCTGTGGAGGTACGCGACCTTGAGCCCCAGCTCCTGGTAGTACTTCGTCAGCTCCTCCGCCATGCGCTTGGTGAGCGTCGTGATGAGCACCCGTTCGCCGCGCTCGGCGGTCTTCTGGATCTCCGCGTAGAGGTCGTCCACCTGGCCGGCGACCGGGCGCACTTCGACGGGCGGGTCGACGAGGCCGGTGGGCCGGACGATCGCCTCGATCACCTTCGGGTTGCGTTCCTTCTCGTAGTCCCCTGGCGTGGCACTGGTGAAGAGGACGTCGCGCAGCTTGGATTCGAACTCGCGGAACTTGAGGGGGCGGTTGTCAACGGCGGACGGCAGGCGGAAACCATGGTCCACGAGGGTCTCCTTGCGCATGCGGTCGCCGTTGTACATGCCACGGACCTGGGAGACGCTGACGTGGCTCTCGTCGATGACCATCAGGAAGTCGTCGCCGAAGTAGTCCATGAGGCAGCTGCCGGGGTCGCCGCGGTCGCGGCCGGAGAGGGGTTGGCTGTAGTTCTCGATGCCGGAGCAGTAGCCGACCTCGCGCAGCATCTCCAGGTCGAACCGGGTGCGTTGCTCCAGGCGGGCCGCTTCCAGGATCTTGCCCTGGCCGCGTAGCTCAGCCAGGCGGTCCTTGAGCTGGTCCTCGATGCGTCGAAGGGCGCCCTCCATCTCGTCCGGCGGCACTACGAAGTGTTTGGCGGGGGGGAGGGTGAACTGGTCGAAGGAGGCCAGGCGTTCGCCGGTGACGTGGTGGATGCGGCTGATCGCCTCCACTTCGTCGCCCCAGAGTTCCACGCGGATCGGGTCCTCGTCGCCAGGGGGCAGGATGTCCACGACATCGCCGCGGACACGGAAGGTGCCCGGCTTCAGGTCGGCGTCGTTGCGTTCGTAGTAGACGTCCACGAGGCGGCCGACCAGGTCGCGGCGGTCGATGGTCATCTCCTTGTGCAGGATGACGCGGCCGCTGGCGTACGCTTCGGGGCTGCCGAGGCCGTAGATGCAGCTGACGGAGGCGACCACGACTACGTCCTCGCGCGTCAGGAGGCTGCTGGTGGTGCTGTGCCGCAGCTTCTCGATCTCCTTGTTGACGTCCGATTCCTTGGCGATGTAGGTGTCGCTGGAGGGGACGTACGCTTCGGGTTGGTAGTAGTCGTAGTAGGAGACGAAGTATTCGACCGCGTTGTCGGGGAAGAACGCCTTCATCTCTTCGTAGACCTGGGCGGCGAGGGTTTTGTTGTGGCACAGAATGAGCGTCGGTTTCTGGAGCCGTTCGATCACTTTGGCCATGATGAACGTCTTGCCGACGCCGGTGACGCCTTGCAAGGTCTGGAAGCGCCGGCCGCCGGCGAAGCCGTCGCATACCGCCTCGATGGCGGGGCCTTGGTCGCCGGCGGGCTCGAAGGGGGCCTCCACGCGCAGGTCCACGGCCCCGCTACCTGCGCCGCCGCGTAAAGGCGATGCTGGGGGCGGTGAAGCTACACCCGGCGCAGCAGGACGTACTGGAACGCCTGCGGGCTGCCCCACGGCGTCGTGTGCTCCTCTCGCTCCTGGGTCACGAGTTCGAACCCGTCACCGAACGCCGCCGCCAGTCCCGCCCCGTCGTAGCGGCAAACGTCCAGGCCGCTGCACTGCTCTGGGCCGTCCGGCGCGAACGTGGCCACGATGGCGTGGCCGCCCGGGCGAAGCAGCCGGCGCGCGTTGGCGACGTACGCTTCCCGGTCGGCCGCATCCGTGAGGAAATGGAAGACGGCGCGGTCGTGCCAGACATCGAACGGAGCGCCAGTCGTCGCGGCACGCAGCCTCGTCGTGGCGTCAGCTTCGACCCACCACACGTTGTCGGCGCGGGCACCGAGGCGTTCCTGGGCCTTGGCGAGGGCGGGGCCGGCGAGGTCGAGCACGGTCGGGCGGTGGCCACGGTCGAGGAGGTGGTCCACGAGCACGGAGGCTCCGCCGCCGGCATCCATCAGGGCGGCGCCGGGCTCGGGGGCGACCACGTCGATCCAGCGCAGGGACAGCCTGGGCTCAGGCTGGGTCCAGCTGACCTCCTCGGGCGTCTTGGTGGACCAGACGCGCTGCCAATGGTCGGTAGGAGTGGTCACAGAAACGGAGAGGGAAGGGGAAGGGGCAGAAGAACGCGGCCTAGGCCTTCTTTTTCAGGACCGGCAGACCGTTGGCCATCTTGGTGACGGTGCGGTCCTTGGGCATCTCGTAGACCGCCTTGCCGTCCACGTCCTTCTGGGCCTTCTTGCTGAAGAAGTAGCGGTTGCCCTTCTGGAACAGCTTGTAGTCGCCCTCCGTCACCTGGGTGCGGCGGACGCTGGGCTTGGTGTCCTTGGCGCCGGAGACCTTGGGGGCCGTGTCGGTCTTCTTGACCTTGGAGGCCTGGCTGGCGTGGCGGTAGCCCTTGTGGCTGGCGCAGTACTTGCTGCCGGCGCGGGCGCTGTTGCGGCACTGGCCACCGGAGGCGGTGAGGGCGGCGCACTGGGGGCGGGCCTCGTCGGCCTTCGCCTTCTTCGTGCTCGCCTTGCCGGGCAGCGTGTCGTCGGCCTTCTTGGCGGCCGGCTTGGTGTCCTTCTTCTCAAGGAGCTTGTCGGCGGCCGGGGGGCGGTACCCCTTGTGGCTGCCGCAGTACTTGCTGGAGGCGCGGGCGCTGTTGCGGCACTGGTCGCCGGCAGCGGTGAGGGCGGCGCACTGGGGGCGCAGCTCGGCTTCCTTCGCCTTGGGCTTGGCGGCCGGCTTCTTCGCCGCGGCCTTCTTGGCGGGCGCCTTGGCAGGAGCCTTCGCGGTCGCCTTGGCCGTGGCCTTCGCAGCCGGCTTGGCCGCCGGTTTGGCGGCGGGCTTCGCTGCGGGCTTGGTGGTGGGCTGGGTCGGCGTGGGAGCCGGCTTGGCCGTGGCCGTGACGCTCACCGTGGTCTGCGCGGCGGGCGCCTGCGGTGCCGACGTGGCCGGAGCTGCGGCCGGCTTGTCGTTCTTCTTCCGGCGGAACCAATCGAGGAGACCCATAGGAATCAGCCGGGGACGCCAGCGCCTACACCTTAGGGTTTCGTCTGGCATCGGACCCGGCGATGGGCCGCCGGGGGGGGGGTGGGAGGGGAAGGGAAAGGGAGGCGAGGCTCGAGGAGCGCAGGGGCCTAGTCGAGCAGGTCTTCGCCGTCCCCGGCATCCCTTCGAGCAAGACGTGCCCCTCCGACAAGAGAGCGACCAGGAGCAAGTTCAGGGCGCCCTGCTGCCCCATCACCACGCGAGCGGTGTTCTCGCGCAGTTTGGTCGTGATCTCATGAAGTCGTTCGGCGTCCATGAAGCATGCTCTCCTTCCAAGCGTGGATTCTCTGTGCGAGGAGCATGACG
>JBMYRW010000035.1:0-26204 GCA_049602735.1 Thermoplasmatota archaeon
CTGTCGAAGTGGAACGTGCAGTCGCCGGGGTCGTCATCCTGGGTGTGGATGGCGATGGCAGGCAGGGCTGCTACGAGCAGGCTGGCAACGATGCCGGCGGCGAGGGGCCGCAGGTGGTCCGCGTGCATGGAGGGCCACGCCATGTTCAGCTTATATGAGCGTTACCGACCTATCCATACACCATCGTGGCGGTACGCAGGGGTCCGCCTGCATCACGGGTGGCCGTCCTGCGCTCCGTTTATCCATGGACCAGGTCGGTCGCGTCCCATGAGCCTGCGCCGCCGATCCGCACTCTCTCTTCTGACCGTGACCCTCCTGGTGAGCGTCTCCTTCCTGGCCGCCGCCGACACGGTGACCACCATGGGCGCCCAGCTGCCCACCGGCCGGTACTATCTGGCAGCAGCCTCGGATGGCGAGCACATCTACGCGTTCGGCGGCAACGAGCATGGCACCGGTACGAACCTTCGCCACATCCTGCGGTATGACCCTGCCACCGATCACCTCAGTCCGATGGGGGCGCAGCTCGAAGCGGGACGGACCCGTGTCACCACCGTCTGGGCAGACAATGAGGAGGTGTTCTACCTCATCGGCGGCCGGCAGACGCCAGCAGAATCGTCCACCACGTCCCAGATCAGTCGCTTCGACCCTGAAACGGACACCCTCACCGTGGTGGACCAGATGCCCGTGCAGCACCGCTCCGCGGCCGCCGTCTGGCACGACGGCTGTGCGTACATCTTCGGCGGTGGCGGGCCCGGCTTCGGCGCCACGGACGACATCTACCACTACTGTCCCGGCTCCGGCGTGACGATCCTGGCCGCCTCGCTTCCCGGCTACAGCAAGGAGCACGCGGCCTTCAAGATCGGCGATTACGCCTACATCGTCGGAGGCAGTGGTGCCAGCCCCAAGGATTCCATTATCCGCTTCGACCTGAACACCCACGCCATCACGACCATGGGCGCGAAGCTGCCCACGGAGTCACGGCTCCTCATGGCGACGACCAACGGCCATTGCGGCTACATCTTCGGCGGCACCAGCAACCTCGCGGAGAATGGTCGTCAAGATTGGATCGCTCGCTATGACCCGACCACCGACCAGCTGTTCACGTCGAGCGAGACCCTGCCGTCCGCACGCTTCGCGGCGGGCGCTGCGTTCCTGGATGGCGCCTCCTATGTCCTTGGGGGTTGGACGGATAGCCAGAGCCGGGAGATCGTCCGGATCGAACAGGACAGCTGCATTGTCGACACGGATGAAGATGGTCTCTCCGATTCCGACGAGGCGGCCCTGGGGACAGACCCCAACGATCCGGATACGGACGATGATGGCTGGCTGGACGGTGCCGAGGTCGATTGCTCCAAGGACCCCCTGGATGGCGCTTCGACCCCGACGGACTTCGACAGCGACGGCATCTGCGATGCCTTGGACGATGACAACGACAACGATGGCCTCACCGATGAAGAGGAGTTGGCGCTCGGCACCGACCCCCATGATCCGGATACCGATGACGACGACCTCAACGACCGCCGCGAGGGCGTGTTCGGCACCGACCCCCTTGACCCTGACACGGACGATGATTGCTATCTCGACGGCCGGGAGGTGCGCGCCGGCAGCGATCCCACGCGCACCGCGTCGTTCCCGTTGTTCGGCATCCCCGTGGAGCTGCTGGTCAACAACGGATACAGTCGCGACCTCGTCTGCATGTGGCAGGGTCTCAACGGTTGAGCTCCCTTCGTCGCCCTTCTATCCTCCTTCCCCCTCCACGGCCTGTGCGCTTCGCCGACCTGGCCACGGGCCCTGATCCTCAGCTTCCCTTGGAGGCGTTCGAGGCGCGCCGCGGCCGGCTGGCGGCGAGACTCGGCGACGACGACCTGTTGGTCGTGGCGACGCACCCGGAGACCACGTACAGCCATGACGTGGAGAACCGGTTCCGGCCCCACAACGACTTCTGGTACCTGACCGGCTTCGACGAACCCGGCGCGGTGCTGCTTGTGGACGGCAGCGGCGGCTCGGAGCTGTTCCTGCGCGACCGCGACCCCCAGGCGGAGATCTGGCATGGCCGCCGCCTCGGCGTGGACCGGGTCCCGGAAGCCCTGGGCGTGGACCACGCCCGCAGTCTGGACGACCTGGGCAGGGTGCTGCGTGATCGCCTTCCCACCGTGGCCGGCGAGGTGCATGCCGTGACGGGGCATCATCCCTGGGTCCATCGTCGCCTGCGCCGGGCCCTGGGCAAGGCCCCTGAAGACGGGGCGGGGCTCGTGGCGGACCTTCGTGTGCGCAAGGACGCTGATGAGCTGCGGCTCTTGCAACAGGCGGCCGACGTGGGCGCCGCGGGGCACCGTGCCCTCGTGGAAGCCCTGCCGGATGCGACCCATGAGTTCCAGCTAGAGGCCGCCTTCACAGCCGCCATCCGCGCCGCCGGCAGCACGGGGCCTGGTTACGCTCCGATCGTGGGCGCCGGTGCCAACGCCGCCGTCCTCCATTACACGGCCAACCGGGACGCCATCCGCCGTGGCGACCTGGTGCTCGTGGACGCGGGCGCCGAGTGGGGCTACTACAACAGCGACATCACCCGCACGTTCCCGACGGCCGGCTGGAGCGACCTGCAAGCGGCGCTGTACGACCTGGTGGACCGCGCCCGGGCCGCCGCCATCGACGCCGTCCGTCCGGGGGCGCGGTTGGCCGAGGTCCACGCCACGGCCGCCGACGTGCTTGAAGAGGGACTTGTGGAGCAGGGCCTCCTGGAGGAAGGGGGCGACGTTCGTCGGTTCTTCATGCACGGCACCAGCCACTTCCTCGGCCTCGACGTCCACGACGTGGGCAGCTACCGGGACGCGGACGGCAAGAGCCGGCGCCTGGAGGAGGGGATGGTCATCACGGTCGAACCGGGCCTCTACTTCAACCCGGACTTCACCGAGTGCCCGCCGGCCACCTCCGGGCTCGGCATCCGCCTGGAGGACGACGTGGCCGTCACCGCCGATGGGGCTCGCGTGCTGACGGCGGGGCTGCCGACGGCGCGGGACGCTTGGACGTAGGCCCCTGGCGTGTGGGTCGCATCCCCTGCCCACTACACCTAAGAATCGCCCGGGCCACGTCACCCTGTGCACCCCGGACGACGCCGACTCCTGCTTGCTGGCCTCCTGTTGGCCAGCCTGCTGGCGGCCGTGCCCTCCGCATCCGCCGGGCTGACCCCGACGACGGACTACGACCGGACGTACCGGTTCTCGGACGGCTTCGGCGGCGGCCTTTTCGTGGTCTCTGGGGAGCTGGACCTGGAGCTGCGCGACGGGGGCGGCGGACAGGTGTACCGTCAGGCGGACGACATGGAGGTCCGGGACCTGGTGCGCGTGACGTGGCAGGAGCCGGGCCGGAGTCCCAGGGAAGAGGTCTCCACCAGCGGTGACCTGCGCCTGCGGGTGCGCGAGGGCGGCAACGTCGCCATGGACCTGCCAGGCGACGCCACGACCACCGTCCGTTCCCCGCACGCGCTCAGCCTGTTCTCGGACCTGAGCGACGAGTCGGCCCAACAGGTGGGCACGGTGCGGCTGCGGCAGGCGGTGGCCGCCAGCCTGCTCGACGGTGAAGTGGACCTTCGCCCCGCCGGCATCGTCCAGGGAGGGACGCTGATCGTCATGGAGGAGACCCGCGTGGACATCCTGGACGGTGGCCGCCTGGTCACGTCGGTGATGGCCGAGGACAGCATCATCACCTTCGACGGCCGACCCGACATCCCCACGTTCACCCCCCGCGACGTCATCCTGCCGTTCCGCGACGGCGCCCGCGCCGACTTCTCGACCGCCAGCGACGCCGCAGCCCAGGAGGCCCTCGCCCCTGAACGCCTCGGTCACGTGCTGGAGGACCTGGCCGGTGCCCAAGGGGCCGCCGTGGAGGGCCTGGAGACGTTCGGGGACTTCATGGGCGATGCCCTGCCCGGCATGCTGGATGCGGCGATCATCGGCGCCCCCGCCGAGCCCGGTTCGACGCAGACGGACGGCGAGCTGGTCATCGTGCGTTTCGATGAGCTCACCGCCACCCGCGACGCCGGCGTACGCATGCAGGGAGACGCCAAGCTGGCCGTCGAAGGGCAGTCGGTGGACGGCGGCCCTGCCCTGTACGGCTTCTTCTGGTTCCAGTTCCCCTGGTGGAGCTACCTGCTGTGGGCGGCCGCCATCGGGCTCTTCATCTGGCGCCTGGTGGCCAAGCCGGAGAAGGAACACGAGACCTGGGACCGCTACCGCTGGATCGGCTGGGTCTCGTCGCTCCTGGTGGGCGTCGGCCTGTTCATCTGGTGGGACTTCGAGGTGCGTGGCCTGTGGGGCACGAGCCTGCTCTCGGGGGACACGTCGGACCCGTTGGCGCTCCTGTTGGTGGCGGTCATCCAGATGGCGCCGTTCAGCCTCGCCGGCGCCGCGGTCCTGGTGCCGCTGCGCATCCTGGGCCGCAGCATCTTCCGGCTCACGGGCCAAGGCACGTTCATGGGCATCGACCGGGCGATCGCCGCCCTGCTGGCCTTCATCCCCATGGTGCTCCTGTACCGCCCGTACTTGGAACTGATCCTGACCCTGACGGACGGGCTGCTTGCTACCTGAGGGAGCCCCGGCGCCGCCGCGACTCCACGAGAGGCTGCATGCCAGGCTGGACGCCCTGCTGCGTCACCAGGGTTGGACCGGTCTGACGGAGCCCCAACAGGTGAGTCTCGGCCCCATCCTGGACGGCCGCCACGTCCTGCTCGTCGCCCCTACCGGGTACGGTAAGACGGAGAGCGCCCTGCTGCCGGTCTTCAGCCGCCTGCTGGCCGCCCATGACCGCGCCGCGGCGGGCAAGGCGCCGTGGCCCAAGGGGTTCAAGGTGCTCTACGTGACGCCGTTGCGGGCGCTCAACCGGGACCTCCTGGGCCGCATGGAGGCCTGGGCGGAGGAGCTGGGCCTCGAAGTGGGGGTCCGGCACGGTGACACGACCCAGACGGAGCGCGCGCGGCAGGCCCGCAAGCCCCCGGACATCCTCATCACGACGCCGGAGAGCCTCCAGCTGCTCCTGTACGGCGACACCCTGCGCCGCCACCTGGGCACCGTGCGCTTCGTCATCCTGGACGAGGTGCACGAGATGGCGGCCAGCGAACGCGGCGCCCAACTCGCGGTGGCCCTGGAGCGTCTGGAGGAGGCGATCGCCCAACCGGCGGAGCTGCGCGGGGCCAAGGCGCCGGAACGGATCTGCCCGCCGCGCGCGACCCCGGCCCCGTCAGGCTTCCAACGCATCGGCCTGTCTGCGACGGTCGCCGACCCCGATGCCGTCGCCGCTTTCCTGGGGGGCGCCGAGGAGGCGGGGCGTGACGTGGAGATCCTCAAGGTGCAGATCGCCAAGGAGCTACGGCTCACGGTCGACGTGCCGGCCAGTCGCCCCGGCGACGAGGAGCGGGCTGGTCAGCTGGCGATCCCGCCGGGCGCCGTGGCGGAGCTCCGTGCCGCGCGCGAGCTGGTGCGCGGCCACCGCAAGTCGATCGTCTTCCAGAACACCCGCGACGGCGCGGAACTGATGGTCAGCCGCAGTGCCGTGCTTGATGCCCAGCAACAGGCGGAGCCCTTGTTGGAGCTGCACCACGGCAGCCTCTCCAGTGAACACCGGGCCGACGTGGAGGACCGGTTCAAGCTGGGCGACCTGCGCTGCCTGGTGGCCACGAGCAGCCTGGAGCTGGGCATCGACGTGGGCGCCATCGACCACGTGGTCCAGGTCCACAGCCCCCGCAGCGTCACGCGGCTCGTGCAGCGACTGGGCCGGGCGGGCCACCGCGCCGGCGCCGTCTCAGAGGGGACCCTGCTGGCGGCGGGGCCGGAGGACATCCTGGAATGCCTCGCCGTCGCGCGGGCCGCCGTGGAGGGACGCCTGGAGCCGCTACGCATCCGGGACCAGCCTCTCGTGGTGCTGGCCAACCAACTCGTGGCGCTCACGAACGAATACAAGGACCTCCAGGCCGGGTGGGCCTACGACGTGGTCCGCCGCGCGGCGCCCTTGGCCGACCTGGACGAAGGGCTGTTCGCCGCCACGTGGGACGCGCTCCTGGAGGCCAAGACCCTCTTTCCCAGCGATGAGAAGCCCAAGGCGATGGGGCGCAGCAGCCGCGCCCGACGCCATTTCCTGAAGCATCTCTCCATGATCCCGGACGAGAAGAAGTACCGGGTCATCGACGAGGCGACCAAGCGCAGCGTCGGCAGCGTGGACGACGCCTTCGTCATCGGCGCCCTGCACCCCGGCGCCCTCTTCATCATGGCCGGCCGCCCGTGGCAGGTCCTGGAGATCCAGGCGGAGGAGCAGCGCGTGCGCGTCGGCCCGGTCACGGAGATTGGCGCGGTGCCCCAGTGGAGCGGCAGTGAACTCCCCGTCAGTTACGAAGTGGCCCAGGAGGTCGCCAGGTTGCGGGGCCTATTGGCGGACGACCCGGAGGGCGACCTGGCGGCCTACCCCGCCGCGCCCGGCGTGCTGGAGAAGGCGGCCGAACCGATCGAGCGGCAGCTGCAGGCCGGCCTCGTGGTCCCCACCGACACTGTCGTGACCCTGGAATCGGCCCGGCGGCTCATCGTCGTCAACGTCCCCCTGGGCAGCCGAGGCAACGAGACGCTGGGCCGCATCACCGCCGCCCTACTGCACCAACGCCTCGGAGCTGCTGTCGGCCTGGAGACCGACGCCTACCGCATCCACTTGACGCTCCCTTCCGGCACGACGCGCATCGACCTGGAGGACCTCTGGCGCAGCCTGGAGGCCGACACCCTGGACCTGCTCCTCAGTTACCTCCTGAAGGACGACCCCCTCACCCGCCACCACCTCGTCCAGGTGGCCAAACAGTTCGGCGCCGTCCCCGACGCCCTGGACCCCAACCGGTTCACCAAGAAGCGCATGCAGGCGCTCCTCGACCAGCTGGCGCTTCAGGAGGAGACCCTCAGCCGCCTGATCCACGACCGCCTCGACGTGGACGCGGTGCGCCGCTTCCTGGACGACCTCGCCGCGGGCCGCCTGCGCCTCGTCAAACAGGGCCTCGGCCCCATCAGCACCCTTCGGCAAGAGGAGAGCCAGAACCTCTTCGCGGCCCCCAAGACCGATAAGAAGCTCCTGGAAGCCGTCCGTCGGCGCATCGAGGACTCGGACGTCCTGCTGGCGTGCGTCTCCTGCGGCCACCACTGGAGCCCCGGCCGGGTGCGCGACGTGCCCCACAAGATCAAGTGCCGCCGCTGCGCCAGCATCCAGGTCGCCTGCCTGCGCCCCTGGCACGAAGAGGTCCTCGGCCTCCTGAAACGCGACCCCGGAAGCCTCGGCGCCGACGACCGCAGCTACCGGGACCGGCTCCTGCGCAACGGCGCCATGGTGGCTAGCTTCGGCCCCACGGCCTGCCGCGCCCTGGTCGCCCGTGGCATCGGCCCCGACGGCGCCGCCCGCCTCCTCCAGAAGGTCCGCGACCCCGAGGACGACCGTTTCTGGCGTGAGATCCTCCAGATGGAACTCACGTTCGCAAGGACCAACGCCTTCTGGAAGCGCTGAACGCCCAGCGGCTTTCAGGCGACAACCTTCAAGCCCGAGTCCCAGCCTGGCAGGCCCGTGGCGCCCCTGGGACCCTTGCAACCGTTCGTCGACAGCAAGGTGGGTGCCGTCCTGCTCAACACCCTGCACACCGCAGGCGCCATCGGCTTCCTCGGCGGCCTCATGATGTACGTGGCGTGGCACCGGAGCCTTGCGACGGGGGGTGCGAAGCTGCGCACGCTCGCCGCGGCCGGGACACTCACCTACTTCTCCATCACCATCAACTTCATCGGTGGCGCGTTGCGGACGTACCAGTCCGGGCACCCGGAGCTGACGCGCCTCGCTGACAACACCTGGGTCCAGGTGCTGTTGATCAAGCACGTCTTCCTCGTCGTCTCCATCATCGCCTCCTTCAGTCTCTTCGAACGCACGGGACCCGGCCTCCACCGGCTCATGCGCAGCGGCGAACTGGCGGCCGGGGGCGCCAAGCTGCACCGCCGACAGGCCCGGGAGGTCTTCCTCATCGTCGCCGGCATCCTGGTCGCGTCGCTGCTGGGCGCCGTGAGCACGGTGACGCCGCTTGGCCTGGACGACGGCGACGGCGATGGAGGCCCGGACGGCATGGGCAGCGAACCCGCGCTCGTCGAGACCCTCTACACGAACGCCACGGGGCGCCTCACCTCGTCCCTCCTGACCGCCCGCAGCGACGAGGTCGCCTTCCAGGTCCCCGAAGGGTACGGCCACGTGGAGGCGACCCTCTCCTGGGGCGGGCCGTTCACCCTCGACCTGGCGATCTTCGACCCCGACGGAACCGCCGCAGGCACGCCCGAGGCCGAGCCAGGCCAGGTCGTCGTCGCCTTGGACGACCCGCCGGCCGGCAGCTGGCGCGCCGTCATCTCCAGTGACGCCGCCGTGGACGTGGCGTACCAGGTCACCATCAAGGTCGCTGCAGCCGCCAGCGACGAAGCCCTGCTGGCCAGCACCGTGACGCTGGCGCCGGGCGTCTTCTACGAGATCAACACGGAGATGGACACCAACGGGACCATCCGCTGGGACTGGCGCATCGCCGAGGACGCGGAGGTGCACTTCGACCTGCACACCCACTTCGACGGCGAGGTGCAGTATCACATCGAAGGGGACCACGCGCGCCACGCCGGCAGCTTCGACGCCTACCGTGACGGCGGCTACAGCCTGCTGTGGCGCAACGACGGCGCCGTGCCCTTGACGTTGGGATACCGCGTCTGGGGTGACTTCGAGTTGGACTCCATCGTGGGATAGGGCCCGCGGCCCCGACCTCAACGACTTATCGTCGGGGCCGTTGTGGCGCGTCCGTGGTGGAACCCGCGCTGAGCGAGCCGCTGGCGGAGCTCGACGGCATCATCCTGGAGCAGGCGGAGCGCATCGAGGAGTTCCTCGCCTACCACCGCAACCAGGTGATGTGCCCGGTCTACACGAGCGTCGACATCCGGCGCAACCGGGTCAAGGCGGCCGTGGTGGACACCAACGCGTTCCCCGCCGGGTTCAACAACCTGGCCGCCCGCAGCCATGGCGAGGCCGCCGCGGCGCTGGAGAGCTACCTCCACAAGGTCTACCCGGGCGCCAAGGAGCTCCTGCTGCTCGCGGAGAACCACACCCGCAACGCCTGGTACTTCGAGAACGTCGCCACCCTGCGGGACCTCCTGGCCAAGGCCGGCTACGACGTCACGGTGGGCACCCTCAACGAGGAGCTGTTCCCCCAGGCGATGGTGGAGACGGCGACCGGCCGCAGCCTCGAGATCCATGGCGTCGCCCGTGAAGGGGACGAAGTGATCGCCGGGGGCATCGTGCCCGACTTCGTCGTCCTCAACAACGACCTCTCCACCGGCAGCCCCGCCATCCTGGACGGACTCGCCCAACCGGTGACGCCTCCGCCTTCCATGGGTTGGCACCGCCGCCGCAAGTCCCAGCACTTCGACTTCGTCAACGATCTGGCGGAGCAGTTGGGCGCCTACGCCGGCTTCGACCCGTGGTGCGTGAGTGCCTACCATGAGCGCGTGGACGGCGTGGACTTCCGTGCCCGCGCCGGCCTGGACGAGGTGGCTGCTGCCGTGGACCGCATCGCCGGCCGCATGGAGCAGAAGTACGCCGACTACGACTTCGACCGCAACCCCCGTGTCTTCGTGAAGGCGGACGCCGGCACGTACGGCATGGGTGTGACCAGCGCCGGCAGCGGCGAGGAGTTCCTCAGCCTCAACAGCAAGGGACGCGCCAAGATGGCCAAGGGCAAGGAGGGCGTCGCCACGTCGAGCGTCATCGTCCAGGAGGGCGTCCCGACGAGCCTGCGCACCGGCGCCCAAGGAGGCCCCGCCGTCGCAGAGCCGGTGATGTACATGGTGTGCGGCCGCGTGGTGGGCGGCTTCAACCGCGTCCACGCCGCCAAGAACGACGAAGAGAGCCTCAACGCCCCCGGCAGCACGTTCGAGCCCTTGGCGTTCGCCACAACTGAGGGTGCGCCGGGCCCGGACGAGGCCGCCGTCGACCCGGTCAGCCGCCACCTGTACCAGATGGTGGGCGAGATCGCCAGCATCGCCACCGGCTACGAATGGCGGGCGCAGCAGGAAGCGGGGCTCGTGCTGCCACGTTACCCTTAGTTTCCCCCTTCCGAAAGCATAACATCCTCCCACCCCCCACCTGTAGGCGTGCACACCCCGAGCGTCGCACTCCTGCTCGTGTTGACCTTCGCCGCTGCTGGCTGCATCGACCAGTTCATCGATGGGGACAGACCCGATCCGTACGACTACGTCAGCAGCAGCGACTACGAACGGATGGTCATCGAGATCGACTACGTGAGCGGTCATGAGCCGCCCAGCCAGGCGCTCAGCACCCTCCGCCAGCGCGTCGAGGCGTGCCTGGACAAGCCGGCGGGCATCCAGATCAACGTGGACGACGCCATCCCGCCCCAGGGTTCGCCGTACTCCCTGGACGACATCTTCCGCATCCGGGACACGTACCGCGACGTGGCGCACGGCGACAACAACGCGGCGTCCATGTGGATCGTGTACCTGGATGGCCAGTACAGCGGCGGCGCCCAGACGCTCGGCCTCGCCACCGCGGGCGACACGATCGCCATCTTCGACGACCGCGTGGACGACGCGGCCAACCTGCTCGTCTCCAGCACCACGATCCACCGCGCGGTCCTGGTGCACGAGGTGGGTCACCTGCTGGGCCTGGTCAACAACGGGATCCCCATGCAGACGAACCACGAGGACCCGGAGCACCGGGGCCACTCGGACAACCGGAACAGTGTGATGTACTGGGCGGTCGAGACGTCCAATATCGTGACGCTCGTGCAGAACGGCGGCAGCATCCCCCTCGACTTCGACGCCGACGACCGCGCCGACCTGCGCGCCGCGGGCGGCACCTGCTAAGCCTTCGGCCGACCTAAAATCGAACCGGTTCACCTCTGGGCTTGACCTGTCCTACTCGGCAACCCCATAAGGCCGCCACCGCGTAGCCTGCAAACGATGGCCGAGGGCAACTGCGTCCCCACGACCGAGAACCCTTGCCGGGTCAACCTGGACCTGATGCCGGACGGCACGGCGCTGTGGATGTACGCCCTCACGGCGCTCGCGTTCGCCGTGTTCGTGTACGGCATCTACGAGATGGTGAAGGTCTGGCGCCTGGGCGCCGACTGGAAGCCCGGCAGCTGGAAGGCCGGCGCAAAGCGCCTCCTGGTGGGCGTGGGCAGCCATCACAAGTTCATGCAGCAGAAGCGGCCGGGCACCATGCACGCCTGGCTCTTCGCCGGCTTCGTGGTGCTGTTCATCGGGACGACGATCGTCGCCATCGACGCCGACTTCTTCGAACTGGTGCTCGACAGCAAGCTGCTCCAAGGCACCGGCTACCTGATCTTCGAGCTCGTCCTCGACCTCTTCGGCGTCCTGTTCCTCGTCGGCGTGGGCGCCTTCGCCTACCGGAGGCTGGTGGAGAAGCCCGGCCACACCCCGACCAAGCGTGGCGACCTGGTCGCCCTGGCCATGCTGGGCCTCGTGGGGCTCACCGGCTTCGCCTTGGAAGCGATGCGCCTCCAGTACCAGGTGAAGGCGGATGGCATCACGTACGCCCAGTGGAGCTTCGTGGGCAACGCCATCGGGGCCGCGTTCGCCGGTTGGTCGGAGGAGCGCCTGCTGGCCGTCTATCCGTACATGTGGTGGACCCATTTCGCCGCCTGGACGACGATCCTGGCCGTGCTGCCGTGGACCAAGTTCAAGCACATCGTCACCAGCAGCCTCAACCTCTACTTCCATGACGACGAGCGCCAAGCTCGCGCGAACCTCCCGACGCCGTTCAACCTGCAAGAGGTGATGGAGTCGGGTAGCGCGGACATCCCGTCCGTGGGCTACCAGACCATCCGGGACTTCACCTGGAAGGACCGCCTCGCCCTGGATGCCTGCACCAACTGCGGCCGCTGCGAGTCCGTCTGCCCCGCCAACGCCGCCGGACGCCCCCTCTCGCCCCGCGCCCTCATCCAGGACCTCAAGGACCACATGTGGGAGGACTACAAGGCGGAGAAGGTCCACAAGGCCGGTGGCAACGACGGCGACTACGCCAGCCCCGCGCTCACCGCCGTCGAAGGGCTGGAGACCCAGATCCAGGAAGCGACCCTGTGGAGCTGCGTCACCTGCCGCGCCTGCATGACCGAATGCCCCGTGGACATCGAGCACGTGGACCTCATCACGGAGATGCGCCGCGGCCTGGTCATGGAATCGAAGCTGGACGAACACCAGTCCAAGCTCCTGGTCAACCTCACCAACGCCGGCAACCCGTACGGCTTCCCCGCCAGCGACCGCGCCGCCTGGTCAGGTGCCCTGCCGGACGGCGTCTTCGTCCCCTCCGCCCAGGAGAAGGCCCTGGCCGGCGAGAGCGTCGACGTCCTCTGGTGGATCGGCTGCGTCGGCAGCTTCGACCCCCGCAACAACGAGGTGACGCGCTCCCTGGCGACGATCCTCAACGTGGCGGAGGTCGACTTCGCCATCCTGGGCAACGAGGAACGCTGCACCGGCGACCCGGCGCGCCGCCTCGGCGAGGAAGGGCGCTTCCAGCAGTCGGTCATCGAGAACCTGATGGTGCTGCAACAGTACGGCGTCAAGAAGGTCATCACGCAGTGCCCCCACTGCTTCAGCACGCTGGCCAACGAGTACCCGGAGTTCGGCGCCGACTTTGAGGTCGTGCACCACACGACGTTCATCGAGGAGCTCATCGAGGCCGGCAAGCTGCCGCTGGCGGAGGGCAAGGAGATGAAGGTGACGTACCACGACTCCTGCTACCTGGGCCGCCACAACGGCATCTACGACGCTCCCCGCAACGTCCTCGAGAAGGCGACGGGCCTGCCCGTCCTGGAGATGGCCTCCAACAAGGAGAAGGGGATGTGCTGCGGCGCTGGCGGTGCCAACATGTGGTACGAGATCGGCGAAGAGAAGGACCGCATCAACGTCCTGCGCGTCAAGGAGGCCCTCGACGTGGAGGCCGACACGGTCGCCAGCGCCTGCCCCTTCTGCCTCACCATGGTCAAGGACGGCATCAGCCTCAACGGCAAGGAAGAGACCGTGCAGGCCAAGGACCTGGCCGAGATCGTCCTCGAACACATGGACGACCCGCGCGCCGCGGCGCTGCTGGCCGGCGACCTGGGCGGTGCCGGTGGCGACGAAGACGGTGAGGGTGCCGGCGAGGAAGCCGAAGAAGAGTTCCTGTGGGAAGGATGAGGGAAAAGGGACGGCCGCTGCTTACGGGCAGAGGGCGCTGCGGTCCACGTGCAGGCGCTCCGTGGCATCGCAGGCTTGGTTGCGCGTGAACCGGTAGATGTCGGCGCCGCCGTCGTACACGATCACGTAGATGTTGTCGGCGACCACGAACAGTTCCGCGGTGCATTGGACACCGTGGAAGTTGGTGCAGTGATACCAGGCGTCATTGGCGCCGAAGGGCCGGATCAGGTCGGCACCCGTGGCCTCCGACCATTCGGTGGTCGCGTCGGCCGTGCTGAAGCCGGCGCGGCGGATGGCGCGGAAGCAGTCGAGGGCCGAGGCTTCATCGGAGACGCCTTGGCAGACCTCCCAGGCGTCCTCCAATCCGTTCTCGAGCGCGTTCTGGGGGCCTGCGGCGGTGCTGGGCACGAGCATCATGGCGGCACAGAGGGCGGTCACGATCCAACCTGCGTGGCGACCCTTGGTCGCGGGGGACTTGGCGTCCATGCTGGCCCAGCCGGCCCACGGTACATGAATAGATAGAAGGGAAACGCCAGTGGACGCAGGCTTCTTCCTGCCGTCGCGGGGAGAAGACGCCAGGGTCGACGCACTGCCAAGCGGTTAAGAGGGGGACGGGGGTGGGCGGCCTCCGCTTGGGGAGATAGCAAAGCGGCTATGCGCGGGCCTGCAGAGCCTGATACGGGGGTTCAAATCCCTCTCTCCCCTCTCGATGCTCGCCCAATGTCGAACCCACGGCTACTACCGTGGTGAACTCTGTCCCCTGTGCGATGAGAAGGGTCGTTTCTTGATGAGCGACGCCGAGATCGACCGCGTCGGCCGCATGATGGCCGGTGTGCTGCGCCATTTCCCCGAGCGCTTCGACCTCCAGATGGACGGCCGCGGCTGGGTGGACCTCGAAGAGTTCGTCCACTCTGTCAAGCGCGCCCGCCGCAACAACCGCTGGATGCGCCGCGAACACATCGTGGCGCTGGTCAACACGGACGAGAAGGGCCGCTACCAGATCGACGGTGGCATGGTGCGCGCCACCTACGCCCACAGCGTCGATGTCAACCTGGACGACCTGCCCGAGGCGGAAGTGGAGACCCTCTACTTCCCGGTGAGCGAGGAAGAGCTGGACATCCTTCTGGAGACCGGCCTGCGCCCCACCGACCGCAACATGATCCACCTGTCGAGCACGCCGCAGAAGGCCTACAGCGCCGGCCGCGTCCACATGCCCGACCCGATCATCCTGGAGATCGACGTGGCGGACGCCACCAACCAGGGCAACTACATCTACCGCGCCGGCCGCAGCGTCTACGTCACGGACGCCGTGGAGCCGGAGTTCCTCTCCGTCATGGACGACGAGGAGCTGATGGAGGAGCTGCGCGACGAGTTCGGCTGCGGCGCCACCGACGAAGAGGAGTAGTCCTCTCCGGATCTCCCTTTATGGGGCAGCGTACCACGCCACGCGCAGCACGATGCCGACCGCAACCGCGCCCAGCATGCTCGCCAGCGTGCCGACGAGGTAGTCCTCGGCGAAGCGGCGTTCCTTGAGCTGGTCGAAGCGTGCCAGGCTCTTGGCGGCCAGGATGAACGCGAGGGCGGCGGGTTGTCCGATGGCCACGAACAGGAGGGCGAGCCAGCGTTCCAGCACGCCGATGCGTCGGCCGGCGCCCACGGCGCCCTCTGGGCGGTCGTCACGCTGGGGCAGCAGCATGGGGATGAGGTGCATGAGGCCCGGGCCGGCGGCGACCAAGGCGGCAAGGCCCAGGTAGATGCGGGCAAGGGCGCCGTGGCCTTCCAAGGTGAGGCCGGACCACCAGAGCACGGCCGCCAGGGACACGACGTGGAGCGCCTGGTCGATGACGAAGCCCCACCAGGAGGTGCGGTAGGCGGCGGGGCCGCGGGTCTTGACGGCGTCGATGAGGATGTGGAGGTAACCGACGGCCGCGGCCACCCGGAGCGAGGTCGCCGTGGCGAGGTCGCCTGCGGCGATCCAGGGGCCCAGCGCGGCTAGGACGAGGGCGGCGTGGATGGCGCCGTGGAGCAGGAGCCCCCAGAGGCGGCGTTTGTTGCGCCACACCCAGTCGGTCTGGAGGACGAAGTCGCCCACCAGGTGGGCCAGGAGCAGGGCTGCCGCAGCGGCGATCACGGGGGGCCTCCGGCAAGCGTCCTGGCCGCTTCCTCTTCCAGTCGGCGCACCTCCTCGTGACGGGCCCGTTGCAACGTGAGGCTGACGGTTCCCCCCGTGACACCGAACCGGGCCGCCACCTCCTGTTGGGTCGCGCCATTGGTGACGGCGGCCACGTAGTCCCGTTGTTTGGGCGTGCGGTCGCGGCGGATCTTGGCGGCCAGGTCGAGGCCGAGCGTCAGCAGGTGGTCCAGGTCGCCGAAGCCGCGCAGTTGGATGGTGCGCCGGCGCCGTTTGGCCTCGTCGATGGCGGCGCGGGCCTGGTGGAACGCGGGGCCGTCCAGGTGGCCGACGGGGGTGCCGGGCGTCGGTGGCAGGGCGAGGGTGCCGTGGCCGATGCCGGCGCGGAAGGGGACGTCGGGCAGGGCGTCGCGGATGCTGCTGAGGAAGCGGAGGGCGGCGCCGGCGTCGTGGAAGACGGCCTGCCATTCGTCGCCGGCGGTGACATCGGGCCCCGCGGCGGGGGCGTCGGCGCCGAGGGCATGGGCGGTGGTCGCCGCTTGCTTCAGGGTGGCCAGGAGGCGCTTCTGGAGTGCGGCTCTGTCGGGGGTATCACGGCTGCCCTCCACGTCCGCGATGACGACGGTCCAGTCATCACCGACGTCTGCGTCAAATACAGCCATCTTTGACTTCGACATCAAAGACTGCTTGATTTGACTCATCGGTCAATGTAGGGGGGTCCGGCACATGAAGCTACTGGCCGCCCGGTCCTCCCGCGCGCCCGGCGTCACGCTTATGAAGGGCACCCAAGTCGGCCGGCCTGCGCCTACCTTGGTAGGACGCGCTGGACGCCAATCCCTCCTGGGCCGTTAGCTTAGTCAGGTAGAGCCGCGGACTCTTAATCCGCTGGCCGCCGGTTCGAATCCGGTACGGCCCGCTGACCCTCTTCTCCCGAGCGACCGCTCGGTGGAGTCCCCATGGTGTTGACCAGGCGAGAGGCCGGCGTCGTGGCCACGGCGGCCGCCCTCATCTTCGCGCGGGTCTTCGGCCTCAGCGTTGTCCTACCCGGCTTCCGGGAACACGGCGCCACCCTGACCGACAGCAGCGTCCTCGTCGGCACGGCGTTGGGTGCCTATGGCCTCACCCTCGCCCTGATGCAGCTGCCGCTCGGGGCCCTCTCCGACCGCATCGGCCGCCGCCCGGTCCTGCTGCTCGGCACGCTCCTGTTCGTCGCCGGCAGCGCCTGGGCGGCCGTCGCAGGCTCCATCGAGACCCTCCTGGCCGCACGCCTGCTCCAAGGCGCCGGGGCGATCAGCAGCACCGCGATGGCGCTCGTAGGCGAGACCGTCGCCCCGGAGCGCAGGACGACCGCCATGGCGTTCGTCGGCATCCCCGCCGGCGGTGGCTTCATGGCCGGCATCATCGCAGCGCCCCTCCTGGAACCGGCCCTGGGCTTCCGTGGCCTCTTCTGGGCCACCGCGGTGCTGGGCCTTGCCACCGCGCTTCCCCTCCTGTGGCCGCGCCGGGCCTCCGAAGCCACCGACGAAGCAGCGGCGACCCCGTCGCCCTCGTCAGCCCCGGCAGAGCCAGGCCGCGCGGTCAGCCGCCCCGTCCTGGCGCTTGCCGCCGCGGGCTTCGTCTCCAACTACGCCCTCACCACCACTCTGTTCTTCCTGCCCGATACAAGCTGGCAGGTCCTGGTGCCCGGCCTCCTGGTGGCGGTGCTCGTGATGGGAGGCGCCAGCCGCGCCATCGACAGAGCCGGCTTCACCTGGCAACCCATCGCCATCGGCCTGCCGCTCCTGGCCGCCGCCGGCGCGTTCCACGTCCTCTCCCCGTGGCTCATCCTGGGCGCGGCGCTCTTCTTCTCCGTCCACGCCACCCTCTCTGCCGTGCTGCCCAGTCAGGTCAGCCGTGTCGCAGGGCGCAGCGGTGGCCGCGGCCACGGCGTGCAGAACATCGTCGCCTACCTGGGCACCTTCGCCGCAGGGCCGATCGCGGGGGCCTTCGCCTCGTCGCCGGAAGCCGCCTATGCCGTACTCGGCGGACTTGCCCTGGTGGTCGCCATGGGGCTGCCCGGCCTGATGCGTGGCTTGCCCGAAGCTTCATAAGTGGCCTCCTTGAGCGCCGCGCGCCCATGGACACCGTGGTCCGCATCCAGCTCCTGCGCCGGCTCGGCGTCGTCGTGGTCGCCATGACGTTCGCCCTCATGGTGCTCGGCTCCTGGGTCAAGGCGACCGGCAGCGGCCTCGCCTGCCCCGACTGGCCCCAGTGCTACGGCCAATGGCTCCCCCCGTTCCCCTCCAGTGAGAACGGTGGCCAATGGGAAGGCCGCGACGTGCCGTACACCCAGGCCCAGGTGCTCTACGAATGGGGCCACCGCGGCCTCGCCAGCCTGCTTGGCCCCGTCGCCTTCGCGTTCGCCTGGCTCGCCGTGCGCGGCCACGAACTCCACCCCGTGCTGCGCTACCTGCCCGGCACCGCCGGCATCGTGCTGGTCATCCAGATCTTCATCGGTGGCGCCACCGTCCTCCAGGGCAACCCGGCCGCCATCACCACCCTCCACCTG
Organism: Thermoplasmatota archaeon; assembly: GCA_049602735.1. Taxonomy (GTDB): domain Archaea; phylum Thermoplasmatota; class E2; order JACPAO01; family JAHFTW01; genus JBMYRW01. The sequence goes on from JBMYRW010000035.1 coordinate 17,921, forward strand.
GCCACCGCGACCCTGTTCTTCGGCATGATGGTCGCATCGGCCGTCTTCGCCTTCCTACGACCCCGACCCACCGTGGCCCCCCTCGTGCGCCGCGAACCCGGCGTCGTACGCACCGTCTACCCCGGAGAAGACGCATGAGCCTCGCCAAGGACCTGGTCGCCATCAGCAAGCCCCGCATCATCCTGCTGCTGCTCGTGGTCGCCTGGGCCGCCATGTTCGCCGCCAGCGGTGGACTCCCCCCGGCCGCCGAGTTCTGGGCCGTCACCGTCGCCGGTACCGCCAGCACCGCCGCCAGCGGGGCCATCAACAACGTGGTGGAGAAGGACCGGGACGCCCGCATGGGCCGCACCGCCGACCGCCCCGTCGCCAGTGGCCGCCTGCCCGCCGCCACCGCGCTCACCTACGGTCTCGTGATGGCCGCCGTCTCGGTCGCCGCCTTGGCGCTCGTGCAGGCCTGGCTCGCCGCGGCACTCACCTTCGCGGCGATCGCGTACTACGTCATCGTCTACACGGTCTGGCTCAAGCCCACGACACCCCAGAACATCGTCATCGGCGGCTTCGCCGGCAGCTTCCCCGCCCTCATCGGCTGGGCGGCGGTCACCGGCGGCATCGGCGCCCCCGCCATCCTCATGGCGCTCCTGGTGTTCGCCTGGACGCCCGCCCACTTCTGGGCCCTCGCCCTCCTGTACAAGGACGACTACGCCGCCGCCGACTACCCCATGATGCCCAACGTCAAGGGCGAAGCGTACACGCGCCGGCAGATCGTCGCGTACAGCTTCCTGACCCTCGGCATCAGCTTCGGCCTCGTGTTCACCCTCGACTCCTTCGGCATCCTGTACCTGGTCGCCGCAGCACTCCTGGGCGGCCTGCTCTGCTTCCGCGCCGTCAAGCTGCTCACCGAGCATGAACCGGCCAAGTACCGCACGTTCTTCCTGTACACCATCCAGTACCTCGGCTTCCTGCTGATCGCCTTCATGGTCGATCAGAGTGTGCCGGTGCTGCACCTGTAAGTGCGCAGGAGGAAGGCTGCCTAGCAGGGGCGTTGGTTGGACGAACCCTTAACAGGAACCACGGAGTTTTGGTGGCATGAAGTCCGCGTTGCCATTGTTCGGTCTCTTCGTCGTGGCGCTGTTCGTGGCGCAGGCCGCTGGGCAGTCCTCGACGCAGCCGCCTGCTGGCACCATGATCGCTCGAGGGAAGGTGGATTTGCCCTACGAAGTCTATGATTGGCTTGGCGCTCAATCATTCGGTCTCTCTGTGGGCCAGCTCACTTCTCCTCAAGTAAGCGTTAACGAAGACCTCTACGGTTTCTGGGTCGATTTTTCAAGTGTCCCACAGGATGCAGGCTGGGTCGCCGAATCCAAGGTCCAGGGCTACCTGAATTCGCCTCCGATCGTGGAGTACTGGGGAAGTGGCTACGCTTTGAATCTGGAAACGAATGAGCGGCGGTATTTCACTGATCAACACCTCGGAGATTGCGAGGGGGATGGCGGCCAAACGACAGAAAGTGTTGCCCTCGATGCGTTGCATCGTATTCGACAGGATTATTCCATTCTGCCAGGATTTCTTGAAAGAAACGATGAAAGTCCGTATAACTGGTACACGTCCATCTGTGGCTTTTTCTCGAAAATACCGCCCGTCCAATACGCAGATCAGGACAAAAACTATTGGTGCGAAATTCGCTTTACGGTCGAAAAGGGTTTCGTTGGCGCACGAAATTTTGATCCAAGTCATAAACAGAAAATATGGCTTTATTATGACGCCAGGCCCTACTACACCCCCTCGGGGCGTCCGTTTTACGTAAGTGCGTTCGATCCGCACTATTCGCTGGATGACCTCTGCCCACCGTCGTAAGGGTCTCGCAGCTTCCGCGCCGTCAAGCTCCTCACGGAGCATGAACCGGCCAAGTACCGCACGTTCTTCCTGTACACCATCCAGTACCTCGGTTTCCTGTTGATCGCCTTCATGGTGGATCTGAGTGTGCCGGTGCTGCACCTGTAGGGTCGCAGCAAGAAAAGTCCGGGAATCGAAAGGAAAGGGAAGAAGGGCATCACAGGTCGGACTAGCCGTCCGCGCCGCTGGAGCCGATGTTGCTGACGATCAAGCGGTCGCGGCTCGTCGTGCTGACGCTTCCGGCCGGGGTGGCGATCTCGTGGTGCGTCGTCTCGCCCTCGGAGCCGCCGGCGTCATCGTGGTTGCGCCAGTCGTCCTCGATGAAGATGTCGAAGAACGAGTCGCCGTTGCGGCCGCCCGTGGAATCCACGTTGGCTTCCACGAAGATGTCGAAGAACGAATCCGCGGAGACGTGGACGGTCGTGGGGGTGTAGAGCTGGACGGGGTTGCCGCCGTTGGAGGTGGCCGTGGCGCCGCCGTCGACATCGAAGCCGACGAGGTTGAAGTCAGGAAGGCCGACTTCGCCATCGCCGTCCAAGTCGCCGCCGGCCGTCGTGCCGTCGGGGCTCGTCTGGGCGGTCATGAGGACCAGGTACTCGAGGGTGACACTGGTCGTCTCGTCCTCTTCCACGTCGCCGTAGGAGAGGACCTCGATCCACTTCGCATGGTTGTCGTCGTGGACTTCACCTTCGACGCCAGGGAGCTTCAGGAACACGGCGGCGTCTGCGGGGGCGGAGGCGGCCAGGAGGGCGGTCGTGAGCAGGCCTGCGAGCAGCGTGTTGCGGCGCATAGGTCCAGGTGAGACGCCAGGGTACTTAGGGCGCTGAAGTACGGATGGCTCCGGTCGGAGTCGCTCGGGTGCAGCGGGGCGGCCAAAAGGAGGCCACGCAACAGCAATGCTGACCCACGACCGCCATTGGGACCATCATGGTGGTGAGGTGATGGTGGTGGTGGGGTCGGGGGGCCCGAGAACAGGGGAGGGCAAGAGAGGAAGAAGGAAGATCGACGAACGCTCGTCGTCCACTTGCCTAGAAGAAATATCCGAGGTCAAGCGGCACGTAGGTCAGCTTGGCGCGGCCCACCGGGGTCTCGGCCTCTTCCTCGACGGTGTCATCGCTGGGGCGCGCCGGGTCCTGGGGGCTGCCGGCGTGCAGGGCGATGTCGAAGAAGGAGTCCGGGCTGGCCGGGTTGACGTCCACTTCGATCCACACGTCGAAGAAAGAGTCGGCGGCGCTGGGCGTGCCGGCGGTCAGACCCATGTCGAACTCCCAGGGGTCCTCCGTGCTGCCAGGGTCGTGGTGGAGGGCGGCGATGAGGCCGTACTCGATGGCGGTGGCACGGGTCTCGTCCCCGGCGCCCCCTTCCGAAAGGACGGTGGCTCCGTCGGGGTTGCCTTCGCGGTCCTCCGTCACTTCACCTTCGACGCCGGGAAGCTTGACGAAGACAGCGGCGTCCGCAGGGGCGGAGGCGGCGATGAGGGCGGTCGTGAGCAGGCCGATGAACAGCGTGTTGCGGCGCATAGGATAGGGTTCCGCGCTCAGAGTACTTAAAGAGCCGAGCTGCCGCTGGCTCCAATTGGAGTCGAAGGGGTACAGAACAGGAGAGGGAAGGGGGAAGGAGGCCCGAGTGGCCCTGGGCCAATCGGGTTTCAGAGCTGTCCCGTGATCTCAGGCAGCAGCTGTACAGCGACCTTCGAAAAGGTCGATCGTTCCGGCGGCGTTCGGCGCTGCGCGCCGAAGCCCCCGCGTTGGTCCTGCTGCGATGAGCGGCTAGAGTTGGCCCGCGATCTCCGGCAGCAGCTTGTAGAGGTCGCCCACGATGCCGTAGTCCGCCACCTGGAAGATGGGGGCGTCCTTGTTCGTGTTGATGGCGACGATGAGCTTGCTGCCGCGGATGCCTGCGACGTGCTGGATCTGGCCGCTGACACCACTGGCGAAGTAGATCTTCGGCTTGATCTCGTGGCCGGAGAGGCCGATCCAGTGCTCTTCACCGAGCCACTTCAGGTCGGCCGCGATGGGGCGGCTGCAACCGACGGCGCCGCCGGGCAGCTTGGCCGCCAGGTCCTCGGCGAGCTTGATGTCCGCTTGGTCCTTGAAGCCGCGACCGACGCCGACCACGTAGGTGGCGCTGGAGAGGTCGAAGTCGCCATCGGCTCCGCCGCTGGTGCCGGTCACCTGGACCTTGCTGGCTTCGAGGCCGCTGGCGGCCACGGGGCGGGCTTCGCCGGCCGGGAGGCCTTCGAACGTTTTGGCGGTGAACGTGACGACGGCCTTCGCACCCATGGTGTAGGTCGCCTTGCTGTTGCCGGAGAGGACCATGCGGGTGGTCGTCCAGCCGCTCTCGCCGTGTTCGAGGCTCTGCACTTCGGCGGCGTAGGCCCAGTCGAGCAGGCCGGCGGCACGGGGACCGACGTCCTTGCCCTTCTTGCTGGCGCCAAGGAGGACCAGGTCGACGTTCTCGGCCTCGGCGATCTGGGCGACCGCGGCGGCGAGGGTGGCGGTGTCCTGGTCGGGCAGGCTGGCGGCGTCGACGGTGATCGCTTCGCCCAGCTCGTTGGCCTTGGCGATCGCTTCGGTGTGCAGCGCCGGGTCGGCGCTGAAGGCCAACACTTTCACAGGGCTCCCTCCTTCTTGAGGGCCGCAACGAGTTGCGTGGCCGCGTCGTCACCTTCGAAGAGGATGTTCTTGCGGTCCTGCTTGGGGGCCTTGTTGCCGGTCATCTTCATGACACGGGGGAGGTCCGCTTCGCCCAGGCCGAGGTCGTCGGTGGTGATCTCGCGGATGGGCTTCTTACCGGCCTGCAGGATCTGCATGAGGGCCGGCAGGCGGGGGTGGTTGATCTCGTCGTTCATGGTCGCGGCCACGGGCAACGGCACGCTGACCGACTCGGAGCCTTCCATGCCGTCGCGGCGGGCCACCAGGGCGCCACCTTCGATGCCGACGACTTCCTGCGTGTTGTAGAGGCTGGGCATGCCGAGCAGGGCGGCCACGCGGCTGCCGACCTCACCGGCGACGCGGTCGATGGAGACCTCGCCGGCGAAGACCAGGTCGGCACCGCCGTCGGCCTCGATCGCCTTGGCGAGCACCTTGGCCGTGCCGCCGCCGTCGGCGGGGGCGCCTTTGATGAGGACCGCTTCGTCGCAGCCCATGGCGAGGACTTCCTTGACGAGGTTGGCCGCCTGGGGGCCGCCGTTGAAACTGTAGGCGGTGATCTTCTCGGCCTGGCCGGCTTCCTTGAGCTTGACGGCCGCTTCCACGGCGTGCTTGTCGAAGTCGCTGACCTTCCACGGCAGGCCCTGCATCTTGGGCTGCTGCGTGGCGGGGTCGATCTTCAGCTGGGTGACGTCCGGGGCCATCTTGACCAGGACTGCGATTCGGACCATGAGGATCGGGCCGCCCACCAGGAGGCGCGATAAAAGGGGAGCGGGGGAGGTGTTCGAGGGGGTAGAACAGGTTCGCCTTGGGTTCCCGGATGGGTGCTAGGCGCAGTTGAGGTCGGCCAGGCCGCCGACGAAGCAGATGGCGCCCTCGGCGGTGTCCACGGCGCGGGCGCCGACGCCCATCACGACGCCTACGGGGTTGGGGCCACAGGGGTGCGTGACGCAGACGGGGGCCGCTTCGGCGGCGGGGACGGCGGCGAGTCCGAGGGCGAGCATCATGGCAACAGCGAGTGCGGCTTTCATGGAAGGTCCTCCGGGCGCGGTGGCCCGGTCGAAGCGGGATGGGGCCCTCGGGCGATGAACGTTGCCTCGCGTGCAGCAGTGGCGAGAACGCCCCCTCCCCGAATGGGTAAGGATATCCTTAACTAATGCGCCGGCTAATGCATAAGCAAGTGCTTAACCAACGGCCAGCCCCCGACCTCGACGCGGTGTTCTCCGCCCTCGCCCACCCCATCCGCCGGGCGATCATCGAGCAGCTGGCCCACGGCGAACGCACCGTCAGCGACCTCGCGGCCCCCCACGACGTGTCGAAGCCCGCCATCAGCCAGCACCTGCGCGTGCTGGAGGACGCCGGCCTCCTCACCCAGACCAAGGACGGCCGCCTGCGCATCTGCGCCCTCCAGGCCGCGCCGCTTTCGACCGTCTTCTCCTGGACCCTCCAATACAGGGTCTTCTGGGAAGACGTCCTTGACGCGGTCCAGGCCGCCGCTGAAGCACCCATCCCCGAGACCAAAGCCCCCCAACGGAAGTGAACCATGCCCCAGACCCTGCAACTCCACCGCCACATCCAAGCCCCGCCGGAACGCGTCTTCGCGGCGTTCCTCGACCCCGACGCCATGGTCAAGTGGAACCCTCCGCACGGCTTCGTGGGCAAGATGTACGAACACAAGGCAGAGGTGGGCGGCGTCTACCGCATGAGCTTCCGCAACCTGGGCACCGGTACCGAACACTCCTTCGGCGGCAAGTACGTCGAGATCACGCCACACAGCCGCATCCGCTGGACCGACGCCTTCGACGAGTCCGCCGGCGAGGCTATGCAGGGCGAGATGATGGTCACCGTCGACCTGGAGCCCACCGCCATCGGCACCCAGGTCACGATCACCCAGGCGGGGCTCCCGGACGCCATGCCCAAGGAGTTCGCCACCGCTGGCTGGCAGGAGTCCCTGCAGCTTCTGGAGATGCTCGTGGTCCCCGACATCCCGGACGGCGACGTCCCCGTGGACGGTGACGACTGATGGAGACCCACAGCCTCGAGGTGACCCGCACCATCGCTGCCCCGCGCGACCGCGTCTTCGCGGCGTTCCTCCAGAAGACCGGCATCATGGAGCACTTCGCGCCCACCGGCCCCGACGGCAAGCGCATGCAGATGGTCCTCCACACGTTCGAGCCCCGCGTCGGCGGCGCCATGGAGTACAGCATGTGCCCCGCCGGTGCCGACCCCGCCCAGGGCGGCCACAAGATCGTCGGCGTCTACAAGAAGATCGAGGATGGCGAGCGCATCGTGCGCACGGAAGCGCCCGGTATGCCGGATGGCAGCACGGGGCCGGAGACGGTCGTGTCGTTCCTGTTCGAAGACGCCCAGGTGGACGGCGCCGCCGCGACGCAGGTGACGATCCGCCACGAAGGCATCCCCGACCCGAACTGGGCCAAGGGCGCCGAGATGGGCTGGGGCAGTGCCCTGGAGAACCTGGCCGCCGGATGGGAAGCCCTCATCGCTGCGGAGGCCTAGGGGGCCACATGGCGATCGGCCCTATCATCCCGTACCTTTGGTTCGAGAAAGGCTGCCGGGAGGCGGCTCGGTTCTACATCGACGCCTTCCCCGACAGCCGTATCACCCACGAGGGCCACGTCGCGTCGGCCGCAGTGGGCATCGCCTGCGACATGGTGGAGTTCGAACTCGGCGGCCAGCCGTTCGCGGCCCTCGACGGAGGCCCGATGTTCACGCCGAAACCGTCGGTGTCGTTCATCGTCAACTTCGACCCCGCCGCTGGTCGCACCGCGGACGACCTGGATGCCCTCTGGGCGAAGCTGACGGAGGAAGGCGAGGTCCGGATGCCGCTGGACAAGTACCCGTTCGCCGAGCGCTTCGGCTGGGTGGCCGACAAGTACGGCTTCGACTGGCAGCTCATGCTCACGGACCCGGACGGCGATCCGCGGCCGTTTGTCGTACCCGCCATGATGTTCAGCGACGACCGCGAAGGGCTGGCCGACGAGGCGATCGAACACTACGTGGCGGCCTTCAGCGGCAAGCGGGGCATCACGGTCCCGTGGGCCGAGGGCGAGGGCAAGGGGCTCATGTTCGCCGACTACCAGATCGGCGGCACGTGGCTCGCCGCCACGGACGACCCCTACGAACACAACGTGGACTTCCAACAGGCGATCAGCTGGCTGGTCGAATGTGACACCCAGGAGGAGATGGACGCGCTGAGCGATGCCCTCTCCGCCGAACCGGACGCGGAGCGCTGCGGCTGGGTCAACGACCGGTACCGGATGCCATGGCAGGTGACGCCGCGACGCCTTCAGGAGATGCTTCGAGCCGGCACCCCGGAACAGATCGCCGCCGTCGTGGAGGCTTTCCACCCGATGAAACGACTGGACCTGGCCACCCTCGAGGCCGCCTTCCAGGAGGCCGCGTAGGGGAGGTCCATGCACCCGGACGCCGCAGCCTACATCGCACGCCAGGCGCCCGGCGACCAGGCGATCTGCCAGGCACTGGCGGACGCCATCGAGGCGGGCCTGTCGGAGGCGGAGAGCCGCTTCTGGCATGGCCACCCGGTGTGGTTCCTGGACAGCAACCCCATCGTGGGCTTCAGTCGCCAGAAACCGGGCATCCGGCTGATGTTCTGGAGCGGCGACGCCTTCGATGAGCCCCGCCTCGACGTCCTGGGCAAGCGCTTCATGGACGCCTCCCGCTTCTACGGCGACCTGGCGGAAGTGGACCCGGAGGAACTC